>NZ_SNUY01000004.1:99150-112178 GCF_004376175.1 Halalkalibacterium halodurans | reverse complement strand
CGCCCTTGATTGACCTCTGAATAAACCATTGGTGTGTTTGTCAAGAGCGATAGCGTGGCATTTCCACCTAATAAATGGTAGGTAGTATGAACCGTGCTAGTTTTTCATAGAACTTTTGACACTACCAGATAGTGTGAACCATTTGCTCAATTTTACGTACTTTGTCCGCTGTTTTTAATTTATCGTGAAAAAATTTTGAAAATCCATTTATTCTTGAAGGAAGTTTTGCTATTCTTAAGAAGGAAAAAGGTCGCAAAGGGTTAAAAGCGCTTTCTTTTTTGCGTCAGCATCCAATTTTCCATGAGTCGTATTTTAGACAATTTTGACAGCTTACGGTATGATAGTGTTTGGAGGAGGGACTGCATATGACAAAGACAAACGATGTGTTTAATGCCAAATCTACATTCGATGTAGACGGAAAAACGTACCACTACTATTCCTTGGAAGCCTTAGAGAAGGCGGGAGAAGGTAACGTTTCCAAGTTACCGTATTCCATCAAGGTTCTTCTTGAATCCGTCTTGCGCCAATATGACGGCTATGTGATTAAGGAAGAACATGTGAAAAACCTTGCAAAGTGGGGTACTGATCAATTAAAGGATATCGATGTACCGTTTAAACCTTCACGTGTCATTTTGCAAGACTTTACAGGTGTTCCGGCTGTTGTTGACCTAGCGTCACTTCGTAAAGCGATGGCTGACATGGGAGGTTCCGCAGATCAGATCAATCCTGAGATTCCAGTTGATCTCGTCATTGACCACTCTGTACAAGTGGACAAGTTCGGAACGAACGATTCCCTTGAGTTCAACATGAACCTGGAATTTCAACGAAATGAAGAGCGTTACAAGTTTTTAAATTGGGCGAAGAAAGCATTTAACAATTATCGTGCTGTACCACCGGCAACCGGAATTGTTCACCAAGTAAACCTTGAGTATATTGCAAACGTTGTCCATGCGAACGAGCAGGATGGGGAAACAGTTGCGTTCCCTGATACTCTTGTAGGTACTGATTCTCATACAACGATGATTAACGGTCTCGGGGTTCTCGGCTGGGGTGTTGGCGGAATTGAAGCTGAGGCAGGAATGCTTGGACAACCGTCCTACTTCCCAGTTCCAGAAGTAATTGGCGTCAAATTCACAGGAACTTTACCGAGTGGAACGACAGCAACAGATGTTGCCTTAAAAGTTACACAAGTGCTTCGCGAGAAAAAAGTAGTTGGAAAATTTGTGGAATATTTCGGTCCAGGCCTTGCCGAAATGCCGTTAGCAGACCGCGCGACAATTTCGAACATGGCACCAGAATACGGAGCAACATGCGGATTCTTCCCAGTTGATGATGAAGCGTTAGATTACATGCGTCTCACCGGTCGTTCTGAAGAGCAAATCAAGCTTGTAGAAGCTTATTGCAAAGCTAATGGCCTCTTTTATGTGCCTGGTGAAACACAAGACCCAACGTACACGGACGTTGTTGAAATCGACCTTTCAAAAATCGAGGCAAACCTTTCCGGTCCAAAACGTCCGCAAGACCTTATTCCTCTTTCAAAAATGCAAGAGGAGTTCCACCGTGCGGTTGTGGCACCACAAGGAACACAAGGCCTCGGGTTAACAGAAGATGAATTTAATAAAGAAGTGAAAGTCTCGTTTAAAGACGGTCGTGAAACAACCATGCGCACAGGTTCGATTGCGATTGCGGCGATTACAAGCTGTACGAACACGTCAAACCCATACGTGCTAATCGGAGCAGGGCTTGTCGCAAAGAAAGCGGTTGAGCTTGGTCTAGACGTGCCTGAATATGTTAAAACGTCGCTTGCTCCTGGTTCAAAGGTCGTAACAGGATATCTTCGTGATTCTGGTTTACTTCCATACCTTGAGCAAATTGGCTTTAACATCGTTGGTTATGGCTGTACGACATGTATCGGAAACTCCGGTCCTCTCGAGGATGAAATTGAAGAGGCGGTTGCCGCTAACGATTTAACCGTGACATCTGTTCTCTCAGGTAACCGTAACTTTGAAGGTCGGATCCATCCGCTCGTCAAAGCGAACTATTTAGCATCACCGCCGCTTGTTGTTGCCTATGCTCTTGCAGGTACGGTTGACATTGATTTATTAAACGATCCAATTGGAAAAGACAAAAATGGCAACGATGTTTTCTTTAACGACATTTTCCCGTCCGCTGACGAAATTAAGAAAGTCGTTGAAGAAACAGTTACACCTGAATTGTTCCGTAGAGAGTACGAAAATGTCTTTACGAGCAATGAACGTTGGAATGAAATCGAAACAACGGATGAACCGCTTTATAAGTGGGATGATGATTCAACATATATCCAAAACCCACCGTTCTTTGAAGATCTTTCACCAGATCCAGAAGAAATTAAACCACTTTCTGGTTTGCGTGTCATCGGTAAATTTGGAGATACAGTGACGACTGACCATATCTCTCCAGCAGGAGCGATTGGTAAAAATACGCCAGCAGGTCAGTACTTAATTTCAAAAGGGGTAGAACCAAAAGACTTCAACTCCTACGGATCTCGTCGTGGTAACCATGAAGTCATGATGCGCGGAACGTTTGCAAACATTCGGATTCGCAACCAAATTGCCCCAGGAACTGAAGGTGGTTACACGACTTACTGGCCAACGGGAGAAGTCACAAGCATTTATGATGCTGCGATGCGTTATAAAGAGGAAGGTACAGGCCTTGCCATTCTTGCAGGGAAAGATTATGGTATGGGTTCCTCTCGTGACTGGGCAGCGAAAGGTACGAACCTTCTCGGCATTAAAACGGTTATTGCTGAAAGCTACGAGCGTATTCACCGTAGCAACCTCGTCCTTATGGGTGTTCTTCCGCTTCAATTTAAGGAAGGCGACAATGCTGAATCTCTTGGCTTAACAGGAAAAGAAACATTTGAAGTCCACATTACAAACGATGTGAAGCCGCGTGAAACGGTAAAGGTTGTAGCAACGGACGAAGCGGGCAACAAAACAGAATTTGATGTTCTCGTACGCTTTGACAGTGAAGTGGAAATAGACTACTACCGTCATGGTGGAATCTTACAAATGGTTCTTCGTAACAAATTTACCCAAATCAAAAAGTAATGGTGATTTTAGCTCAGCTCTTTTCTATAGAGGGCTGAGCTTTTTATATTCAATTGACACATTCTTTATTAACTTCGATAAAGAAAGAGCGATAAGCTAAGTTTATTTTGATAATTTCACGTACCATATTATAAAAACAAACGAAATGTTACACAATAACGGGAGAGAAAAAGGAGTGAAGCCCCATGAATCAACCAACTAATAAAAAAGTAAAAAATCAAGAGCAAGGCAAAGAGAAAAAGTCGCGTCCTATCCCCACATATGCCGAGATGGAGGTAGGGAAAATGGGGATGAAAAACAAAGCGGACGAAGCCGCATTTTTTGCAAAGGAGTAAATAACAGTATGTTTGACTTTTGGCAAGGGACAGAAACCTTACCGTTGTATGGGTTTATTATTCGTGCGCTTATTGTCTACTTGTATATTTTATTAATCGTAAAGGTTCTTGGACAGCGCTCTATGAGCTCAATCGATGCACTTGATTTTATTTTTGCCGTCGTCATTGGGGATGTTTTAGGTGAACCTCTTGTTGATGGAGAGTTACCAATGGCAGGACCGGTGGTTGCTGCGGCTATTATCTCAGGATTGCATTTAATGCTTTCGATAATCGCTTTAAGAACTCCACGATTTCGACGAATTATTGAAGATGAGCCGATTATTATCATGCGTCATGGACAGGTTTTGAAGGAACAACTTCGTAAGGCGAAAATAACCGTCGACGAACTTCTAATGGGTCTTCGTCAAGCAGGAGCGGCTGACTTGAATGAAGTGGATTATGCGATTCTCGAAATGAATGGAGCGATTAGCGTCATTAAAAAATCTCAATATGACGCGTTAACACCAAATGATATGGGACAGCACCCTGAGGATAAAGGATATCAGAGTGTGTTAATTGAAGATGGGCGGATCGTCCATGCAAATGTAAAGAAAGTTGGTAATCTCAATTGGTTGAGAGAAAAATTAGCTGAACATGGGGTGACTCAGCAGGATGTCTTCTTAATGACGATTGATGAGACACAATCCATTTATTTGAGCAAAAAATAAGTCTATAGCACGTGCAAAAATGTATACTTTTCCACCTCATTTGCCATACTGTTTAAAAATGAAAGAGGTGGAAACATGAGAAAAATCAGAAAATTGTCATTTCAAGAGTTAGTTTCAGAAAACAGAGATCAGCTTTTAAATGATAAAGAGGCGATGGAGAAAATCGAGGAGCGATGGGAGCAACGACATATAAGTAAAAAATTGCACGGATAGAAGAAAGACCTCCTTCAAAATCTAAAGAACAAAAGGAGGTGCTCATATGGCGAAGATGAAACATGGTTCTGCCCAGTTTCGCCCAGATCACTTAGGAACCCAGCCGAGAAAGTCAGATGCCAATAAAGGGAAAAAGATGAACACAAAAGGGAATGAGAACCCCCAATACATCCCTCCGAAAGGTTGAAATACAGCCTTGACCGCAAAAAGCGATCAAGGCTGCTATTTTTTGTAGGGGAATTGTTTGTTCCTGTCGGTTATTTACTATAAAAAAAGCTTGTTTTCCATACAAAAACACGAAATAATAGGGACAGTCCTCTTAAATTCAAGGGAGTGTAGATGGTGACGAACAGAAAGAACAAACAGAGATGGGCCATCCTTTTCTTGCTATATTTAATCGTTGTCTTATATATAACGTTATTTGCATGGAACTATGGAGCTTCCCTTGGACCAGAAGGGCCTGGAGGGCGAAATTACAACTTAGTGCCGTTGCGGAGCATTTATCGCATTTCTGTGTTCAGTCCAGATATATGGGATCCGATTCGTATTTTGCTCGGAAATGTGTTGTTGTTTATCCCGTTTGGGTTTTTATTACCGATGGCAGTAAAAAAAATCCACAAGCTGAAAACAATTGTAGGGCTTGGTTGTTTATTTAGCCTATTCATTGAAACGAACCAATTTTTGTTCACGTATCGAGTGGCGAACGTGGATGATGTCATCTTGAATACGGTTGGAGCTTGGATTGGTGCTGTTCTGTATATTGTCTTTGCTTTTTTTGCTACGCGAATTCACTATATTGCTCCTAGTGACAACAAACGGAAACATTATATATGACAGAGCTCCCAATAGCCGGATAGGCACGGGAGCTTTTTAACTATATATTAGAGACAAACGGTCAAATATTTGCTTGTTTTTGCAGAGCCACTCGTTGCCACGCTCGATATCCTATCCAGACGATAAGGAGAAAACTACTGTAGAAGAGGGCAATCCAAAGGAGCTGGGATGGGTTTGTCACAATCGAGTTCCCTACAACAGCAAACAAGATCATCGATGGCACTTTCCCAAGAGAAGAAGCGATGCTGTAGTTTATAAACGAAACGCGGCTTAGCGCGGAATAAATGTTAACAATGATTGAAGGAATGATGGGGATTAAGCGTGTAATAAATATGGCCATAAAGGCATTTTTTTCAAACATGGCGGTTACTTTTGTTACTAGGTCCGAGCGTCGGATCAGCGAAAGCCCCCAATCTTGATAGCCATACCGAACAAACATGAACATAATGATCGATGCGAGCGAGGAACCGATCCATGTGACCGCGCTTCCAAGGAACGGGCCGTAGGCTGCTCCAAGAACACCGCCAATGATTGGGTATGGAATGATCGGGAAAAGAGCAAGTAACGTGGCAATGATCACGGTCAAGAAGATGAAACGAGCACCACCTTGTTGAATCCATTCGAGCAACCATTCTCCATAAAGGTAAATGAGTGCTGCTATGACCCCGTAGCTTATAAGAATGAATAGTTTTTTTACCATTTCTTTTACACCTACTTCATTGTTCATGAACAGCTCCATTGTCGCATAAATTGTGGGATGTAGGGAACGATTCACGGTTTTGTCACATTTCTAAAAGGGGGGACCGTATGCAAATTCACGTGGTGCAAGAAAATGAGAGTGTATTTTCGATCGCGAATCTGTACGGTGTTAACGCGAATGAGTTGATCATGGCCAATGAAATCCCGAACCCTGACACGCTCGTTCCAGGTCAAACAATGGTCATTCCGATTGTCGGACGCTATTACTTTGTACAGCCGGGCGACAGCTTGTATTCGATCGCTAGACGGTTTAATACAACGGTAGAGCAAATTGCGCAAATCAATCAGCTAAATGTTAACGAACCGCTCCAGCCAGGCTTACGTTTGTATTTGCCACCACAGCCGAGAACGGAAATCGAAGTCAATGGCTATATTGAACCGAGGCCTCCTCTAGAAACGGAACCTCGAGTCATTTCACGAATAGGTCCATGGCTCACATATGTTTCCGTCTTTAGCTATCAAGTGACAAGGGAAGGAGAATTGATACCGGTTCCAGATGAGCCGTCCCTTGAAGCAAGTGCACTTTTTGCCATTGCTCCTGTTCTGGTCATAACCAATATCGAAGGTGATAACTTTAATCCAGAACTCGGGGAAGCTATTTTGCAAAGTGAGGCGTTGCAAGATAAAGTGCTAACTGAAGCGATCTCCGTCATGGAAGAAAAAGGGTATCGGAGCCTAAATATCGATTTTGAGCACTTACGACCAGAAGATCGTGAGCCTTATAATGCTTTTTTGCGAAAAGCAGCAGACCGGCTTAGAGCCACAGGTTATACGTTATCGACAGCACTTGCGCCAAAAGTGGGTCCAGAACAAGTTGGGGCGTGGTATGAAGCCCATGACTACCCTGCTCA
The DNA here is from genome assembly GCF_004376175.1 of Halalkalibacterium halodurans. Taxonomy (GTDB): domain Bacteria; phylum Bacillota; class Bacilli; order Bacillales; family Bacillaceae_D; genus Halalkalibacterium; species Halalkalibacterium halodurans. The sequence goes on along the minus strand of NZ_SNUY01000004.1, from coordinate 105,390 downwards.
CGGAGAAATTGTCGACTTCACAGTGCTCATGACATATGAATGGGGATGGAGTGGCGGACCGCCCATGGCTGTTGCTCCGCTCGACCAAGTGCGGCGTGTTGTTGAATATGCAGTATCAGTGATGCCTGCAAATAAAGTGATGATGGGCATCCCGCTCTACGGCTATGACTGGACTTTGCCGTATGAGCCAGGAGGCGACTTTGCCCGAGCGATTAGTCCGCAAGAAGCGCTTCTAATTGCCGCTCGGTACGGGGCAACGATTCAATATGACGAAACGGCCCAATCTCCTTTTTTTACGTATCGGGACGTGGAAGGACGAGATCACGAAGTTTGGTTTGAGGATGCACGGAGTATCGAAGCAAAATTTCAACTTGTTAAAGAGCTTGGCCTTCGCGGGGTGAGCTATTGGGTGTTACGCATTGAATTTCCGCAAAACTGGTTGCTGATCCAAGAGCATTTCAACGTACGGAAAATATGAATGTTTAGGCAAAGTCACTTGCCTTTTCTTTCTCCTAAAGATTTGGTAAGCTATGAAAAGCATATGGAATCATTCGTATTTTAGGAGGAAGACATGAGATTACGTACGTTAAGTATGATGCTTGTTTTATGGTTAATAATCCCAACTTCAACCGTTTACGGTCACTCATATGTTTCATCGTCCGAGCCAGAGGACGGAGAAACGGTGACAGACTTAGTTGACAACATCCATCTCTATTTTGATGGTGGGATTGAATCACCAAGTTCAGCTCAAGTCTTTGATCAGGACGGGCATGAACATGAAGTGGCTTCGATTGATCTAGGGGATCAAGAAATGGTGATCGTCATGGAAACCCCGCTAGAGGCGGGTGTTTATACAGTGGAATGGACGGTTCTTGGCTCGGATACTCACGTAACAGAAGGGAGCTTTTCTTTTACTGTGGAAGCTGTCAGTGAGGCGACTGAGCCGGTAGAGGAAGCAACAGAAGGTGAAGGCGATAATGAGCCAGAGCAAAGCGAAGAACCAGTAAATGAAGAGACTAGTCCTGAAGATGAGCGTCCATTAGCGGAAGGCAACCATGTTCGCTTCATTTTGCCTTTCGTTGGGACTGTTTTGCTAATAGCTATTGCCATCGTTATCAAGCAATTACGGAGAAGAAAGTAACATGCTTAGTGGTATGAGCGGTGGGATGTTATTTATCGTATTCGCATGGCTGATAGGTCATGCGGTCCTTAGGATCGTTCCGACTGCTTACAAACCTGTGCTGATGGTTCGTTCAAGAGGAATCGCTCTAGCGCTAAGTGCGATCCCTCTTCTCCTTGCTTATCAACTTTATGAAGTGGTAAGAGTTGTTCAATCACAATTTTCCCTTAGCTTTCAAGAAGCAGCCAGCACGGTTATCATTCAGCATCCAGTTGGCCAGAGCTGGTTCCTTGTTTTTACGGTTACTGTTTTCCTAGGTGTCCTGCTCTTGTTTCCAGAGAAGCGAGTCACCGCTATTCTCTTTTTTGTCGGTGTATTGTTACTGATTGTCTCCGTTAGCTGGGTTAGTCACGGCACGGCACTCTTAGGGTGGCAAGGTTTTGTTTTAAATACGAGCCACTTGCTTGCTAGTGCCGTTTGGATCGGAACGTTATTAATGGTCGGTTGGGGGGCTCGGCCTTTAACCGATGGTTTAAAATTTCATCGCTGGTTTTCACTCATGGTTGTATGTGCAGTTGCGGTCCTTAGTGTGTCGGGGCTCTTGTTGATGAACGATATTGTTCCTGAGTACGTCCCGTCTTGGGCGTTAACTTACGGTCAATTTTTGCTCATGAAACATCTGTTGTTTCTCCCATTGCTTTTGTTTGGCTTGCGCCACCTTCTTTGGTTGAGAGCGGAAAAGCCTCTTTCTGTTGTGCAACGTTCCATTCGGATTGAATCTGTCGTTGGATGTGTTGTTTTCTTTTTGTCTGCTTTCATGACAAGACAAACACCTCCCCATGAAGTGGCTGAAACAATGCAAGTGGAACCGCCAGCATGGTCATTTTTGCTCTTTCATCCAGAAGGCCTGTCTGTGTTTCAGCAGTTGACTCTAAGCCTTACAGGTTGGGGCATTGCCTGTTTGGTTCTCGCAATGATCGGGCTTACCGCTAGCGTGTTGTCGTTGCGCCATAAGTCCCTTTTCGTCTTCACGACGAGTAGCCTTACGGCGTCGCTCTTTTTATATGTTGGGCTCATGCTGAGCGTGACGCCCGTCAGTATTCTCGTGGATGAAACAAGATATCCAACGGTGGAAGCGGCCATTCAAGCAACGTACGAAGATAAGACGAGTATCGACATAGTATTAGAGGATGAGACCGAAGAGACGACGACCGTTATTTACACGGTCAATGCCCATGATTTTGTCATTGAGAAATTAGGTATTGATTCGGAAACAGGTGATTTTTATCGCTTGCCAGCAGCCATGCTGACTGTGGGCGGGACGTCTGTGTATGACGAACCAATGAAAATCCGCACCTTCCAAGTGACGGATGGTCAATGGAAGGAGACGGGTAGCAACTACACATATGTGACATTCGGAATGATTCAGGAACCAAAGGAAACGGTCCGCCTACAATTACACTATGAGGATGGTTCCTACGTAACAGAATTGACGAATGGTGTGTTCTACCATGTCTATCAGTCTGATGTTGGAATGAGTCAGCCAGTGATCGATTTGCTTGCCGAGGATGGAACGAAGGTTGATCAATTCTTGCCAGCAGGTGTTGAACAAGGGGTTTATTGCCATTAAGAAAGGTGTAAGAAGGTAGGCTCATTATGTATGGGCTTGCCTTTTTCATTTCACTATAACGGTAAAAATTGCTACACTTATACTATATGTCGGTGAGAGAGCAGGACAAGCTGCACGATCACAAATGAAAAGAGATAATGGTTGCTGGTGGAAGTAGAAAGGAACAGAGCGATGCGTCAAAACGAACGAACAATCGAACAATTTGAAGCCGAGTTGCAAGCGTTTTTGAATGGAACGAAAGCATTTTCTGAAGCGAGGGGCTTGCAATGGCTTTCGTGGTTAGAAGAAAATGAGCAGTACACAAAGGGAAAAGCCGATTTATTGGCTTTAATCGCAGGTGCACGTTTGCAGCGTAAAGGAGAAGCGGATAAGCGAACGAAGCAGTGGCTAGATGAAGGGCTTAACCTAGAACCTGAGAACCCGCGATTGTTGACATTGGAACTTCAGCAAGTGATTGAGGCGATAAGAGACCTTCCTCTACCCGCCACGTTCCCGACGATTCGTGAGACGGACCACGGGACGGTTAAAAAGAAAACAGCGCTCCGTTATTTTGAGTTGGCGGAGCAATTTTTTGAGCATGAGTCTTCTTACCGAAAGGCTCTAGATCAAGGCCAACAAGGGGCAGAGGCTACCGGGGATGAACATAAGAAACAGGCGTTTGTGCAATTAAACAAGCTCTTTACCTCACTTCGGGAACCCCTCCTGTTTATTGTGAAGGCTACAGAAGAGTATGCTCATTCAGTAAGCGGGGTGTATTATTCGAAAAGTCAGTTTCAGCAGATCCGCCAAGCTGTTGAGGAAATTGAAGCCCTTCATCGCGAATGGACACAGGTAATCGCCCAAATGGAAGAGGAAGCACAACACCCTTCTTCTCCACTAGATGAACTGGAAAAGATGGTCGGTTTAGAAGATGTGAAGCGCAGGGTTCACCATCATTATCAATTTTTAAAATATCAAGCGGAACGGAAAAAAGCAGGCTATCAATTTCTCGATGAGATGAGCCTGCATATGATCTTAACGGGAAATCCAGGGACTGGGAAAACGCGGCTTGCGCGATTATTTGCCCAACTCTATTATGAGCTCGGCTTGCTGGAGCGCAATGAAGTGTTAGAAGTAGATCGCTCCCAGCTTGTAGGCGGGTTTGTCGGTCAATCGGAAGAAAACACGAAGGCGCTCATTGAAAAAGCGGCAGGCGGTGTTCTTTTTATCGATGAAGCTTACAGTTTGAAGCGTGAAGGGGCTTCTGGTAATGATTACGGACAAGCGGTGATTGACACGCTTGTAGCTGCGATGACGAGCGGGAAGTATGCAGGGACATTCGCGCTCATTTTAGCTGGCTATCCTGTAGAAATGGAGCAATTTCTCCGTTCCAACCCTGGCCTACGCAGCCGTTTCCCTGAGCAAAACCAAATTCATCTCTCCGATTACTCGATCGACGAGCTTCTACTGATTGGGGAGCAAGTGGCTCTTGATAATGATTTTACGTTGACTGACGGTGCTCGCCTAGCGTTTAAGCAACGGATTGAAGAGGCGCAAGTCGACGAATCATTTGGAAATGGTCGAACGGTAAAAAATATTGTAATGAACGCGATTTTTCAAAAAGGAGCCAAGGTTCAGCTAGATCAAGCCCATGTGGAGGATTTCGCTCTGCTAACTAGAGAGGACTTTTTGCAGGAAGATGACGAGCAGAAAGAAGAGGGAGCCATCGATCGTCTTGAGCAACTGATCGGCTTGGCTGACGTCAAGCGTGAACTGAAACAGTTGACTTCGTTTGCTAAGGTCCAGCAAATGAGGAGAGACAAAGGAATGACGACGATCCCTATTCAGCTTCACTCGATTTTTTCAGGCAATCCTGGAACAGGGAAAACGACGGTGGCTAAGCTGTTTGCCGAGGCATTACAGGAGATTGGGTTATTGAAGCGGGGCCATGTTTCCATCGTTAGCCGAAGTGACCTTGTTGCAGGCTTTGTCGGACAGACAGCGCTAAAAACGAAGGAGCGGATTCGTGATGCCCTCGGAGGTGTTTTGTTTATTGATGAAGCGTACAGCCTGTTTAAAGGAGGACAAGACTTCGGAAAAGAAGCAGTGGACACCCTTGTGGATGAAATGACAAAGCATGGGGAAAACCTCGTCGTTATTATGGCTGGCTATCCAAAGGAAATGGAGGAGCTACTTACGGCTAACCCAGGGCTAAAAAGTCGGTTCAAAAAGGTGTTCACGTTTGCTGACTATACGAAAGCAGAGCTTCAAGCGATGATTGACTATCACAGCGAACAGTATGGCTATCATCTGGATGAAGAAGCAAGACGCCAAGTTGGACAACTTCTTCCTGAATCAGGCCATCCAAGCAACGGCCGATTCGCTGTCGACCTGTTAGAGCGGGCGATCCAACGGCAAGCGATACGAATCACAGAAATAGAAGAAGACATTAGCGAAGAACAGTTAATGACATTAACGGGAAGGGATTTTATAGAAGAGAAGGGAGGCGACATCAGATGAAAAGGCCGTTTGTAACAAAAACAGCCATTGACGTACGATACGCGGAAACAGACCAAATGGGTGTTGTACATCATTCAAATTATTTCATCTGGTTTGAATTAGGGCGTGGTGAACTCATTAAAGAAATGGGGTTTCATTATGCGGATATGGAAAAGGACGGGGTATTATCACCAATTGCCGATATTCATGCTTCTTATAAGCGTCCCGTCCACTACGGAGAAACGGTGACGATCCATACGTGGGTGGAGCACTATGATGGTTTGCGGGTGGTATATGGCTATGAGGTGGTCAATGAAGAAGGTGTGACATGTGTAACAGGCTCAAGTACGCATGTCTGTGTGAAGAAAGATACGTTCCGACCTATTGCCATTCGTAAACACTTTCCCGCGTGGCATGAAGCGTATTTGCGAATCACAGCTAGCGAATAAAACAAAAACAGCGATGCAATACTAGGGTTAATGGCAAATGATTGGAGGATGATCCATGGCAAACCCTGATAATCGTAACAACAATGTTGAGCGGCTAAAACAAATGGTTCGCAATACGAAGGCGAAGATGGAAGCAGCAAACGAAGCGCTCGCCCATGAAGAGATGAACGCTGAAGAGCGCCAGCGGACAGAAGAAAAAAACAACCGACGTAAGCAAAGCTTAGACGCTTTTGAATCAGAAATTTTAGATGAGCAAAGTGCGCGAATCAATGACGATGAAGTCTAAAACAAAGAAATCGCATCGACAAAAAGGTGCGGTTTTTTTGTTTATCAAATGGTTTGCAGACAGGCCAAGTGTTTCGAATAGAACGGCAAGACGTGCTATCATAAATAGAGTCTCGGAATAAATAACAATTTTCCGGGTGAAATGAACCAAAATTACTGGAAATTGGATTGGAATGGCCTGCACACTCATTATTTTCATTGTATTTTCAAAAATGTGCATGACAAAGAAACCTATTGCCATTATTTTTTTAAAAATTGACTAGGCGGCTTTAGGAAAG
>NZ_SNUY01000004.1:65263-99140 GCF_004376175.1 Halalkalibacterium halodurans | reverse complement strand
AAATGAACCAAAATTACTGGAAATTGGATTGGAATGGCCTGCACACTCATTATTTTCATTGTATTTTCAAAAATGTGCATGACAAAGAAACCTATTGCCATTATTTTTTTAAAAATTGACTAGGCGGCTTTAGGAAAGATGATTTCTTCAATATTTAACTGCTCTTTCTGACTGCTGTACCAAGCATCGATGTGCTGACACATCATTATGGCGTATAGGCGAATGTACCACATTTTTGTTGACCGGTGGCGTCCAGATTCCAAGTGATAATCTATTTTTTCTCTTTTATTAGAACGTTCAACAGAGGTTCTTCGTTTGTATATAAGTTTCCACTTTTCAGAGGACCTTGGTGTTTTGGTAAATAATCGTAGATTATCCTCTCTGAATGTATGGAATGTCCGACCATATTTTGCTTTTGAACACGGTGATGAGCATGTATTTTTGGTACCGCAAGCAAGTGGACAACGCCATTTTTGCCGATTTTGAGATTTGTCAAACCCGTTGGGCTTCATCTCCTTCCCAATCGGACAGATTGGAACACCTGTTGGAGATATTTGAATATCACTTTCTGTACTAAAGTTCTTCTTTGTTCGAACATTTAAATCGATGAAGGGTTCCACATTTTGATGTTCAAGTAGCTCATAAATGGCCTCAGCATCGTGCGCTGCATCAAGAAGAATTTTATCAATCGTGCCCAAGGTGTACCGTTGCGAAAATTCAATTGAACTAACCACTAGGCTGACTGAATCATGCCGGGAAGCAGGATGCAGCCGTGGATATAGCGGTAAGTCGTATTGGCTATCGCTAGTGGATATCATGTAGAGATGATATCCGTTGAAGTACTTTTCCTTAGAACTATCCCAGCCTGAGTCGATGTCGGGTTGTGAATACTGGCGTGGGTGAGTACAGTTCGTTAGTCCTTGGGCACTACAATTACAGGTTGATTTACTTCTCGGGTACCTAGCTGTTTCAATTGGTGTCCCATCTCCAACTACACCTAGAGCTTCGGGATCCCCAAGAAGACCAAGTTTCGTAGAAACCGCTAAAAATTGGGATTGAAAAAACTCAAATAATCGGTCTCCTGGCAGTTGTTTTTGTTTGGAACCATAACGCATTGCCCGATCAACGAGTTTACGAACAATTCCGGGATTCTTAGGTTCAGCTTTTTCACCCTTTTTAGGCTTCTTTTTCTTTTTTGACTTTTTCTTTTTAGGTTTGACCTTCGGCATAACATTCGGGCTTTCGAAGGCCCATAAACGTTTGAAAAAGTCTTCAAATGTTCCAACACCTGGTGTGTCACCGGGTTCAAAACCGCTAAGAATTGCATACAACGGAACGCGACGAAGTTGATCAACCCAATGAGTAATACCTTTTGTAGGTTGAACAAATAATGAAAGCAGATAAGAACGCATCATAGAAGCAGGGTCACGAGGCTTTGGTCCCTTTTTGGAATAGGAATCACCAAGCCATGTAGTTACCGAAGAGAGATCAGTTATCCAAAGCTTTTTAATTACTGGCCAATCCTTATTAACAAGGGTAAGAATGCCGCCAGAATAATGGGCATTTAACTGATTTAGAACGAAGTTTTGATAAGTTTCGTGTGCAATAAACGTTGGTTTCATTTTGGCACCTCAATCACAAGTAGTAAGGGAAAATAATCCCTTCACCGGCGATTATTGTGGTGTTTTTGAAAAGTCAAGTGTTTCTTGTCGAATTCGAGAAAATATTTTGATAATTAATTTCCAGTTTTAAAAAATGAACATTAAAAAATCCCACCTAAAATAGGAGGGATGAAATAAATTGGTTTGAGGAAAATCCTTGAACCACAAAGCTCGGCGAATGCCGAGAGTCTATATAATAGAAAGGAGGAGCGGGAGAAGATGGCATTTGGAATTAATCGACGACAATTACTGGAATGGAAGAAAAAAGCGAGCCGAGGGGAAATTGCGTTTTTAACCCACTACTGGTTAGATTCCCGCTTTCCTGAATGCCATACCGTAACAAAGGTAGCGTGTCGTGATCTCAAAAAGCTGACATGCTGGGGACAGCAGTATGGACTGAAACAAGAATGGATCCATCATCGGGTCGATTTCCCGCACTTTGATTTACTAGGGAAACGGCAAGTGGACATTTTGCTACAGGAAGGTTTGGAAGATCATCTGACAAAGTTTTCGCTTAAACCGAAGGATTCTGATTGAATCAAAACCGCGGCTCATTTACGATAAGAATGGACAGATTGTTTGTGTAGGAGGTTATTATGCAACAGCAAATAATAAAGGAACTTCACGTTTCCCAGATGGTAGAACCGAAGGAAGAAATCCGAAAGCGGGTTACGTTCCTCAAAAACTATTTAAAACATAGTGGTGCAAAAGGATATGTTCTCGGACTGTCTGGTGGGCAAGATTCAACGCTTGCAGGAAAGTTAGCACAGATGGCGATCGATGAATTAAATGAAGAGGAGCAGGACACTTCATATGTTTTCATTGCCGTTCGCCTTCCGTACGGTGTGCAAAAGGATGAGGCCGATGCACAGGATGCGATTGCCTTCATCAAGCCAAGCCGCTCGATCACTGTCAACATTAAAGACGCCGTTGACGCTTCAACTAAGTCGTTTGAACAAGCGACAGGAGAAGTGCTAAGCGATTTTAATAAAGGCAATACGAAGGCGAGAGAGCGAATGAAAGCTCAATATGATGTAGGTGCTCATTACGGCTGCCTCGTGATCGGGACCGATCATGCGGCCGAAGCGATTACTGGATTTTTTACAAAGCATGGAGATGGTGCTTGCGACGTAGCTCCTTTGTTCGGTTTAACGAAACGTCAAGGGAAATCTCTACTAAAAGAACTAGGTGCCCCGACCCATTTGTATACAAAGGCCCCGACCGCTGATTTAGAAGATGATCGTCCTGGTTTACCTGACGAGGAAGCGCTCGGACTCACATATGAGCAACTAGACGATTATTTAGAAGGAAAACAAGTACATGATGCCATTCGCAAAAAAATTGAGTCAAGATATTTGGCGACTGAACATAAGCGGCAGTTACCTGTTACGATTTTTGATTCGTGGTGGAAATAGGGAAATCGGTATGATTCTCACAGCTCGCTCATAACGTTATACTAGTGCTTGTTCGATCCTGTTTGTAAACAGGTTGAAACAATGACAGATAGAAGCGTTAAGGAGTGGACGATATGAAAGGAAAGCTTGCCATTTTAGCGATTCTATTTGCTGTTCTAGTAGGCGTGATTGCTTTTACACGTTCCGATAAACCGATAGAGGTTCAAGGATCAGACAGTGCTTTGGCTTCAGCCAGTTCTTCGCATGTGGAGGAAGTAAACGATCTAAAAATCTCGTTAAATGAAGCGAGAGTGGAAGACCTAGCAGATGAAGAGGATATGCAGCTAGTGATCATTGATCTAACCGTTGAAAATACGAGCAACGAAGTAAAAGAATTCGCTTTGTATAAATTTACGCTCGTAGATTCCGAAGGGTATGCTCATCCTCATGCGTCAAATGTTGAAACAAAGGGTATCCTAGGTGGACAGCTTCATCCTGATCGAAAGAATCGTGGCGAAATTGCCTTTAAAGTACCTGTGGACACGAGCTATGAGCTTATTTACACAGATCATCTTCGCACGGGACAAGTATCATGGGAGATTACGATTGATTCATAAGGAGATGGAAGATGAGCCTTTCCAGAAACAGCGACCTGCACATGCATTCGACCGCCTCCGACGGGGGATATTCCCCTACGAAATTAATGGAGAAATGCCATCAAGCGAACCTCAAATTTGTTGCGCTAACCGATCACGACACAGTCAATGGGATTGAAGAAGCCAAGCAGACAGCTCACAGGCTTGGCTTAACCTTGATTCCCGGAATTGAACTATCAACGAAGTCGTCGGGTCAGAGTGTTCACATGCTAGGTTATGGGATCGATTGGAAAAACGATACGTTAAAGCGAAGGCTGGATCGGCAGCAGGACATTCGAAAACAACGATTAGAACAGATCTTACTGAAGCTAAAAGCGGCCGGCGTCCCCCTTGAACAAGACGCCGTCCTTCGTTACGCGGATGGAGGGGCGATCGGTCGCCCACATGTGGCTAAAGCGTTGATGGACAAAGGCTATGTCCGTTCAGTTCAGGAGGCGTTCGAGCACTATTTAGCAGAGGGACGACCTTGCTATGTTAAAAGGCAAGAATACATTTCCGTCGAACAGGCGATTGCATGGATCCACCAAGCAGGTGGTGTGGCCATAGTAGCTCATCCTGGCTATTACGATTTGGATGATCAGTTGATCGGCTGGGTGAGAGAGTATGGATTAGACGGAATCGAAGTGTATCACAGGGATCATTCTCGCGAAGTAGTCGCACACTATGAACAGCTATGTAAGAGGATGGAAGCGGAAACGGGGAGAAGGCTGCTACGTACAGGAGGTTCGGATTTCCATCATGAATCATATGGCCGGACGGCAGCCCCTCTTGGAACGACGAGAATACCTGATCAATTGACCTATGAACTTTTGCACGATTTGGAACGTAAAAAGACGAGGGCGTAATCGCTCCTCGTCTTTTGTCACTTAAAGTCAATTAACTATAAAGGGCAAAAGGATAAGAAACACTGGCTTTCGCTATAGGATGATTTGGCGGAAAGCGCAGTTTTTCCTATTCGATTAAATAGGCAACGAAATTTCTAATCGATAAAAGGTCATCATTTATAATGCTGGCCTTCTTTTTGCGCATGGCTATTCACCATAGTCCCTTCTAACGCTTGCGTCGCCAATCGATCGGCCTCTTGATTATTCTCCCTTGAAATGAGCTCGTAGCGAACATTCAAATGGAGGGATGAAATGATTTGCTCCATCCGGTCAAGCCATGTATGATAATGCATTTCATACACAGGCCATTCCTCAGATGCTTGTTTTTGCACGACTAATGAATCAAGGTAGATGGTGACATCCTCGTGACGAACGTCTAACGCTTGAAGGCGCTGGAAGAGAGCAAGAAGTGCAGCGTACTCTGCTTCATTGTTGTCTTGGATCTGCTGTAGCACTTGATTTTCCCGGATCCGAAATTCTTTTCCATTTTGTGCATAATAAATGACAATCCCAATGCCGGCCAAGCCGGTCTCACGATCATAACCACCATCACAGTAACAACGAATGTTATGAGCGGTGGTCGACTTTTCTTCTGTTAAACGGAGTAGCTCTTTCTTTGACCAGGTCACCCCTTTATGATCTCGGAACGTTAACGATTTTACTCGCCCCGTTCGCTCCAGATCGTCAGCGACTTGGAGTGCTTCTGTAAGGCTCATGTCCCCGCTTGTAAATGGATGGGTGATTGAACGATTCGGGTGTTTATAGATCCATTCGATTTGCACTTTCATGAAAATACCTCCGTTTGATCATTGCGAATTTTCTTATTTCGTGGTAATTTTATTAGTTAAAAGGGAAGGGTACTATATATACATACAAAAAAAGATAAACGTAAAGGAGTAGGAGAACATCATGCCAATTAAAATCCCAGACAACCTTCCAGCGAAAGAAATTTTAACAAAAGAAAACATCTTCGTGATGGCTGAAAGTCGTGCGTATTCACAAGATATCAGGCCGCTGAAGATCGTCATTTTAAATTTAATGCCGATTAAACAAACAACGGAAACACAACTGCTGCGTCTTTTAGGAAATACACCATTGCAAGTGGAAGTTTCATTTATGTATACAGATACCCATATTTCCAAAAATACATCCTATGATCATTTGCAAACTTTTTATCAGACGATTGACGAGGTCAAACAGAAGAAGTTTGATGGAATGATCATAACGGGTGCTCCAATTGAAACACTCCCATATGATGAAGTGGATTACTGGAATGAATTAAAGCAAATCATGGAATGGAGCAAGACGAATGTCACGTCAACGCTTCACATTTGTTGGGGTGCACAGGCTGGCCTCTTCTATCATTATGGCGTTGAAAAGGTTCCATTACCAGAAAAACAATTTGGGGTATATCCACATAAAATAAATGTACCGAACGTGAAATTGTTAAGAGGATTTGACGATGAATTTTACGTTCCCCATTCTCGGCATACCGATATTAACAAAGCGCAGATCGAAGCCCATCCCGACCTTGAAATTTTAAGCGAATCAGAGCAGGCAGGCGTATATATTGTGGCTTCGAAGGATGGAAAACAGATCTTTGTCACAGGTCATTCGGAATATGATGCCTGTACGTTGCAGCAAGAGTATGAGCGAGATCGGGCGCGTGGGTTGAACATTCAAGTGCCGGAAAACTATTTTCCAAATGACGATGCCACTAAAAAGCCATTACTGCGCTGGAGAGCCCATTCATACTTGCTGTTTTCCAATTGGCTAAACTACTACGTATATCAAGAAACCCCTTACGATTTATCCAGATGACGAGCGGAATCTCCCGTTCGTTTTTTTAAATGCGCTCTCTTCCATAATTTGAAAAAAGATGCTATTTTCATGAATGGAATTTTTCAGAACGTAGACATTAAGAATACAGGATAGGATGCAGGATCGTTCGATTGTAAAGGAGAAGGCAAATGGGCAGACGCGGACTAATGACGGAAACAACCTATTACGTGAACGGGACGGAAGTCTATGTAGCAGAAATTCCATCAAATCAATCGACAGAAACCTTTTTTTTGATTCACGGTTTTGTCTCTTCTACTTACAGTTATCGAAAGCTTATGCCGTTATTAGCGAAACGGGGAAGGGTAATCTCTGTTGATTTACCTGGCTTTGGACGTAGTGGGAAAGGGCGCACGTTTACCTACTCATTTCAATGCTATGCAGAGCTTATGGTGGCTCTAATGAGAAAGCTCAATGTTTCGAAGGTGACGTTTGTTGGTCATTCGATGGGAGGACAGGTGGCTCTTTATGTGACGAAATGGAAGCCCCATCTAGTGAAGCGGCTCGTTTTGTTATCAAGTTCAGGGTATTTGCAGCGAGTGAAGCGCCCATTTTATTTTTTGTCTTATATCCCATTCTTACGTCAAATGGTCAAATGGTACGTCCAAAGGCAAGATGTAACGAAAGCATTGCAGCAAGTCGTTTATAATAAGGGGATTGTGAACAATGAAGCGGTGGAAATGTACCGGTTGCCGTTAGCTGATGAGACGTTTTATGATGCGCTCCTCTGTTTAATGCGCCAACGGGAAGGTGATTTGCCAAAGGAAGAGTTACGTAAAATTCATCATCCCGTTCTACTGTTATGGGGAGAGCAAGATCGCGTCATACCTGTAAAAATTGGTCAGCGGTTAGCAAGTGATTTGCCAAACGCATCGTTGATCGTCTATAAAAACACAGGTCACCTTTTACCCGAGGAACGACCGAAAGAGATCATGAAGGCGATCGATCGATTTATTCGCAAACGTCGCCAGTTTTCTTTTTTCTCATGATTTGATAGCATGAAAGCGAGGTGATGTTGATGAAGTTAAATCCTGATTCGTTAAGCAGAAAAGAAAATTATCGGTTGCTCATTGGTGCTGTTCTACCCCGGCCGATTGCGTTCGTGACGACGAAAAGTAAAGCGGGAGTCGTAAACGCTGCGCCATTTAGCTTTTATAATGTATTGACCGCCGAACCGCCCCTCATTGGCATTTCAGTCGGTCGTAAGCCAGATGGGACACCAAAAGACACAGCGCGAAATGGCCAAGAAATAGGTGAATTTGTCGTGCATGTCGTCGATGAACAGAACGTTGAAGCGGTGAATGTGAGTTCGATTCCTCTTCCTCCGGAGGAAAGCGAGGTTGAATATGCAGGATTAACAGAAGTCCCTAGTGAGGTCGTGAGCGTCCCCTCTTTAGCAGAGAGTCGTATTCGTCTCGAATGTAAAGTGGAGAGTGTTATCCCGATCGGCGGGAAAGGCGGCGAACCTGCTGCTGATTTTTTGATTGGTCGGGTCGTCCATTATGAAGTAGCAGATGACCTATTTCAAGACGGTGGAATTGATACAGAAGCGTTACGGCCTGTTAGCCGGTTGGCAGGAAATGAATACGGTAAATATGGTGAGACATTTTCACTTGATCGTCCGACCATTTCACAGAATCGAGAGTAAGGCCGCCAAGGTCGCTTGTTTCGTTTTCTTAAGTTCTTAAAGGTGCTATGCTATAATAAATAAGAATGGAATATGAGCGCTGATTGCTAGGTCATCATGTCAAACACTAGTAGAAACAACTGTGTTTCCTAGCGTTTGATTTTTGTTTCGTTTTCGCAGGAGGTGTATGCATCGATGGACCCGTTAGACGTGTTTATGAACAAATCGAAAGTGTTGCCTTACTATCAACCAATCGTAAGTGCAGATAACCAAATGGTTGTCGCTTATGATGTGTTGGCCCGTTATGAGGGAAGTGAGGGAGAGGAAAGCCTTGGCTGGTTTTTTCATGACGCTTCCATCCCAGACGAGTATAGGCTAGAGCTAGAAGATCATGTACAGACGCTAGCCTTGGAGCATTATTTAGCTGGTGATGATCATCTCATTCTTTGTTTGAAATATAATGGAGTGCTGCTGGCTAAAACAAACGGGGAAAACGTATTAAAAAGACTCGAATTTTATCAAGAGCAAGGCCTAGATTTGACGAAAGTGATCATCGGAATTAAAGAAGAGCAACTCGACGGCCACCTAGACGATTTAAAACATGTGTTTATGTATTTTCAAAGCTTAGGAATTCGAATGAGTATCGATGATGTCGGTTTGTCTGAAACGAACTTAGATCGGCTCGCTCTATTAAAACCGAATATCGTAAAGGTTAACTTAGAACGGTTTCATGAAGAGGCTTTTTCGCAAATGTATCAGGAAGTGCATCATTCATTATCCATGCTTACGCGAAAAATTGGAGCCACTTTGCTGTTTGAGGGAATCTCGCAGTTTAATCAACTAAACTATGCGTGGCGTAACGGTGGGCGTTACTATCAAGGCTTGTATTTAGCGCCACCAAGAGAGACATTCGTCGACCGAGAGCTGTGCAAAGAGAAACTACAAAAGGACTTTCATCATTTCATTGTTTACGAGCGAAAAAAAATGGAGGCCCAGCTTCAGTTAACGGAGAAAGCGAATCAACAGTTAAGGATAACGTTAAAACGAATTGAACATATGACCTCGTATGATGAGATGGTGCTGGCGATTGCTCAAGATTGTGATGAGTTTGCCTTTCGAGTGTACATTACGGATGGAGATGGATTCCAGCAATCCTCCAATGCCGAAAAAGATGAAAACGGTGAATGGAAGCTACGGGGGGAAGGTCGGTATAAAAACTGGAGCTGGCGTCCCTATTTTCTGGAGAACATCGTAAGGATGAACTATGAAAAGAGAGGCATTTTGTCCGATCTTTATACGGATATTCAACGGGATGAACGAATTCGTACGTATGCATACCCAATCAAAGACAATCTCTATGTGTATTTAGATATTCCATACCAATATTTGTTTGAACAAGATGGCTTGATTTAAAAAGCGAGATCGGCTATCAGTAGAAAAGAGGAGAAATTATGATACGTGTTCAGTCGGTCTATCGGCTTATGGCCTATTTATTTTTTGCTTATTCGTCGATGACCATTGTCACGAGCTACTTACCCGTTTATTTTTCAGCTGTCGGACTTACGGCAGGGGAAATTGGAGTGCTTATGGCGGTGGGGCCTTTCGCTATGATCTTAGCCCAGCCGACGTGGGGCTTTTTAAGCGATAAATATAAATCGATCAAACGAATGCTTCAAATTGCCCTAATTGGGATGATCGTGGCCGTTTTTGCTTTTATGGGTGCTGCCAGCTTTGCTGGTTATTTTATTATGATGTTTGTTCTGTTTTTGTTTTTGTCGCCAACGACGGCACTAGGTGATAGTCTTGCGCAAAAAACAGCGATCAACAGGCGTCTCTCTTTTGGAAAAATTCGCATGTGGGGCTCGCTCGGGTTTGGTTTTACGTCCCTCGCTGTAGGCTATATTTTAGCTGCCATCGGGGTGACATATATTATGGTGCCATTGCTTGTCGTCACGGTTATCTCGCTATGGTTATCGTTTGGCTTGGAGGATTTTTCAGATACAACAAAGCCAGTCACCTTATTAAGTGCTTTGAAACTTGCGATTGATCCGAAAATTTTCTTTTTCTTAGTATGTATCGTGTTTATTACGGTTACCCACCGGACCAATGATATCTTTCTCAGCATCTATATTGTCGAATTAGGCGGGCCTGAATCATACATAGGCTGGGCATGGTTTATCGGGGTTGCTACCGAAGCGGCTGTTCTTGCCACGAGTACTTTATGGTTTCGAAAATTTTCCCCGATCGGATTTGTCATTTTTGCAGCTGTTTTCTACGGAGTCCGTTGGTGGCTCGTGAGCATGGTCGCTGTACCGTGGCTGCTTTTGCCGTTACAAACGTTACATGGCATGACCTTTGGGGTGTTTTACGTGGCGGCCTTTGCCTTTGTAAGCCATTTGATTCCGAAGCATTTACAAGCGACAGGGCATGTGCTGTTTATCTCGACAACCTTTGGGCTCTCTGGAATTTTTGGCTCGTTATTCGGCGGTTGGATGATTCAAGCATTCAGTATCCCGACACTCTATTCCTATCTTGCCCTTTCAGCTTTCATTGGAGCGTTAGGTATGACCGTCTATCATTTCGTCTACAAAAAATCGTTCCATCCCCTCCCTGCCATAGCTGAAAAATAGCAGTCCTTCGCTTTGAAGTGGCTGCTTTTTTCTTATCGTTGCGTGCGGTATACTCATGTATAGATGGCTAATTTTTTTCTGAAAATTCAGTCAAATAAAGAGGAGGATTATTATTAACATGCGATCATCGTCGATTCTCTCATGCAGACCGCCATTTCGTTCAAATGATAACAGGAAGGCATCGCCTCTGTGAGACAGGAGCTGCGTACAGTAGGTATCAATCAGACTCATCGGTAGAGGAGCGGAGCCAGTTGCAACAGGTGAATGTAACGCTTGAAATTTACTAGAAAATGGATAAAGCAGTCATGAAAGCCTTTGCTTAACAAAAGAAATCTTTTGATTTCAGAGAAATTTCAAACAATGATAGAAATTTCATAGGTAATTAGGTACAATATGACGGTGGAGGACCAATTGTCCTAGGTAGGATGATTGTGTCTTTGACGATCAAGAAAAATGACAACTTAGAGAGGAGATTACCTTTTGTTTAAGCAATCGATTCAAAAGAAACTAACAGTCTTATTTTCAATGACGCTACTAATGGTCCTAATGGCGGTGTCACTTATTACGTACATGCAAATGTCACGCTCCATTGAGAGGCAAGTAGAAAATGAAGCGGTAACCGTCTTACAGGAGGTGAGCCGGTATACGGAACGATACATACAAGAGCATGTTCATCAATTGCAATTGCTTGCAAATGATCCGCGTACATTAACCTATGTGAATGAGCAAATCGACGCTGGTTCATCAGACGTAAGTGGAGAGGTACTTGGTCAATTAGCCGGATACGGACAACTACATCCGAACATTCAGTTGAGTTATGTAGCAACAGAAGGGCGAACAATTGAGACCGTTCCTACTGTTGATTTGCCGGATGATTTTGATCCGACGACTCGTCCGTGGTATGAACTGGCGATGGCGTCCCCTACGGAGGTTGTTTGGACTAGTCCGTATGTGAGCATAGAGGACGGAGAAATCGTCATGACTGTCGCGAAGGCGATTTTGGATGAACGTGGACAGGCTCAAGGGGTTGCTGGGATTGATATGACATTAAATGATTTTTCTGATATTCTCGGAAGTATCGAGATGAATTACGATGGAACGATCTTCCTTTTTGATCGTGAAGGTACTGCAATTGTTCATCCGACGCTACTTGGAGAAACAGTGACTGAGGATGAGCTGTATGGGCAAGTGATACAGGCAACCTCAGATTCGGAAAATGGACGAACAGATGGTGAATCAACGATTTTATTTTTCCAAACCGTACCGTTAACCGGTTGGATCGTTGGAATGGAATTTGAGCGGGATAACATGCTAAAAGATGTAAATACCGTGCGAAATGGGATTATCCTTGTGTCCGTTATTGCTTTAATCGTCGGAATGATGATTGTCATATTGGTAGCTCGTTCGATTACAAAGCCAATTAGCCGGCTAGGAACACACGTCGGAACGGTGGCGTCCGGTGACCTTACCGTTGACGTAAGAGCTGCAGGAAACGATGAAGTAGGGCAATTAACAGAAAGTTTTAAAGAAATGCTCGTACAATTAAGAGGGATCATTACGACTGTCAAAGGCTCTACCGCCCACGTCCAAGAAGCAGCTGATCATCTGACGGCCATTTCGGAAGAGACAATTGCCTCAAGCGAAGAAATTGCTTTGGCTGTCCGCGATGTGGCCATAGGTTCAACAACGCAGGTGGAGCATTTGGATGAAGCTAAGCGTCAAATTGACCAATTGGCACGGCAAATGGAGCAAATGAGCTTATCCATGACAGAGGTCGGCAGCCTTTCCAATGAAACACGTTTGGCTGGACAATCAGGCTCAGAGAAAGTTCAGCATCTAAAAACGAAGACATTGGAAGCGAACACAGTGTTTGATCAGATGGAAGACGGATTGCTTAAATTATCCGATCATATTATGGAAATCAACGAAGTGATCCACACGATCAACCATTTGTCGGAGCAAACGAATCTCCTTGCTTTAAACGCAAGTATTGAGGCGGCGCGAGCAGGGGAGCACGGCAAGGGGTTTGCAGTCGTAGCGAATGAGGTTCGCCGACTTGCAGAACAATCGTCACATGAAACCGTTCGTGTAGGTGATACGATCACGGGAATCGTCAATCGCTCGAAGCAGGTCATCGTGGACATGAAGCAAGCGCGAAGCATTCTTTCTGAACAGTCGGATTCAGTCGATGAAACAGAGAATACGTTCCTTCACATGGCAAGCCTCATTAAGCAAATGAACGAAACACTTGCTAGTGTCCAAGAGGATTTCGGTACACTTGCTGAGCAAAACAGCCAGTTTGTCAAACGTATCGAGGCAGTAGTGGAAGTGGCAGAGCAAGCCGCGGCGACATCCGAGGAAGTAAACGCGTCAACAGACGAGCAGGTTACAGCCCTTCAGCGGATTACAGAAGCAGCCGAACAGCTTCAAGAAGCAAGCCATGAATTGAACCAATCCGTACGCCAATTTCAAACGGAGTCTGAATCCAACTCTTAAGTTCGTTCGCACTTGTCTATGATGAGCAGAAAAAGAGTCTCTAGGACTCCTTTTCTGCTACATAACGATGAATGGAGGATGCTTTGTGAAAATCATAGTAACAGAATCTGCAAAAAGCCAGCTGGATAAGCTGGAGCTTGGCGATCGTGCAATTCGAATTGTGGCAAGAGATACGTACGAATGCAGCACGATGATTGAGTTTTATTTAGCGTACGATCACGTAAATCAAGACGACCACGTCCAGTCGTTTCATGAAATGACGTGGATATATGATGAGAAGGCAGCCGAAGAGATTGGCGAGGAAGTCAAAGTAGATTTTGTTCCTTCTCAAGGATTCAAGCTGATCAATCGAAATCAAACATTAGCCTACGGACAATCGATTCGCACGATGTAAAGGCTGGTTTATTTAATAAAGATCGAACCGACAGACTTCACAAGGGGTGTCACTTGATTAACAGTTTTCACCACTTGGTCCACGGTTTGAAACGTTTTATTAATGTCAAAGGTGCCATCCTGATTCGTAAAAGCCGCTTTCCATGGGGAAGCTTTAGGCTTTTGCTGAGAAAAGTAATTTGGGTAAAAAGGCGGTGGGAAGCTAGGGCCTGTGCTCGTATACATTTGTCCCCATCCAGAGCTAGTTGGTTGGGGATGATTTGGCCAAGTCGAATGCTGAAAAGGCTGTTGGTAATAGGCACCTTGAGACCATGTTTGACGAGGATGCAGGTTGTACATGTCAACGCCTCCTTTCGCTCCAATTATTCAATGTTGATACGTTTCCGATGGTTCGGAATCGCGATCGTCAATAAGCCGTTTCGTAATCTCGCTTTGATATCACCTTCTTGCACGGGGTATGGGAAAGGAATCACTCGTTCTCTCGCTTGACTTGAGATGGATTTTGAGTAGATTCCTTTTTCATCTTCCCGCATTTCAAGTACTTCTTCTTCATGAATGCGAATACGTACATATTGGGGGAAAACGTCTAGCTGAATTTGGTTTTTGGATACGCCTGGAAGTTCGGCTTCAATGATAAACTGCTCTCCTTTCTCGTATTGGCGAATCGGAATGGAAGGAGCGAACATCCCATTATCATGGAGATGTTGAAACGATTTAGAAAAAAAATCATCGATGGAACGTAAAAAATCTTGATATACGTTAGGGAGCTTGCTTTTACCGCTCTCCTCGCGACTCATATGAATAGCCTCCTTTACCTATGTTCGTTACTCTATATATATGGTTCAATGTCGGTGAAAGTGAAAGCACATTCGAGAGAAAGGAGAGGAAATGGTTGCGTATTTTCGATGCCCATTGTGATGCTTTACTCAAGCTGTGGGAAGACCCTGCGAAGGAATATACAGATGATCCAGCAATTGAAGCCAATGCTGTCCGTTTAATGGAAGGTGGGGTAAGGGCACAATGCTTTGCGATCTTCGTCGAACCCGACATTCCCTTTGATCAAAAGTTCCAAGTCGCCTTACAACAAGCGGAGCTCTTTCACGAAAAAATTTTAAAAAAGCATCCTCAGTTTACGTTTATTGAACGTTGGGACGATTTGCTGACCCTTGATGATGACCAGATAGGAGCGATTTTAACATTGGAAGGTGCGGACCCGTTTGGTGATGATCCGACAAAGCTAAAGACGCTCTATCGCCTCGGTGTTCGTTCTCTAGGTCTGACATGGAATCAGGCGAATCTATGCGCGGACGGTGTTGGAGAGCCTAGGGGCGGAGGTCTAACGGAATGGGGGAAAGCCGTCGTTTCATTAAACAATGAACACCACGTATTGACGGACGTATCCCATTTAAGTGAACGAGGCTTCTGGGATGTGATCGAGTATGCACAGTTCCCGGTCGCGACTCATTCCAACGCAAAAGCGATATGTGATCATAGACGAAATTTAACCGACGCTCAACTAAAGGCCTTAATGGAGGCGGGTGGTTTTATAGGCATCGTGTTTCACCCTCATTTTTTGACGGGGACCGATGATGCTTCAATCGATGATGTCATGAAGCATATTGAGCATATTTGTTCCCTCGGGGGGCAAAAGCATGTCGGCTTTGGCTCCGATTTTGATGGTATCCCTTGCTTTGTGGATGGTTTGGAACATGCAGGGAGATTTCAATGGTTCATGGACGAATTATTGAAGCGGTACGATGAAGAGCTAGTTCGTGGATTTGCATGGGACAATTTTTTGAAAGCAACACCGATTTCGTATGTATGAGGTGATGGACGTGGCAGACATTTTACAGGTCGAACAGGTCACACTACGGAAAGCGAAAAAGCCGATTTTACAGCAAATTTCCTGGCAAGTGGAGCAAGGGGAGCATTGGGCAATCGTTGGCTTGAATGGCTCTGGAAAAACGTCATTATTGAAAATAATCACAGGCTATGAATGGCCAACTGAGGGACATGTAGCCGTACTAGGAAATCGCTATGGCCAAGTGCCGATTCAAGAAGTTCGAAAACGAATTGGCTGGGTGAGCATGTCATTAGATGATCGATTCCATACGAAAGGTCAAGATACTGTGCTCGAGATTGTGCTGAGCGGGCTTCACGGTACAGTCGGTGTTTATGAACCGTTAGGGGAAGCTGATGTATCGAAAGCGGGGGCGGCCATCGAAACGTTTGGCCTTACCCATCTAACGGATGAGCGCTTTTTAACCCTCTCGCAAGGAGAGAGGAAACGGGCGTTCCTCGCGAGGGCATGGGTAGCAAAACCTGAGTTGTTTATTCTAGATGAGCCGACAACGGGTCTTGATCTTATTGCTCGTGAACAGTTGCTTCAGACGCTTGAATCAGTAGCAACGACGAAAGGAGCCCCGACCTTTCTCTATGTCACGCATTATCCAGAAGAAATTCAACCGTTTATCACCCATGTGCTCATGCTTAAAGATGGGCGTGTAGTTGCGCAAGGGCGAAAAGATGAGGTGCTCACAAAAGAAACGATCACCGCTGCCTTTGGTTGTTCGCTGGACGTTATCGTAGAATCAGGAAGGTATTGGGTCAAGCCTATGTGATCAGGGGAAAATAAGCCTTGCGCTTTTCTTACATCATTTTTTAAAATTGGCGTGCTACTTTGTTTTGTGCCTGTTATTAAAAGGCTTTTGCTTTGATTGTTTTTTACATTTTGGCCTTGAGAGCCGGCATCAGAAGAGGGAAGTTTTAGACTTCAATTCCTTGTATGTTACAATGGCGACAGGCTTGATCAACGAAAGGAGAGTCGTCATTGGTTAAAAAGGTAGGATTGATCGTTGGAGTGTTTGCACTTTCAATTGGCCTAATGGCTTGTAACGGTCAAGAACAAGAACAAGAACAAGAAGATGTAGAGAAGAACATAGATGGAGAAGCGAGTGGTGAAATTCCCTCGATTGAAGAGATTATTGACATTAACAATCTCCCTGATCCTGTCGCCACCGTAAATGGGGAATCGATTGACAAAGAAACCTATGTAATGGTCCTTGAGCAGCAAATGATGACCATGGCTCAATACGGTATTTCGCTTGAAGGAGAAGAAGGGAAGCAAATGATCTCGCTCATTGAAGAGCAGACGATTGAGCAACTCATAAACGAACAATTGCTTCAGCAAGCCGCAACTGAAAAAGAGATTGAAGTGTCCGAAGAGGAAATTGACGAAGAGTTGGCGTTTATCGTGGCACAATTTTCTTCGGAAGAAGCATTAATGGAAGCCCTAGAGGAAGGTGGCTCCTCCATGGATGAGCTACGAGAGGAAATTGAGCATTACGTCCGCCAACAAAAATACGTCGAAGAGGAAACCGAAGAGATTAACGTGACCGAAGAAGAAATCCAAGCTCGTTATGAAGAAGAAAAGCAGTATTATACGGAAGACGAGCTACCCACTTTTGAAGAGCTGCAAAGTAATATTGAACAGCGATTGATCGCAGAAAAAGAACAAGAGCAATTGGAAGTTCTTTTTGGGAAGCTTCGTGATGAAGGGGACATCACCGTTCATATATAAAACTCAGGGGCTTGCTTCAAAAGCACCTTGGAGCCATAAAATCGGGTGAACCGTTTGAGCTACGGTTCACCCGATTTTTGTGTTGATGTCTCTTCTTCTTTTCAATAAACAAAAAACAAATTCCTCTTCTCTGTTGTACAATAGGGACATAAACGGAAGAAAGGAATGGTACGATGAAGGTGATAACATTATGTGGTTCTACGAAGTTCAAGAGACAGTTTGAACAAGCCAGTGCTTATTTGACGCTAAAAGGACATGTTGTGTTAAGCGTCGGTTTTTTTGAGCAAAGTGAAGGGATTGAGATTACGGAAGAACAAGTACAGATGTTTGAAAACATTCACAGGCGAAAAATAGAGATGTCAGACGAAATTTTCGTCCTTGATGTGGACGGTTATATTGGTCGCAGTACGAGAAAAGAGATTGAGTTCGCTACCTCTAAAGGGATGCCTATTCGCTATTATTCTGAAAGTGAACTCGCCTCAACTACCTTTTCCTAAATGAGAGCTGTTCAGAACCAAACACCGTTACGGTGAACTAGTTTTATGCTTCTGAAAATAGGGCTTCAATCGCTGCCATCACATCGTAGGCTCCAGACGATTGGTTTGCGCAGACGACGACAATTCCGTTTGAGGTTGGATAGAAGGCTGAGTGAAAACAAACACCAGGGTCATAGCCCATAACATGATATTTGCTGATTGCTCCATCCTGTTGCTTGATCCATACACCGTAGCCGTAATAGTCGTCATCCTCACAATGAACATGGGGCGTGAGCAACTGTTGTGTGTAGGTTTCGTTTAATAGTTCATGCCTCATGAGTGCAAGCCACAGCTTCATCATATCCTCTGCTGTGACATACGCTCCGCCATCTGAGCCGCCAATGACCGGTAAGGAATAAAGGTTCGTTTTCCAAGAACCGTCTTCTAAATCAATGTAACCGAGGGCGGTTTTAGCCGGCAAAGTATCAAAGGCGAAATATCCAGACTCGTGCATTCCTGCCCTCTGGAAAACATTCGCTTCCACATATTCTTGAAACGTTACACCGCTAACACTCTCAACAACCAAACCTAATAAAATAAAGCCAGCGTTATTGTAATGAAACCGGTGGCCGGGAGGAAATTTCATCGGTGCATGCTGAAACAATGGTAAGAAATCCTTTAAACGGCGAAGATGATACATCGGAACGTCTTTCCATAAATCTTCAAAGTCATCTGTGATTTCCTCGTCAAAATAGTCTGGGACTCCAGATGTATGAGTGAGCAAGTGGTGGATTGTGACATTCGGAAAAGGAGCATCTAACCAGTCAGATAGCGGTGTGTCAAAGGAAAGCTTACCCGCTTCCACGAGCTGGCAAATCGCGATTGCCGTAAAGAGTTTGCAGCCTGAAGCAATGCCAAAGCGCGTGTGGTGCTCATTGGGTATTCGCTCTGCCCGATTAGCAAAACCGAGGCTAGCAATAAACGGTATATCCTCCCTTTTTTTCATTAACGCTGTTCCAGACAGCTTCCAATCCTCCATGATCGTGTGCAAGTGATTTTTCATGAACCGTTATCTCCAATCATTCTGAAATTTTTAACTTTTCTCCTCCTAAAATTTAGCATATAAAACAGAGAAAAATGGGAAATATTTTAGCGAATTGTAAACATAACCCTGTTGGTCATGATAAGAAAAGAAAATGTTGACACCCTATTAGCAAGACGGAACATAAAGGGGTGATAATACATGAAGCTTGAAGGAAATATCCTTTCCGGTGAATTTGATCAAAACCGCAACGAATTTACCTTACAAAAAATTAAGCACTTTCAAGCAGAGTCAACGCTCAAAGAAGGGCAACTTCTTTCTTTGTACCACTATTTAACAGCACATCAGTTTGAGACGGGTGGACAAATTCTTACATTGTATGATCAAATGCCAATTAAACTTAATGAAGAGGAATTGAAGCAGTTAATCGAGGATCTTGAAAAAGTAAAGGAATGGTACGATCGTTAAAAAATTAAGGTACGTACGTTTCTTCATATTTTCTTTAAATTTTTCCGTTAGCTTAAAGAAGAAAGGAGGCGTACATATGAGAAGTTGGAAACCGATGGTGGCGGGCATGCTACTCCTTGCGATCATCGCTGCTTGTAGTCCAAGTTCAGATTCTCCCCATGAGGATCATGACGTAGTGGAAGAAAAACAGGAGGAAGTAACCGAGGAGCAGGTTGATCGTCGTATGCTGGAGGAAGAGGCGGTGACCCCGCCACACGCTTTACGGGAAGAAGCGAGCAACCATCTCCAGACGTTACAAACTAAAAATACGACAAGGCTAGCAGAAAATGATCCCATTTCGTTTGCGATTCAACTTTCACAAATGGGCTGGCCAGCAACACATGAGCAAAATCAACCGAATACGGTTATGTTGGCTTCCGTAACAGATTGGCGAGCATCTCTTGCCTCGTTGACCCTCGTTCACCATCCGAATAACGGACCGATGCTTTATTACGATGGGACGATTTCGGACGAGGTGATTCAAGAGATTGCCCGTCTCGATCCCCTCGGGAATGATCAAGGCACAGAGATTTTGGTCATTGGGGATTTGCCGCAAGCTGAGTTAGACAAATTATCCGCTTATACGATTGCCCAAATTACGGCAGATTCAGCTCCAGAGTATGGGAAGCTGATTGAAGAATCATTTATTGAAACGATTGGCGATGTACCGCAAGCAGTGCTTGTCGGTTCGCTGGATGAAGATGCAAAGGGCTTTACGATTCCTGCTGCTTATTGGATTGCCCATATGAATGAGTCACTTCTATTCGTTGAAGACGGTGCGATTCCGAAAGAAACCGTAGAGGCACTCGAAGCGCGAGGTGGGGAGGCGATCATTTATTTGCTTGGACCTGAAGCGATCATTTCAGAAAACGTGGCATCAGAACTTGAAGCATACGGAGAAGTCAAACGGATTGAAGGGGATACCCCTGTCGAACAAGCGATTGCTTTCTCATCATATAAGGATGAAGCGACCGACTTTGGCTGGGATATTACATCTCCTGGACATGGACTCGTTTTTTCATCGACAAACGATGCTGAGCTAGCTATTGCCGCTGCTCCACTCGCTCATTTAGGAAAACACAGCCCGCTAATTTGGCTCGATGAGGGTGAGTTAACTCAGCCAGTGTACGAATATTTAGCGAAGTTGAAGCCGGTATTTGCAGATGATCCGACAGAAGGTCCTTACAATCACGGCTATATCATTGGTGATGTGGACCGGGTTTCCTATCAAGTGCAAGGTGTGATTGACGAAAGGCTAGAAATTGTATCTGCCCATCAATCAGATGAAGGACATCACCATTGATCAAACGCATTGCTTGTCTTATGCTAGGGCAAGCAATGTTTTCTTTCATTTAAAGGGGAGATGGACATGGAAAGGCGAGTGTTAGTTGTTGATGATGAGAAAAAGATGCAAGTGTTAATTACGGTTTGCGTATCAGAAGCAGGCTATCTTGTAGAGACGGCTGCATCCGGCTTAGCCGCAATGGATCGCTTGAAAGCGGAGCCATTTGACCTTGTGTTGCTCGATATTATGCTTCCAGATGTTGATGGTTTTTCGCTCATCGCACAGCTTCGTCATTTACAGGAGGATGTTGCCATTATTATGTTAACCGCACTAGGGGAAACGGAGCATATCGTTCGTGGACTAAATGAAGGAGCCGACGATTATATCGTCAAACCGTTCGAGCCCGATGAATTAAACGCGCGGATCTTATCGGTGTTAAGACGTAAAGGTGGGCTTGCATCAAGAAAGGGTGAGGAAAAACAGCTCAAGGTTAATGAAAAAGCACACGACATTTCCTTTGCTGGTCAGTCACTCGGTTTAACAAAGACCGAATACCGGGTATTGCACAGATTACTCAGTAACCCTGGACGAACATATACAAGAGAACAACTTCTAGATTTGGCATGGGATCGCCAAGTGGAAATCTATGATCGAAATGTGGATGCCCATATTAAAAACATCCGTGACAAGCTTGAAAAAGTCGGAGCTGATAGTACCGTGATCCAAACAGTATGGGGCGTTGGCTATAAGTATGTGGAACATGAGGGGATAAATCAATGAACGTTGCGACTAGATTTACGGTGGTCGTCGGTGGATTTTTATTGGTCGTTATCGCGGCCATGAGCTTGTCATTTTATGTACTATCTAAACAGTTTTACTATGAGCAGCTTGAAAAGGATATCACATCAAGGTTGCTGGCGCATCGTGAGATCCTTGAACAATCTTGGGCTGCCGACACGCAGGAGCACGTCTTTTGGATGGAGCAACGTCAGGAGGACAATGTCTTCCTGATTTTAAATGAACAGTTTGAACCGATGATGGCTGGGAATACGCATGATCAGCGTTGGATTAAGCGATATGTCGATTGGATTCAATCAAATGACGTGAATGACCAAGTAACGCTTGAGCTCGTTCATGTGATGGAAGAGCACATCCCTCACGTATGGGCTACCGTTCCTGTTCATCAAGGCGGGCACGTTGCCGGTTATTTGTTCTTAGACCATGATACAGGGTTGTTTGAGCACACTCGGACCAATCTCGTCATGCTTACAGCGATGATGGGAGCTTTGACTTTGCTATTGTCTGGGGCGTTACTTTATGGGCTTATTCGAAAGGTAACCGCGCCGATCAAAACTGTACAGAAAGCGACGAAAAAGATAGCAAAAGGCGCATTTGATACAAGACTTCCTGTTCACGGTAGCGATGAAATCGGAGATCTCATGGGCAGCATTAATGAGATGGCGAGTCGGTTAAAACAACTAACAGAATCACGGAATGAGCTGATTTCAAACATCTCCCATGAGTTGAGAACCCCTCTTACGTACATTAAGGCGTACGCTGCTTTATTGAAAAAGCGAGAGGGTTTAACGGAAGATGGGAAGGATCAAGCAATGATCATTCATGAAGAAGCAATAAGGATGGAGCGGTTAGTCGGCGACTTGTTCGAGTTAATGAAGCTGGAAGAGAGAAACGTTTCGTTTCATTTAACAAAAACGGACTTAGAAGCCGTCGTTGAACGCTCGGTACGGGTCTCAACCATTGAAGGAAAGAAAAAGAACGTCACGCTGGCCATTCATAAAGAGCATTCTCCTTTGTTCTCCCTTGTGGATTCAGGTCGTCTTGAGCAAGTCATGCAAAACTTGTTAAGCAACGCCATACGTCATACACCTTCGAATGGAACCATTAATCTTACCCTTTACGCTGAAGATAGGAAAAACGTCATTTCCGTTTCGGACAATGGAGAAGGGATCGATAGTGACAAATTACCATTTATCTGGGATCGGTTTTATCGTGCGGATCGCTCCCGTAACTCGAAATATGGCGGGACAGGACTCGGGCTAGCAATTACAAAGCAATTAGTTGAGCAAATGGGTGGAACCATTTTCGTTGACAGTGAGAAAGGAAAAGGAACGACGTTCACCTTGATCTTCGCTAAGGAAGAAGAAGTTGAGGCAAAGAAATTAGAGAAATAGGATAAAAGTATTGATATGATAGTTGTTAATTTAGTGGTTATCCAGTATACTTAATAGTAACAATGTCTTAAGAATGGAGAATCGTACATGAGCGATCATACATCTAACATTTTACTAGAGAGTGGGACGAATGAATTAGAAATCATTATGTTTTCGATTGCAGGTGGTTTGTTTGGCATCAATGTGTTAAAGGTCAGGGAAATAATCAACCCATTGCCAATGACCGAAACGCCAAACAGTCATCCTCATATTGAAGGTGTTATTCGGTTAAGACAGGAAGTCATCCCTGTTATTAATTTAGCCCAAGTGTTGAACTTGCCGCCATCTTCGAATCCGCAACAAGATAAGTTGATTATTGCCGAATTCAATCGGTTAAAAGTAGCGTTTCATGTCCACGAAGTATCGCGGATTCATCGAATTTCTTGGGAGCAAATTGAAAAGCCGAGCCAGCTTTTCCATAGCGGGCACGCGCATACAATCGGAATCGTCAAGCTTGAAAGTCAGATGGCGCTCTTATTAGATTTTGAAAAAATTGTGGTAGACATCAATCCAGAGGCAGGGCTTAGCATTGAAAAGGTTCGCGCGCTCGGCGTGCGGGAGCGTTCAGAGAAAAAGATTTACATTGCCGAAGATTCAGCTGTATTGCGCAACCTATTAAAGGATACTTTAAACGAAGCGGGCTATGTTAATCTCCATTTCTTCGAAAATGGAAAAGGCGCATGGGAAGCTTTACACACATTAGTGGAGCAACACGGACAAGCAGCAACAAACTTCGTCGATTTATTGATCTCAGATATTGAAATGCCGCAAATGGATGGACATCACTTAACGAAGCGTGTAAAAACGGATTCGGTTTTATCCAACCTTCCTGTCGTGATCTTTTCTTCCCTTATTACAGAAGACCTTTATCATAAAGGGGAGCGTGTCGGGGCGGATGCCCAAATCGGAAAACCGGAAATCGTACAGCTTGTCGAGATGCTCGATTCCTTGCTGCAAAAAGGATAAACACTCACCCACCACCCCTCATTCACATACACTATCCTATCTTGAATGGAGGGGATGGGGCAGCCTTGAAAAAAGGATCAAACAAAAAAGGAAACTTCGTACAGCTATCAAAAGAGGAGAAAACGAAATATAACATGAAGGTGGTAACATCTGATGTGTGTGAACGATGTAGAACGCAGTGTACCATCGGAATTTCTTATATGGAAAAAATGCGAAAGCCTGGAGCGATTGGCTATGGCGTCCCGTGCCATTTAACGAAAGGCAAAGCATATAAATGACGTAAAAACTCGGCATCTGCCGGGTTTTTTTGCGCTTTAAGAAGGCTTCATTTCTTATAAAGGACCAAGGAGAAGGAAAACGGTTGCTTTTGCCATTAAGAGTGGATGCGATGTCAATGCGTTCGTTCTTAATCGATGCCTCCTCCTTCCTAGCATGACGCTTCTTTTCGTCGAATAGAATGAGAATAGGTGAAAGGGGGGAACGCGATGGCGAAGGATGAATGCTATTTAATAAAACCACTGCTTGACAGAAACTATCCGTGTGCTTCCTACGGGAAAGGAGCAGCGCTTTATGATATGGATGGAAAGCGCTATCTTGACGCTTGCTCCGGAGCTGTCACCGCATCGATCGGCCATGGGGTGGATGAAGTTGTCCAGGCGATGTACGAACAGGCTCGGAAAGTGTCGTTCGTCTATCGCTCTCAGTTTACGAATGAACCGGCAGAGAGGCTCGCTACGAAATTAGCGAAACAACTGCCAGGTCAATTGAATCATAGCTTTTTTGTGAACAGTGGCTCAGAAGCAACCGAAACAGCGATTAAAATCTCGATTCAATATTGGCAAGAGCGCGGATATCCTGAGAAAACGTTCATTCTCTCTAGATGGATGAGCTATCACGGAATTACTCAAGGAGCGCTTTCATTGTCAGGCCATTATGAACGGAGACAACGATTTGAAGGAATGCTAGACCGGCCCCCATTTTTATCTCCCCCGTATCCGTACAGACAAGTGAGAGAAATGTCTGGTGTTGACTATGCGGAAGAGCTTGATCACCTGATCGAGCAGATCGGACCTCACAGGATCGCAGCTTTTATCGCCGAACCGATTGTTGGCGCTGCGGGAACGGCATTAGTACCGGAGAAAGGATACTATGAAGCGCTAAAACAAGTGCTCAATCAGCACGACATTTTATTCATTTGCGATGAAGTGATGACGGGAATGGGACGGACAGGGAAGGAACTGGCGATTGAACATTGGGATGTGACGCCTGACATTGTCACTTTAGGCAAAGGGTTGTCCGCAGGGTACGCCCCACTCGCTGCAACCGTTGTCGCCGACCATGTGCTTGAGCCAATTCAAGCAGGGTCGAACCTTATTATGAGCGGTCACACGTTTAGCGCCAATCCTTTATCCTGTGCTACTGGGTTAGCCGTACTCCACTACGTAAAAAAACACGATCTCGTAAAACGCGCAGCTACAATTGGTGAAAAGCTGATAGAGGACCTTCAGGAGATTCAAGCGGCCTCGGCGATCGTAGGGGATGTGAGAGGGAAGGGGCTGCTCATCGGGCTTGAGTTTGTGAAAAATAAAGCGACAAAAGCACCTTTTCCGAAAGAGGCTCAAGTGGCGGCTGTTGTCGTAAACGAGGCTCAACGGCAAGGCCTTTTGCTATATCCATCAGCTGCCGGATTAAAGGGGGAAGGAGCTGGTTGTTTAATTGCTCCACCTTTCACGTTGACGAAAGAGGAACGATGTGAATTGTTAGGAAAATTAGCAAGGACACTTGAACGAGTCGAAAAACAGCTGTTGGGGGCTGAGACATGAGCAAACAAATGAGCAAACATGACGTATTGGAACGGTTTAAGGACGGGATGTCTATCATGTACGGAGGGTTTGGCGGGATCGGCACCCCACCGACGCTCGTCAAATGGTTAAAAGAATCTAAGACGAAAAATCTTACACTAATCGGAAACGACGCAGGCTTTCCGACGATTGGCATCGGCCCGGTCGTCTGTTCTCAGCAAGCTGAGCGTTTAATTACATCCCATATCGGGTCCAATCCAATCGCTGGTGAACTGATGCAGGCAGGAAAGCTTGAAGTTGAGTTTTCGCCTCAAGGAACGTTAATGGAGCGAATTCGGGCTGGAGGTGTCGGATTAGGCGGAATCCTTATAGATGTAGGGATGGATACGATTGTAGCAGAAGGGAAGGAGAGAGTAGTTGTGGACGGCACCTCTTACCTGTTGGAAAAGCCAGTACGTGCTGATCTAAGTCTCATCTATGCGAAAAAAGCCGATCCGTTTGGAAACCTTGTCTATGATCAGAGCGCGCGGAACACCAATCCACTCATAGCAATGGCAGGTCGGTATACGATCGCTGAGGTAGAGGAACTCGTTCCGCTCGGCCAACTCGATCCAGAAGAGGTCGTTACAGCTGGGGCCTTTGTCGATGGATTGGTCGAGAGTGAGGGGGTGGACTGGAAGTGGATGTGGGAATAAATTGGGAAAAGGAAAAAATGGTGAAGCGTGCAGTGGAAGAGTTAACCGATCACATGATCGTGAATTTAGGGATCGGCATTCCGTCCCTTGTTGTCGATTATGTTGCCGAAGGAAAGAACATTTGGTTCCATGCTGAAAATGGAATTATTGGCATGGGGAAAAGTCCGAAAAAGGGAGAAGAGGAGCCGCATTTATGCAATGCTGGGGGCTTCCCTGTTACGTTAAAAATAGGGGGCGTGTATGTGGATAGTGCGACAGCCTTTGCGTTAATTCGCGGTGGTCGTTTGGATGTAACGATGTTAGGGGCACTGCAAGTGAGTGAACAAGGGGATGTGGCTAATTGGATCGTACCAGGGAGAAAGGTGCCTGGAATTGGTGGGGCAATGGAGCTTGCTGCAAAAGCAAACAAGGTCATTATCTTAATGAATCATGTCAATCGTCAGGGAGAACCGAAAATTGTAAAAAGTTGTAGTTATCCGTTAACAGCGAAAAAATGCGTTGATATGATTATTACCGATATGGCAGTATTGCAGCGAAAAGGAGAGCGCTTTCAGTTGACAGAGGTTTTTGCCCCTTATACGATCGAAGATGTGC
The DNA here is from genome assembly GCF_004376175.1 of Halalkalibacterium halodurans. Taxonomy (GTDB): domain Bacteria; phylum Bacillota; class Bacilli; order Bacillales; family Bacillaceae_D; genus Halalkalibacterium; species Halalkalibacterium halodurans. Next base: position 72,382 of record NZ_SNUY01000004.1, on the reverse strand, counting down.
TTACGTACACAGAAGCCGAACTTGAGGTCAATCGCCAGTCGGTTCGGATTAGGGAGGTATAAACAATTGGATATTCCATGGTTAGTCGAACGGGATGATCGCAATGAACGGATCGTTCTATCGATAAAAACGAACGCCAAGGAAGCGCTCGAAAACGCTTATCGTAAAAAAAGTCGCGTAACTGGTAAGATGATTGCCTACGTCCACGAGTCATGCGCCCATTTTTTTTGTGAAGAAGGATGGTTACAAGAAGGAGCGGTTTCTACTTATTTTCATAATGGCCAAGCGAACGTTTTCTCCTTCTTTTTAAAGGAAGACAGACAAAACTCGGATCATGAGCGTCTTCACCGGGAGGTATTATCCTATGTACAAAAGATTGAGCGGACATTAGAGCTTTCCTCTCACGCTGTACAGCGTCTGAATGAAGCCGATACGGATTCACTTGCTCAATTGTATCGCCATGTGTTTGAGCGTTATCCGACAGATGTGTTTTCTGCACAATATTTGCAGCAAACGATGAAAGAAGGGGCAAAATTCGTTGGAGTTAAGGAAGGTACGGACATAATTTGCGCGGCCTCAGCGGTACCAAACGGATTCGGTGGCTGGGAAATAACCGATTGCGCAACAAAAAAAGAAGCGCGAGGAAACGGGTATTTATCTTCTGTTTTATGTGAGTTAGAGCAATGGTTATGGGAAGAAGGCGAGGAAAACGTTTATTCCATTACAAGGTCTCACTCCTTCGGGATGAATGTGACGATCAAAAAACGGGGATTTTCCTATGAGGGAACGATGGTAAACAATTGTATAATCGGAACAGGGTTCGAGGATATGAATATTTGGACGAAGCGACTTACCGCTACTAACATTCGTTAGCCATATACTGGGGCTGGGACAAAACTAGCCAAACGTATAAAAAAAGTTCGAATCATTTTATTTTGATGATCCGAACTTTTTTCTGTTGATTCATGGGATCGTCTGCTGATTGATCAGCATCTCACTCGATTGTCCGTAAGAGGACACTAAAATATGCAACCCAGTCACGGAGGAGGTCTTAAATTTCCGCATGAACACGGAACCGATTAATGGTTCGGTAAACAGGCTCATACCCTTCGGAAGACCTCCATCTTCCATCCAGAAGGAGTGGGATTAGGTTTTTAAAGCTTAAAATAATTCCGTTTTAATCGTCGAGGCATCTTCATTAACTGTTCATAGGTCGTTTCATCAGGAATGGCAGATTCGTCAACAAGTAGCAATTGATCCTCTAGCTCCTCTAAAATTGTCTCATCCACTTCTTCAATATGACAGTGAGAGCAATAGATAGATGGAACCGCTTTCAATCGGATGGCGCGTAATCCTGACGGTAACTCCCAGTAAGTCGTCATCGTTCGATTGATAGGATTTTCCACCTCGCACCATCTACATTTCATCGGATTTCTTCCCTTCTTGTAGCTTTCGCTGTTCTGCTAGCCATTTCTTCTCCTTTAGTTGATCGCGTTTTTCACGTAAATCTTTTAAGGACCGATGCCTTGTATCTTGTTCATAAACAGAACGTAGCTCTAACCGCCTCAACCCTTTCGGCACAAGATTGATTTCTTCATCCTTCATGAGCCGGTGAATTCCGATGCTCCTTTCATCTCCTGTAATTCCGGTCATTTTGGCAAAATAATCGTCCGCCTTCCCTGGAACGTAATGGTCAGGTTCTGGATAGGTGGAGATAACCCCTTCAAAGTTGCGCAATACCGTTTTGCTTGGACTTTGCGATAAAATGTAATTCGGTTGGAGTGTGACTTTCCCACCGCCTCCAGGGGCATCCACAACAAAGGTCGGTACGGCATAGCCACTCGTATGCCCGCGCAACGCTTCCATAATTTCGATGCCTTTAGAAATTGGGGCGCGGAAATGACTGATTCCTTCTGAAAGGTCACACTGGTATACATAATAAGGGCGGACGCGGATGGCGACAAGGTCATGCATTAATTTTTTCATAATGTGAGTGCTGTCGTTAATTCCGGCAAGGATAACGGCTTGATTTCCGACAGGCACACCAGCGTCGACTAGCTTTTCACAGGCTTCCTTCGCCTCCTTTGTGATTTCCAATGATGTATTAAAATGGGTATTTAACCAGACCGGATGGTATTTTTTTAGAATAGAGCAAAGGTGATCTGTGATTCGTTGTGGAAACACAACCGGAGCCCTCGTTCCAATCCGAATGATTTCCACATGAGGAATCGCTCGCAAGTTCTTTAAAATGTATTCAAGAATTTGATCATTGATTAGTAAGCCATCGCCCCCTGAAAGTAGCACGTCTCGTACTGCTGGGGTTTGGGCAATGTAGTCGATGGCGGCATCCATTTGTTTTTTCGGGACCCCCATACCAATTTGGCCGGAAAAACGCCGTCTTGTACAGTAACGACAGTACATGGAACATTGATTCGTCACGAGAAAAAGCACACGGTCTGGGTAGCGATGGGTCAGCCCGGCAACAGGAGAATCTTCATCTTCTGCAAGAGGATCTTCCATATCATACTTTGTTTTTTCGATTTCTTTTGAGATCGGAACCGATTGCATTCGAATTGGACAACGTGGATCGTCTGGGTTCATGAGTGAGGCATAGTAGGGCGTAATGTTTAGCGGAATCGTTTTCGTTGAAATACGTACGCCTTCTTCCTCTTCTTCTGTTAGATTAATCACTTGCTTTAAATCATCGATGGTTCGGATCGTATGGGTTAGTTGCCAGAGCCAATCGTTCCATTGTGATTCCGTCACGTCTTTCCAAAGAGAAATGTCTTTCCAATGTCGTTTCGGCTGATACAATTGTACCATTCTTGCTTCGCCTCCTTTAGTGCGATCGACGCCGTGAGAACGAAACAGTAAGAGAATCATAGGATCGTATGATCGTGGATTGATTGTCATCGTAAAAAAATAATTCAAGGGCGTCTTCTGCTTTTTCGTTCTTTTATTAATAAATGCAGCAAACGCCCAAAAGTTGAATAAAGTTATTCGTTTTGTATCTTTTTGAGTAGTTGATCTTTTTGATTTTTAGAGATGACGCCCCATTTATATAATAATTCAGCATAAAAAATCGTTTTTTGCTTTTTCCCATATTTCATGACGTTCCACCCCTTTGTTGTCCAGTTTATGCACATGATAAAAAAAATTTCCTGAAGGAAAGATATAAGAAAAAAATGGATTTATATCAGACAATTGTCACAATCTGTTCAACTTTGTGATTATTTTCACAAAGTTTATTGTGGCATAATAAAGGTGAAAGGAAAAGGGTGTTTGAAAACTAATGTGAAATAGTAAACAACTTTTTTCTTTCGTTATTTATGTGAAATTGTTCACAAAGTATTTTAGAGAAAAAGGGGGACTTAATAATGATCATGAAATTTTTAAGAGAAAATGTTTATGCTGCAAGCCTCATCACGGTGCTTCGTCTATATATTGGCTGGCAATGGCTAACGGCAGGATGGGGGAAGGTAACCGAGGGGTTTAGTGCAGAAGGTTATTTATTCGGTGTGGTTGGAAATGAAGCAGTACTTGAACAGTACCCTCGCTACCATACATTTATCGAACATGTTGCGTTGCCTAATGCCGATACATTCAGTTTTATGGTTGCGTGGGGGAATTGCTTGTTGGACTTGGTCTACTCTTAGGTGTCTTGACGACTGCAGCCGCCTTTTTCGGATTAATGATGAATTTCTCGTTCCTGTTTGCTGGAACAATCTCCTCCAATCCGTGGATGATTCTGCTTACGATTTTCATTTCTGTTGCTGGTGCTAATGCTGGTCGTTTTGGTGGTGACCGCTACGTGCTTCCATTCATTCGTGAGAAGCTTCAAAAAAACAGGCTGGAGCAAAAAAGCTCAATAACCTCTTCTGACAAGCTTGCATCCTAAAAGAAGATCACCGAAAGAAAGGCAAGTTAATACATTTGTAAGCCAATGTCTTTGTTCAAGCGAGATTTTTTGGTAAGCTAATTTTAAGGAACATAAGCTTATCAATCCTATTGGATGTTCTTTGTTAGGATGGGCAGTAGAAATAAGAACGCAAGGCATCAGAAGGAGTGAAACGATGAACATTCAAATAACGAAGCCAGCGCTTCAATGGTTTAAAGATGAATTTGGCTTAGAAGGTGGAGAGAATATTCGTTTTTATGCACGATACGGTGGATGTGGTTCGATTCAAAGTGGCTTCTCCTTGGGGATTAGCCAAGAGACGCCAAAGGAAATCGGGGCAAAGTCGGAGGTGGATGGCGTTACCTTTTACATTGAAAATGAGGACTTGTGGTATTTTAAAGATCTCGACTTAAAAGTGAAGTATAGTCGTAAGTACGACGAAATTGAATTTGTTTATGAATAAAAAGAAGCATAAAGCTTCGCCTAGCAAAGGCGGAGCTTTATGCTTTTGGCAGAACCCATACAATTTCTTGGGTTCTAATAAGGAACGTCGCATCCTCCATTTGTAAGGTAAGGTGGTCTGGCTTTACATCTGTTAACCTTCCCCGCATGCTCCCTTTTGTCGTCTGGATGACGACGTGCCGGCCAAGTGTGGATTGAAGGGTTTGAAAAAGGAAAGGCTCCACAGATGATATCATTTGCGGACGACTTTGATCGGTGTGTTGCACGAGCTTTCATCCTTTCAAGATATTGTTCACACTGTATAGTATGCCACATGTCTAAAAGGGTGTATGACCATGAGAAAACCGCCTATGTGCAAACGACATAGACGGTCCTATTTAAAAGATGAGATGGGCCATCATGATAATAATAGGAAGTGTAATGATCGTACGTTCTAGGAAGATAAGCACTAAATCGATAAAGCGGATCGGTAACTTAGAGGCGAGGAGCAAGCCTCCCACTTCAGACATGTAAATGAGCTGAGTGACTGACAAGCAAGCGATCACGAAACGAGTCAGTTCGCTTTCAATTTCGCTCCCTAATATGGCTGGCAAGAACATATCGGCAAATCCGACGAGCATTGTTTTCGAGGCTTCAATTGCTTCAGGAATTTGTGCTAGCTCCAACAGCGGGACAAATGGAATGCCGAGCCATTCAAAAAGGGGAGTCGTTTCTGCAAGTAGGACGGTGGCTGTTCCAAAGGCCATCACCACAGGTAAAACCCCAATCCATAAATCACCAACTGTCAAAAGCCCTTTTTGGAACAAGTCTTTAACAGAGTTGTTCCGTGCTCTGTTCATCGCTTTTGTCAATCCCCATAACAATAAGGAACTAGTAGCAGGACGAGACTCATGAACGCTCGGTTCATTCGTATAATATCGTTCTTTTTTCCGTGAAAGCGGCGGAATTCGCGGCATGATAATCGCAGCGATGAATCCTGCCAAGACGATCGTTCCATAGTATGGAAGGACATAATTCATTAAGTCCATTTTGTCAAGGATGACAATACTGAACGTGATAGAAACGACGGAAAAAGTCGTTCCGATAACGGCGGCTTCTCGTTCTGAGTAATAACCTTGTTCATATTGTTGGTTCGTTAACATGACCCCTACCGTTCCATCTCCCATCCAAGATGCCAAGCTATCAATGGCCGAACGACCAGGAAGCTTAAATAGTGGGCGCATCAGGGGATTTAAGAGCGCTCCGCACAGTTCTAGCAAACCGAAGTTCAGCAGGAGCGGAAGGAAAAAACCAGCGAATAAAAAGACAGTAAAAAGGACCGGCATCAAATCATATAACAGCAATCCACCAGTTACTTCAATGATGGCTTCATCAGCTAAAGTAAAGAACGTAACCACAGCAAACATGGCACCGATCAAACGAACAACAAGCCAAAATGGCGAAACGACAACGAGCTTTGATACATTCGGTTTCTCGCTAAAAAAGACCGGTTTTCGTATCGTTGCATAGGCGCTAATCAAAGCGGAGATCACGATCAGTGCTGTTAGTAGTCCAGGGAGTATGGGAGAAAGCCATGTCTGAACGGAATTAGCAAGGATCGCTACGGGTATGCTATAACCATCTTCCGTTCGAATCGGAACCATAAATAAAAAGACCCCAAAAAAAGAAGGAAGAATAAATAGTAAAAAACCTTTCATATTCCACGACGTTTTCATGATTATTAAACCACCTTACTTAACGGTTGCATGTTTATAAATAATGCTTTTTAAAAATAACATATTCTTATCCCTGTGGAAACCTCTTTTGCATAATCTTTGTGAAGCGTACGAGTTGTAAAACTAGTCTATCTCCTATAAGCAACGAGCTTTCAGGTATGTACTGCCTATGCTATAATTCGATTACGATTGTAAAAGGGGGAGAAATAGTGGAAAAACGTCTAGAACGAGCGATGTTTGCTGGAGGCTGCTTTTGGTGTATGGTTCAGCCGTTTGATAAACAACCTGGCATCGAAAGTGTCGTATCTGGTTATGCAGGGGGGACGGTCGAAAACCCAACATATGAACAAGTAAAAACCGGGACAACTGGTCATTATGAAGTGGTTCACATTACATACGTTCCTGAGTTGTTTCCATTCGAGAAATTGTTATCGCTCTATTGGCCACAAATTGATCCGACAGATCCAGATGGGCAATTTCACGATAGGGGACCGCAATATCGTACAGCTATCTTTTATGAAAACGAAGAGCAGCGCGCGCTTGCCGAGCGGTCGAGAGAAGCACTTGAGAAGAGTGGAAAATTTAAAAAGCCCATCGTGACAAGCATATTACCGATGGCAACCTTTTATCCAGCCGAGGAGGAGCACCAGCAATTTTATAAAAAAAATCCGATGGCATACAAGGAAGATCGTGAAAAATCAGGTCGGGATGAATTTATTTATAAACATTGGGGAAAGTAGCGAGCAACGCTACTTTTTTCTTTAACTAGAAATCCGTTTAAATGTGTGAAAATATGTGATTAATTTGTGATAATCCGTTAACAAATTACACATTTTTTGATATAATAAAGTACATCCTGTTTGACATCTTAATAGAGTCTCGGAATAAATAACAATTTTCCGGGTGAAATGAACCAAAATTACTGGAAATTGGATTGGAATGGCCTGCACACTCATTATTTTCATTGTATTTTCAAAAATGTGCATGACAAAGAAACCTATTGCCATTATTTTTTTAAAAATTGACTAGGCGGCTTTAGGAAAG
>NZ_SNUY01000004.1:41798-65253 GCF_004376175.1 Halalkalibacterium halodurans | reverse complement strand
AAATGAACCAAAATTACTGGAAATTGGATTGGAATGGCCTGCACACTCATTATTTTCATTGTATTTTCAAAAATGTGCATGACAAAGAAACCTATTGCCATTATTTTTTTAAAAATTGACTAGGCGGCTTTAGGAAAGATGATTTCTTCAATATTTAACTGCTCTTTCTGACTGCTGTACCAAGCATCGATGTGCTGACACATCATTATGGCGTATAGGCGAATGTACCACATTTTTGTTGACCGGTGGCGTCCAGATTCCAAGTGATAATCTATTTTTTCTCTTTTATTAGAACGTTCAACAGAGGTTCTTCGTTTGTATATAAGTTTCCACTTTTCAGAGGACCTTGGTGTTTTGGTAAATAATCGTAGATTATCCTCTCTGAATGTATGGAATGTCCGACCATATTTTGCTTTTGAACACGGTGATGAGCATGTATTTTTGGTACCGCAAGCAAGTGGACAACGCCATTTTTGCCGATTTTGAGATTTGTCAAACCCGTTGGGCTTCATCTCCTTCCCAATCGGACAGATTGGAACACCTGTTGGAGATATTTGAATATCACTTTCTGTACTAAAGTTCTTCTTTGTTCGAACATTTAAATCGATGAAGGGTTCCACATTTTGATGTTCAAGTAGCTCATAAATGGCCTCAGCATCGTGCGCTGCATCAAGAAGAATTTTATCAATCGTGCCCAAGGTGTACCGTTGCGAAAATTCAATTGAACTAACCACTAGGCTGACTGAATCATGCCGGGAAGCAGGATGCAGCCGTGGATATAGCGGTAAGTCGTATTGGCTATCGCTAGTGGATATCATGTAGAGATGATATCCGTTGAAGTACTTTTCCTTAGAACTATCCCAGCCTGAGTCGATGTCGGGTTGTGAATACTGGCGTGGGTGAGTACAGTTCGTTAGTCCTTGGGCACTACAATTACAGGTTGATTTACTTCTCGGGTACCTAGCTGTTTCAATTGGTGTCCCATCTCCAACTACACCTAGAGCTTCGGGATCCCCAAGAAGACCAAGTTTCGTAGAAACCGCTAAAAATTGGGATTGAAAAAACTCAAATAATCGGTCTCCTGGCAGTTGTTTTTGTTTGGAACCATAACGCATTGCCCGATCAACGAGTTTACGAACAATTCCGGGATTCTTAGGTTCAGCTTTTTCACCCTTTTTAGGCTTCTTTTTCTTTTTTGACTTTTTCTTTTTAGGTTTGACCTTCGGCATAACATTCGGGCTTTCGAAGGCCCATAAACGTTTGAAAAAGTCTTCAAATGTTCCAACACCTGGTGTGTCACCGGGTTCAAAACCGCTAAGAATTGCATACAACGGAACGCGACGAAGTTGATCAACCCAATGAGTAATACCTTTTGTAGGTTGAACAAATAATGAAAGCAGATAAGAACGCATCATAGAAGCAGGGTCACGAGGCTTTGGTCCCTTTTTGGAATAGGAATCACCAAGCCATGTAGTTACCGAAGAGAGATCAGTTATCCAAAGCTTTTTAATTACTGGCCAATCCTTATTAACAAGGGTAAGAATGCCGCCAGAATAATGGGCATTTAACTGATTTAGAACGAAGTTTTGATAAGTTTCGTGTGCAATAAACGTTGGTTTCATTTTGGCACCTCAATCACAAGTAGTAAGGGAAAATAATCCCTTCACCGGCGATTATTGTGGTGTTTTTGAAAAGTCAAGTGTTTCTTGTCGAATTCGAGAAAATATTTTGATAATTAATTTCCAGTTTTAAAAAATGAACATTAAAAAATCCCACCTAAAATAGGAGGGATGAAATAAATTGGTTTGAGGAAAATCCTTGAACCACAAAGCTCGGCGAATGCCGAGAGTCTATCTTAGAGTTAGGAGGAAGCAGCGTATGATCAGGATATTCCAAACGGTTTTACTCGCAATTGTTTCAGCTATCGTAGGTTTTATGATCATTTCGATCACGTTCGTGGAATATTGGTCCCATACGGAAGCTGGAAAAGTTCCTCCGAAAACCGCTGTACTACTCCATGCTATTCATCATAATTTAGTAACTCCTGACATGCGTCCACCGAAATTTCTTACACAATCAAATGGACATTCACGATTTAAGACAGAGTTGATTCAAATACCTGTTTCAGACGGGGCATCGATACCAGCTCGAGTGTATCAGCCTAAAGCAAGTGGACCCCATCCAATTATTTTGTATTATCATGGCGGGGCATTTTTAGAAGGATATGGGGACATTAACACCCATGATAATATCGTTCGCGCTTTGGCGGTCCGGACAGGCAGTATTGTCGTTGCGGTTGGCTATCGCGTGGCTCCAGGTCACCCGTTTCCAACAGCGATTGAAGATAGCTATGATGCACTTGATTGGATTTCAAAAAATGCTGAGTTGTTTAACGGAGACCCAGCAAATGTTGCAGTTGTTGGGGATAGTGCAGGAGGCAATATCGCCACTGTCGTTTCGCTAATGGCAAGAGATCGAGAAGGTCCTGAGATTTCCGCCCAAGTATTGTTATATCCCCTTACGACCTTCCAAGATGTCGCATTTCCTTCGCGGGATCATTATGATAGCGGCTATTATCTGCTATCGCGAGCGGTTATGGTTCAGGCTCGAGAGAAATATACGCCTCAGCAAGAGTCGTGGTTAAATCCCTACACTTCTCCGCTGAATGCTGATTTGGAAGGGGTTCCACCGGCCTTTGTTGTAACTGCTGAGTTTGACCCACTCCGGGATGAAGGAGAAATGTATGCACAAAGCTTGGCAGATGCAGGTGTTCCCGTGCAAGCGATCCGCTACAATGGTGTGATGCACGGATTCGTTTCCTTTTATGAAGTAATGGAGAGAGGGGATGATGCTCTTCATCAGGCTTCGATGTTTTTGAAAAAGTCGTTCTATGACGATATGGACGCTAAACCATATGAACTCGTCATTGATGACGTACCTTCTGCCCAAGTGGCGATTAAGGATCGGCTTGAAGCTTATGCTATCGGTGGATTTCTCATCGGAAAACAGTCCCTATCTCTATTTTCTGGATGGTGACCGAAGAGGCTAGTACAAAACACAGTTTATTTTATATGGGGTTGATTGTTTCATAAACCACTTGTTGCTTTTTCCGCAGGCGTCTCGTGATTTTGACCATCAACTTGAAAACGTCCGTCTAGTTATGCGTGTGGATAGAACTTACGAAAAGTATACGGCCATAAACGCCGATCAAACAGACATCTCATGAAGTAACAGAAAAAGGTTCGGATCATCAAAATAAAATGATCTGGATCTTTTTTTACGCTTGGCTCGTTTTGTCCCAGTCTCTTTCTTGCTCATAGCTGGTTGTACGAAGCAAAGACAAAAAACGAACCTATTGAGAATGCGGCACATATGATTTATCACAGCAATGCCCAAAGGGGGAATCGTTTCATGACAAATGAGCACGGAAGGCTAACAGTGGTAGGGGAAGGCAAGGTTACTGTGCAGGCGGATGTGGTCGTGCTTAGCATCGGTGTGTCCACGACTCATTCAAATGTGGAAGAAGCAGTGAGAGAAAATAATGAACGAGCTCAAGCGGTGGTAGGGGCTTTGCAGCGAATGAGAGGAGTAGAACAAATCGAAACTTTGGCCTATTCCGTCTCACCGATCTACGAATTTGTAAATGGCGAACAAATCGTTCGTGGCTATTCTGCTGTTACTTGGTTTGACGTGACTGTCGATGATTTAACTGTTGTAGGAGAGGTATACGCTGAAGCATTTGCGCATGGGGCGAACGAGACACGAGATCTTCGGTTTAAAGTATCTGATGAGGAGGCTCACTATCAGCAGGCACTGCAGCTAGCTGTACAAAGAGGCTATGACCATGCTCAGGCGATGGCAGGTGCCAGCATGGTTGAGTTGGAACAGCCTCCTGTGAACATGAGGGAGTTGATAGACGGACCAGTGACCATTCAAAGGCAAGCATATGCCCTTGCTGCAACTGTCGGTCCGCCTATCGAACCACAGCAAATGGAAATCGTCGCGAGAGTAAAGCTTGAATTTTCTTATGACCGAACAAATTGACGTTCATCCTCAATAAGACCACACGCCCCGCATTGGACTCTCATTTGCGGTCCTCGGTATGGCATATGGAAAGGCTCTAATTGTTCTTGGGCATATGTTTGGATGACTTCACCTGTCTGGGGATCAAGCTTGACGGCCTCCGCTTGTTGTTCGATGAAGTGAAACCGAGAACGGTTCGTTTTACATTGAGGACAAATATAACTTGGACTCATAAGGCATTCCTCCTTTTTTCTAAGTGTGTCCAAAACGAAAAAACCAACCACTGGGAATGGTTGGCTTTTGGCAAATTAGAACGCCCAATTTCCTTTACGGAACACAGGCTCGCGCTTTCCATCTTTTGTTATACCGTCAATGTCCATTTCACTGCTGCCAATCATGAAGTCAACGTGTGTGATGCTCGTATTGATTCCGGCCTGCTCAAGCTCCTCTTCACTCATCTCTTTCCCGCCTTCAATGTTAAACGCATAGGCCGTCCCGATGGCTAAATGATTGGAGGCGTTTTCGTCAAAAAGGGTATTATAGAAAATTAAATCTGTTTCTGAAATAGGTGACTGATGTGGCACGAGAGCAACCTCACCAATGTACCGGGCACCTTCATCAGTATCCAGCAACCGTTTCAACGTTTCGTATCCTTGTTCGGCAGTAAAATCAACGACTTTCCCGTCTTTAAACGTGAGCGTGAATTGATCAATTAATGTACCGCCATAGTTCAATGGCTTCGTGTTGGTTACTGTTCCGTTGACACCTGTTTTCTTGGCTGCGGTGAACACTTCCTCTGTCGGAATATTGGCGACAAAGTCAACGCCATCTTTATTTGTGCTCCCACCAGACACCCATAAGTGTGTGTCAGGCAATTCAATCGTTAAATCCGTACCAGGTGCTTTGTAATGGAGGGCATGGTAGCGACGTTTGTTCAGTTCGTTCATCTTCTCATCCAATGTCTTCAAATGGTTTTTCCATGCGGCAACAGGGTCTGCTTGGTCAGTACGCGTAGCGGCAAAGATTGCCTCCCAAAGCTTCTCAACTGCCCGATCTTTAGATTCGTCTGGGAATATTTTCTTCGCCCAACCTTCTGAAGGGGCGGCTACAATCGACCAGCTCACTTTATCAGCCATAATATACGAGCGGAATGTTTTTAAAGCTTTCCCCCCGGCTTTGTTTAAGTTGGCAACTCGTTCAGGATCGGCATCCTTCAATAGATCCGGATCTTGACCGGTAATCGACAAAAACGCTGCACCGTTTTCCGCTAGCTCTTCAAACCCTTTGGCAATCCATGCTGGATACTCGTGGAACGCTTCATCTGGTGCCAAATGGAACTTTGTCCGCGTAAGCTCTTCATCGCTCCATTCGACATGAACATTTTTTGCTCCAGCTTCATAAGCTTTTTTCGCCACGAGGCGGACGAGTTCCAAAGCTGAAATCGGCGTGCGGATGACTAAGGTTTGCCCAGGTTGAATGTTGACCCCTACCTTTACGGCAAGTTCTGCGTATTTTTCTAGGTTTTCTTGAAACGTTGTCATGTTATCCCTCATTTCATTATCTATTCGTTCCCGTGGATTACAAAATTATCTTACCAACTTTTTCATAGTAAGAAAAGGATGACGCTACCCAAACTGGATAAGCTATAGTATAATAGCCGTATTGCCATGAAGAAATTCACAGGTTTTCTGTGAGAGAGGTTCGCGAACTCCCTCTATAAAAAACTAAGGCAAGGCTGTATCAAGCGGTACAGTTTTCTTTTCGTTTGCCGCTAGCCGGCGAGGGTTTTTCGAGCTCGTTCTTCACGATAGGTAAGAGGGGAAACCGCTCTGTTGTGAAAGGAGAATGAGGGAAGATGGAAAACAAAAAAAAGAAAGCCGTCGTAGTGTTCAGTGGCGGCCAAGATAGTACGACATGCCTGTTTTGGGCATTGAAAACATTTGATGAAGTGGCGACAGTGACGTTCGATTATGGCCAGCGTCATGCCGAGGAAATTGAGTGTGCAAAGGAAATTGCTGAACAGCTTGGGGTTTCGTTCCGCGTACTCGATATGACGTTGCTGAATCAATTAACAGAAAGTGCGCTTACGAGAGAGGAGATTGCAGTAAAAGATGGAGAGAACGGTGAGCTCCCGTCTACGTTCGTCCCAGGGCGCAATCAATTGTTTCTTTCGTTTGCTGCTGTATACGCCAAGCAAATCGGTGCGCGCCACCTTGTCACCGGAGTGTGTGAAACAGACTATAGCGGCTATCCTGACTGTCGCGACGTGTTTATAAAATCGCTAAATGTCACATTAAATTTGGCGATGGATGACCAATTTGTCATTCATACGCCGCTTATGTGGTTAGATAAGGCAGAGACGTGGAAGCTAGCAGATGAATTAGGGGCTTTGGACTTTGTACGAGAAAAGACGCTCACGTGTTATCACGGAATTCGTGGGGATGGCTGCGGGGAATGTCCTGCTTGTATGTTACGTCGCCGCGGGCTTGAGTTGTATCTGGCTGAAAAAGAAGGTGACCGGGCATGATGCAGCAATTTTATCCGCAAACCCACCATCCGTACAGCTTCGAGTTAAATAAAGATATGCACTTAGCTGCTGCCCATTTCATCCCGGCAAAAGACGCAGGAAAATGTCAGGATGTTCACGGGCACACATATTTCATCAATGTGACAATCGCTGGAGACGAATTAGATAAAACAGGATTTCTCGTTGACTTTAAACAACTAAAAACAATCGTCCATAAACGATATGATCATACACTATTAAATGACCATGACGAATTCAAAGGGACTTTCCCCACAACCGAAATGGTAGCGAAGACGATCTATGAGCGAATTCAGGCTTATTTAGACAATCGGCCAAATAAGCCCGTCTGCGTCCAAGTGGTTGTGAGAGAAACCCCAACAAGTTATGTTGTGTACAGGCCAAAGAAGGTGGCGGAATGAAGCGAATTCCCGTAATGGAGATTTTCGGTCCAACCGTTCAAGGAGAAGGAATGGTCATAGGGCAAAAGACGATGTTCGTTCGCACGGGGGGATGCGATTATAGCTGTTCATGGTGTGATTCGGCCTTCACATGGGACGGCTCACTCAAAGCAACGCTGAGGACGGCTGATGAGATCATTGCAAAATTGGAGGAGATCGGCGGGGAGCGTTTCTCCCATGTGACCATTTCCGGCGGGAATCCTGCTCTTCATAAAGGGATAGGCGAGCTAGTGGACAAGCTTCACGACAAAGGCATTCGTGTGGCACTAGAGACACAAGGCTCTTTATGGCAGGATTGGTTTCTCAAAATCGACGATTTAACGATTTCGCCAAAACCCCCAAGTTCACAAATGAAAACTGACTTTACGAAGCTTGATCAAATCATTGAGCGATTGGATACAAAGCAAATGAGCTTAAAGGTTGTCGTATTTAATGATGAGGATTTTCGTTATGCAGAATATGTCCACGAACGGTATCCACATGTCCCTTTCTTTTTACAAGTTGGAAATGAGGATACGGTAACAGGCGATAATGCCCTTTTAATACGGACACTTCTTGACCGATATGAATGGCTCATCAACAAAGCGACCGATTCAACGATCATGAACGATGCGAAAATTTTACCGCAGCTCCATACACTTGTGTGGGGGAATAAGCGTGGTGTCTAAACCTTTTTATTTGGAAGGAGAATGAACAGTGACTGGAAGGAAAGAGGAAGAGCTTGAAGGGGTTACGCTGCTTGGAAACCAAGGGACAATCTATACGTTTGACTACAATCCTGACATTTTAGAGGTGTTTGAAAACAAACACCAAGAGCGAGATTACTTCGTGAAATTCAACTGTCCTGAATTTACAACACTCTGTCCAATGACGGGACAGCCTGACTTTGCTACTGTTTACATTAGCTACATTCCCGATGTAAAAATGGTGGAAAGTAAATCACTGAAACTATACTTGTTTAGCTTTCGCAACCATGGTGATTTCCATGAGGATGCGATGAACATCATTATGAACGATTTGATCAAGCTCATGGACCCTCGCTACATCGAAGTGTGGGGTAAATTTACTCCTCGTGGTGGCATTAGCATTGACCCGTATACGAACTATGGCCGTCCTGGAACGAAATACGAGAAAATGGCCGAATATCGAATGATGAACCATGATTTATACCCTGAAACGGTAGACAATCGGTAACGCTTTTAAATTTATCCAACAAGAAGTGCTCTCAGCCAAGAGAAAGGTTTGAGAGCATTTTTTGTTTGAAGCCGCAGTCTGCCTAACTAGAAGGTAGGAAGCTCTCGGGTGGATTGACTTAAAATAATGGCATTTTACTCGATATTGTATGCACAGAAAGGGGATTAAATGTTCAGAACATTTACGGAGAAACGCTCGGAATGGAAAGAACAAATCAGTGAGGAAATTATACCTTTGATTCATAGAGGGATGGTTAATCGAAAGCAATGGCTATTAGTAAATTTAAAAGGACGCTTGTGGTCAGGAAGCCTTCGAGATCAGTTCATGTTTGAAAACATCGAATGGTTGCGCAATTATTATAAGGGAGAGAAACTCATTGTTTGGGCCCACAACTATCATATTCGCAAAAATCGCTCCCTTTTATTGGAACTATTAAGAATAAAAACGGTAGATCACTTGCTCGCGAAAAAATACGCTGACCGAGTGTTTTCTGTTGGGTTTTATGCTGGAAGTGGCACATGCTTAACCCCTTATAAGGACCTTCACGAAATCACAATGATAAATCAGTACCATCTTGAACTTCTACTAAAGGAATTGAATGGACATACGTTCTTTTTACCTACGAATATTGGGGCAAAAAGAAATGCTTGGAACAAGCAAGCATGGTGGCTATTAGAAACGAGATTACTAGGAATGGCTCCTCTCGTTTTAAAACCTATTAAGGCTTATGATGCTATTTTCTTCATTAAATGTGTGAAGCCACCTCAGGAGTTGGGAGGTTAGGTAGAAAAGAGTTTACTCGTATTACAGGGACGTTCAATCGCTGTGTTATTTTTTCGTATCTATATAAATGGTGATGAAAAAAATGAATAAGCTCTGCATGTCAATCTGGTACATAGACAGCTTTCTTTCTGATGATAAATGGTCTAATAAGAGCTTATCCTATTTTCTTTTTCGTCGTCTATTTTTTGAGAAAGGGGAGTGTCGACTTATTGCCTTTTAGCCCGAATCTAGTATAGTAGTGAGGGAAGGAGGTAATTTATGAAGCGGCATTATTTATTTAGCATATGTATATTGACTCTCCTTCTCCTTGCTGCTTGTGGATCATCGGCAACGGAAGATCATGAGCTGGAGGTACCAGAAGATCATGAGACGATCGAGATAGATGGGGAAGAGGAAGACTCGTCCCAACCCGTATTTTCAGATGAAGAAGCACTTGTCGTTGATGATCTGCTTGAAGAAGAGAGCCGGGGAGAAGAAGCGACTGAACATAGTGAACCAATAGAGGAGGATACGTCCACTCCTTCAGAAGCATCTGGGTCAGAAAACGTAGAGGAGACCGAACAACGACCTGCTGATGAAAACAATCAAGCCTTTGCTCTTAATGTGAAAAAGTTTAAGCTAGAGTTGGAATGGCAGGACGGAGACGAGCTAGAAATGGAGTATGAACAGAAGAAAAACGAGAAAGGGAAGGCAAAAGTCGAGTGGGATGGAGCGCATAAGGAAAAAATGTCGGGTAAACAAGCGGTTGAGTGGATGGAAGATTTTCTTTCCCAGCTTGATCTTTCGGAAGGAACGAACTCTGACAGGTTAAAATCTCAAGTTTATGCGATCCTCGACATTGATCCATCCGAAGTGGAAGAGCTGGATCTTGAGATTGAATTTTTTGACTAAATCATCGGGCTCCATAGAATGATGGCCAAGCTCATATTGCTTTCTGTATACAAGAGGAGAATTAAAGGAGTCGAGAAATGTGATACGAGTATTGTTTGTATGTTTAGGAAACATTTGCCGCTCACCAATGGCTGAAGCGATCTTTCGTCATAAAGTGAACGAAGCGGGGCTATCCGCTTCATTTCAAATCGATTCAGCTGGAACGGGCAACTGGCATGTGGGCAAACCGCCTCATAAAGAAACACTGACCATTTTACAGGAAAACGACATTCCTTCCGGGGGATTAAAGGCGAGACAGGTAGTAAAAGAGGATGTTCATCGCTTTGATTATATGATCGGAATGGATACGGAGAATGTCGGAAACCTTCGCGCGATAGCTGGAGCAACTGGAAAAGCAGAGATTTCTCGGCTTCTAGATTATGTACCTGCTGCAACGATAGTGGATGTACCAGACCCTTACTTTACAGGGAATTTTGATGAAGTGTACGATCTTATTTCCGAAGGATGTGAGCGGTTGCTTGCTTATATCTGTGAAAAAGAAGGGCTAACGGATCAAGGATAAACCAATGTGTAAAAAGAGCCAGCGATTCTAAGATGTCGCTGGCTCTTTACAGTTACTAGCGAAAAGTCTTTTCCACTCGACAAGCCATAAGATTACAGGTTAAGTACGGTCACGCGCTCGCGAGTCATGGATAAAAGGCTTGGCTTAATGCCTTGTACACCTAGACCAGATTTTTTTACACCTAAGAATGGGAAGTGATCAGGCCCACGCTCCGTTTTTGCGTTAATATGGACCGTCCCGACTTCTAAATGTTTCCCGATGTTGATCGCGCGATCGGTGTCTTTCGTAAAGATGCTCGCTTGAAGCCCATAGTCGGATTGATTGCTCAAGCTAATGGCTTCATTTGCGTCTTTCACTCTAATGATTGGAAGGACAGGGCCGAATGGCTCTTCCCAAGCTACACGCATTGCAGGTGTGACATCATCTAACAGTGTCGGTGACAAGAGGTTGCCTTGACGCTTGTTGCCAGATAGTAAGGTTGCTCCATTTTCGAGGGCATCATCGATTAACCCTTGAATGAACTCTGCGCTTTTTTCATCAATAACGGGAGTAATGTCCGCATCGTCCTCAGGGCTTCCGACCGTTAGTTGCTCGACTAGCTCCTTAATGTTAGCTACGAGCTGATCTGCTACACTGTCTTGAACGAACACACGTTTAATCGCTGTGCAACGTTGACCAGAGTAGGAAAAAGCTCCGCTCACAATTTGGCTAGCTGTAAGCTTTAAGTCGGCATCGTCGAGAACGATCGCTGGATCTTTTCCGCCAAGCTCTAAAACGACAGGAATCATTTTCGCTTTTTCGGAAATACGCTCTCCAGTAGTTGTTCCACCTGTAAATGTAATCATATCAATACCTGGGTGTTCAACCAAGTGGTCACCGATAACAGAACCACGGCCGGTTACAACTTGAATGATTCCTTCTGGTGCTCCTGCATCTGCAAGTGCTTCAACCATTTTAATACCGCTTAATGACCCTTGAGTTGCCGGTTTAAAGACGACAGTATTTCCTGCCACGAGGGCTGGGGCAATTTTTGCTGCCGCAAGGTTAACTGGGTAGTTAAATGGTGAAATCGCTAAAACGACACCAAGAGGTTCGCGCTCCACCAGAGCAATTTTCTTCGAACTTCCCCCTTTGAACTGGTCCCCTTTGAGGGTTTCTCCATTTAAACGGAGGGCTTCATCAGCTGTGTGGCGGATAATGTCGGCTGTTCGACTAACCTCACCAATTGCTGATTTTTTTGGTTTGGCGACTTCATGCATGATGAGTTCGCCAATGATCTCTTTTCGTTCCTCTAAAAGGTCAGCCCAAGCGTAAAGCAAGTCTACACGTTCATGAATCGGGCGAATCTTCCAAATTTTCTGTGCATCTTTTGCTCCTTGAATCGCATCATTTACTTCCTCTTGGGATAAGGCTGGGATAGATCCAAGAGCTACGCCAGATGCTGGAGCAGAAATCGAAATGCGTTCGCCAGTTCGACTTTCCACCCACTCACCATTCCTTAGAATGTTTGCGTTGAATTGTTCTGTTTGTAAAGCCATACTGTAAACCACCTCTCCACTCTTTTTTATATATTTTTAAGAGTTTCCTCGATTATAGAGGGAAAAGAGAATGGTGACAAGTGTTTTGCTCATACTTTCACAAATAAAGCGCTTTATTTGCCCATTATTAAAAATTTTGGTAATTTTCTATTTATTTTGTTTTGAGCAACGCTTTTTCGTTGTGATCCCAGTTTCAGCCTTATTATGTGACAATTTATGCAAGTGAAACAGGGAAAAGGCAGTTTTTTAGTGAGCTAATATTCAATCGTTCAATCACTTTACTTTTGTAAGTCGATTCGTTACGATATGAAAGAACGAAAGAAAGGAGAGTATGCTTCATGCCACAATTAACAACGAATCATGACGCTAAACTTTTTCAAACGATTGAAGAACGCCATTCTGTTAAGCAGTATGAAAAAGGATTTAAGATTTCGGAAAAAGAAAAGGAACAAATATTAACAGCTGCCGCGTTGGCACCATCATCGTGGAATTTACAACATTGGAAGTTTCTCGTGATTGAGGATGAAAAGAAAAAAGAACAATTATTACCGATTGCATACAATCAATCTCAGGTGGTAGACAGCTCGTTCACCGTTGCGGTACTTGGTGACTTAGAGGCGAATAAAAATGCTGAGGCTGTTTATCAAACAGCTGTTGACAATGGATTTATGACAGAAGAAGTGAAAAATACTCTTGTTGGTCAAATTAACGGTGCCTACGGTCGGGGAGGGACTTTTGCACGGGATGCTGCGTTTTTGAACGCTTCGTTGGCTGCGATGAATTTAATGCTTGCAGCTAGGGGGCTAGGGTATGACACGTGTCCGATGGGGGGCTTTAATGGAGCAGAATTTGTCAAAGCGTTTAACGTTCCTGAACGGTATGTACCTGTCATGCTCATTACGGTTGGGAAAGCAGCAAAACCGGCCCATCCGTCATCACGGTTTTCATTAGAAGAAGTTGTCGTTAAAAATTCATTTTAATGAAGAAAAAGAAAATAACGAAACGTTTTAAGGCATGAGTCTCTGATGGCTCATGCCTTTTCTATGTACGAAAAAGGGAAGACCTTTTCTAGTGTATAAATCACTAAATACTTAGTCTTAAAAACGAACCTCAAATTGTTAGTTACAGTCTACGATTGAAGGGATGTGAACTTCATTCCTAGATCGACAGCCAGTCCTTTTACTTAATTTTATCCCTAATATTAGGTGGATGTATAGTTTTTGTGCAGAAGACCTTGATATAATGTTGATCATTCAAAGGGACGGAAGGGATATATGAATGAGCAAGGCTATTTTTATTGTCGCTTGTGTATACAATTAACCATGTCTAAAAAGTAAAAAGATTCATGTTCTCTCCATCATAATGAATCATCATCTACCATAGGCATTGATAAGACGGTAACGTTGATAGGGAGATGTGAATAGGATGAAAAAAATCCAAATTGTTGATGATTCACAATCAAATATTCGTAAGCTAGAAAATCTACTGAACACTCATTTTCTTGTGACGGTTGCCCGAACGGGGGAAGAAGCGGTTCGAATGGCAAAGGAAAACGTCCCAGACCTGATTTTGCTCGAAGTGGCGCTCCCAGATATGGACGGATTTGAAACGTGTAGGCGTCTAAAAGCTCAGGTAGAATCGGCGAAAATTCCTGTCATTTTTGTTTCAAGTTTAAAAGAGAAAGAGGCCGTTATTAAAGGTTTTGAGGTAGGAGGGCAAGACTATATAATCAAGCCTTTTGAGGCGAGAGAGCTTGTGCTTCGAATGAAATCTTTATTGAAGCAAGAAAGTTCACGCAAGTACCTTGAACAACATGTAAAAATGTTGGAAGAGCAAAATGAAAAACTGAAAGGAAAAATTCAGAAGGTCGATCGGCTGTCTAGGGTAGATTTTCTTACAAACTTAATAAATCGTCGAGACATGCAGGAGAAAATACGTGCAGAAATCAATCGGAGCATACGGCACGGGAGATCTTTTACTTTAGCGATCGTTGATATTGATTTCTTTAAAAACATCAATGATACGTACGGTCATGATTGCGGTGATCATGTGTTGAAACATTTCGTATCCACCCTTAAGAACAGTGTTCGTTCAAGTGATTATGTTTCAAGGTGGGGAGGAGATGAGTTTCTTTTACTTTTTCCAGAAACAAAACTGGAAGAAGGGAAAAAAGCTTGTGAAAAAATCAGACAAAAAATCAATGAATCTCCCGTCATTTATAAGGGGATGACCATTTCGATTACTGCGACATTTGGAATTTCTGAATATCGCCCTTCGGTTCGGATCGAAGAGTTGATTAAGGCGGCAGATGACGCTTTATATAAAGGAAAAAAAACAGGAAAAAATCAGGTGGTGGTCCAAGGCATGTAATCTTACGGGGGATGATTGACGGTGGAAAGTACAGAAGGATAAAAGGCATTTACAAAAGGCGGGTGTCGTAGAGTGGGAGAAACGAATCAACAGGGCGTACAGAACCCCCTGCAAACGAAAGGTGTAGCCGAGCAGCAGGCAAAGAAAGAGAAACAGGTCGTGTTCATTTATTATGACCATGAACCTACCTACAAATTGCTTGAGAACCAACTAGTGGATCAAGGTGATTTTGAGCTCGTATCTACGAATCAATCGGATGATGCGGTCGCAATTCTCGGATCCCTTTCTATTGATAGTGTTGTGTTTATTAATACAGCGAAATCTAAACAAATGTATCAATTATACGAAAAAACAAGTGGGAGTCACCATTATCTTCACGTCCCTTTCTTTTACATAGGTGAATGCAGCCATGAAGAAATGGGCCAAATTTTTGCGAACGGACACGAATTCATATCCAGCCCATTTAACCTAGAAACTTTCTATTTAAAGATGAAAGCAAAGCTTGATCATTGTACTCGAATAAAAAACGATCGGCAAATTGATTTAGTGACCAAATTATACACGGAACGATTTTTAGAGAAAATGTTTCATTTGCAGGTTGCGAATCTGGTCAGGTTTAAAACATCTTTCACGGTGATCTTCTTATCTTTATACAATTATTACGAATTAAAAACGAAATATGGGTTAACGATTGCAGATCAAATTGTGGCTACAGTGACTGACTATATTAAAAGTCAAGTGCGGGATTCTGATCTTGCTTTTCGAATGGATGCAGAGGATGAGATCGCGGTCATTTTACCAAACGGGGGTCAAACAGAGGCGGGATATTTTGTTCGTCGTGTCTTTGAACATATTCCTCCCGTGACGACTACGGAAAACGGGGAGCCACTACAATTTTTCATCGAGCTTAGTGCAAGCCTCGTGGAGATTAACAATGCAGACGTCACATATGAAGGAATGCTAAAAAAGGAAAAGAAGCCTTGCAGGAGGCTGTTTTTAAAGGGGCTTCAACGATCGAAACAGTCAATGACTTCCAAGAACCAAACGTTGAGAAAATAAAAGTAACGGTGATTGTCGAGGATCAGGTAATCCGCAGCGTACTCGTTAATTTGCTACAGCGACTCACGCTCGAATATTTCGAACTTGATGTTCAAACCTTTTTTGATGGGGAAGCGCTATTAGAATCTTCTTGGCACCGGTCAGCCCATACACATATCGTGATCATGGATGACGTCTTACCTAAGCGAAATGGTCTGGAGATGGTCCATGAGCTGCGAAAAATGCCAAACAATGAAAAGTATATTGTCATGATGTTATCGAACAGAAAAACAGAAGAAGATGTCACATACGCTTTTGAGATGGGTGTCGATGATTATATTACAAAGCCGTTTAACGTAAAATTTGTAGAATCTCGTCTTAAACGGTATTTAAAGAGGTTACGATAATGGGGAATGCGATCGTATGGTTAACAATAGCCATTTTGAGCTTTATGGCCGTTTTGATTTTGTTATTCATCTATTTAGTTGTCCAACGAATGATCGAAGTTCGTGTTCAGCGCAAAATCGCGGACTACGTTAAAGACGGAAGCGACTGGGCTTATCGCTATTTAATAGAAGGTGATGCGCCTGCTGAGCAAATCATTCCAGACTCTTCAACAAAGCTCATTGCCATGGAAAAAATCCTTCGTTCATATGCTAAAAATATTAGCAGTGACATGGTATCAGCGCGAATTACCGATTATGCGCATCAATTCCTTTCGCCCTATTATAAAAAAAATTTAAATAGCCTGAATTGGAGCACTCGCATGAATACGCTCCATCGGATTTTAGAGTTTCGGATGAAGGATCTGTTAGATGATGTTCTAAACATGCTAAACGAAAACAAACATTACTCGGATGACGAGTACCTACAGATTTATCGCATATTAGCTGCTTTTCAGTATGAAGACTTTCTACAGCATTTATTGAATCCGAAGATTGAGATGAATGAAATGGAGTATCGAAAATTATTATTTGAGTTAGAAGAAAAGCCGTTTTTAAACATGATTGATCATTATCAAGACTTCCCTTCTGCATTGAAACACACCGTCCTTGATATGATCGGGGTCAAACACCTCGTTGAGATGGTTCCCTTTCTAGAGGAGCGAATTCATGATGATGAGCTGGAGGTTCGAGTTCGGTCACTTAAGGTACTCAGCCAACTTGGGATCGTTCAAAACGAAAAAATCTATTACCCTTTTGTAGAATCTGAGAATTGGGAGGAACGCATGATGGTCGCCAAAATATTGGCCAATGTAGATTCACCCGAGGCGGTTAGCAGCTTACAACATTTATTGAAAGATCAGTCGTGGTGGGTTCGCTCACAAGCTGCCCAATCCATAGTTCAACAAAAAAATGGCAAATCGGTGCTTCGCGCGATTGTGGAGACCGAAGAAGATCCCTATGCGAAAGACATAGGGAAAGAAGCCTTAGGAATGTGATCGATGATGAATGCTATAACAAATATAGTGTCGTACCTTCCCTATCTTTTTGCTTGGTTCCTTCTAGGTTATATGGGGATTGTCGTGCTCGTTTATACCGGAATGCTCTTACTTTCCGTCGTTCAATTGAAACGAGAGCAGAAGCTTAATAAGCAAGAGGTTTATGATGATTATTTAGAATTAACGTATACGAAGCCTGTTTCTATCCTAGTTCCAGCTTACAATGAGGAGACAGGGATTATTGAAACGGTTCGCTCTTTATTAAGCTTAAAATACCCACAGACGGAAATCGTTGTCGTCAATGATGGTTCAACGGATCAAACGCTGGAGGTTATAATTGAACACTTTCAGATGGTTAAGGTTGGGAAGGTGATCCGTAAGCAAATCGAAACGGAGCCGATTAAAGGGGTCTATCAATCGACGATTTTCCCTCATTTGCTGTTGGTTGATAAAAGCAATGGGGGGAAAGCAGATGCGTTAAATGCAGGGCTTAATGTGTCAAAGTATCCATACTTTTGTTCCATTGACGGTGACTCGATATTAGAAACAGATGCTTTGTTAAAAGTGATGAAACCCATTGTGACATCAAGAGATGATGAGGACGAGGTTATCGCTTCGGGAGGTAACGTACGCATTGCCAATGGAAGCGATATTCAGATGGGGAGTGTACTGTCTGTTCAGCTAGCGAAAAATCCATTAGTCGTTATGCAGGTCATTGAATATTTGCGCGCTTTTTTAATGGGGAGAATTGGATTGAGCCGGCATAACATGGTGCTTATTATATCTGGTGCGTTTAGCGTATTTGCGAAAAAATGGGTCATGGAAGCAGGAGGGTATTCAAAGAAAACCGTCGGTGAAGACATGGAGCTTGTCGTCAGACTCCACCGCTTGGTAAAAGAAAAAAGATTGAAAAAAAGAATCACCTTCGTCCCTGATCCCATTTGTTGGACTGAAGCGCCAGCAACATTCAGGGTTCTACAACGACAACGAAGCAGATGGCACCGCGGATTAATGGAAAGTCTATGGCTTCATCGCGGGATGACCTTTAACCCGAAATATGGTTTAGTTGGAACGGCATCCATTCCTTACTTTTGGATTGTTGAGTTTTTTGACCCCGTCGTTGAATTAATGGGCTATCTTTATATTGTGTTTGCTTTCTTCTTTGGAGGTCTTTATGTAGAGTTTGCATTGGCCTTGTTCCTCCTGTTTGTCTTATACGGGACCGTTTTTTCCATGACTGCTGTTATTTTAGAGGGGTGGAGCTTAAAACGGTATCCAAAGGTTAGCGATATGTCTCGCTTGATGATCTTTTCTCTATTTGAAGCTTTATGGTATAGACCACTAACGGTGCTTTGGCGTTTTGGAGCCATTATTGAAGCCTTGTTCAGGTCAAAGGAATGGGGAGAAATGACGCGAAAAGGATTGACCAAAGCAGAACAAAAAGCTAGCTAGAGTCTACTTTTTACGGAAAGGAATTTAGATATGAAGGCGTTGCTGATTAAGTTAAGTATCGGTTTATTGCTCCTTCTCATGTTTTTGCCTGTTGCTTTATGGTATTTAAAGGAGCCGACGGAATTGCAGGTCGCCATTCTCGATAAAACGGTCCCTGACGAAACCTATCGTGAGCATCTTGGAATTACGTGGGTTTTGAATAGCTATAAGTATGAAAAAAAAGACGGGTCATCGTATCACGCGGCGACTGATTATTATGGGTTTGTTCCTAATGAAAGCGAGCAAACGTATTCGGTTCAGCCTCTTCCTGAATCGTTAGATGATGCGGATGTAATCTACGTAGCCGATACGTATGGTGTCTATGAGGAAGACTTACCATGGATCGATCTTGAACGAGAAGGAACTCGCTCTGAGCTTTTATACGGGGGGCTCGAAATGGAGGAATGGCAAACGATTTATGATCGTTTGCAGCAAGAGAAGCGAAGTACTCTCATCGTTGAATTTAACTCGTTTGCTTCTCCAACTGAGGAGAATGTCCGTGACAGTGTTAGTGAATATTTATACGTTAAGCGCTCTGGGTGGATCGGTCGCTACTTCCAAGAGCTAGACCATGAACTAAACAATGAAATTCCGGCTTGGATGCTTGATCATTACAACGAGTTAGGTTTGGAGTGGAATTATGAGGGGCCAGGTTTTATCCTCGTAGATGAGGAGGCTCAAGAAATTGTCGTTTTGCTCGAAAAGGAACATTTTAATGAAAAAGGCATTCGCATGAGTTTTACAGAGCGGGGGCAGGAACTGTTCAATTTGACTACAAGTCCAAATTACTTGTACTGGTTTGATGTCGTTGAGGCAGAGCGTGAAGAAGATGTTCTAGCTTATTATGACTGGGACTTGACAGATGAAGGGAAAGCGGAGCTTCTGAAGCATGATCTTCCAATTCAGTTTGCAGCAGTGGTTGGACATGATCGTCCCCAATCGCGAAGCTTTTACTTTGCAGGTGATTTTACAGATATTGCAGAAGTTCCAAAAGTCCATCAATACAAAGGGATCAACAAATTAAAAGCTTTGCTGGCATGGGATGATTTTTCGGAGGAGCGCTTTTTTTGGAAAACATACGTGCCAATGATGAAAACGATCCTTGAGCTGCACACTGCTGAAACTCTGATCGAACCTGAGGAAGCGGTGGCTGTGGCACAAAAGGATGGTCTTGCGTATACGGCAAGAATCAATGATCAAGATTACGAGGTATTCGTAGACGATGAGTGGAAGAAGTTGCAAATCCATGGAGTTAACCTCGGGATGGGGAAACCGGGGACATTTCCAGGGGAAGCGGCCATTAAAGAAAAAGATTACTATCGCTGGTTTGAACAAATCGGAGAGATGGGCGGAAATGCAATCCGTGTGTATACACTACACCCACCGGGCTTTTATCATGCGTTAAAACGATATAACGAACAGCATGAAAATCCGATTTATCTCTTTCATGGCGTGTGGATCGATGAAGAGCCACTTGAAGATACACTTGATGCGTTTGATGAAGAAACAAATGAAGAGTTTCAACAAGAAATGAAACGAATCGTTGATGTTATCCATGGAAATGCTGTCGTGGATCCTAATCCTGGGCATGCCCATGGCGTGTATCAAGCCGATGTTTCCCCCTATACGATCGGCTGGATTATTGGGATTGAGTGGTATCCTCACACAGTCAAAGCAACGAATAAAAACAATCCTGATATAGGGGATTATGACGGCAAATATGTGGAAACAAAAGATGCTGAGCCGTTTGAGTATTGGCTAGCTAATCAGTTTGATATTTTGCTTTCGTATGAAATAGAGCAATATAACTGGATTAGGCCAGTCAGCTTTACAAACTGGGTTACAACCGATCTGTTGACACATCCAGCGGAGCCATACGAAGATGAAGATCTAGTCGGTGTGGATCCGAATGTGATTCATCTCAAAGGACCAGCAACAGAAACCAATCAATTTGCCTCCTATCATGTTTACCCGTATTACCCTGATTTTTTGAATTATGAAGAAGACTATATTCATTATGTGGATCATCGGGGTGAATTGAATAATTACGCGGGCTATTTGAAGGATTTGCATGATGCTCACGATCTTCCGATTTTGATCGCTGAATTTGGTGTTCCAGCATCTAGAGGTCTTACCCACGAAAATCCATTTGGGAAGAATCAAGGGTTTTTGTCAGAAGAGGAGCAAGGGAAAATTGTCGTCGAATTGTTTGAGGATATTATCGAGGAAAAGCTTTTAGGTGGGCTTATCTTTACGTGGCAGGATGAATGGTTCAAACGCACATGGAACACGATGGATTACGATAATCCTGACCGTCGTCCTTTTTGGTCCAATGCTCAAACGAATGAGCAGCAATTTGGCTTGCTCAGCTTTGACCGTCTAAAAGTGAAAGTGAATGGAGACGATCAAGACTGGGAGGATGCATCCTTACTTTATGAAGAGGATCACCCGTATGTGAAGAGGCTGTACATGGATCACGATGAACGTTACCTTTATTTCCGAATCGATATGAAGTCGGGATCAACTGACGATTTCTTTAAAGATGGATTCCCGATTTTGGTGCTAGATACTTTACCGGGCCAAGGTAATGAGCACATCAAAGAAGTTGAGGGTGTGACCTTTGATCACGGAATTGATTTCATTATCGAATTGAAGGGCTATGATGAATCGCGAGTAAAGGTAGACTCCTATTATGATTTCTTCACCTATCAATACAGCCAAATCTATCAAATGATCGAAGAGACATCCATTGAGCCTCAAAATAATACGGGGGTGTTTCAAAAGATTCACTATGCATTAAACCAAGAGATCCGTATTCCATCAACGAATGAAGTGATCCCGTTTAGTTACTACGAAACAGGAGAACTGCGTCATGGAAATGGTGATCCTGAAGCAGATGATTACGATTCCCTTGCTGACTTTTTTGTCAATGAAGAAAAAGGAATGATAGAAGTCCGCATTCCATGGCTACTATTAAGTTTTAAAGACCCGAGTCAGCGTGAGGTCATGTCGGCTATCTACGAGGGTGAAGGCGGAGAAACGAGTGAGATCATCGAAGGGGTTCGTGCAGGGGTGTTATTTGTTGAACCAAAGGATGATGACTCTTATCAAGTCGTTGATGCTCTACCAGCACTAGATGGAGATCGTCTGACGGATGAAGTGATGAACATGTATACTTGGGAAACGTGGGATATTCCCCTCTATGAAGAACGACTGAAGCAATCCTATGATCTAGTAAAAGAAGCGTTTACTTCCATTAAAGAGTAACAGACCTAAACAAGAAGCTGTGACAAAACTAGCCAAACGTAATAAAAAGGTTCGAATCATTTTATTTTGATGATCCGAACCTTTTTTCTGTTGATTGATTGCTGTTTATGGCCGTGTACTTTCGCAAGTTCAGAAGCACTCACGAAGAAGGTCTTGAACTTCAGGATGGACACGGAATTGATGAATGGGTTCGGTAACTAGGCTGACACCCTTAAGCTAGCCACATCATACGAATACTGTCAAGCTATCTCTTTTTTCTGTTTGTGTCAACTATTAGTGGGCATTTTTTGGGGAGATTTGAAAATGCCTCTTTTTGTTTAGTTGTATCAAATTAATTTTACTCTAAGCTCCGTTGGACTGCATCAGCTCGCTTTCCGCGGATTGTGTCAACCTTTTGTGGGAGGAATATTTTCCATTCTCATAGGTGTAAGCGAATTCAGAATGTTAGGGTTCTCCTCTGTTAAGAATCTTAGGGCTTTTAAAAGCCTTTCAAGTCTTTCAGTGCTCGGTAAACTGGAATATTCGCTCTTTGTTTGAGATACATGATGTTATTTCGTGTCGCTTCACCAATTGTACTCTCGACCTTCTCCAGAAAGTACTTGGGAGGACGTTCTTCCTTTGGCTCTGTCCATTCTTCAACACGTCCCATTAGTGTTTTGAGAGGGAGTTTATCCATTAACGCAACCATCGCTGTCATCATGGCACTAGCGCCTTTTTCAACCCAACTTCGTCCATTCTTCAAACGTTTCGCAAAAACACTCATGGTTCCCTCAGCACTTCCCATTGGGCGGAACCCTGTCGGATCAATCCCCTGATCTTTCAGCCATTGTCTGTAATCTCCCAATGCTTCGGGGTACTGTTCAAGCTGATGAATCAACGCCTCTAAACGCTCTTCTTTCGCTTCTGTCTCAAGCGTTCCCACTGCACTGTTGAGCTCTGTTATAAGTGTTTCTCCATCATACTTTGCGAGGGCTTTCTGCATGGCTCGATAACGCCTGTGATCTCGAAACAGTCTCCTGATATCACGTGCCACATGGAAACGATCAATCGTGAAGAAGGCTCGTCCTTGAAAATAGTCTCGACAAGCGGTAATCCAAGTCGCTCCATCCCCGTTAATGACAAGTCGATGCACCGCTGGATCATAGTCAAACGCCTCCATGAGAAAAGTCTCAAGCCCCTCCCAAAACGGTTCTTTCCCCCGATGAACATAATGTCGCTTCTCCTTTAAACTCACCCTTTTTCCGTTGACCTCCCAGCCTTGATGAACCGCTGCGATTTTCTCTTCTTTCCCTTTGATTCGTTTCTCTTGTCGCTTTAGATACAGTCCATCCACCTCGATAAACAATACTGGATGTGTGATAGGCTGACGGTCTTTCTGCGTCGCTTCTACTTCTAACAGATGTTGGCGAATGGCTTCATGACTAATGACACGATAACCAAGAAGAGTCTCAAGCGTGTTCGATGCCTTTCGGTAGGAAGGACTTGTCACAGCGAGCTCAATCGCGGCTTCTTCTACCAAAGGGCTAAAACCTTTTATCCCCTCAAATTGCAGGTACTGGTCAAGGAGATAAACATATTTCCCTGTTTCACGATCTCGATAGTAGGAACGCTTCAGCTCAATCTCACCAAATAAACTGTCTATTTTTAGAGGCCGTTTATCTTTATAATGGAAGCGTTGCTTATCACGTTGTTGCATAATTTCTTCGTCATATTCCTCTAGTATGCAGGTCATCACACTTGAGAAGGTTTCCTGTAACTTCCTCCAAACTAGCTGTTCAAGTTCTTTTAAAGTTGGGTATTCTGTGTTATTCTTTTGCATAGGGTTTCTCCTTTGAATCGGGTTTTTGTCGACTATGATTCTACCAAGGAGAG
>NZ_SNUY01000004.1:0-41788 GCF_004376175.1 Halalkalibacterium halodurans | reverse complement strand
CCAAGGAGAGACCCTTTTTTCATGCATTTTGCTTAAACCCTACCGCGCTTTCGCTTGGTGGCCTGCTCAACCAGGTAATGAACTTCCATTACCTGGTTGAGCAGGTTGTTTCTTCTCCCACAAACATTTTACTCATACCTTTCCGCGGACGAACCGCCGAGCCTCCTCAGGAAAAGCACCTTGCGGGGTCTCGTCTGGCCCGTTTTTCCGCAGGAGTCTCCCTGATTCCGTCCCACTACGCTCCGTTTTCATTTTCAAACATGTTTGAAAATGATAGCGCTTTCTTTACTTTTTGCTTTTCTTTTGCTCCGTAAATCAGCCTTTTTAAAATCCTCTCAATCCTTTTAATGCGTTTGTAATCGGCTTTCCAATAGCGTTTTGCAAGTAAGCCATGTTATTGCGCGTTGCCTCTGCGGCACTGCTTTTAAGCTTTTCTACAAAGTGTTTTGGAGGTTTGGTATCCTTTTTCGTTCTCTTTTCTTCTTCCAGTTCGAGGCTCTGATTTAAGGAGCCCTTTAAGGTTTTCACTTCCAGGCGGTCTTTCAATGCAACCATCAAGTCGATAAACTTATCAAGCCCTTTAGCACTCCAGCTTCGGCCATTTTTTAGCCTTTTGGCAAACACACTCATCATACCTTCCGCACTGCCCATTGGGCGAAATCCTTCTGTCTCAATGCCTTTCTTCTTCAGCTTCTCCCGGTAATCCCCCAGTGCCTCCGGATACTGGGATAACTGGGCGATTAACTCTTCCAGACGCTGCTCTTTCTTTTCCTGCTCAATCGTGCCGACCGCACTGTTTACCTCCACCATAAATCCATCTGTGTCATAGGCTGCCAGTTTCTTTCGAATCGAACGGTAACGCGGGTGATCCCGGAAGATTCTTTGCACATCGCGGGCGATATGGAACCGGTCAATCACAAAGGTCGCATTGTGCTGGAAGTAATCGCGGCACGCTGTAATCCAGGGCGCCCCATCGCCATTAATGACTAGGTGGTGCTTTGTGGGATCGTACTCATAATTCGTCACCAGGAAATCCTCAAAAGCTTCCCAGAAAGGACCTTTTCCTTTGTGGATAAAGTGGCGCTTTTTCTTCAGCCTGGTTCGCTTTCCGTTGACTTCCCACCCCTGATGGATACTGGCGATTTTAACCTCTCTGCCTTTCCTGTTTTTCTCCTGGCTTTTTGTGTATAGCCCATCCACTTCCACAAACAGGACTTCCCGCTCTACAGTTTCCGGCTCCTTTGGAAGGATGTCTGTATTCAAGACTTGTTGGCGGATACCTTCGTGGCTGATTACCTGATACCCTAACAGCTTTTCTAAAGCCTTTCCTGCCTGCCGGTAGGACACGCCTGTGACAGCGAGCTCCATAGCCACATCCTGTATTACAGGGCTCATCCCTTTTGAGCCGTCAAAATCCAAATATTGATCGAGAAGGTAAACATACTGCCCTTTTTCACGGTCTTTATAATAAGCGCGCTTTAATTCAATTCGACCAAAAACAGATTCAAAGCTTAACTTTTTCTTATCGTGAAAACGGAAGCGTTTTTTATCTCTTTTTTCAGCGATTTCTTCATCCAGCTTTACTAATATCTCGGTCATTACTTGAGTAAAACTTTCCTGTAATGCACGGAAGGTAAGTTGTTCTAAGGCTTTCATTGTGATCTCAGATATGGTATCTTTCATAGTGAGGACCCTTTCTTTGTATGTTGGTGGTTTAGATGTTATCAACTATACAAAAAGAGGTCCTTTTTTTCATGTAAAATGCTTATATCTACCGCGCTTCCGCTTGGTGTCTTGTTGGTGAAGGGGGAAGAAATCCACTTCCCCCTTCACCAACAAGCTTACACATTTTTCCTCTAATTCCTTTTTTCTGCCCACTAATATTTTACTCTAACACGATGGCGCTAAAGGAACGGGGAGATTTTAGCTCACGCTGGGCATTACCGGACTATTTTACGCTTGAAAATTTCGCGACAGCTTGGGAGCGTGCCAACCTAGGAAATGCGTTTATTAATACTGGGTTGATTACGGCTGGTGCAGCGGTGCTCCTCATTTTGTTTGGGTCGATGGCAGCCTATCCTTTAGCGAGACGTGAGACGAAATTAAATCGATTCGTTTTGCTCTTTTTTGTCGCAATTATGGTCGTTCCCCCGTTAACCGCCCTTGTTCCGCTTTACCAAATGGTCGTGAATTTAGGGATGCTGAATACGAGAACGATTGCGATTTTAAACAATTTAGCTGCATTTTTACCGCTAACGATCTTTCTTTACGCAGGGTTCATTCGTTCAACAATCCCGAAAGAGCTTGAAGAAGCAGCGAAAATTGACGGGTGTAACACCATTAGTATTTTTTTCCGAATCGTCTTTCCGTTGCTTAAGCCTGTCACAGCTTCAGTGCTCATTATTTCGTGCGTGTTTATTTGGAACGATTATCAGTTTGCGATTTTCTTTTTGCAAAGCAAAGATGTTCATACGCTGACCGTTGCTTTAGCGAGCTTTTTTGGAGAAAACCAAAGCAATTTGAACCTCGTCGCTGCGGCGGCCTTCATGGCAATGTTGCCAATGACGATTTTGTTTCTTTTCTTACAAAAATATTTTATTGCCGGCTTATCATCTGGTTCGGTAAAAGGATAAACGTTAAAGAGACTAGACTTAGTTTGTGGAGGGGGAGCCCATGCCTATTTTTTATACAGAACAAACAAAGGAGTTTCATTTACAAACAAAAGGAAGCAGCTATATTTTTACGGTTTTGGACAATCAGCAACTCGGGCACCTGTATTACGGGAAAAAGATTGAACACCGGGATTCTTTTACCCATTTACTTCGATTTCAACGACGGGCGACAAGTTCATGTGTGTTTGAAGGAAACTTAGAGTTTTCCCTCGATTTGATTAAGCAGGAATTTCCTTCATATGGCACAACCGATTATCGTGAGCCCGCCTTCCAAATTCTTCAGGAAAATGGGAGCCGAATTACGAACTTTGAGTATAAAAACCATGTGATCTCCAGCGGAAAGAAACCATTGAAGGGACTTCCGGCCACGTACGTCGAATCGGAAGAGGAAGCCGCAACGCTTGAGGTGTTCCTCTATGATTCACTCATTGATGTTGAGCTTGTGTTGACCTATACCGTATTTGCAGAAACAAACGTGATTACACGGCATGCGCGGTTCATTAACCATCATTCGTCGCCGGTTCAGCTCATGCGCGCTCTAAGCATGTCGGTTGATCTTCCTGATGCCGATTTTCAAATGCTTCAACTTTCAGGATCGTGGTCAAGAGAGCGATATGTGAAGGAGCGTGCTCTCGTTCCAGGGATTCATCAAATTTCAAGCACGCGAGGGGCGAGCAGTAGTCAGCAAAACCCATTTATAGCTTTAAAAAGACCACAAACAACAGAATTCCATGGTGAGGTTTATGGGTTTAGTCTCGTTTATAGTGGGAACTTTTTAGCTCAAGTGGAAGTGGACCAATATGATGTTTCAAGAGTTCAGATGGGAATCCATCCTTTCGATTTTCAATGGCTTCTTGAAGCTGGAGAGTCGTTCCAAACGCCAGAAGTCGTTATGGTCTATACCGATCAGGGATTAAATCATTTGAGTCAGCTCTACCATTCTTTATACCGGTCTCGTCTCGTCCGCGGGAATTGGAGAGATCGGCCAAGACCGATTCTATTAAATAGCTGGGAAGCCACCTATTTCGATTTCACAGAGGACTCTCTAGTCGAGTTTGCGAAGGAAGGAAAAAAGCTTGGGGTAGAGCTGTTTGTTCTTGACGACGGCTGGTTCGGAACAAGAAACGATGATACGACATCGTTAGGAGACTGGTTCGTAAATTCCGAAAAGCTTCCGAATGGCATTGAAGGATTAGCTGAAAAAATAGAAGCGCTCGGTCTAGCTTTCGGGCTATGGTTTGAGCCGGAAATGGTCAATAAAGAGAGTGAACTTTTTAAGAAACATCCAGATTGGATCATCCATGTGGAAGGCCGTAGCCAGTCCCATGGTCGCAACCAATATGTCCTAGATTTTTCAAGGGCTGAAGTGGTGGATGCTATTTATGAGATGATGGCGGAGCTTCTAAGAAAAGCACCGATTTCCTATATCAAATGGGACATGAATCGTCATTTAACAGAGATCGGTTCACCTGCGTGGCCGAAAGAGCGGCAGCAAGAGATTGCCCACCGATATATTCTTGGTGTCTACGACTTATACGAGCGGCTCATTTCGGAATTTCCTGACGTTTTATTTGAATCATGTGCGAGCGGTGGATGCCGCTTTGACCCTGGTATGCTTTACTATGCTCCGCAAACATGGACGAGCGATGACACCGATGCGATTGAACGATTGAAAATTCAATACGGTACATCAATGGTTTATCCGTTGAGCTCAATCGGTGCACACGTATCGGCAGTTCCTAACCATCAGGTACGTCGAGTAACAAGCCTTGAGACTCGCGGCAACGTCGCTTTCTTCGGAGCGTTTGGCTACGAATTGGACGTGACCCAATTGACAGACGAAGAAAAAGAAAACATGAAAAAGCAAATCGCTTTTTATAAAGAACACCGTGAGCTGATCATGTTTGGTACGTTTTATCGGTTACGTAGTCCATTTGTAGGGGATGGAAATGTGACGAGTTGGATCGTCGTGTCAGAGGATCAATCAGAAGCGCTCGTCGGCTATTACCAAACACTAGCAAAGGTGAATACTGGGTTTCGTCAGCTGAAGCTTACCGGCTTACAGGAATGTGGCTTATATCAAATTGACGGCATGACTGGAACGTATGGCGGAGATGAGCTGATGCATTCTGGTCTGCAATTGCCGAATGAATTTTCGGGGGCCAGTGCTTTAAGAGAGGATGAGCAATCAGGGGATTTCCAATCGTACGTTTTTAAACTGAAAAGAATCGAGAGCGATCGCCATTAACGGCGATCGTTCTTAAATGAATTTTCAAATCAATCAAAAAAAAGATTGATTTCCAATCAAGCCTATATTATACTCAGCATAAGGAAAGCGCTTACTTTATCTTTTTCCCTTAGAAGGAATTAAATAGAATTATAGTATTCTGTTTATTTTTTTACAAATTAGTTAAGCGCTTAACTTATGCCTCTAAAGGAGTGAACGGCTTGATTTGGATCATTCTTGCATCCTTTTTAACGTATTCTATTTTTGTTATGTGGTTTTCTTGGTATAAAACAAGAGGCACTGATCTATCGAGCTCCGACGGGTATTTTCTTGGTGGGCGCAGCCTGACAGGAATCGTCATCGCTAGCTCCCTTATTTTAACAAATCTATCAACTGAGCAAGTAGTAGGGTTAAACGGCTAGGCATTTGGGGAATCCATGGTCGTCATGGCATGGGAAGTAACAGCACCCATTGCCTTAATCTTAATGGCATTTGTCTTTTTGCCGCGCTACTTAAAGCTTGGCATTACGACCATCCCTGACTTTTTGGAACAGCGTTTTGATTTGCGGACACGGCAAATCGTTTCCGTTTTGTTTCTACTCGGTTATGCAACCGTTTTCCTTCCGACAGTTCTCTATTCCGGTGCTCTAGTGATCGATAGCATTTTTTCTTTATCAAGCGTTATGGATATAAGCCCCTTTATGATTGTGCTATGCATTTCGATTGCGATTGGTATCATTAGTTGCGGCTATGTTATTTTAGGTGGACTTAAAGCGTGCGCCATGAGTGATACGATTAACGGAATTGGGTTGATTATCGGAGGGTTACTTATTCCCATTCTAGCCTTATTTGTCCTTGGACGGGGCGATTTTGCCAGTGGTGTAGGTGAACTGGTAAGCGCGAATCCGACGAAACTTAATGCTATTGGGAATGATCAGGCATCCGTTCCT
This sequence comes from Halalkalibacterium halodurans, assembly GCF_004376175.1. Taxonomy (GTDB): domain Bacteria; phylum Bacillota; class Bacilli; order Bacillales; family Bacillaceae_D; genus Halalkalibacterium; species Halalkalibacterium halodurans. The sequence continues at coordinate 35,939 of NZ_SNUY01000004.1, read as the reverse complement.
TGGGCGGTTCTCCTAACAGGGCTTCTATTTAACAATTTGTTCTATTGGTGCACGAACCAATCGATTATTCAACGGACACTTGCAGCGAAAAATTTAGCAGAAGGTCAAAAAGGTGTCCTGTTTGCAGGTATGTTTAAAATTTTCGGCGCCGCCTTTCTCGTGTTGCCAGGGATTATTGCCTATCTTCTCTATGGGGATGTGCTAGCGAATGCAGATATGGCGTATCCGAGCCTTGTCATCGACGTTATGCCGGTTGCTCTTTCAGGATTTTTAGCCGCAGTGTTATTCGGAGCGATTTTAAGTTCGTTTAATAATGTGTTAAACAGCTCGATTACGTTGTTTACACTGGATATATATAAGCCGATCTTTAAACCAAATGCGAAAGAACCTGAGCTCGTCAAGGCCGGACGAATTTTTGCGGCATGTTTAGCCATTACCGCTGTCGTAATTGCACCCTTTATTCTTTATGCACCTCAAGGCCTGTATTACTTTTTACAGGAGATGAATGGCTTTTATAGCTTGCCTATCATCGCGATGGTGATTGTCGGCTTTTTCAGTAAATATGTCCCGGCATCGGCACCAAAAGTGTTAGTTGCCGTTCATGTCGTTTTATACGCCGGATCAAAAGTTGTCTTAGGCGAAGTCAACTTTTTATATGTCTTAAGTGTACTATTCCCGATCAATGTACTCGTCATGTTGATCGTCGGTCGTCTGAAGCCGCGGGAAACGCCGTTTGTCCTTCCGACTGCCAATAAAGTCGATCTAACGCCGTGGAAGTATGCGAAGCCTTTTTCAGCATTCATTTTACTAACCATGCTCGGTGTGTACACGTTCTTTTCACCTCTTGGTGTGGCGGAGTCTTCCGGTGGTTACACGATCTATCAATTCATTTTCTTTATCGTAACTCTTGCATTCATGGGAGGGGTCGTCTTGTTCTGGAAGAAAACAGACCGTATCCGTGGTGGAAGAGTCCCATTAAATCACATTCAATCAAAAATCAGGTTAACGAAAAGAGGGGAACAAACATGAAAACAGTAAACATTGGATTAATTGGCGCAGGGCGAATTGGACAGCTTCATGCAAGGAATATTATCTCGTCACCTTACATGGAGTTGAAAGCGGTATCAGATGTACAGTTGGATCATTTAAAAGGGACGGAGATTGAGCGTTCTGTCGAGATAATGACGACGAACCCTGACGAGCTTTTTTCCAATCGGGACATTGATGCGATTTTTATTTGCTCGTCAACAGATACCCATGCCGCTTTCATCAAGGCCGCTGCTTTAGCGGGCAAACATATTTTTTGCGAGAAGCCAATCAGTTTTCATGTAACGGAAACGAAGGGTGCCTTAAATATCGTGAACGAGGCAGGAGTGAAGTTTCAAGTAGGGTTTAACCGTCGCTATGACAAACACTTTCGCCGTGTGCAAGAGTGCGTGCAAGCAGGAGCGATCGGTGCGCCGCACATTATACGTGTTAGCTCTCGTGATCCAGAAGCTCCGCCCCTTTCTTATGTGGAACGATCAGGTGGAATGTTTATGGATATGACGATCCATGATTTTGATATGGTTCGTTACTTATCAGGGAGCGAGGTGACAGAAGTATCCGTCAAAGCGGCTAATCTTGTGGACTCTCGGATCGGAGAAGTCGGGGATGTGGACACAGCGATCATTACGCTAATGTTAGAAAATGGTGCGATTGCGGTCATCGATAATAGTCGACAAGCGGCCTATGGCTACGATCAACGCGTCGAAGTGTTCGGTTCCCTCGGCTCTGTATCTGCGGATAATGAGCGTAAAACAAATGTACAAATTAGCACAAAAGATACAGTGACACTCGATTTGCCAAAGCACTTCTTCCTTGATCGTTACGAGCAAGCGTATAAAGACGAGGTAGCTGAGTTTGCAACAGCGATTTTAGAGGATCAGCCGTTGCGCTGCACAGGAGAAGATGGATACAAAGCAGAATTGCTCGCCTTGGCGGCAAAGCAGTCTTGGTTAGAAAATCGTCCAGTTGCTGTGAAGGATGTAGAAGTATTGGAGGAACACGCTAAATCGGAGTGAGAAAGGGGCTAGGAGAGTTGAAAAGTGTCAAGGTAGGCTTGGTCGGACTCGGACGGCTCGGGCAGCAGCATGGGGACAATCTAGCATTTCGCATTCCTCGTTGCGAGCTCACTGCTGTATGTAGCGTCGTTGAAGCCGAGGTAAAACAAGCAAGGGAACGGTGGGGCGTGCCTTACGGTTATACGAGCTACGAGGAGATGCTAGCAAACGAAGAATTAGATGCCATTTTCATTGCCTCACCGTCAGGTTTTCACTGTGAACAAATCAAGAAAGGGCTCGAAAAAGGCTTCCACGTTTTTTGCGAAAAACCTTTAGGCCTTCATTTGGCTGAAGTTAGGGAAGTGGAGAACGCGGTCAATCGCCACGAAGACCAAGTGTTTATGCTTGGCTTCATGCGCCGTTATGATCCATCGTATCAAGCAGCAAAAGAAAAAATCAACCGTGGAGAGATAGGAGAGCCAGTGATGATCAGATGCTACGGACTTGATCCGGCAAGCCAAATTGACGGTTTTCTTGCTTTCGCAAAAGCGAATGACAGCGGTGGTTTGTTTTTAGATATGTCGATCCACGATTTTGACCTAGCTCGCTGGTATTTAGGGGCTGAGGCGTCTGAAGCGTGGGCGATCGGTGGAAGTTATTCAAGGCCTGAATTTGCTGAGCTTGGCGATGCTGAAACTGGGGCAGCAATGGTTCGCTTTGACAATCAGGCGATCGGTTTGTTTGTAGCTGGTCGAAACTGTGCCCATGGGTACCATATTGAAACCGAAATCATCGGAACGAAAGGGACGATTCGAATTGGTTCCATTCCCGAGCGGAATCAAGCGATCGTGATGAATGAGCACGGGGTGATTCATGAATGTGTTCAAGGTTTTATTGAGCGTTTCGAGCAAGCATACCGAGCGGAAGCCGAGGAGTTCATTCGCTGTATTCTTGAAGGACGGAAGCCGGATGTGACCGTAAAGGATGGTGTGGAGTCTACGAAGCTTGGTTACGCATGCAAACAATCGTTTACAACAAAAACATTAATCAATGTTCAAGAAGTCATCCTAGCTTAATAGGAAGTGTCGATGAAAGAAGTGTTCTCCGTGCAAAAGTGGTGTGCCTCTATGGTAGAATGGGAATAAGCAACAGAGTCAGAAAAGAGGCAATATAATGAAACCAACGATATATGACGTAGCGAAAGAAGCCGGGGTATCGATCGCAACTGTCTCTAAAGTGATCAATCATACGGGGAATATGCGGCCAGCAACGCGGTTGAAAGTTAAACAAGCGATGGAGCGTCTGAACTATCGACCAAACTTGATGGCCACTGCCTTGACTGGGAAAGCGACAAAAACGATCGGCTTGCTCGTTCCGGATATTTCTAACCCGTTCTTCTCAGAAATGGCACGAACGATTGAAGATCGCGCCCATGAAGCAGGCCTAAGTGTGATTATTTGCAGCACGGACGAAAATGAACAAAAAGAAAAAAAATATCTTGAACTGTTGCAGCAAAAACGGGTGGACGGCTTTATTATCGCGTCGAGCTTTCATGATCGGGAAGGATTAAAACGACTAAAGGAACAGGGAACGCCGATCGTCATGTTAACCCAGGATGATGGTGGACTTGGGGTCCCCTCTATCTCAGTTGATGATTATAAGGGTGGGTTTGAAGCGACATCGTATCTTATCACTTCTGGGCATGAGCGGATTGCGATCATTGCTGAACACGTGAGTAGCAGTCGGTTGCGGATTTATGGATACAAGGAAGCACATGCTTCCCACGGCATCCCGTTTGTTGAAGAGCAAATTTACAAAACGACCGCCTCTACAGAAAACGGGAAATTCTGTCTTTTGACAATGCATGAAAAAGGTCTGCTCCCTTCCGCGATATTTGCTTGTAACGATTTGATCGCGATCGGTGTTATTCATGGTGCAAAAGAGTTAGGCATTCGGATTCCTGAAGATCTATCTGTCATTGGCTTCGATAATACCATTCTCGCAACAACGACGGTGCCTGCATTGACGACAGTCGCTCAGCCCGTGGCCGATATGGGGAGAAAGGTTGTCGATCTTCTGCTTGAAGCGATTGAAACAAAAGCGCTAACAAATGAGAAAGTGCTCTATACCCCAGAGCTGATCATACGCGGAACGACGAAAAATGAAACGATTGCAACATAACCCGACATGCCGGGTTCTTTTTTTGCTCGTGAAAGCAAACAGGACCTTAATCTGTTCTTTACTGCCTTTGCCTTCACACGATATGATAGGAAAAGATCCTGACATGGGGGATAGAGGAGGAATTCGATGGATCGATCCTACCGAACACCTAAAGCGTGGTTAACGAAAACATCTGGCTTTTTACAAGGCTATGATTATTCGTTAAATCCGTACGTTGGTTGTACGTTCGCGTGCTCCTATTGTTACGTAAGAAAAATGCCGGTCGCTCTTTTCCATAAAGGTGAGTGGGGGGACTGGGTTGATATAAAACAAGGGGTAAAAGAAACCTTTTCGAATGAGCTAGTACGAGCAAAGAAAAGAGGGCGAGTCCATCTCTTCATGTCTTCTAGCACAGATCCATATCAGCCAGTTGAAGTGGAGGAAAAGGTAACCCGTTCGTTGTTAGAAGTAATGGCAGACAATCCGCCGGACTTTTTGTTTGTTCAAACACGTAGTCCGCTTGTAACAAGAGATGTAGACATTCTGCAGCAGCTTGGTAAGCGCGTTCGCGTGAGCCTGACCATTGAAACTGATTTAGAGTCGGTTCGGAAAGCATTTGCGCCGAAAGCACCACCAATCCAAGGGAGAAAGCGAGCGCTCCATGCTCTATATCAAGCGGGGATACCGACTCAGTTAACAGTCGCGCCAATCCTTCCATCAAGTGATCGTTTTGCTGAATCCTACGTTTCGATTGCTGACCAAGTGTGTATCGATACGTTTGAGCTTGGTGACGGGGCTAATGGGAAGCGTTCGCGAGCTCTCAGGATGCCGGAGAGACTGACTGAGCTCGGTTATGAAACTTGGTATGAAGAAGCGGCGCTTGAAAAAGTTCATCGGCAGTTCTGTGCCCATTTTGACGAAAGTCGTGTTAAACTGAGCCAGGAAGGATTTTTGCCATAAAGGAGTTTAACAATGATTGATTTAAATTTTGAACGCTATACAGAAGCAACTTTAACAAACTTTGCGATTGTCCGCACGTACGAGATTCAGCACTGGACGCACGTAGTTGTTTCTTTTCAATGTGATGCGATGCCGGAAGACATCATCGATCCAGAAGCCCTTCTCATCCTTAGTGAAAGTGGCGACGTACTTCAAGTTGTTTTATACGAAGAGGGCTGTGATTCTCCTAACTATCAGTTTACCGAATTAGAAAAGGAGCAACTGATTCGCTGGTTCCGAGCGAGTAGCTGAAGTAATAAGATTTATCAAGTGATGGATAAGGTTGACCGGTTTAACACTGGTTAACCTTTTTTGTTTATAAACAACTTAAATTTCGGTAAAGCTTTATCGTTAAAAATTTCCGCGATTCTGAAACGGTAGAGATTCATCTCTATCATCCGTGTATGCCTTTTTTGTTTAACGTAACAGAAATCATTCGTACAAAGGGAAGGTCTCGATTATAGAATGAGAGAAGAAGTAGAAAATAACAGGAAGCAGACATAAAAGGATTGACTAACTTGTATATACAAGATAAAATACAAGTAGCAGTTGAACTTGTATATACAAATTTTAATAAGAAAACGCAACATGAAAACGATAACAGGAGGAGAACACCATGGCTCAATATAAAAAAGAAGTGAACGCAATTGTCGAAGCCATTGGCGGTGCGGACAATATTCAGACAGCTACTCATTGTGTTACAAGGCTTCGTTTTGTCCTTCGCGATGAGGGGAAAGTTGATCAAGAAAAACTTGAAAGCCTTGACATTGTAAAGGGATCATTCTCCACGAACGGTCAGTTTCAAGTGATCATCGGTCAAGGGACCGTGGATAAAGTGTATAAGGAACTCGTGGCTGAAACTGGCATCGGCGAAGCAACGAAAGAAGATGTTAAAGATGCGGCAGCGAAAAATACGAATGTTTTTCAACGTGCTGTGAAAACGCTTGCTGATATTTTTATCCCGATATTACCGGCCATTGTAACTGCTGGTTTACTTATGGGGATAAACAATATTTTAACGGCGGAAGGGATTTTTTATGACGGTGCCTCTGTCATTGACATTCATCCCCAATGGGCAGATTTTGCTGGCATTATTAATTTAATCGCGAACACCGCCTTCGTCTTCTTGCCTGGTCTGATCGGTTGGTCTGCCGTCAAACGGTTTGGCGGGAGTGAATTGCTAGGGATTGTCCTCGGGCTCATGCTCGTCCACCCTGATCTTTTAAACGCATGGGGGTACGGGCAAGCACAGTTAGAAGGGGAGATTCCCACATGGAATTTGTTTGGCTTAACGATTGAACAAGTTGGTTATCAAGGCCAAGTGTTGCCGATTTTATTCTCGGCTTGGATCTTAGCAAAAATTGAAATCTTCTTGCGTAAACGTGTACCTGATTCCATTCAATTGCTTGTTGTTGCACCTGTTGCCTTACTTATTACAGGATTTATTGCTTTTGCTGCGATTGGGCCAATCACCTTTACGATTGGGAATGGGATTACAAACGTATTCACATCGATCTTTGCAGCTGTTCCCCTCGTCGGCGGCTTCTTATATGGACTCATTTATGCTCCCCTCGTAGTCACTGGGATGCATCATACGTTCCTTGCGGTTGACTTACAGTTAATCGGTACGATCGGTGGAACCTTCCTCTGGCCGATTTTAGTTCTTTCAAATATTGCACAAGGGTCCGCAGCTCTCGCCATGATGTTTGCAACCCGTGACGAGAAGCTCAAGGGACTGTCCCTCTCATCCGCGGTATCCGCCTATTTAGGCATTACGGAGCCGGCCATGTTTGGAGTGAACATTCGCTATAAGTTCCCATTTGTTTGCGCGATTATTAGTGCTGCCATTGGGGGTGCGTTCATTACGGTTAATGGCGTTTTAGCGAACTCAATTGGTGTAGGAGGGCTTCCTGGAATTTTCTCAATTCAGGCAGGCTTCTGGGGAGTGTTCTTTATCGGCATGGTGATCGCCTTCATTTTACCGCTTGTCTTAACGTATCTATATGCTCGAATTCGCAAAGCTGCATAGGCAGAGCAAACCCCATGAAATCATACGTTTCATGGGGTTTTAACCGTGTTATTCAGCGCTTCCCCACGTATAATTTAGCATTTCTCCAACAAATAGGTTCGTATCAATGTTGCACGTATCCGCTTCAAGCCCGTATTGCCAACCGAGAGGGCGGCTGCCATCTGGAGCGTTCACGTCGAAGGAATCAGGAGCATTTTCTTCTGACGTAATACCGACTTGTGGTTGATTCGACCATAAAATTAATTCTTCGAATATCGTCTCGTTTTCTTCTCTTGCTTCTTCGAGTGCAATCGTAACATTGCTATCGTCGTCAAACAATCCGTATAAAGCAGGCGGGTAGTTCGCTTCCGTTAACGTATCGTACCAACCAGCTAAAAAGGCACCATCAACAGGGTATTCAGGCTCAACGTTTGCAAAAATAGCAACCCCTTCAGGTATGCCTAGCTCCTCAGCAAACGCTAGCGCTCCTTCCGCTTCGTTTACTCCTGTTTCATATCCAGTCGCATCGATAAATTGGTTGTAAATAATGAGAATCGAAATGTCATGATCATGTAACAGCTCAATTTCTTCTGGAGTCAGTCCGTATGATACATCTTCTTTATCGCCTAAATAGCGCCCCCAAATGGTAGGGGAGCCAAAGTTTGTCGTGACACAATCAAGAAATGAGGAATCAGTTACATTCACCGAATCAACACCCCATACGATTTCGGGCAAGTCGTCACCATCTCGTTGCCCTTCCTTCTCCTCGCCATTTTCATTTTCTCCACTAGGCTCCTCTTCCTGCACTCCGTCTTCTTCACCGTTGCCATTCTCCTTTTGGTCGTCGTTTTCTTCATTGGTAATTTCCACCTGTTTTTCCGTATGGTAAATAAACACGTTTTTCGAACAACTAGGTTTTTCGTTATGAATAAGTTGTCCCGTTTCATAATCATCTCGGACGACAAAAAGGACAAAGCTAGAAATGGCTAATAAAAACGCTGTTAATAGGACAATGCCTTGTAAACAGAATCGTTTCATAAACGCCTTCCTCCAATTCAAAGCTACTGTATGGTATGGGGAACATAGGAAAAAGGTGAAGACGTTTATGGGCCAGAAAGTTTACAACTGGGGGAGTGTCCTTTTACAATGAATGTAAAAGCTGAAATGGAGACAGAGGATGAGATCGATTCACATCTTAAAAGAACTTTCGAAAACCTTACACGAAGGTGAAAATCTCCAAAGAATGTTCCAGCGTGTGCTTGAGAAAACGTTAGAATTAACGAGGCTTGACACTGGCTGGATCTTTATGGTGGAAGGAGAGAAGCAACATTTAGTGGCCCATTCAAACTTACCGGAAGGACTCGTTCACGATCAGTTTCGGCCCATGTGCGAAGGAAGCTGTTGGTGTGTCGATCGTTTACACCATGGCAAGCTACAAGGGGCGGTCAATATTTTAGAGTGTCGTCGTCTTGAACGGGCTAAGCTCAACAACTGGGGATCGACCGCGCAAATTACTCACCATGCGACGATCCCGATTCGTGCTGGGGATCGAACATACGGTTTGATGAACGTAGCGGCCTCTGAAAAATTTCATTTTCAAGAAGAAGAATTAGAGATTCTTGAAGTGATTGCTTATCAAATGGGAGCGGCAGTTCATCGGATTCAATTGTTAGAAGAAGAAAAGCTCCGGGCGAATCTGTTTGAAAATTTTAATCAATGGGTTACCTACGTAAATAAAAGTAGAAGAAAGGGAATTGAAAGGGAGACCTCCCAATCCCTTCTCGATTACTTCTCGTGGTCTGGACTATCACTTACGCTAACAAATGGGGCTACGATCTTTTATGGGAAAAGCGATGAAAAAGCACGAACCACTAATGAGCAGATGGGTGATACAAAGATTTGTCTAACGGTATACGCGCCATCATTTTCAAAGATAGAAGCAAAATTGATTGAGCGAATTGCGAATCATCTTGCATTATTCATCGAAAGAGAGCGATTACAAGAGGTGGCAACGGACGTATTAATCTCCCAAGAGCGGCAACGGCTCGCCCAAGATTTACATGATTCGGTTAACCAACTCCTTTTTTCGATCGGGCTAACAGCTAAAGGAGGGGAGCAACGGACGAAGGACGATACTTTAAAAAAACCGCTTGCGATGATTCAACAGCTTTCTTCCGAAGCAATGGTGGAGATGCGTCATCTCATTTGGCAATTGCGACCACTCGGGCTTGAAAAAGGGTTGATTTTCGCAATTGAAACGTATGCAGGTCAAATTCAACTGCCGGTTTCTTTCTCAAGCTGTGAAGTAATCCGGTGGTCAAAGGCAAAAGAGGCTGCGCTATTTCCGATTGTTCAAGAGGCGTTAAACAACTGTAAAAAGCATGCCAATCCTTCGAACGTTGTCGTACACATGTACAAGAATCGAGGGACGGGGATTATTTCAATTCAGGATGATGGCTGTGGAATAAAGGAAACCAATGCAGAAGGATTCGGAATGAAACATATGAAAGAGAGGGCGAAGCAAATAGGGGGAATGATACATGTTCGCTCTCAACCGGGTGAGGGAACGGTTATTTCCATTCATGTCCCGTTTGATGAGGAGGAGCAAGGATGAGTATTCGGATTGCAGTAGTGGATGATCATCATGTCGTTCGCAAAGGGTTGATCTACTTTTTAGAAACCTATCACGATTTTACCATTGTAGGGGAAGCTGAAGATGGTGAGGCAGCCCTTACCTTAGTTGAAAAAGTCCAACCTGACATTGTATTAATGGACGTCATCATGCCAGGAATAAATGGGATAGAAGCGACGAAGAAAATTAAACAAAAATGGCCAACTGTACATGTTGTCGTTTTATCAAGTAGTGCAGAAAGAGAGTCGGTGATTCCTGCACTGCAAGCAGGGGCAAATGGTTATCAATTGAAGGAAGTAGACCCGGAAATGCTTGCAGAAACGATTCGTGCCGTTTGCTCAGGAGAGAGCCGTTTACACCCGAAAGTGACCAAGCATGTGCTGACGAGGATGAACGGGGACGAGTCTGAGGAAGAGAAGCGGTTAAGAGACTTAACGAATCGAGAAAAAGACGTATTACGAGAATTGGCCAAAGGGCAAAGTAACAAAGAAATTGCGAGCGAGTTGCACATTTCTGAAAAGACGGTGAAAACCCATGTATTAAATATTTTTTGGAAGTTGGATGTTCATGATCGGACGCAGGCAGCCCTTTTTGCGATAAAGTATGGAATCTCTGAGTATGATCGGTTTTAACCTGATTCAAAGGTGAGACAGAGTGTCACCTTTGAATCAGTCCAATGATTTCATTGTTAGGGCCTTTGTAGAAAACCGTTTTAAACAGGTCGAAGGCGAAGGGACCCTCAACTGGTAAAAGGCCGAGCTTCTGAAGCCGAATCATTTCCTTTTTCAATGAAGGGACTCGCCAGCATATATGAAGCTGTTGAGAAGGGGGAGAGGCTTGCTGATTTTCAATTAATTCGAGTCGGATGACTCCTCGGCGGATGAAGAGGATGTTCTCCTCTTGAAATGTAATCGCTTGTTCTTCTTCGAACTTGAAGAACGTTTCATAAAACTTCAGTGTCTCATCAAGGCGACTTGTTTCCATTCCGACATGATCCCAGTTCATCACATATCTCCTAGCGGGAGAATGAAGTTCACGTCCACAAATTCATGCCATTGATAGCCTTGCCTGATCGCCTGTTCGTACACGCGAAATAGCTCTTGTTCTTGGACGAAGGCTGCTAGCATATGAAGGTGGCTAGCCTGAGGCTCATGAAATCCTGTCAATAGGCCAGTTGCTAACTGCAGTTCATAGCCAGCATCAATGGATAGCGTCGTTGTTCCTTGTGAACGATTTGTTTGGGCGTATGTTTCTAATGCTCGGACGACCGTTGTTCCGACGGCAATTATACGTTTTCCTTTCTTTAGCTCCTCGATTGTTTCCTTCGGGATATGGTAATGTTCAGGATGGTGTGCAGGATCTGGCCACACGTCGTTTTCATAATAACTTAACCCAGTATGAAGCTCTAAAAAGGCGATGCGGACACCTTTTTGTTTTAAGCGCGCTAGCAGCTGCCACGTAAACGGTCTTCCCGCAGAGCACATTTCCACAGAACCAGGAGCGGAGCTGTAGACGGTTTGATAGTCTTGGATCGAAAGGGAGCTCTTAATATACTCGTAGCCGATCGGCTCTCCATAACGATAAACATATTCAAGTAGTTGAGCGCCTCTTTTACTAAACGCCACCCTCCATAATGGGGTATGTTCATCTTTCTCTATAAGTGTGGCCGAAAGACTTGAAGATAAAAAGATCCTATCACCGGCGTGTAGCTCACTAGAACTAAGAATTAATCCATCCCATAGGCCGTCCCTCCGTTCATGGGACAGCCGGAGCTCAATGGTTTCCCCGTGTAGCGACCCGATTAATCGGGAAGGGATCGAACGGCTTCGATTTAAGACGAGGATATCCCCCTGTTGTAAATAGTTCGCAATTGCCGTAAAAGGCTCATGGAATGTTCGGTGAGAGTCTCGATCGAGAACGAGCATTCTCACATCACTTCGCTGTTTCCCTTGCCGTTCAATCGGTTCACTTGCGTTTAGATGATCAGGGATGGAGAACGTCGGTGCGTGATTCATAAGCTTACCCCTCCTTTTGTCATCAATGCCTGCGCCTCAAAACGTTTGCCGTGAACTTCCTCTCGCTTTCGGCTAGCAATCGCGAAAAATACATTTGCTACATCTTCTGGTTTTGCAAGAGGGTAATCGCAATCAGGAACAGCGATGGCGTGCATGTCTGTATCCATTTCACCAGGGTCGATCCAGCTAAGAGCAATATCCGTCTCCGTTAGCTCATTAGCCCATGTCTCAGCTAAGCCTTCCAGCGCAAATTTGCTAATCCCGTAAGCCCCCCATTCGGCAAAGCCTGTTTTTCCTGCCTCTGATGTGACATGTAAAATGGTTCCTTTCTTTCGTTGAAGCATGCCTGGTAGCACACGTTTCGTAATCATAAACGAATGGAGGACATTCGTCAGCAAAACGTCTTGGAATGAAGAGAGATCATAATCGAGAAGCCATGCCGGCCCAGGGCCGAAAATGGAGGCATTGACAATGAGTACGTCAATGTGTCCGAACGTTGATTCCGTTAAAGAGACGAATCGATCCATATCCTTTTCTACTGCACCATCTGCTTGGATGGCGAGAACCGATTCAGCTCCGGATTCTAACGCCTCTTGTTTAACAGCTTCTAGCGCCTGCTCATTTCTTGCACACAAGGCTAAGGACCAATGGTTTCTCGCAAATGTGAGCGCTAATGCTTTTCCTAGCCCTTTTGATGCTCCAGTTATCATCACTACTTTTGTATCATTCATCGTTTATCCACCTTTCATTGTAAGGACTGTGAGCTGTGAACTCATCGTTACAATGCTAGTGTATTAAGTTTTTTTCTTTCGCTCATCGTCAGCAAGAACGAGGCTGCTTACGAAATTCGTCTTGGACATCATACAGCAAAAGATGTAGAACGAATGTTCCTGTTAAAATTAATAAACCATAATTTCATTATGTAAACTTAATAATCGCTCGCATGATGAAACATTTTGCGAGCGATTAACGTTTGAATTTTTTTAAAACGTCGGCAAAAGGCTGAGTTTTCTTTGCCTCGGCAAAGGTTGCAAAAGGCTGAATGCCGTTTCGGTACCGCTCTAGGACAGCTTTCATCGGAAATTGATCGGGAGATAAGGTGTTAGTCACTTCTTCCCAACGTAAAGGGGTCGCGATAAATCCTCCTTCATTGCCTCGGGGAGAAAAGGGGGCGACGATCGTTTTTCCTTCATCGTGCTGTAAGTAATCTAAATAGAGCCGCTGTCCTCGGTGTTTTTTTAATCGTTCGGTCGTGAAATCTTCAGGGAATTGGCTGCAAAGCAACTCGCAAACCGTTTTCGAAAATAATCGAGTATCGTCATAGGTGAACGTGTTGTCTGGGAGTGGCAAGTAGAGCTGTAACCCTTTTCCTCCCGATGTTTTCACAAATGATTGTAATTTAAGGGCATCGAACATGTTTTTCATTAGTTGAGCCGCCTTAACAGCAAGTGAAAACTGACTAATTGATGGTGGGTCTAAGTCAAAAACAATCTCACTCGGCTTTGTGTAAGGAACGGGGTGATAAGGGATATGAAATTCAAGTGCAAGCTGGTTTCCGAGCCAAACTAATGTTTGAATATCATTGCATACAATATAACGGATTTCGTCTAAACGAACCGTTTTAACAAACGACGGGGCATAATCGGGGCAGTTCTTTTGATAGAATGCCTCGCGCTCTGTGTTGCTTCGTACACCGTGAGGGTAACGGATGACGGTCAATGGTCGATCTTTTAAAAAAGGTAACATCGCAGGCGCAACCTCCTGCAAATAGTAAAGATAATCGATCTTTTGAATCATTTGTCTCGGCCAAAGCGGCTTATCTGGATGAGTTATCTCAACTTGTGGAGGCAGCGGGGCTAGCTGTCTTTGCAGCGATTTCCACGTGCATTGTGCAGGTTTGACATCGAGTCTGAATCGATGGAACATCGGTTCGCGCAAATGTTTCCCATCAAAATCGATGCAATCTACATCAAAGCAAACGGACGGTTCAAGGACATATCTTTTCCCTTTTTTCATTCCATTTTGTTTCATAAAAGCAATGAGTGTTTCTCGTTCGTGATCCTCAAAACCGTGGGTGACATTTCCAACCTCTAGGCTAGTTCCATCCCGATAGACAGCAAAATGAAAATAGCCGTTCACAGGATCATAGGCCGTTAAAAAAACGGTCACCTGTCGAAAATTCTTCTTTTTTAACCAGCGATTTGTGCGTTTTCCTTCTGTCCAATCGGAGAACCTATCCTTAGCGACGACTCCTTCCCCGTGATGGAGCTCTACGGCTTGCCAAAGGGCTTGACCATCGGTTTGTGCTGGGATCATTTGCAAGCACGCATTCGATTGGATCGTTGGTTCTAACGGAACATCGATCGCCTTTAGGAGGGCCTTAAGTTGTTTTTTTCGTTCATCATACGGTAAGTCTACAAGCGTTTTTCCTTTTAGTTCAAGGATGTCAAACGCCAATAAAGTAGCAGGTGTCTTAATGCTACTAGCTGCAATCGTTTCGTGCTTACGCATAAACGATCGCGTCTGAATCGGGGCAAAGTGGGCTCGGTACGGGCTAACAAGATGGACAAGCTCACCATCAATCGTTATAGGGAGCCAGGCTTCCACTTTATTGGAAATTCGTTGGCAAAAATCGTGTATTTCAGGAAACTGATCGGTCAAAAGTCGTTCATTTCTGCTCTCAAGGCGAATCGTCTCCTTTGTCCAAAAGAGGATCGTACGAAACCCATCGTACTTCACTTCATAGCGCCAGTTATCGCCTGTCGGTAAATCGGTCGTCGTCTGTAAAAGCATTGGTTTCACTAAATCGTCACCTCACACCTTTAGTTTTTTAGGGTCTTCGGAATATATAGTGGAATTACTTTCTTAATAGTTTAAAAACAACTGGTGTTTAAATCGGATTTTCTGGTGGGATGTTAGGATAATCAATAGTATTATATAAAAGTATCAATCACATACGAGTGATACTTTGGGAAAAAAATAAAATAGTCCAATTCACTTGACCGTGTACTATGGTACACGGTTTATAATATTCATGGGGTGAAATAAGATGATTTATCGCATTAGTGAGTTTGCAGATAAATGTGGAGTTAATAAAGAAACGATCAGATATTACGAGCGAAAAAATTTATTACAAGAACCTCACCGAACGGAAGCTGGTTATCGGATATATTCATATGATGACGTTAAGCGTGTTGGGTTTATTAAACGAATACAGGAACTTGGTTTTTCTTTAAGCGAGATTTATAAATTACTTGGTGTTGTAGATAAAGATGAAGTTCGTTGTCAAGATATGTTCGAATTTGTTTCTAAAAAACAAAAGGAAGTGCAAAAACAAATAGAGGATTTAAAACGAATTGAAACTATGTTAGACGACTTAAAACAACGATGTCCAGATGAAAAGCAATTACATTCGTGTCCAATAATAGAAACATTAACATGAGAGATTAATTAACGAAAGGAGCTTTTTTATGAATAAATTTAAGGTAAACATTTCAGGAATGACTTGTACGAGTTGTGAAAAACACGTAGAATCAGCACTTGAAAAGATAGGTGCTAAAAATATTGAGTCTAGTTATCGTCGTGGTGAAGCAGTATTTGAACTGCCCGATGATATTGAGGTTGAAAGTGCAATAAAGGCGATTGATGAAGCAAATTACCAAGCCGGAGAAATTGAAGAAGTATCATCACTAGAAAACGTGGCGTTAATTAATGAAGACAATTATGACCTTCTTATTATTGGTTCTGGTGCTGCTGCCTTTTCTTCGGCAATTAAAGCTATAGAATACGGTGCAAAAGTTGGAATGATTGAGCGTGGAACGGTTGGGGGAACCTGTGTGAATATTGGCTGTGTTCCGTCAAAAACTCTTCTTAGGGCAGGGGAAATCAATCATTTATCAAAAGACAATCCGTTTATAGGTTTACAAACATCCGCTGGAGAAGTGGATTTAGCTAGTTTAATCACGCAAAAGGATAAATTGGTGAGCGAACTTCGGAATCAAAAATATATGGATTTAATTGATGAATATAATTTTGATTTAATTAAAGGTGAAGCAAAATTCGTTGATGCTAGTACGGTTGAGGTCAATGGGGCAAAGTTATCTGCAAAACGCTTTTTAATTGCAACAGGTGCATCGCCTTCGTTGCCCCAAATTTCAGGACTTGAAAAAATGGACTATTTAACTAGTACAACACTTCTTGAGTTAAAGAAAATACCAAAACGATTAACTGTAATTGGTTCAGGATACATTGGAATGGAGCTTGGACAACTATTTCATCATTTAGGTTCAGAAATAACGCTTATGCAAAGAAGTGAGCGACTTTTAAAGGAGTATGATCCTGAGATTTCAGAGTCAGTTGAAAAAGCGTTAATTGAACAGGGTATAAACCTTGTCAAAGGGGCAACTTTTGAGCGTGTTGAACAAAGTGGAGAGATAAAAAGGGTTTACGTAACAGTAAATGGCAGTAGAGAAGTCATTGAATCAGATCAGTTACTTGTTGCCACTGGAAGAAAACCAAATACGGATTCTTTAAATTTAAGTGCAGCAGGTGTTGAAACTGGAAAAAATAATGAAATCCTGATCAATGATTTTGGTCAAACAAGTAATGAAAAGATTTATGCAGCAGGAGATGTGACTTTAGGACCACAATTTGTATATGTAGCAGCCTATGAAGGTGGAATTATTACTGATAATGCTATTGGTGGATTAAACAAAAAAATAGATTTATCGGTAGTTCCTGCTGTTACGTTTACGAATCCGACGGTTGCAACGGTTGGTTTAACAGAAGAACAAGCAAAAGAGAAAGGGTATGATGTGAAGACATCTGTATTACCTTTAGATGCTGTTCCAAGAGCAATTGTAAACCGTGAAACAACCGGTGTATTTAAACTAGTAGCAGATGCAGAAACACTAAAAGTATTAGGGGTTCATATTGTATCTGAGAATGCAGGAGATGTCATCTATGCAGCATCATTAGCTGTTAAATTTGGCTTAACGATAGAAGATTTAACAGAAACCCTAGCACCATATTTAACAATGGCTGAAGGGCTAAAATTAGCTGCACTTACGTTCGATAAAGATATTTCGAAATTATCTTGTTGTGCAGGCTAAGGGAACTTTTTTACAACTCCCTATTCAAGTGAACCAGCTAATGCTTTAAGGGATTTTCTAAGTGCATTTGTGGTCACAAAAATAATTTAACACTGATGATTTCGACATCAAATCTATAAT
The DNA here is from genome assembly GCF_004376175.1 of Halalkalibacterium halodurans. Classification (GTDB taxonomy): domain Bacteria; phylum Bacillota; class Bacilli; order Bacillales; family Bacillaceae_D; genus Halalkalibacterium; species Halalkalibacterium halodurans. The sequence continues at coordinate 18,852 of NZ_SNUY01000004.1, read as the reverse complement.
TGATACCTTAACACCGCAGAGTAATAAAGGATGAATAATATGTCAGACTTATTATCCCTACCATACATTAAAACAATAGAACCGCCACAAGAAAATGAAACCGATATGATGTTTAAAGTTGAAGCAGTCGGACCACCTGAACGTTGTCCTGAATGTGGTTTTGACAAGTTGTACAAACACAGTTCAAGAAATCAACTAATTATGGATTTGCCCATTCGTTTAAAGCGAGTGGGCTTACAATTGAACCGTAGACGATACAAGTGTCGTGAATGCGGATCTACCTTCTGGGAACGCCTAATATCTGTAGATGAAAAGCGTAGTATGACCAAAAGGCTTTTAAAGTCCATTCAAGAGCAATCCATGTCTAAGACCTTTGTAGAAGTCGCAGAAAGCGTTGGTGTTGACGAGAAAACCATTAGGAACGTTTTTAAGGACTATGTGGCACTCAAAGAACGTGAATACCAGTTTGAAACTCCTAAGTGGCTTGGGATAGACGAGATACATATTATCCGTAGACCTCGGCTTGTATTGACTAATATTGAACGCAGGACTATTTATGACATCAAGCCTAACCGTAACAAGGAAACAGTCATCCAACGTCTTTCAGAAATCAGTGACAGGACTTACATTGAGTACGTCACAATGGATATGTGGAAGCCCTACAAAGACGCAGTGAACACTATCCTTCCACACGCTAAAGTTGTCGTAGATAAGTTTCATGTAGTTAGAATGGCTAATCAAGCCTTAGATAACGTCAGAAAGTCTTTGAAAGCCCATATGAGCCAAAAAGAAAGACGTACCCTTATGCGTGAAAGGTTTATCCTTCTAAAGCGTAAACACGATCTAAATGAACGTGAATCATTCCTCTTAGATACTTGGTTAGGTAATCTTCCTGCTTTAAAAGAAGCCTATGAACTCAAAGAAGAGTTTTACTGGATATGGGATACTCCTGATCCAGATGAAGGTCATCTTCGTTATAGTCAATGGAGACACCGTTGTATGTCCAGCAACTCTAAAGACGCATATAAAGACCTCGTGAGAGCCGTAGACAACTGGCATGTCGAAATATTCAACTACTTTGATAAAAGGCTCACTAATGCTTATACGGAGTCAATTAACAGCATTATTAGGCAGGTAGAGCGAATGGGTAGAGGTTACTCGTTTGATGCCTTACGAGCCAAAATCCTTTTCAATGAGAAGCTCCATAAAAAGCGTAAGCCACGATTTAATTCAAGTGCTTTCAATAAAGCTATGTTATACGATACTTTCAATTGGTATGAAGTGAATGATCACGACATTACAGACAACTTTGGTGTCGATTTTTCCACACTTATTAAGAATTTGGAGAAGGGTGATTTATAAGCCCTTTTCCACCATGAAATCCGAATACCCGTTTTTTATTTTTTAATGAGGCCGATACATGCTGTTTCAGAAAAACTTCCGTTACATAATCAATCCGGTTTCATCACACATTATGAAGGCTAGGGAAGAAGGAAAGAAGGTGATGACGATTCACACGATGTGGAAGGGAACGATCAGTTTTGGCCTTGTGAATATCCCCATCAAATTGCATGCTGCAACAGAAAATAAAGATGTTCGTTTAAGACAGCTTCACAAAGAATGTAAGACCCCGATTAATTATTTAAAGGTTTGCCCCAACTGTGATGCTGAAGTGGAGCCAAATGATATTGTGAAAGCTTATGAATACGCGAAAAATAAGTTCGTTGAGCTTGATGAGGAGGAGCTTGCCTCTTTAAAAAAAGAGCAGGAAGATAAGGCGGTAGAAATCATTGACTTTGTCAAACTACAGGAAATAGACCCGATCTACTTTGATAAGAGCTATTACATGTCTCCAGGAGATGGCGGGGGCAAAGCCTATACGTTATTACGAGAAGCCCTAGCGGAGTCGGAAAAAATCGGTGTTGCAAAAATCATCATTCGTGCCAAAGAGCATCTGGCTGTTATTCGTGTATACAAAAATACGCTTCTTATGGAAACGATCCATTTTCCCGATGAAGTGAGAGCCGTAGATCAAGTGCCGAATGTACCTGAGAAGGTAGACGTAACGAAAAAGGAAGTCGATACAGCCCTTTTGCTTATTGATCAACTGACGACAACGTTTGACCCTGATAAGTATGAGGATGACTACCGACAAGCACTGATGGAAATGATTGAAAACAAAAAGGCAGGAAAACAGACAGTAACAGCGAAGGAGAAAGAACCAGCAGCTTCTAATGTAACCGACTTGATGGAGGCGCTCCAAGCGTCGATCGATAAAACAAAAAAAGCAGGGGCAAAGAAAACGCCACGCAAGCGAACAAACGCCAAAACGAAGAAAAATGCGTAATATACGTAGTAAAAAAGGAGCCTAGATCAGCTCCTTTTTTCATGAAGGTCTGGCTCTGGGTAATATTGTTTTAAAAATCGAATCACTTCATCATGGTCTTTTTTTAAGGAGAGCCCGAGCTCTTGTAAAACTTGTTTACACGTTGTATGGAATTGCTTTGCTTCGTGCTGAATGGCATGAATCGCAGCTTGGATCTCGTGTAGTAATTCGTTGGATAAGGTCGCTTCAACAGAAGGACAGATGAAGGAGCGACAAACGGCATTTTTAAAGCTAGCATCCAGCATGCAGCCTTTGCCGTTACGTAAAAAAACACAGACAGAGTACCGTTCAATTAAATCGCTTTGCTCAATCGGCGAAAGACTGGAAAGGTCATCACGATCAGAGTATCCTTCATGAACGTGGGCATGTACTTTTACCTCTGTTTCCAGCACCTCAGCTGTCGGGAGTTCGAATAACCTTCGGACAAAGCGCTCATCTTTCTGAACCATTTTCCATAGCTCGAATAAGGAAAAGGTCGGGCTATAACTACAACAACCGGCATTCGGAAGATCTGGATGAGCTTTCTTGAAATAAGGTTCTGGACAGTTTGAGCAAAGAGGTGAGAGGATCTGGTTGTTTTGCTGGTCTACAGTAGCGGTCATCATCATCACCTTTCCCATTGAAACTAAGCACACCATACTATGAAAAGAAGAGGGATGCAAGGGAAGAAAATGAAAGGAAGTAAAAAAGACTTTATTTTCAGAATTTAAAGACTTAAATTAAGTTTGTCGTTTTGCCTTGATTCGGCAACGCGTTGCTACTTAAAAACCTTAATAGACCAATAGTTTCCCGCGTAATTATGCGAAAAATCGTAAATTCAGATTACCTTTGAGCAAATGTGACAAACATGTTAAAATACTTGATGAAAGCGTTATAAAACAAACCTTTGATAGTTTTTGACTGACTAGAAAGTAGGGGGTTTTTTCATGTCCAGCAAGGAGCACACGTCGGAAGAGCCTTGGCAAGGATTTTATGGTCCTAACCTTGGTGTAGCAGTAGAGCTTTATGAAGAGTACCAAAAGGATCCCAATGCGGTCGATGATGAATTGAGAGAAGCATTTGAAAAATGGGGACCACCGCCGGCAACAGCACCAGAGCGTACGCAATCAACGTTTACAGCAGCATCAATCACTGACCCAGACGTCATTAAGAAGTTCGTGGGTGCAGTGAAATTAGCTGATCATATTCGTGCGTTCGGTCATTTAGCAGCGGATATTCAACCAATTCTCAAAGAGCAGCGCAGGGAAGATATGTTCGATTTGGATCGTTTTGGCTTAACAGAAAGTGACATTCGCTCCGTACCTGTGGACTTACTCTGTCCATATGCACCTGCCCATGTTAAGAATGGGTTAGATGCGATCAATCATTTAAAAGAAGTTTATACAAAGACGATTGCTTTTGAATTTGTACACGTTACCGATGAAGAAGAGCGCAAATGGTTGAATCGTATGATTGAATCTGGGCTCTACTTACCAAACTTATCGACTGAACAACGAAAATCCTTACTTAAGCGCTTAACTGATGTAGAAGGATTCGAAAAGTTTTTGCATCGGACATTCGTTGGACAAAAACGGTTTTCGATCGAGGGTTTAGATACCTTAGTGCCAATGCTAGATGAAGTTGTTCGAGAAGCTGTTCATGAAGGAACGACAAACGTGATGATTGGCATGGCCCATCGCGGCCGTTTGAATGTCCTTGCACACGTATTAAACAAACCATATGAAATGATTTTCGCTGAGTTTTTACACTCGCTAAATAAAGATTTATTCCCATCGGAAGGCTCGATTGGAATTAACTATGGCTGGACGGGAGATGTGAAATATCACCTTGGAGCTGACAGGCAAATTCGCGATGAAAATACTGCCGAAGCAAGGTTAACGCTTGCGAACAACCCAAGTCACTTAGAGTTCGTAAGCCCAATCGTTGAAGGGTACGCCCGAGCGGCCCAAGAGGATCGGACATCACCTGGTGCTCCTGAGCAGGATATCATGAAAGCCTACTCGATTTTAATTCATGGAGATGCCGCGTTCCCTGGTCAAGGTGTTGTAACAGAAACATTGAACCTTAGCCGCTTAACCGGTTATCAAACAGGTGGATCGTTGCATATCATTGCGAACAACAACATCGGGTTTACGACAGAAACATTCGATTCACGTTCAACACTATATTCGAGTGATCCTGCCAAGGGGTTTGAGATTCCGATTGTACACGTTAATGCCGATGACCCGGAAGCCTGTTTGGCAGCTGTCCATCTTGCTTTCCAATACCGGAAACGCTTCAAGAAGGATTTCTTGATTGATTTAATTGGATATCGCCGCTTCGGACACAATGAAATGGATGAGCCGGCTGTGACACAGCCTGGGGTATATCAAATCATTCGCAAGCATCCGACTGTTCGCGAGCTTTATAGCAAGCAGCTAGTTAAAAAAGGTTTGATCGACGAGCAAACAGTCAAGCAGCTTGATGATGAGGTGCAAGACAAACTGCAAAGCGTATACGAGGAGACGTTAAGAAATCGCACAGATGAACATCTACCAGATACGCCTCCAGTCGAAGTGGTGAATGGCCTTCCGAAACTCGATACAGGAGTTCAGAGTGAAACGTTAAAGGCGATCAATAATGAATTGCTCGAATGGCCAGAGAGCTTCTCGGTGAATCCAAAGCTAGAGAAAATTTTAAAGCGGCGCCTGAACGTTTTTGATGGTGATGGAAAGGTCGACTGGGCATTAGCTGAGACTCTCGCTTTTGCGACGATTTTACATGACGGCACGCCAATTCGTTTGACGGGTCAAGACTCTGAACGTGGAACATTCGCCCACCGTCACCTTGTATTGCATGATTCTCGCACAAACGATGTGCACTCGCCTTTACAATCATTCCGTCATGCGAATGCCTCGTTTGCGGTCCACAATAGCCCGTTAAGTGAAATGGCGATTGTCGGCTTTGAATATGGCTATAACGTATTTGCTCCGGAGACGCTCGTACTCTGGGAAGCTCAATTCGGCGACTTTGCGAACGGAGCCCAAGTTATGTTTGACCAATGGGTGTCTGCCGGCCGAGCAAAATGGGGACAAAAATCAGGTCTAGTCTGCTTGCTTCCACATGGCTACGAAGGGCAAGGACCTGAGCATTCAAGTGCAAGGCTCGAGCGGTTCCTCGTCTTAGCAGCAGAGAATAACTGGACGATTGCAAACTGTACGTCAGCAGCGCAATACTTCCACATTCTTCGCCGCCAAGCAGCGATATTAAATACAGATTCTGTGCGCCCACTCATAATGATGACGCCAAAAAGCTTGTTGCGAAACCAAAAGGTTGCCTCTTCCGTGGAAGAGCTGACGACAGGAAGATTTAAAACCGTTTTGGAGCAACCAAATTTAGGGGAAAGCCATGAGAAGGTAGAACGGATTGTTCTTTGTAGTGGAAAGATTGCCATTGATTTGCAAGATCGGATTGAAAAAGAGGCGGATAAAGATTGGGATTGGGTGCACATCGTTCGCGTTGAACAGTTATATCCATTCCCGAAAGAGCCGCTACAAGAAATCTTTGCCCGCTATCCGAACGTAAAGGAAATCGTTTGGTCGCAAGAAGAACCACGAAATATGGGAGCTTGGCCGTTTGTTCAGTCGAAAATTCGCCGTGCTGCTCCTAACGGAATCAATGTTCGCTACGAAGGCCGCACGTATCGCTCAAGTCCAGCGGAAGGCGACCCTATCATTCATAAACAAGAACAAGAACGCATCGTAACAGAAACTTTGACTCGATAACGCAAAGGGAGGCCATCATCGTGATTGAAATTAAAGTACCGGAACTAGCAGAATCGATTACAGAAGGAACCATCGCGCAATGGTTGAAAAAGGTTGGGGACCACGTATCCCAAGGGGAATACATTGCAGAGCTTGAAACAGATAAAGTCAATGTAGAAATTACGGCAGAGCACTCGGGTGTCATTCAAGAACTAAAAAGAGAAGAAGGTGACACAGTCGAGGTAGGAGAAGTGATCGCCGTTCTAGCGGAAGGCGACTCTCCTACGGCTTCAACCGAACAAGCAGAGGCTCCGAAAGAAGAGAAGAAGGTTTCTCGTGTAGCTTCTGAGGAAGCAGCCCCTGCCCCTGGGAATCGTCCGGTCGCGTCACCAGCGGCACGAAAGCTTGCGCGGGAGAAAGGGATTGATTTGGAAGCTGTGCCAACAGCTGACCCGTTAGGACGTTTGCGCAAGCAGGATGTGGCTTCATATGAAGAGAAACCAGCAGCTTCTGCTCCGGCGAAGGCACCTGAGAAAAAAGCGGCTCCTGCCGCAGCTAACGTTGAATCACCAGGAAAGCCAGTGGAGCGAATAAAAATGTCCCGTCGCCGTCAAACGATCGCCAAGCGTCTTGTCGAAGCACAGCAAACAGCAGCCATGCTTACAACGTTTAATGAGGTAGATATGTCGGCGGTAATGGAACTTAGAAAGCGCCGCAAAGACCAATTTTTTGAGAAGCATGATGTGAAGCTCGGATTCATGTCTTTCTTTACAAAAGCAGTTATCGGCGCATTAAAAGAGTTCCCGCTTCTTAACGCCGAGATCCAAGGAGATGAAATCTTACTGAAAAAATATTATGACATCGGCATCGCCGTATCGACAGACGAGGGCCTTGTTGTTCCTGTTGTCCGCGATGCAGATCGCCTCGGTTTCGCAGGCATAGAAAGAGAAATCATGCACCTTGGAAAGAAAGCACGTGAGAATAAGCTCTCCCTTTCAGAATTGCAAGGAGGAACGTTTACGATCACTAATGGCGGCGTGTTTGGCTCTCTTTGGTCAACACCGATTTTAAATGCGCCTCAAGTGGGGATCTTAGGAATGCATAAGATTCAATGGCGCCCTGTGGCAATTGACGAAGAAAACTTTGAAAATCGTCCGATGATGTACATTGCCCTTTCCTACGATCATCGAATTGTAGATGGGAAAGAAGCGGTAAGCTTCCTCGTACGAGTCAAAGAAATGCTAGAAGATCCAGAATCGTTGCTCTTAGATAGTTAATGGTTCTATGAAAAGCTCTAGAGTTGAATCTCTAGGGCTTTTTGTTAAATAACAGCTTAGGTTAAAGGATTTTGGTGGCAAGCTAGTTTTACTAACTGGTGCGCCGAGTGAGTTTTCTTTATTGGCCCATTCGTTATATAATGGATATGGAGTTAAGTGTATTTAAGGGGAGTGAACGATGTGATTCATGAAACGTGGACGACAAAAGAAACATTGAAGACCGTTACATGCGTACATACGGACGCAAAGAAATTTAAAGTGAGTGGAGTATTAACGCCAGGAAAAACGTATGAAGTCAAAAATGAAACGGAAGAATTTTATTTTATTGTTGATAATACGGGAAAAGTCGCTGGTTATTTCAAAGAGTACTTTTCTAATACATAATGAGCGAGCCGCCTTTGGTCAAAATGAAAGGCGGCTTAAGTTTTAGCAGTAAGAAAAACGTGAATAAAGCAAAAAAAGATTTCAAACTTTTTCAACTTTTTCATGGTATACTATTTTACAACTACAAAAGTCAAAGGGAGGGGGCTAGGTAAGTTGGATATTCAGACGATCAATGTCCTTGTACAAGAATGGAGTTATTGTGCCATTTTCGTCTTTTTTTTGATCGGTTTGTTTCTTTTTCCTGTCCCCAATGAAATACTTCTAATGACAGGAGGCTTCCTTTCCACTACTTCGATGTTAGAGCCAATCCCAACCTATTTCACGATCATCGCTAGTGTAATCGCCCATGGAATTTTACTGTATGGTTTTGGTCAGTGGGGGGGCAAACCTTCCTTGCAAAAATTAAAAGATACCCGTCTCTTTGTCGTTCGGGTGGAGAAGGGGGAGGCTTTTCTTAACCGATACGGCCTTTGGGCTGTAGCTTTCGGTTACTATTTACCATTCCTTCGCCATGCCACTCCATTTTCGGTTGGGCTATCAAACTATCGATTTCACCAGTTTTTAGTCGCCGCCGCTCCCTCACAAGTAATTTGGAGCTCGGTTTATTTTTTGATCGGCTATTCCTTCCATGAATCGATCAGCTATGTTGGAAATTTTATTGAAACCTACGGAATGATTGCGGTGCTAGCTCTGCTCCTACTCGTTACACTTTTAACGCTTTATAAGAAAAGACGAGAGAAGAGCAAGCGTTTGAAAACGGAAAATGAACAATCTGGCATTTTATAAAGAAGTGCCCCTGTTTACCATTAGAATAAAAATACAAGTAATGGGAATCATTTGAATAAATGATTAAGGGGATGTTTGCACCGTGGTTCAGGAGCTCGTTCAAACCATACTCCGCACGATTTGGTCGTTTGGCTTTTTACTAATTATGAATCGTATACTAGGGAAGCATTCGATGGCCCAGATGACAAATCATGATTTTATTACGATGGTCATGCTTGGGGCGATCGCAGCCAATCTTGCGTTTAATTCATCGTTAAACTTTTGGCTGATGACAACCTCTCTCTTATTAATTGCGGTTTTAGGCTTTTTCACTACTCGTTTAAGTTGGAAAAGCCGGGCGATTCGTAAATGGTTAGACGGTACACCAACCCTTCTCATTCAGGATGGGAAGCTATTAGAGCACAATTTAAAAAAGGAAAACTTCTCAATTGATATGTTTAAACAAGCGCTCCGCGAAAAGGAAATCTTTGATTGGCAGGAAGTTGAAACCGCCATCCTTGAAACTGATGGAACGGTAACGGTATTAAAAAAACCTGAATACTTGCCAGTGACAAGAAAGGACCTTAACATTCCTGTAGCGAAACGGCATCGCCCGATCGAGCTCATCATCGATGGTGAGGTAAATAAAGAAAATCTATTGGAAAATGACCTGTCTGAAGAGTGGTTAAAACAAGAAATTCTTAGGCGGGGGTACGGAATACAAGACGTCTTTTATGCCGTTCTTGATTCAAAAGGGCGCCTCGTCCTTGATACGTATCGAGATCACCTTCATTCCTAAAAGGAAAAAACGATTGCTTTGACGAGGTCCCCAGTATAGAATGAAGGTAGTTCGAGAATGCATATGTTTGCAATGATGAAGAAGAGTATGAATCGTATCCTGTTCTAGAGAGCTGATGGTCGGTGGAAATCAGTACAGAAACGATGCAGAATGGGCTTCGGAGCATCCAAACCGAACGGGAATGGATCCTTAGTAGGCTTTGGCGATAGGTCTCGTCGTTACATGAGACACTTGTTCTCGAGTTGTGATGACAAGGAAGCAGGGTTATTTATTGACCAATGAAGGTGGTACCGCGGGCTCTCCCGTCCTTTTCTAAGGATGGGGGAGCTTTTTTGGTGGTCCTACACCTTGTCAGAACTAAATGTAAATATAAAGGAAGAGGTGACGACTATGGAAGACGGTTGGTGGGAAAGCGATTTGTTGATGATCTTCAATCAATTAACCTTTCGAAACAGGAGGACTTTTTATGATTAGCAAACCTATCCTTACATCAGGAATTAGACCAACAGGAGATGTGCATATCGGTAATTACATTGGTGCGATGCGCGACATCATCGATTTACAAGAAACAACGGATGCTCATTTTTTTATTGTTGATATTCATTCACTCACGACTCATTCTGATGAAACATCCTTAGCGAAACGAACGATTGATGCAGCCAAGTTATAGGTAGCTGCTGGACTCGATCCTCATAAGGCGACTTTTTACACTCAATCGGTTATTGCCGCAGAAATAACAGAGTTAGCCACCTACTTAGGGATGGTCATGCCGTTAGGAGAACTTCTCCGTTGTCCCACATTTAAGGAAAAAGCGAAAAAACACCCTGATCACGTCCATTATGGTCTCTCGGGGTACCCAGTCCTTATGGCTGCCGATATTTTGATTCATAAAGGAGAGCTCGTCTCTGTAGGAGAGGATCAACTCGTTCATTTAGAAATGGCACGTGCGATTGTTCGGCGATTTTCGGCTCACTATGGTCCGTTATTTCCAGAACCAAAACCTGTAGAAAACCAAAGCGCCCGAGTCCCATCACTAACAGGTGAAGGGAAAATGAGCAAGTCTGATGGGAAAGGGACGACGATTTCCCTTAAAGATCCAAAAGAGGTGATCGAGCAAAAAGTAAAACGGGCTTATTCAGATCCGCTTCGTACCCATAAAGTAAAACCTGGTCATCCGACGAGAACGGGCTGCAACGTGTTCCATCTTCATGAATACTTCTCAGAGCCAGAGGAGCAGCAATCCATTCAAACAGGATGCCAAACAGCCGAAATCGGTTGTGTAGCATGTAAACAAATGCTTGCAACCTCCATTGAACGGACAGTAGCACCTATTCGCCAAACCTACGAGCAATTGACTGATGCAGATATCCACGATTTGTTATTAATGGGCAAAGAGAAAGCGAAAGTGTCAGCACAGCAAACGATTCAAGAGGTGCGAGAAGCGATTGGTTTTTATATGTATTAAGAGAATACAAGTGATTGAGCCATAGGCGCCAATTGTTCGATTGTTTATGATCGATGAGTAAATACTGACTTTAATCATACCATCCTAATCTATTACTAAGAACAAAAAACAGCTGTTAATTATTTTCCAACCGATAAAAATTAGGAAACTCTTCAAATGAGTGGGGGAGGATAAGGTTAATGGAAGATTTATTCCAATCAAGATTCGCGTCTTTTTAACTAGCAATATGGATAATTGATGTCTTTGTTTGCGTAACTTCTTTTTCTGCAGGTGAAAAAGTCATATGAACTTCCTCCTCTTTTTCTTTAATATGTTTTAGTATAAGCTGAAAAAGAAGGAGGGAGTGCTTTTATTTAAAGAAGGGATGATTGTGATAAATAAAGTGAGAGGATGCAAGTCAGAATGGGTGAGAATCTTATTGTAGTCCTTAAGTAGAACATTTTCATGGATGGCTTGTGCGTTCCATATGCTTATGCTGTCTGGCTAGAACGAAAACTAGAGGGATGGGACATGAGTTTTCTTGAATGAAAAGATTCTCAAGATAACAAACAATTACGGGTCATGAGGACAGATCTTTTCCTAGTAGTTACGGCATCATCGGCCCTTGTACATACGTTTATGAAAGCCGTTCCAGAAGTTGAAGTGATCATCGATGTTATCGATAATTCCTATTAGTAGCACTCGATTGACTAGGGGAAGCTGATAACAGAGAGATGGTATTGGAAAAAGCGAGATGAGAGGTCGTCCCCCCTGTCTTTTATTCTTTTCCGCGCTCTTTACTTGCAACGGGGGATAAATGGAACTTATTGTAGAAAAAGGGTGCATGATGGTTTGGCCGTTGTATCTTAAAGCCTCTACAAGCTGAAACCCATGTTTGGTCGCCCAAAAATCAGTGGTAATTAAAGGTGTTAAACGATAAAGCCGTAGGCAATAACGGCAAGTCCAATTGCAGCGACAATCATAATGACGATCATAAACTTGGATGATCGTAATGTGTAATTTACGATGATTCCGCCCATTAAAAAGGCAAAGAACAATGAGAAGTCTAATGGGAATAGCTTCAAGGCACCTTGGAAATCAAGAGGAGACACCATTGCTGCCCAAACAGGGAGTAACATTAAAATAAGTAAAATAATGACACAAATCGTATTTTTTTGTTGAATTGATAAATTCATTTGCTGCTTTCACCTCGGGAAGTATGGTTTGTATCGTTAGTTTGCAGCAATGACAGTGAAATATGTGTAAATGAAAAAAACACGAAATTGAATAAAAATACATTCCGTGAAAAAAGGGGGGGAATTAAAATTTTGTTGGCATAACAAATAAGAGTTGCTACAAGTTGGCATAACAAATAAGAGTTGCTACAATAGATAAAGCAATATATTTATATTTAAATAAATTGATTGTCGATTTTAGGAGGATGGAGACAAAACATGACGAATTTAAATAATACATATGGTTCGCTTTAAAGATAGAAAGGTATAAAGGTGATGATATGTTTATTCCTATTTTTAGAAAAGATATAGAACCCATCATACGCTTAATTCCAAATGAAGCAACGAACATCGAAGAGGAACGATCATGTGTTGCGGTTACACTTGAAAAGGGAACAGTGCATTTTAAAGCAAGTGCGAGACAGACACTTTGCATCAGCTATTCAGTAGCAGATGTCATTGATTGGACGAATCGAGAACTGGTTTTATCCATTATTCATGCCGCTGAGGAAGTGGCAAAAAGTAAAGGCTTTATAGGATTGGAAATTGAGGCACCAGAACGTACTCCTTTGATTGGTCTCCTTATTTTATTGGGCTATGTAAACCAATTTGGTGGAAAGCGAACGAATGGAATGGAAGGTAAATATGCCCGCTTTTTTTGATGATCTTACCATAGACTAGCCGTTAATGAGACAGCTCCTTCATAATGAAGGGGCTGATTTTTTGTGGTACAATATCAGTCGTAAGGCTCGTACATAGGAAAAAATTTCATTATAGTAGGGCTAATTCATTATCGGTTCGACAGAAAGAGAGTTCATTTTTATGCATGATCGTGGAAGATTAAATGAAGGATATGAAAATTTAGGTAATTTTCATTATTTTCAGTTAAATGGCATTCTTTCAGTGTTGCTGCGTAGTAAAGGTCGGAAATTTCTGTTAAAATTTAATTAACAGTTAGGTTGAAAGCGCAGGGACTGACCACTTCCTAGAAGGGGGTGGTTCAATGACCGTTTATGAAACGTTAAGCATCGTCGTGCAAGTCAACTCGATTTTGCTTGCGACGTTGACGTTTGTTCTCAGTATAGTCGTCTTTTTTAACAAAAAGAAGTAACCTTCACTGTTTTGCCTGTAGGATGAGGTGTTATTTCAATTTGTGAAGGCGACGACTAAAAGGTCAGTCCCGACTGAAAATCAAGCTAGCTGGGTATTGACCAAGTACTGCCATACTTGGTCCTTTTTTATGAGTGAAATAGTCGATGAGGAACTCGGTGATGAGAGAATTACTTTTAGAAGACAAGCTACTATACTTTTAGTTTAACAGAAAATAGGATTTTAACAATCTCCATTTTTCATTATACATGAGCGCTTTGTCCGTATTCAATTGCTTTTTTACTGTTTTGAAATCTTTTTTGTTGCTCGGTATGAACAATGACACTCTAAGGGAGTCACGTTATAATGAATGAAAGGATAAGTAAAGGGAGTGCTTACATGATCGCAAAAGAGATCGAACAAAATTTAACACAAAGTTCATGGATTCGAAAAATGTTTGAGGAAGGTCAACGCCTTAAATCGATCCATGGAACGGAAAATGTTTTTGATTTTTCACTCGGGAATCCAATTATTGATCCGCCTGCTTCTTATTTTGAGCAACTTCGGGCGTATGCCAATGCTCCGATCCCAGGTGGTCATAGTTACATACCGAATCAAGGATTACCAGAAGCCAGACAAAAAGTGGCAGAGCATATGAATGGTCGTTTTAACACAAACATAACCGCCCAAACCGTGACAATGACGTCAGGTGCAGCTGGAGCTTTAAATGTTGCTTTAAAAAGTATTATGAATCCGGGGGATGAAGTGATTATATTTACCCCGTATTTTGCCGAATATAAATTCTATGTAGGAAATGCGAATGGTGTTGCTGTTTACTGTCCGCTAGCAGAAGACTTCACCTTTGATTTTAATGAACTGGAAAAGGCGATTTCGCCGAAAACTAAGGCGATCATCTTGAACAACCCCCACAACCCTACGGGGCAGCTAATCCCTCAATCTGACCTAGAGCGATTAAATCAATATTTAGTTGCAAAAGAGCAAGAATGGGGAACGGAAATCCATGTTCTTTATGATGATCCATATAGTCAATTGATTTACGATGGTAACGTGCCAAATCCTTTTGCGGCAATTGAGCGCCTATTTTATATTTCTTCTTTCAGTAAGGATCTAGGCTTGGCTGGGGAGCGGCTAGGATATCTCGCGATTAGACCTGATTTTCCTAGTGTCGAGCAATATATGGCAGCCTTCGTTTTTGCGAATCGCACGCTCGGTTTTGGAAATGCCACCGTCACTGTGCAACGTATGATAAGCAAAATGGACACGTTGACACAGGAGCAGCACGAATACAAAAAGCGTCGCGATGCCATGGTTCAAGTCCTCGAAGATGCTGGGTTTGAGTTCGTCTATCCGAAAGGTGGATTCTTTATTTTTCCGAAGTCACCGATTGCTGATGATACGAAGTTTTGTCAAGTGGCAGCCGAAGAGTTCCAGCTCCTTGTTGTACCTGGTATTGGTTTTGGGCGGGCTGGTCACTTCAGGCTATCCTACAGTGTTTCGATGGAACAAATTGAACGGTCGGCACCCGTATTGAAGAAGTTAAAATCTTACTTTTCTTAGGCATGGTGAATGGAGGGATGGCGTGAACACGAGTAGAAAGGAACAGTCTGTATCTACTTTTTCCATTGTCGGCTATGACCCTAAATCGGATGAACTGGGGATAGCCGTACAATCGAAGTTTTTAGGCGTAGGTGCCATCGTGCCTTGGGCGAAGGCAGGCGTAGGGGCTATTGCCACTCAATCCTATGCAAATACGAGCTATGGATCTAAAGGGCTTGATTTTTTAGCCCGTGGTAAAACGGCTGAGGAAACGTTGGCACTGTTAATCAATGAAGATGCAGATCGACATCTTAGGCAAGTTGGAATCGTTGATGCAAAAGGACGAGCGGCGAGTTTTACAGGTCAAGGATGCTACGAATGGGCTGGAAGTATGACAGGCCCCTGTTTTGCGGTGCAAGGGAATCTCCTCGTGAGCGAGGAGACCGTGAAAACAATGGCCCAGAAGTTTGTTCAGACGACTGGATCGCTGGCGGAACGCCTCCTTCTTACATTGGAGGCAGGGCAGTGCGCAGGAGGGGATCGACGAGGAAAACAGTCGGCTGCGCTCCTCATTGTGAAGGAAAAAGGAGGCTATTGTGGGTTTAATGACCGATTGATTGATTTACGCGTAGACGATCATCCTGAGCCGATACAAGAGCTGAAAAGAATATTTGAATTGCAGCAGCTTTATTTCGCCAAGCCTAAAGAACAAGATCAATTACCATTAACTGACGATCGGATTTCTATTATTAAATCATCCCTTCATTCATTGGGCTACCTGTCGTTAACTCAGCATTGGCGAGATGCCCTCCAGCAATTTATTGCCACTGAGAATTTAGAAGGGCGGATGGGCACAGGAACTCAAACAATTGATCGAGTGGTATTCTCTTTTTTGCAAAAGAAAGCAAAAGAGTAAGTAAACTATTCAGGAACATATCTTCCATGGTCTGGAACGGCCACTTGTTCAAACTGGCTGATTAACCGTTTTAACCCAGAATGCAAAGAGCTTCCTTCCATCATTTGTCCATGTCCGGTCACAGCAAAGGCAGGCTCGAGCTTCTGAAGGGTCTCCACTGACGTTTTTGCTAACTCCCAGTCAGGTGTGAAGTAAGCAGGCGGACCGTGAATTTCTTTTTTCTGGGCCAAAACGGAAAGGAGAGACTCTTGTTTAACGGTCGTAAACGCATCTCCAGCGATGAGAAATCGATCGCTGGGGCGAAAGAGGGAAACGTGTCCTTCTGTATGACCTGGTGTATGGATCCATCGCCAATCCGTAAAGAATGGCAGTGTACCATCATCCGGTAGCGGGCAAATAATGCGAGAAAAGTCATAGGCATGATATGGATATAGCCAGGCGAGCTTTGCCATCAGCCCTCCGGGAACGGACGGGTCAGGTTTCACGTAGTGTCTTTGTCCGGTAAGGAAAGGGAGCTCAAGTTCGTGGGCATAAACAGGAACATTAGGAAAGCGCTGTAGCAATGGACGAAGAGCCCCAACGTGGTCAAAATGGCCATGGGTCAGAATAATGGCTTTTGGGGGAATAAGCTCTCCCAAAACACGACGAATCTTTTTTAAAATAAAGGCCTCTGAGTAAAACAGACCTGTATCGATGAGAATCCAATCGGAAGTCTTGGAGTCAACAATCATGATGATGTTCACGATATGGTGACGATACCAATATACATGGTGTTTATTCGCCATAGGAAAGTCTCCTTTCAAAGGAAATATGTATGTTTGTTAACATGCCGCAATCCTCAGGCAATATGTATAAGAAAGCTGCCTTTCAAAAAACGTGCCCGAAATTATTCATCATTTGATATCCGCGTTCTTTAATCATTGAAAAAACAGGCGAATCCATTAAGATCCGCCTGTTTTTCACTTATAAAATATCTAATCGAATCGCAAGCACAATTAACAGTTGTAATAAAATTTGAATGTTAATCACCGCTTGAGTGTCAGTTGTCTGTACATCAACATTACGAGAGTTCCCAACAATTACTTTTTGGAATGAAAGTTGTTTTGTACGAGAAGTTTGTAGCAATTCTTGAGCAATGGTCTCTGTTTGTGGCGAATCACCAACCGCAAGCGAGATGAGTATTACGAGTGCGGCTTGTAATGCTGCTTGAAGGTTTACCGCTGCTTTGGTATCAGTAGTTGTGACATTTACGTCACAGGAATCTTTAATCACGATCAACTCATCGCTAAGCTGAAACATTTTATTTTGTTGAGTTGCTTCTTGAGTAAAGTCATTAGTTGGGCCATCGCATAATGGATGTTTCGCTTTTGGATCGAGAGCACACCAGCCGTTTGCAACTTTATCTTGCCCGACTGGCCGCAAATCGTAATGCTTTCTTCTACCCAATGTTATTCCCCCTTTCTTCCTTCTACGATAATGTATGAACGAAATGGAAAATCGTTTGGACAAACTGTCATGATGATTTCGTTGAATTTTAGCTGTTTTGCTTATTTTTCTGGAGCTTGGTCGTTATCGTTTGTTTTATTTATTCGTTTTTGTTGGTTGGCCAAAAAGGTTTCAACATCAGACTCGACTTGTTTCAAAAGCTGGCGAATTTTCGCTTTTTCCTGCTCGTCGATCTGAACATTTTGTACTGTGACTCCGTGTTTTTTTAACACCCGATCAACGACAACTTCTAGCATGGGTTTTAAATCCATTTACATTCCCTCCTCCATTACAGTGTCTCTTTACGTTATGTGCATTCGAGCTTTTCTGTATGGGGAAATGAATTAGCCGAGAGAAAAATAGACGAAAATTGACATAAAGACGGGCTGGGAAGGAATAGGCTGAAAGGTAAAGATGATAACTGGGAGGCGGTAACGTGTTTTATCATGTGAAGCATTTGCAGTATCATGCGAAGCCAGAAAGACCTGATCCGGTCTATGCTAAAAAGCTTCAAGAAATTCTCGGTGGACAATTCGGTGAAATTTCCGTCGCCTTGCAATACTTGTTTCAAGGGTGGAACACGAGAGGGGATGGGAAGTATCGAGATTTATTAATGGATACGGGAACAGAAGAACTAGCTCATGTGGAAATGCTTGCGACGATGATCGCTCGTTTATTGGATGGGGCTCCTGTAGGAGATCAAGAAGCAGCAGCAAAAAACCCAGTTATTGGTGCTGTCCTAGGAGGAATGAATCCCCAGCATGCGATCGTATCAGGTCTCGGTGCGATGCCAGCCGATAGTGTAGGCAACCGATGGACGGCTGATTATATTATTGCGAGCGGGAATTTATTAGCCGATTTTCGAATGAATTTGACGGCAGAATCGCAAGGACGGTTGCAGGCGGTTCGTTTGTATGAAATGACGACAGATCCTGGAGTTCGAGATATGCTATCGTTCTTAATCGCGAGGGATCGCATGCATCAAAATCAATGGTATGCAGCCATATGTGAGCTTGAGGAAAAGGAGAATATCGTCGTACCGAGCACGTTCCCAACTCACCTCGAAAAGCAAGAAGTAGCGCATACGTTTTTCAATTTATCAGAAGGGCATGAAAGTAGTACAGGAAGGTGGGCGAGCGGTCCGAGCATGGACAGCTTGTCTGAATTTACGTATGTCGCTGAGCCAGGAGCATTTGGCCGTATTCCCCGTCTGCGTCCAGCTCCACCGTATATACACAATACACCTATTGTTGATAAACCTCACGTACCTCCAATGTTTTGAGAAAGTGGACGGCCATTTTCTCTTTTTTTATTAATAATTTCACGTACCATAATGAATCACTAAAATTAAGCTCGATCAATAAGAACTAACAAATGACTGGTTACGGTATGAGTAAAATGATTGTGGGAGAAGAAATAACCTGATCAACCAGGTAATGGAAGTTCATTACCTGGTTGAGCAGGCCACCAAGCGAAAGCGCGGTAGGGTTTAAGCAAAATGCATGAAAAAAGGGTCTCTCCTTGGTAGAATCATAGTCGACAAAAACCCGATTCAAAGGAGAAACCCTATGCAAAAGAATAACACAGAATACCCAACTTTAAAAGAACTTGAACAGCTAGTTTGGAGGAAGTTACAGGAAACCTTCTCAAGTGTGATGACCTGCATACTAGAGGAATATGACGAAGAAATTATGCAACAACGTGATAAGCAACGCTTCCATTATAAAGATAAACGGCCTCTAAAAATAGACAGTTTATTTGGTGAGATTGAG
>NZ_SNUY01000039.1 GCF_004376175.1 Halalkalibacterium halodurans | reverse complement strand
ATCCCAGAAAGCCATTCTCAGTTCGGATTGCAGGCTGCAACTCGCCTGCATGAAGCCGGAATTGCTAGTAATCGCGGATCAGCATGCCGCGGTGAATACGTTCCCGGGCCTTGTACACACCGCCCGTCACACCACGAGAGTTTGTAACACCCGAAGTCGGTGGGGTAACCTTTTGGAGCAAGCCCCCTAAGTTGGGACAGATGATAGGGGTGAAGTCGTAACAAGGTAGCCGTATCGGAAGGTGCGGCTGGATCACCTCCTTTCTACGGAGTTTTTAACTCTAGTCGACCATTCGCAGTTTCATCTGCGGAGGGACGCTTCGGACTTTTGTTCAGTTTTGAGAGAACTCAAAACTCTCAATTAAAATGCTTTTGCTCCTGCGATTACTCGTCGCAAGGCAGCATGAAGCACAGACTGGCAAGTGTTGCATGATGTGATTGAAATCAGTCGCCTTGTTCAGTTTTGAAGGAATTGTTCCTTCAAAACAACTGATTGTTTCTTTTGCGCTTGCGTCTGCGAGTATAGCTACGAAGCTAGCTCCCTCAGCGCATGGCTGCATGAAGAAATAGCGATGATGATCTGCCGTCAAAATGGTTCTTTGAAAACTAGATAATGATAAATTGTAAGTGAAGATGAGCGCGATGCTCATTGGAAGCTTATATGACGCAAATCGAGTTCACCGGGTATTTAACCTACATCCTGTAGGGAGAATACTCACGAACGAGACGTCAAGAATTCCATGACGATTTTGATGAATACCAAAGAGTCTCAAGTAGATCGAGGAAGCAAGGGTTTGAGGACTGGAGCGTATAGGAAAAGGAACCACGCTAAGGGCGTTACCTCGTGTCACAACGCCTGGTACCTACATCCTGGAGGCAACATGACCGAAAATCCCGAAGCTGACAAAGAGATACGAAGAGAATCTGACGTTATTTGGTCAAGTTAGAAAGCCCGCACGGTGGATGCCTTGGCACTAGG
The DNA here is from genome assembly GCF_004376175.1 of Halalkalibacterium halodurans. Taxonomy (GTDB): domain Bacteria; phylum Bacillota; class Bacilli; order Bacillales; family Bacillaceae_D; genus Halalkalibacterium; species Halalkalibacterium halodurans. The sequence goes on along the minus strand of NZ_SNUY01000039.1, from coordinate 38,113 downwards.
AGCCGAAGAAGGACGCGACGAACGGCGAAACGCCTCGGGGAGCTGTAAGTAAGCTTTGATCCGGGGATATCCGAATGGGGGAACCCACCATCCGTAATGGGATGGTACCCATACCTGAATCTATAGGGTATGAGGAGGCAGACCGGGGGAACTGAAACATCTAAGTACCCAGAGGAAGAGAAAGCAAATGCGATTTCCTGAGTAGCGGCGAGCGAAACGGAAACAGCCCAAACCAAGAGGCTTGCCTCGTGGGGGTGTAGGACACTCTATACGGAGTCAGAAAGACACGAAGTAGGTGAAGCGACCTGGAAAGGTCCGTCACAGAAGGTAACAACCCTGTAGCCGAAACTTCGTTTCCTCCAGAGTGGATCCTGAGTACGGCGGGACACGTGAAACCCCGTCGGAAGCTGGGAGGACCATCTCCCAAGGCTAAATACTCCCTAGTGACCGATAGTGAACCAGTACCGGGAGGGAAAGGTGAAAAGCACCCCGGTAGGGGAGTGAAAAAGATCCTGAAACCGTGTGCCTACAACTAGTTGGAGCCCATTAACGGGTGACAGCGTGCCTGTTGTAGAATGAACCGGCGAGTTACGATGTCGTGCAAGGTTAAGCTGAAAAAGCGGAGCCGCAGCGAAAGCGAGTCTGAATAGGGCGAAATAGTACGCCGTCGTAGACCCGAAACCGTGTGATCTACCCATGTCCAGGGTGAAGTTCAGGTAACACTGAATGGAGGCCCGAACCCACGCAGGTTGAAAAATGCGGGGATGAGGTGTGGGTAGGGGTGAAATGCCAATCGAACTCGGAAATAGCTGGTTCTCCCCGAAATAGCTTTAGGGCTAGCCTCGAGGGAAGAGTCTTGGAGGTAGAGCACTGATTGGACTAGGGGTCCCCACCGGATTACCGAATTCAGTCAATCTCCGAATGCCCATGACTTATCCTCGGGAGTCAGACTGCGAGTGCTAAGATCCGTAGTCAAGAGGGAAACAGCCCAGACCATCAGCTAAGGTCCCAAAGTATACGTTAAGTGGAAAAGGATGTGGAGTTGCCCAGACAACCAGGATGTTGGCTTAGAAGCAGCCACCATTTAAAGAGTGCGTAATAGCTCACTGGTCGAGTGACTCTGCGCCGAAAATGTACCGGGGCTAAACGTATCACCGAAGCTATGGATTCGCACCGTTGGTGCGAGTGGTAGGGGAGCGTTCTACGTGCAGCGAAGTCAGACCGAGAGGACTGGTGGAGCGCGTAGAAGTGAGAATGCCGGTATGAGTAGCGAAAAGAGGGGTGAGAATCCCCTCCGTCGAAAGCCCAAGGTTTCCTGAGGAAGGCTCGTCCGCTCAGGGTTAGTCGGGACCTAAGCCGAGGCCGAAAGGCGTAGGCGATGGACAACAGGTGGAAATTCCTGTACCACCTCCTCACCGTTTGAGCAATGGGGGGACGCAGAAAGGTAGGGTAAGCGCGCTGATGGAGATGCGCGTCCAAGCAGTTAGGCTGGAAAGTAGGCAAATCCGCTTTCCGTGAAGGCTGAGCTGTGATGGCGAGGGAAATGATAGTACCGAAGTTCCTGATCCTACACTGCCAAGAAAAGCCTCTAGCGAGGTGAGAGGTGCCCGTACCGCAAACCGACACAGGTAGGCGAGAAGAGAACTCTAAGACGCTCGGGAGAACTCTCGTTATGTAACTCGGCAAAATGACCCCGTACCTTCGGGAGATGGGGTGCTCTGATCGGGTGCAAGCCCGAGAGAGCCGCAGTGAAAAGATCCACGCGACTGTTTAGCAAAAACACAGGTCTCTGCGAAGCCGCAAGGCGAAGTATAGGGGCTGACACCTGCCCGGTGCTGGAAGGTTAAGAGGAGGGGTTATCCCTTCGGGAGAAGCTCTGAATTGAAGCCCCAGGAAACGGCGGCCGTAACTATAACGGTCCTAAGGTAGCGAAATTCCTTGTCGGGTAAGTTCCGACCCGCACGAATGGTGTAACGACTTGGATACTGTCTCAACGAGAGACCCGGTGAAAGTATAGTACCTGTGAAGATGCAGGTTACCCGCGACAGGACGGAAAGACCCCATGGAGCTTTACTGTAGCTTGATATTGGATGTTGGTACCGTGTGTACAGGATAGGTAGGAGCCTTGGAAGCCGGAGCGCTAGCTTCGGTGGAGGCGCTGGTGGGATACTACCCTGACGGTATTGACATTCTAACCTCGACCCGTGATCCGGTTCAGGGACAGTGTCAGGTGGGCAGTTTGACTGGGGCGGTCGCCTCCTAAACCGTAACGGAGGCGCCCAAAGGTTCCCTCAGAATGGTTGGAAATCATTCGTAGAGTGCAAAGGCAAACGGGAGCTTGACTGCGAGACCTACAAGTCGAGCAGGGGCGAAAGTCGGGCTTAGTGATCCGGCGGTGCCGTATGGAAGGGCCGTCGCTCAACGGATAAAAGCTACCCTGGGGATAACAGGCTTATCTCCCCCAAGAGTTCACATCGACGGGGAGGTTTGGCACCTCGATGTCGGCTCATCGCATCCTGGGGCTGAAGTAGGTCCCAAGGGTTGGGCTGTTCGCCCATTAAAGCGGTACGCGAGCTGGGTTCAGAACGTCGTGAGACAGTTCGGTCCCTATCCGTCGCGGGCGTAGGAAATATGAGAGGAGCTGTCCTTAGTACGAGAGGACCGGGCTGGACACACCGCTGGTGTACCAGTTGTTCCGCCAGGAGCATCGCGGGGTAGCTACGTGTGGACGGGATAAGTGCTGTAAGCATCTAAGCATGAAGCCCCCCTCAAGATGAGATTTCCCATGGAGTACATCCAGTAAGACCCCTTAGAGATGATGAGGTTGATCGGTCTGGTGTGGAAGCGTGGCGACACGTGAAGCTGACAGATACTAATCGGTCGAGGACTTATCCAAAAACAAATCAAAAGCAACGTCTCGAACTCGAGAACGCGTCCCATTATCTAGTTTTGAGAGAATCTTGTTCTCCAAAGAAGCTTCGATACAACATCGCACCATGTGCGACGTTGATCGGAAGCCGAAAATGATCTACAAAGAGGATCAAGAGATTTGCGGAAGCAAGCGAGTGACGAACTGAGCGTATATCAACATACGTGACAGGAAGGAACAAGCGTAGCTGACAAAAAAGCTCGCCGATCATCTGACGTAGAAAGGTTTGGTGGCGATAGCGAAGAGGCCACACCCGTTCCCATGCCGAACACGGTCGTTAAGCTCTTCAGCGCCGATGGTAGTTGGGGGCTTCCCCCTGCGAGAGTAGGACGCTGCCAAGCGATAAAGCACAATCCAATCGGGTTGTGCTTTTTTAGTGTCATCTGAAGTAGAAAAGGCGCTGAAGAGCGTTGATCCGAAGGAGCAGAGTCATCACTGAAAAGCCGAGGGATACAACATGAAAAGACGACAAAGAAAAGCGTCATGTCCCCCCTGTGAGACGACCCCATTCTCTGCGTAAACATCGTGAGAAACGACAGAGGGAAACGGCGTGGTAAAAGACCCCCGTAGGAGAGAAAGGGGGAGCCCAAGGACGCTGCCAAGCGATAAAGCACAATCCAATCGGGTTGTGCTTTTTTAGGTGTCAAAAAGTAAAATTGTTTCTACAAGGAGGACCAAGAGATTTGCGGAAGCAAGGGAGAGACGGACTGAGCGTATATCAACATACGTGACAGGAGGGAACGAGCGTAGCTGACAAAAAAGCTCGCCGGTCATCTGAAGTAGAAAAGGCGCTGAAGAGCGTTGGTCCGAAGGAGCAGAGTCATCGAAGGAAAGCCGAGGGTCACACCATGAAAAAGGCGACAAAGAAAAGCATCATGCCCCCTGCGAGACGATCCCATTCTCTTCGTAAACGACAAGAGAGACGACGGAGGAAGAGGAATGTCTCAATGGACTCTTGCTGTTAGAGGTATTTTTTATAGGAAAATATCACCATCTAAATTCCTCACAATCAAGCAGGAATTTAAGACCGGCATCGATAAGTTTATAATTAATCAACTTTCCATAAGGAGATTGGAATGAATATCAATAAATTTGTAACACCAGAGATTATTTTCGGGGGTCATGCAATAAGGCAAGCAGGGGACGCTTGTGTTCGACTTGGTGCGAAAAAAGTGTTGATTGTTAGTGATAGGGGCGTCGCAAATGCCGGATGGTTAGAAAAAGTAATAGAACTTTGTAAAGAGTCACATCTACCATTTGCCACGTTTGTCGGTGTGACGACAGACCCGAAAGATCGCGAGGTTGAACAAGGGTGTCAAGTGTTTGTGCAACATGAATGTGATGCCATTATTGGGGTTGGAGGAGGAAGTGTGTTAGATGTAGCGAAAGCGATCGCCATCCTTGCAACGAACGGTGGAGCTATTAGTGATTAAGAAGGAATCGATAAAATAAAAAAACCCCTTCCTCCAATGATTATGATTATGACAACTGCAGGATCCGGTTCTGAAGTATCGCAATTTTCAATCATAGTTGATTCGAATCGAAAAAAGAAAATGACCATTGTATCAAAAACATTGGTTCCCGATATTGCCATTATTGATCCTTACACACTCGTGACGAAAGACAGTAGCCTAACCGCTACAACGGGGATGGATGTGCTGACACATGCCATCGAAGCGTATGTCAGTATTGCGGCCACCCCGCTTACAGATGTCCAGGCCAAAAATGCCCTCATCTTGTGTGCTCAATACTTGCGACCCTCTGTTGCTTCCAAAACGAATACAGAGGCAAAGGAAGCGATGGCAATGGCTAGCTTACAAGCAGGACTTGCTTTCTCAAATGCCATTTTAGGGGCAGCGCATGCAATATCCCATGCGATTGGAGGGAAGTTTCCCTTACCGCATGGAGAAATAAACGCTATTCTTCTCCCTTATGTCATGGATTTTAATTTTATCGCAACACCTAAGCGATTTTTAGACATAGCGACATGTTTAGGAATTGATACAAGGGGATTGACGGAACGGGAAGCAGGAAATGCTGCAATCCATTTTGTCAAAGAGCTGTCCTTTGATATCGGTATTCCCACAAGATTTAGAGAGGTAGGGATAACAGAAGAAATGATTCATCACATTAGCCAAGTAGCGTTAGAAGATGCATGTATGATTACGAATCCTCGTGACATGAATGTTGAGCAAGTAAAGCAAGTATTAAAAAATGTTTTATAGGTGGTGACAATAATGTTGGAAGATAAACAGAAAATGATTGCTCGCTTAACAGGCGTTGATTCATCGAAAAAAACATACTATACAGAATTAAAGAAAACAGTCGAACAACTGAAAAAAAAAATATTCAATTAGAGATTATAAATGAAGTAATGAAAAGCATTAAGATCGATATGTCACTTGATGATATTATAAATAACATGATCGATAAACTAAAACTGCTCGTTCACTTTGATCGTATTAGTTTTTTATTGCTAGCGAATGAGACTTTGAAGTTAAGTCATGTGTATCCTAAAGGCAGCTATTCCCTCGATATTGGTTCAACCATTCCAAAAGAACAGTCTCTATATTGGTCAACATTAGATCAAAGACAAACCATTCTTCGAAGTCTGACAGATACGCAAGATAATTTCTACGAGAAACAATATTTAGCTATTCTTGATCTAAAGTCCATTTTGGTGATACCAATTTATAGTAAAAACAAGAGGATAGGTGTCCTGAGTATCGGCCGAAAACAACAGATAGATTGGAGTTTGGATGATCTTGCGTTTTTAGAGCAACTTACCGATCATTTAGCAGTTAGTATCGAAAATGTGGAATTATATGGCCAAGTCTTACGGTCTAAACAAGAGTGGGAAGATACATTTAAAGCAGTAGATGATATGATCATAGTCTTTGATCAAAAAGGAAACGTGATTCAATTCAATGATGCTGTCCAGCATTTTCTTCAGAGTACTAAATTAACTAAGATTTCCTTACTGGCCGAACACTGTGAACCCCTTGTGAAGGAAACATTCAAATCACAAAAAGCTGGACATGAAGAAATTCATTTTCGCAATCAAATTATTTGCGAACTTTCTACGTACCCACTTGTCAATAACGAACAGGTGATTTATGGGGTTATTGCTTATATTAAGGATGTCACGGAAAAGCGTAAAATGGAGGTACAACTTATCCATTCTGGAAAACTGGCGGCTATAGGTGAAATGGCAGCAGGAGTGGCCCACGAACTTAACAGCCCGTTAACTGCTATTTTGGGGAATTCTCAACTGATTCTTAGAGATGTGAAAGATCATGACCCGTTGTTCCCACTTTTAACGGATATAAAAAATTGTGGTAATCGCTGCAAACGAATCATTAATAGCCTACTTACCTTTTCGAGACAGGAAGAATTTGTGTTTAAGGCTTGTGCAATTAATGATGCTGTAAATGAAACATTGAACCTATTAAAGTATCAATTACAAAAAGAAGAAGTTGTGATCAAAACAGATCTACAAGAAGATATCCCGTTGATTGAAGGTAACCAAGCGCAGATTGAACAAATTATTATTAATTTATTATTGAATGCGAAAGATGCACTAGAAGAAGCCCTAAGTGACAAAAAGGAAGTCCTCATTAAGACGTGGTTTCAGTACAATGAAGTTCATCTATCAGTGACAGATAACGGAATCGGAATTGAGGAAGAACGATTGGCAGAAATCTTTCACCCTTTTCATACAACAAAATCATCCAAAGAAGGGACAGGATTAGGGTTATCTGTCAGTATTGGTATCGCCAAATCGCACGGCGGAACAATTGATGTTCACAGCAAACTTAAAAAAGGGAGTACCTTTATCTTAAGGTTGCCAGCAGCTAGCACCAAGATTGGAGGGGCGGTATGACAAGCATATTAATCATTGACGATGAAGTAGAAGTAGGTAACTTTCTTTCCCATCTCTTCATGTCAAAGGGATACAATGTGACTGTTGTAAATAGTGGAAAGGAATTCAATGAAATTGACTTTAGCCACCAGCCATTTCATGCTGCGATGATCGACCTAAAATTACCTGATGCTAATGGAATTGTGTTACTCAAGCATTTGAAAAGGAGACAACCCCATTGTAAAGTGATTATCATGACAGGTTACAGCACAATAAAAACAGCCGTCGAGGCGATGAAGTTAGGGGCAAGTGATTACATAGAGAAGCCATTTGATGATATTGACTTGTTAGAGGCCCAAGTGGACGACTTGCTCATTTCCAATGTAACCTCCAACGAGCAACGCATTCTCGATTTGGCTATAAATGTAGGGCTCATTGTGGGACAGAATGAGACCATGAGACAGTTAATTCAAACGGCTTATAAAGTAGCAGGCAAAAATGTAAATGTGTTAATTGAGGGGGAAACAGGGACGGGAAAGGAAGTGTTGGCACGGTTTATCCATCAGGCAAGTCAAAGGAGTTACGAATCGTTTATTGGGGTAAACTGTGGAGCACTATCCGAATCTTTATTGGAGAGTGAGCTTTTTGGTCACGAAAAAGGAGCCTTTACAGGGGCAACACAAATGCGGAAAGGCCTTTTTGAAATTGCCAGCAAGGGGACGCTGTTTCTTGATGAAATAGCGGAAGCCTCAACTTCAATTCAAGTGAAACTCTTACGTGTACTTGAAACACGAGAGTTTATGCGTGTAGGAGGAGAACGAATATTTCGAACAAATACCCGTCTGCTTGCGGCAACGAACGAAGATCTTCAAGAAGCGGTGCAGCAGAAAAAATTTAGAGAAGATCTATTTTACCGGTTAAACGTCGTCCATTTACAAATTCCGCCGCTTCGAGAGAGAAAAGAGGACATCCCACTCTTAATAGAACACTTTTTGAAACGATATCCAAGTATCGAAATCACGTTTTCGGATGACGCCGTAAAAACGATGCAAAGCTATGAATGGCCAGGGAATATCCGAGAATTATCAAACTGCATTACTAGGATCGTTACGTTAGCTGATTCCGGTCATGTGAAAATCACTGCTGATCATCTTCCGTTTACAGGTCAACGTTCGGTCACCTCTAAAAAGCTAACAGCTAGCAGTCGTTCCGAAACACTGGGAGAGGGCATGGACGAGCATATTGAAAAATGGATGGATGAAGCTTTATGTTTTTATTCACAAAAAGAAGAGATTGATTTAGAAGAGGTTCTTGCCCAAGTTAAACAGTTAGAGTCACAACTCGGCAAAGCTCTCATTTTACAAACGTTAGAAGCTACCCATGGCAACCGAAAAGCAGCCGCAAAACGGTTGCAAATTTCGACGAGAAAGCTCCGATATCTTTTAAATGAAAAAGTGAATACAGAATAGCGAGTAGAGAGCTCTTTATGAAAAGGGTTCTTTTTTTATTTTTAAACCCGTGTTTACCGATTTCGCGAAAAGTTGTCATGTTTTGTCCAAGAATACGGCCGTAAAGAGCCGATTTTTTGGCCGCAAGGAAGGGAACTCACATGATGAAAGCGCTTTTTTGTTGGCACGATTCTTGCTTGTTTAAGTAGTGAAACCAAAATGAGGGGAGAGATTTTACATGGGTGAAATAACCGAACGAAGAATGATGAAAGCGGCGGTCGTGGATAAGTTCAAACAGCAATTAGAGATTAAGGAAGTTCCGGTACCTTCATTGGAGTATGGAGAGGTGCTTGTCAAAATTAAGGCTTGCGGTGTTTGTCATACAGACTTGCATGCCGCTCATGGAGATTGGCCTGTAAAGCCTAAGCTTCCACTTATCCCTGGTCATGAAGGGGTAGGCATTGTAAAGGAAATAGGAGAAGGGGTAACTTCAATAAAGGTAGGGGATCGGGTCGGTATTCCGTGGCTTTATTCTGCGTGTGGAGAGTGTGAGTATTGTTTGACAGGCCGGGAGACGTTATGCCCAGACCAATTAAATGCTGGATATTCAGTGGATGGGGGATATGCAGAATATTGTAAGGCTCCTGCAAACTATGTAGTAAAAATTCCAGAGCATCTTGATTTTGCCGAAGTATCACCCATTTTTTGCGCAGGGGTGACGACTTATAAGGCACTGAAAGTAGCAGAAGCCAAAGCAGGGGACTGGGTCGCCATTTATGGAATCGGTGGACTAGGTCACGTTGCTCTACAGTATGCAAAAGCGATGGGTTATAACGTCATTGCCGTAGATATTATGGAGGATAAATTAGAGTTAGCAAAAAGTCTTGGAGCAGATTTAACAGTAAATGGATTGGAAGTAGATCCTGTTCAAGAAATTAAAGAAAAAGTGGGTGGAGTTCAAGCGGCCATTAGTGTAGCAGTAACGAAAAAAGCATTTGAACAAGCTTACGGATCTGTTAAAAGAGGAGGGACATTGGTAGTGGTCGGTCTTCCAAATGATGAATTACCAATTCCGATTTTCGATACAGTATTGAACGGGGTAACGGTGAAAGGCTCAATTGTAGGTACGCGAAAGGATTTGCAAGAATCAATCGAATTTGCGGCCCAAGGAAAAGTGCGAACTAACATTGAAGTTCAACCGCTAGATAAAATCAATGACGTGTTTGAAAGAATGGCAAACGGAAAAATTAACGGCCGTGTTGTATTAACAATGGCTTAAAACGATTGAATAAGGGGGAAAAAAGAATGCAAAAAATCTCAACAAACGATAGCAAATTAAATCCAAGGTTAGTGGCGTTTTTAAACGGTGGACCAAAGAAGCTATTTATTAATGGGGAATGGGTTGATTCATTCTCTGGACAATCTTTTGAAACGATGAATCCAGCAACCGGAGAAACATTAGCTCTCGTAGCAGAAGCTGGGTCAGAGGACATCGATTTTGCAGTGAAAGCGGCAAGGAAAGCGTTCGATGAAGGGCCTTGGTCTAAAATGAGTGCAGCGGAAAGAAGTCGACTCATATACAAGCTGGCTGATTTGATTGAGGATCATAAAGAAGCGTTAGCTCAGCTTGAGACGTTAGATAATGGTAAGCCAATTCGTGAGACGGCCAATGCTGATATTCCATTAGTAATTGAACACTTTCGTTACTTTGCAGGATGGGCGACAAAAATTGTGGGCCAAACCATCCCTGTACAAGGCCATTATTTTAACTACACGCGCCATGAAGCCATTGGCGTTGTAGGCCAAATCATTCCTTGGAATTTCCCGTTATTGATGGCTGCTTGGAAACTTGGTGCCGCTCTAGCTACAGGTTGTACGGTTGTGTTAAAACCGGCAGAGCAGACTCCACTTTCCGCCTTATATTTAGGAGAATTGATCAATGAAGCAGGTTTTCCAAAAGGGGTTGTGAACATTGTCCCTGGATTTGGGCATTCGGCTGGAGCTCCCCTTGTGAATCACCCAGCTGTAGATAAAGTGGCTTTTACAGGGTCGACTGATGTCGGAAAGTTAATTATGAAACAAGCGAGTGAATCATTAAAAAGAGTAACGCTTGAACTTGGGGGCAAGTCACCAAATATCATTTTACCTGATGCTGATTTGTCAAAGGCCGTTCCTGGCTCACTTATGGGCATTATGTTCAATCAAGGCCAAGTGTGTTGCGCAGGAAGTCGTTTATATGTACAAAAGAAACAGTATGATCATGTCGTTGCTGACCTGGTGTCGTTAACGAATGAGATTCAGCAAGGGGATGGATTATTAGAACAAACGACCATGGGACCTCTGATTTCAAATCAACAACAAAGTCGAGTGAAAAATTACATCGATCGTGGGGTTGAGGAAGGGGCAGAACTACTAACAGGTGGGAACATTCCGTATGATCAAGGGTATTTTGTCGCCCCAACCATTTTTGCTGACGTGGATCATTCCATGACGATCGCCAAGGAGGAAATTTTTGGTCCAGTTGTAGCCGCAATGCCGTTTGATAGCATAGACGACCTAATTGATAAAGCCAACGATTCTGATTATGGACTAGCTGCTGGTGTTTGGACACAGGATATTAAAAAAGCACACTACATTGCCCACCGAATCAAGGCAGGGACCATTTGGGTGAATTGCTACAATGTATTCGATGCCGCGAGCCCGTTTGGTGGTTACAAACAATCGGGGATTGGCCGGGAAATGGGGAGCTATGCATTAGAAAATTATACTGAAGTGAAAAGTGTTTGGGTGAATATGGATTAAGTCTTAAATGACGAAAGGAGGGAAGCTATGATTCACGCTTCTCTCCTTATTTTGATCTTTAAAAACGCCAGAGATGCAACAAGGGCGGACTTAATCTTTTAGTGCTACAAATCCCCTAATTCAACTGAATCAACTGAAGGAATTGCTTTAAGCTTGTAAAAAAATTCAACGGAGTATTGATGGCTCGGGATCGATAACGTGAATTGAAGTTGTTGCTTATTTGCTTCAAGGTCTTTCATTTTTAGGTTTCGAATATCCACTCGGTCTTTACGTTTTCGAAACGTTTTTGTTGTATCGCTCGTTTGGTTAATCGCCTCGATGACATTTGCGATGTTTGCTTGCTCCGTTAGTACCATCTTAACCCCTACATCACGATGGCGTAATGAAGCAGGGCCCACCCAACGAAACATAATGGGAATGACATTAACCGCGATTAAAATAAGAATGACGGCAAAAAAGGACTCGAAATAAAAACCTGCACCGATTGCGATTCCTAAGCCGGAAGCTGCCCAAATCATTGCTGCCGTGGTCAGGCCGGAGATGACATCATTGTTTCGACGTAAAATGACGCCGGCTCCTAAAAATCCGATCCCGCTAACAATTTGCGCTGCTAAACGCATAGGGTCCACATTGTTCGTATTATGAAAAATTAACCCACTCCGAGATATATGCTCAATCGAAACAATGGTTAATAAGCAACTAGCAACGCAAATAACCATGCTTGTTCGTAGACCAAGTGGTTTATGTTTCATTTGTCGGTCAATCCCAATTAGGAGGCCAAGGACGAGAGAGAGGGAAAGCTTAATGAGCAATTCATACAGCATGGTAGTACCTCCTTAAGGTCGTTTTTTACAAAAGTGTAACTGGAAATGGTCCTTTTGAAAAGAGTGTGGGCTTTTTTCATTAGTATGCCAGAACTTATTGGACAAGAACCAATAACTTGAAATCAAAAAGCGATCCTTGTCAGAAGAAGCAGAACTTTTGTACAATCTAAAGAAAAGCAAACAAGGTGGCTAGGAGTATGAGAGAGAAAAAATTTGCAACAAAATCGGTTCACTTTACAGAAAAAGAAATAAGCAAAAACCGTAGTAAATCTAAGCCCATTTATCAAACATCTGCATTCGTGTTTCAAGACTTAGATGATATGGAAAGCTTCTACCGAGGGGAAAAGGAGTATTTGTACACAAGGTATGGGAATCCAAACAGTGATGACCTTGGCAAAGGGGTGGCTTCTTTAGAGCAGGCAGAGGATGGCGTAGCCACATCAGCAGGAATGTCAGCCATTTTAGTCGCACTCCTAGCTTTACTTGAAAAAGGAGATCACTTGATCGCCGCGAATGATTTGTATGGTGGGACTTATCAACTGTTGGCGGAGGAGCTTCCGAAGCTAGGAATCGATGTCAGCTTTGTTCCATTTCAAGACCGTGAAGTGGTGAAACGTGCGATTCGAAAAGAAACGAAAGTGCTCTATTCAGAGACAGTCACCAATCCATTGCTACGGGTGGAAGATATTTATCAGGTCGTTGAACTAGGAAAGGAACACGGCCTTTCAACTGTTATTGATAATACGTTTGCCACACCTTACTTTGTTCAACCTTTAACATGTGGTGTAGATGTAGTCGTCCATAGTGCAACCAAATATATTGGCGGGCATAGTGATGTGACAGCGGGTGTCGTCGTAGGATCTGCAGAAATCATTCAGCAAGTTCGGCAAAAAGTCGCGACTTTGGGTTGCAACTTAAGCCCATTTGAAGCGTGGCTCGCTTCGAGAGGATTAAAAACATTGGCATTAAGAATGGGACGACAAGGGGAAAATGCTCAAGCTCTCGCCACATTTTTTGCGGACCATCCAGGGGTTTCCCAAGTGTTCTACCCGACGACTGTATCGAAACGCGGCAATGGGGCAATAGTGACGATACGCCTAGCCGAAAAGGTAGAGGCAGCAACCTTTTTTGAATCATTAGACTGGGTGAAAATTGCACCAACATTAGCAGGTGTTGAAACAACCGTGTCTTATCCGATTCAAACGTCTCATCGAACAGTGCCAGAGTCGCTTCGACAAGAGTTAGGAATCGACAAGCAACTAGTAAGAATTTCGGTTGGCATTGAAGATATTGAAGACATCATGGCCGCGTTCGATAAGGCCATTAAAAAAGCTGGCTCTTAAAGGAGCCAGCTTTTTTCGTCAGGACTTATTGTGAGTATGAAAGATAAATTCAAAGAAATCTTGTAGTAACAGAATTTGATCGGTAAATAGGAGTACGGGTAAAAATAAGGCGGTTAAGACGAGCCCAACCGGCGTTAATATCATGATGCGAGCTCCTTGCCAGAAGATCTTAGCCATGACATTCCCTCCTTTTTAAACTAAAAAGCAATGAAAGTATTGGAATGTTTTTAATCATACTACCGAACTTTAAATTGTGCAATAGATTAATTGAAAAAAATATTGAGAAAGACCTTGCATTGAATGTAACAGTGTGGTATTATTTATTTTGCAGTCAAAAAAACTGTTTGGTGGCGATAGCGAAGAGGCCACACCCGTTCCCATGCCGAACACGGTCGTTAAGCTCTTCAGCGCCGATGGTAGTTGGGGCCTTGCCCCTGCGAGAGTAGGACGTTGCCAAGCAGCTTTAACTGCATCCATTATAGAAACAACATCATTAGGACGCAGGGTGGAGCAACGAGCGAAGCATCTGCCGAGAAAGCGACCTTAGGAACAACAACATCCATTTACTTTATAACGACGCGGGGTGGAGCAGTCTGGTAGCTCGTCGGGCTCATAACCCGAAGGTCGGCGGTTCAAATCCGTCCCCCGCAATACCAAATATCCTCATTCGTGGAAGAATGGGGATTTTTTACTGTCTTCTTTTGTGCTGGGGACAGATTTTTGCTTTTATGCTTGGGAACGGAGAGAAAATCGGCTACACTAATAGAGGATGAAACAGATCGGATAAGGGCTTCATAAGGAGGTGATCCCCATGCGCGATGAGTTTTCACTTATTCGTTCAATCTCTCCGGCAAACGTTCATCAACCTTCATTGCATGTTGGAATTGGTGATGATGCTGCGATTTATGAAGGAGCACCTGAAATGGAGGAAGTGCTCTGTGTGGACACGATGGTGGAAGAGATTCATTTCAGGCGTGACACGTTAACGCCTTTTCAAATTGGATACAAATCGTTAGCGATCAACATAAGCGACTTAGCGGCGATGGGGGCTACGCCAAAGTTTTATCTCGTGTCCATTGCGGTCCCTCCCCAATGGTCTGATCGGGAGATTAAAACTCTTTATAGAGGGATGGCTGAGTGCGCAGCGCCCTACCGAATGGATTTAATTGGTGGAGATACGGTCTCGACGAATGAAAAGCTTGTCGTGACGGTAACAGCGGTAGGGCATGTCCCGAAAGGAACTCGCTTGCTTCGGCAACGTGCTCGGCCAGGGGATGTAGTCTTCCTGACAGGTACGGTCGGTCAATCTGCCGCAGGGTTAGAGCTTTTAAATAAAAAAGGCCTTCACGGTCCCTTTACAGAAGAAGAGGAGCTACTCGTTCTAGCCCATCAACAGCCACAGCCGCAGGTGGAAGCAGGGCACCTATTTGCTCGTTCGGGCTATCGGATCGCCCTCAACGATGTGAGCGACGGGGTGGCAAGCGAGGCCAATGAATTAGCACAGGCAAGTAAAGTGAAGCTTGTGCTCAAAGCTAACACCATTCCCCTCCACCCTGCTATGGAGACCTTTTCAAAGGAACAACAGCTTGAATGGGCGCTGTTTGGTGGCGAAGATTTTCAATTGATTGGTACGGCAGCGGTCGACGCTTTTGCTTCTTTGCAACAGCTAGCTATACAGCGAGGGATTTCCTTGACTGAGATCGGCTATGTAGAGGCGGGGAGTCCTGTTGTTGAGTTGGAGGAAGGGACGGCCCGTAGCGTATTGAAAAAAAGTGGATATAATCATTTCGCAAAATAAAAGGTGATGGAATGAAACGGTTGATGATGATAACCCAGTCGCCTGAGGCTACAATGGCATTTGCGCAAAAGCTAGCAGACAAGCTTCTTGCCGGAGATGTGATTACACTAGAAGGAGATTTGGGTGCAGGGAAAACAAGCTTTACAAAAGGACTTGCTCTTGGCTTAGGCATAAAACGTGTCGTCAAGAGCCCGACGTTTACAATTATTCGTGAATACAAAGGACGATTACCCCTCTATCATATGGATGTTTATCGATTAAATGAAGAGGAAGAGGACCTTGGATTTGATGAATATTTCCACGGGGATGGAGTGACGGTCGTGGAATGGGCCAGCTTGATTGAAGGGCGGCTGCCTCCTGTTCGCTTAGCGATTACGATTACTCATGCAGGGGAAAACGAACGCCAGCTTTCATTTACAGCCTACGGAGAGCGCTGGGAAGAGGTATTAAAGGAGTTATTGGATCATGAAGACGTTAGCGATTGATACGTCCACCTATGTAATGGGAGTTGCCATTTTGGACGGTAACCAGTTAGTAGGAGAAGTGACGACAAACCTTAAAAAAAATCATTCACTGCGACTCATGCCTGCAATCGAGTCATTAATGAAGGAAGTGGGCGTAGCTCCTAATGAGCTTGAGCGGATCGTTGTCGCCCAAGGGCCGGGTTCTTATACAGGGGTTCGTATTGGAGTGACAACAGCCAAAACGTTGGCTTGGTCGTTAGGTATCTCGCTAGTGGGGGTGTCGAGTCTTGAGGTGATGGCACAGCACGGCTACTATGCGAAAGAATTAATTGTCCCGTTAATTGATGCGAGACGGGGGCAAATTTACAGTGGGACGTATCGATGGAATGGGAAAGAAGTAGACGTGGTTGAAGCAGACCGACTGATTTTGGCAGGAGATCTAGCGAGAATGTTAGCTAAAGCAGGCGAAGATGTGCTCCTGATCGGTCAGGATGTGAGCATGCATTACGATACATTTGCGGCTGTGCTTGGTGAAAAAGTGAAAAGGGCCGCGTTCACGCACTCGTTACCTCGTCCTGCGGAGCTTGGCCGTTTAGGACAACAGCGTTCACCGATAGAAAACCTTCATGCATTTGCACCAAGCTATTTGCAATTGGCAGAAGCAGAAGCAAAATGGCGTGAAGCGAAACGGCAGGATGAAAACAATGGCTGAGAAGAAAGAGCGCATCCGCTTTATGACTGTTGATGATGTGGATGCGGTGGTTCGTGTAGAAGAGCAAACATTTACCGTTCCGTGGAGTCGAGAAGCGTTCATAAATGAAGTTACAAATAATCAATTTGCCCGCTATGTCGTATATGAAGTAGGGGAGCAAATTGTCGGGTATTGTGGTGTTTGGGTCGTTTATGATGAATCTCATATTACTAATATTGCGATCCATCCCGACTATCGTGGGGAAAAGCGCGGTGAGGCTTTGCTTCGATACATCCTGGAATTTGCCCGATTATTGGGAGCGAAAAAATTATCATTAGAAGTGCGAATCTCAAACGAAATTGCTCAACGACTTTACCGTAAATTTGGGTTTCAAGCCGGGGGCATTCGGAAAAACTACTATACCGATAATCAAGAGGACGCACTAGTCATGTGGGTGATGTTGTCATGAATGAACGAGAATTAATTTTAGCGATTGAAACGAGTTGTGATGAAACATCGGCAGCTGTGATTGAAAATGGAACCACCATTTTAAGTAATGTTGTTTCGTCGCAAATTGATAGCCATAAAAGGTTTGGCGGTGTTGTCCCTGAGATCGCCTCCCGCCATCATGTGGAACAAATTACAGTCATTGTGGAGGAGGCGATGCATGAGGCGGGAGTGGACTTTGCTGACCTAGCAGCGGTTGCTGTTACCGAAGGGCCTGGACTTGTTGGAGCTTTGCTCATTGGTGTCAATGCGGCCAAAGCGATCGCCTTTGCCCATCAACTCCCTCTTATCGGAGTCCATCACATTGCTGGGCATATTTATGCTAATCGCCTGCTAAAGGAGCTAGAGTTCCCTCTACTAGCCCTTGTCGTTTCCGGCGGCCATACCGAATTGATCTATATGGAGAATCACGGGGAGTTTGAAGTGATTGGTGAAACTCGTGACGATGCAGTAGGGGAAGCGTATGATAAAGTGGCCCGAACATTAGGTCTTCCGTATCCAGGTGGCCCGCATATCGACCGACTAGCGGTAAACGGGGAGGATACGCTCCAATTTCCTCGGGCGTGGCTGGAGCCTGACTCGTTCGACTTTAGCTTCAGTGGCTTAAAGTCAGCCGTGATTAATACGCTCCACAATGCAAAGCAGCGAGGAGAAAACGTTCAGGCAGAGGATGTAGCGGCCAGCTTTCAAGCCAGTGTGATTGATGTACTAGTGACAAAAACGAAAAAAGCAGCAGAAGAGTATAAGGTCAGACAGGTGCTCCTTGCGGGTGGAGTTGCTGCCAACAAAGGATTACGTACTGCTCTAGAGGAAGCATTTTTTAAAGAGCCAATCGATTTAGTGATTCCTCCTCTTTCACTTTGTACAGACAACGCCGCCATGATTGGTGCAGCAGCAAGTATAAAATTCAAGCAACAGACGTTTGCTGGTATGGATTTAAACGGCCAGCCAAGTTTAGAGCTAGAGAACGATTAACCGATGTATAACCCCTTTCTAGGAGTAAAAACTAGAAAGGGGTTTTTAATTGTTATGACATCGGTAAGTTTTCTTTCTTTAGAGGATTTAAGGAAAAAAAGTCCCGACTATCGTCCGGATAATATTTATCCACAAACATGTGGATGAAGTGGAAAACTAATAAAAATAGGGAACGGAATGGACTTTAAGTTGTGCACAAAAATGCTGTGTATAAATGGGGTGTTTTGGGGATAACACCTATTTTCCTTGTAAAAACTTAATTTTATCTGTGAGTAATCCTGTGAAAAATGTGGATATGTAGAAAAATCGCTAAAGTGGGGCATTTATCATGAAATGGTTTTATTCGTGTTTATTAGCATCAATGTTAATTTTAGGGTGTTCGTCGCTAGCTGAAGCCTTTGAACATGAAACAAGCAATCTGATTCTTCTTCTCGTTCCATCCCTTTCTTTTGATGAAGTAGAGTGGTTGTTAGAACATGGGCAGCATTCAGATATGTGGGAAACGGGACACTTGGCGGCGATGAATATTCGATCCGATGGTCCGTACTCTTACCTAAATAGTACAGTGACATTGAGTCTTGGAGCGAGAGGAGAAGGGGTAAGTGATTGGAATGCGTTTGAACGAGGGGAGCTCGTATTAGGACAACCGGTGGAAGCCATCATGCAACAGTGGCTTAGTCAAAAGCAAGAAAGCCAGCTTTCTCATCCTTACCTCCCTCAATTGGTTAAAAAAAATGCTCAAGGCCATCTCGTTGGTCGACTCGGAACGTTACTAAAGCAACACGATGTGACAATGAACGTTTTTGGACATAGCGATACGGCAACAGAACCACATCGTTACGGATCTTTGTTTGTCATGGATGGTCAAGGAAGGGCTACCGGTGATCTACAAGGAACGGTACGAGCCCTAATGAGTGCACCGCACGGAATGGCGATGAACGAAGAGGCACTGCTCTCAAAGCTGCGTGACCAAACCGATTCGAAAGCATTCACTGTAATTGAGTGGGGGGATCTGTACCGATTATTTGATCAGAAAAAGAACATGCCATCAGCTATTTTTGCAGAGAAGCGGGCTAAGGAGCTCTATCGTCTAGAGACATTTATTCACAACGTGACGACAGGCTCTGCCTCTGATGTATGGCTTCTTGCCCCGATCATGCACGATGAGGCGTATAAGCAAAAGAAGCGTTTAGCCCCCACTTATTTTTGGGGCAGCGGCTTTAAAGGTAGTCCGTATTCTGCTTCTACTCGCAGGTCTGATGTACTTGCCAATGTTGACGTGGCGCCAACGATCCTATCGTACTTTCATATTAGTCCGGACCCACAAATGACAGGGAGGCCCCTTCTGTTTCAAGTAGATAGTGTAGAAAACGATAAAGAGGCAATTGTCTCTGAAGTGAATAAGCGATTTACGATTTTTCGTACACGTGGGGCGGTCTTATCTAGCTATATTACAATGCTTGTCGTCATGCTTCTTGTGGCGAGCATCGGAAGTTGGGTAAAAAAAGGGAACCCACGCTGGCGATTAGGGATGAAAATGATTCTTGCTTCGGCCGTTAGTACGCCACTTTGGCTATTAGTATTGACGCCATTCGTGCACGAAGTTGGCCCATATCTCTTCGTGCTCACGGTTATTGGATGTTCCCTTATTTTGGGGTGGACGGCGACACAACTAAGCGCACAACCGATCTGGCTTTTAGGATTTCTTTTATTTGCTGCGATCAGCATAGATTTAATGAACGGTGGCCCGTTCATTGCCACTTCGTATCTTGGCTATGATCCGATCATAGGGGCCCGTTATTATGGGATTGGCAATGAATTTGCCGGATTGTACATAGCTGCAGCTGTTCTTCTCATCACAGGAGCTGTTTGGCAAACAGAGCTGTGGAAACGGCTAGTGATTGTGTTTGTGGTGAGCGGATTTACACTCATGATGCTCGGAATGAGTCAGTTTGGAGCGAATGCTGGAGCTACGCTGTCGGCGGGGATTGCGTGTGCCTTTGTCGGTTATACGCTCATTGGAAAACAGCTGTCAAAGTGGAATTTAGTCATTGTGAGTGGGGGCGCACTTCTCATCACCCTTTTGTTACTGTTTGTTTTACAAATGAATAGCCCGTCTACACATATAGGTGACGCGTATGAGCGGCTGCTTTCTGGAGATATCCAGTACGTCCTTCAAACAATGAAACGAAAGGTAGCCATGAACATGACGATTTTTCGCTATTCAAACTGGACACAGCTTTTTGTGACGAGCTACCTTCTTCTCGGTGTTCTGATCTGGACGCAAAGTGCCAAAAAATATGACGCTGGTCAATCGTTGTTCTTAAAAGGGGGCATTGTTGCTTCAGTAGCCCTATTGTTGTTAAACGATTCAGGGGTAGTAGCGGCTGCAACCTCCATGTTTTTCATCGTGTCCACGAACTATTATTGGCTGCTTGCCCAAATGCAAAATGGGAAAATGATGAGCGAAGGAAAAGAGATGTAACAAAACTCCCCCTTGAAAACGTGTTGTCTTCTGGGGGAGCTTTATTATCCTTCTTCTGCATGGAGAAGCTCCCATTCTTCCATGAGGGCATCGACGGCTTTTTTCGCTTCATCGATGGTCTGTTGATGTGAGAGAGCTTTCTCATGATCTGTAAACACTTCCGGATTACAGAGGGCTTCTTCATGTGTAGACAGTTGCTTCTCTAGTTCCTCAATGGAGGCTTCAATTTGTTCGATTCGCCGTTGACGCTGGCGCTCTCGTTTCTTTTGTTCCTTGTCCTGTTCAAAGCTCCCTTTCTTTGATGAGGCAGCTGCGGCATGTGAAGGTGATTCATCGAGTCGTTCCCGCTCTTTGATTTCTTGCTTTTTCTCTAAATAGTAATCATAATCTCCTAAAAAGACAGATGGTTGTCCTCCATCTAGTTCGATAATTCGTGTCGCCATTCGGTTTAGAAAATAACGATCATGGGAAACGAACAAGAGCGTTCCTGGATAATCGATCAACGCGTTTTCCAACACTTCTTTACTATCGAGATCTAAGTGGTTGGTCGGCTCGTCCATAATAAGCAAGTTCGCTTTCTCCATCATAAGTTTGGCGAGCGCTAGGCGTGCCTTTTCGCCTCCACTCAAATCAGACACCACTTTTAGCACGTCTTCGCCGCTGAACAAAAAGTTTCCCAGAACCGTACGGATGTCCCTTTCAGGTAAAAGGGGGTAATCATCCCAAAGCTCATATAGCACTTGTTTGTTCGAGTGCAAATTCGCCTGTTCCTGATCATAATAGCCGATTTTTACGTGACTTCCGTACTCAATGGTGCCCTGATCAGCTTGAAGCTTTTTAGTTAACAGCTTTAGCAGCGTTGACTTTCCTGCACCGTTAGGTCCGATGAGTGCGACACTTTCTCCGCGATTTAGGTCAAGATCTAACCTAGAAAAAAGGGGGTCTCCGTCATAACTGAACGTAAGATCGCGAACACGGAGAACATCATTACCGCTTTGTCGCTCGATATCAAAGAAAAAGGAAGCCGATTTTTCGTCGCTGTTCGGTCGATCTAGTTTCGTCATCCGTTCAAGGGCTTTTCGTCGACTTTGCGCCCGTTTTGTTGTCGACGCTCTGGCGATGTTACGTTGAATAAAATCCTCAAGCTTTGCCACTTCTTTTTGCTGTTTTTCGAACTCTTTTAACTCCTGCTCATACCGAAGTGCCTTCTCATCTAAATAGTGACTGTAGTTGCCGACATATTTCGTTGATTTCGTTCGTGAGATTTCATAGACTTGCGTCACGAGCTTATCAAGGAAATAGCGATCGTGGGAGACGATCAAAATCGCCCCAGGATACGCGGATAAATATTGCTCCAACCATGATAGAGTATCGATGTCTAAATGGTTCGTCGGTTCATCTAAAATAAGCAAGTCAGGCTTTGTCAGTAATAGCTTTCCGAGAGCAAGACGTGTCTTTTGCCCACCGCTTAGAGTGGCGATTTTCGTTTCATGGTAAGGAAAATCAGCAAATTGCAAACCAGCGAGAACATTGCGGATGTCTGCCTCGTATTGATAACCGCCACGATCTTTAAACTCCACTTGCAATGAGTCATATTCCTCCAAGAGCTTTTCGTAGCTCGAGGCATTGTTTAAAAGAGAAGGGTTTGCCATTTGTTCTTCCATTTTCCGCAATCTCCGTTCCATTTGCTGGAGCGGTTCAAAGACAGACAGCATCTCGTCCCATATCGTGAGGTCGGATTCTAAACCTGTATGCTGCTCTAAATAGCCGATTTCTACACCTTTAGGAATGATGAGATCACCGCTATCATAGGAGAGCTTGTCCGCGATGATTTTTAATAACGTCGACTTCCCGGCTCCGTTTCGGCCGACAAGGGCGACGCGATCTCCTGTTTTTACTTCAAGCTTAATGTTCGACAAAATCGTTTCGGCCCCGAACGATTTTGTGATATTCACACATTGCAATACAATCATTTTTATCATCCTACATTCATTTGTTGTCTATTTTAAGTGTACCGTAATACCGGTCGATCAACAACAAACGACTCTGAAAGTAAAACGATTACATGGTTTGAGAAAATAGTGTACAATAGTAAACGACATGAATAAGGACGTGTAGATAATTGGGGGCAGACTATGAACAACGAACCAACGAAAATTCCACAAGCAACGGCTAAACGTTTACCGTTATACTATCGCTTTCTTGAAAATTTGCACGCTTCAGGAAAACAACGGGTCTCCTCATCTGAGCTAAGTGAAGCAGTCAAGGTGGATTCAGCGACGATTCGGCGTGACTTCTCCTATTTTGGTGCACTCGGAAAAAAAGGATACGGCTATAACGTCAATTATTTGCTAACCTTTTTTCGAAAGACGCTTCATCAGGATGAACTGACGAAGGTCATGCTCATCGGTGTAGGGAATCTAGGGACCGCCTTGTTAAACTATAACTTTTCAAAAAACAATCATACGCAAATTGTCATGGCGTTTGATGTAGATCGGGAAAAAATAGGGAATACTGTTAGTGGTGTAAAAATCGAAAATCTTGACAATTTAGAGAACAAAATAACGTCAGACGTATCGGTGGCGATCTTAACAGTGCCTGCTGCGGTTGCCCAAAAAACAGCAGACCGTCTCGTAAACGCTGGAGTGAAAGGGATTTTGAACTTTACACCAGCAAGAATTGCGGTGCCAGAGCACGTTCGTGTTCACCATATTGACTTATCGGTTGAATTGCAGGCGCTCATTTATTTTTTAAAGCATTATCCTTTATAATAGGATATAGGACAAGAAGGGGGTGTCAGTATGCCTGGAGGATTAGGTGCAGGTAGCATTCTTATTATTGCACTTGTTGCGTTGCTTATTTTCGGACCGAAAAAATTGCCTGAGCTTGGGAAAGCGGCAGGAAACACATTGCGTGAATTTAAAAATGCTACAAAGGGCTTAGCGGACGAGGACGACGATAAGAAAAAGAACGAGAATCAACAGAACGGACAGTAGGAAGGTAGTTGTATGAACGAACGAGACATGTCCTTAATGGACCATATCGCCGAGTTAAGACGGCGGATTTTAATCATCGTCGTCTTTTTTGCCATCGCCTTGGTTGTCGGATTTTTTCTGGCAACACCGATGATTACGTATTTACAAGGCGCACCGACGGCACAAGACCTTCCGATGAACGCATTCAAATTGACAGATCCATTGCGGGTCTATATGACATTTGCTTTTACGAGTGCGTTTATTCTTGTATTTCCCATTATTTTATATCAATTGTGGGCCTTCGTCAGTCCAGGTCTTCATGAAAACGAGCGCAAGGCCACATTAGCGTATATACCGATTGCATTTTTCCTATTTCTTGGTGGACTTTCGTTTGCCTATTTTATTTTGTTTCCGTTTCTGATCCAATTTATCGGGGGATTAGCGGAACGGTTACACATTAACGAGCTTTATGGGATCAATGAATACTTTACGTTTTTGTTCCAGATTACGATGCCGTTCGGTGTGCTATTCCAACTGCCGGTGGTGGTTATGTTCCTCACAAGACTTGGAATCGTGACCCCGGAATTTTTGCGCAGTGTACGGAAATATGCCTTTTTTGTCTTACTAGTCGTCGCAGGTTTTATTACACCACCTGAACTAATTTCCCATTTAATGGTTACGGTACCTCTATTACTGCTGTACGAATTTAGCATTTGGGTATCACACTTAACATATCGAAAAGTACAAAAGCTAGAGAAATTGAGGCAAGAAGAATATAGACAGGAGGAGGGCTAGGCTTACTAGCTCTTTTTTCTATTAACGGAAAGACAAACTCATGATAACTGTAACAGTAAAATGTAATGGAAACTGTTCTAACATGGGCTAAAATCAGGACATTCTAATCGAAAATCTGTTAAGATGGATAATAGTTATTTCGAAAAGCGAAATGGTGTGACAGATGATGAAAAACATTCCGAAAAAATGGATGGTCGTTTGTGCCGTCTTGTTCGGTTCATTCACGATGATTTTAAATAATAGTATGCTTAACCCTGCCATCCCTCAATTGATGAACGTCTTTGAAGCGGATGCCGTTGCCACCGGCTGGGTCATCACGATCTTCATGGTCGCGATGGGGATGACGATGCCGCTCACAGGCTATCTAGGTGATAAGATCGGAAAAAAAGAGGCATATATTCTCGGTCTTGGCATTTTTGTGCTCGGCTCTTTGCTTGGCGCATTGTCATGGAATTTACCTTCCTTGATCGTCTTCCGCGGATTGCAAGGAATTGGTGGTGGGATCATGATGCCTTTGTCCATGACGCTCATTTTCGATGCGTTTCCGCGAAATGAGCGGGGCTTAGCAACGGGCGTATGGGGCGTTGCCTCCATGATGGCGCCGACCATTGGCCCGACTCTTGGCGGATTTATTGTTGAGACATCCAATTGGAAATATCTCTTTTTAGTTAACATTCCGTTTGGGCTACTCGGCATTATTGCCGCCGTCATTTATCTACCAAAAATCGCGCGAAGTGGACAAATCAAACTGGATCGTTGGGGCTTTTTATTTGTGACGGCCGGAGTTGGCTCGATTCTTTTAGCGTTCGGTCGGATGTCGGATTTAACCCATTTAACCGAATGGATAAACGGGGTTTTACTGTTACTTGGAGCGTTGTGTCTGTACGTGTTTGTGCAAGTGGAGAAACGTGCAGAGCAGCCACTTTTAGATTTGAGCCTTTTTCGCATCCCAGCCTATTCTTTAAGTATATGGGTAGCAGGTATTTCATCGATCGGATTATTTGCGGGAATTTTTCTCGTGCCGCTTTTGCTCCAGCAAGTATACGATTATGGCCCGATTATGACAGGACTTGTATTCTTACCTTCTGCCCTTTTTACGGGACTGACGATGTCGATCGGTGGCCGTATGTTGGATAAGCGTGGCCCGAGTGGGATTATGACGGCCGGGATGATGATTGCGGCTGTTGGTACGTTCGCTCTTGGCTACCTTCATCTTGAGACGGGCTTATGGTATATTTTTGCTTGGATGGCGATTCGCGGGGTAGGTATGGGATTGACGACGATGCCAGCAACTACGACAGGGATGAATGCTATTCCTGAAGGACTTATCTCCCGTGGGTCAGCAATGAACAATGTGTTGCGACAAATGAGCTCGGCGTTCGGGATTGTGTTTATCTCTGTGTTCTTTGAGGTACGCCGCGGCCAGCTTGCCCTTATCTCTACCTCTTTTGAGGAAGCGACTTTGCAGGCAATCAATGAAGGTTTTTTCATTGTTGGATTCCTCACGGCTCTTTCCATCCCAGCTGCATACTGGTTGGAAAAAAAAGCGAAGCAAGGTGAACAAGAGCGGGTCAATTCCACGGCAAGTTAATGGTTGAACAAAAGATCAAGGGAAGACGCCTTGGTCTTTTTTTAATCGGAGGACCACTTTAGCACAACAGCAGGAAGTAAGGGAGTAAACATGGAAGAACGTCTAAGTAAATGCCGCGCGACGATCGAACTTCATTTTTGGAGTAGTTCAGTGACTATGTAAGCATAGGAGGTTGAAAAAGGTGAACACAATCGTAATTGCACCGGACTCTTTTAAGGAGAGCATGACCGCTTTACAAGCAGCAAGAGCGATAGAAAAAGGATTCAGGCGTGTTATTCCTAATGCTAACTATCGGCTCATTCCGATGGCCGATGGTGGAGAAGGGACGATCCAATCGATCGTTGATGCTCTTCAAGGTGAGCGAAAGGTAGTTAAAGTCGAGGGACCATTAGGAGATACGGTGGAGGCTGAATATGGCCTTTCGGGAGATAGAAAAATCGCTGTTATTGAGATGACACAGGCGTCTGGTCTTCATCTCGTACCGAAGGAAAAGCGGAATCCGCTATGGACATCTACCTATGGGACTGGACAATTGCTCATCGATGCCCTCGATGAAGGTGTAGAGCAAATCATCCTAGGAATTGGAGGGAGCGCCACAAACGATGGCGGTGCCGGCATGGCGCAGGCAGTCGGTGTCAGGCTGCTGAAAGAAAACGGGGAGCCGATTGGAAAAGGTGGAGGTAAACTAAAGGAGCTTGCACGAATCGACATGAGTAAGGTAGATCCAAGAATCCAACAGGTGAAGCTTCAAGTGGCATGTGATGTAGACAACCCGTTAGTGGGTGAAAAGGGAGCGGCGGTTGTTTATGGGCCGCAAAAAGGAGCCACGCGAGCAACGATCCGCGAACTGGATGAACAGCTTTTGCACTTTGCCAACATCATTGAAGAGGAGTTAGGAAAAGAAGTGGCTTCGATTCCAGGTGCGGGTGCGGCAGGAGGATTAGGGGCAGGGCTAATCGCTTTTCTTGACGCAATGCTCAGCCCAGGAGTGGAGCTCGTGTTACAGGCAACTAATTTTCATGAGCTCGTGAAGGATGCAGACCTCGTCATTACAGGTGAAGGAAGAATCGATCAACAAACGGTGTATGGGAAAACACCTATTGGGGTAGCAAAGGCGGCTAAACAATATGGTGTGCCGGTCATTGCGATTGCCGGAAGCTTAGGCCAAGGTTATGAAGCGGTTTTTGAGCATGGAATTGATGCTGCTTTTTCTCTCGTTCCGCGGATCATGTCATTGGACGAAGCGATGCAACAAGGCGATTCATTACTAGAACAAGCAGCCCGAAATATAGCGGTAGTTTCATCATGGAATAAAAGCACTTGACATACAATAGGGGGGTATAGTACATTGTGAGAGAAGAGAAAAGGAGGGGTAAAAAGTGGAGACTACTTTAAATGTAAAAGGAATGTCTTGTCAACATTGTGTGAAAGCAGTTGAAGAAAACGTCGGGCAATTAACAGGGGTAGAAAAAGTTACTGTTCAGTTAGATAAAGGAACAGTTAATGTGAGCTATAAAGAGGATCAAGTCTCGATTGATAAAATTAAGGATACAATTGAAGACCAGGGATATGATGTAGAATAAGCTTTGCCGTCTCATTGACGGCTTTTTATACGAAATGTTATATACTCAATAGGGGTATAGGGAGGTGTGAGAATGAAAAATCAAAAAGAATTAACGTTGGATATTCAGGGGATGACATGTGCCGCTTGCTCCAATCGAATCGAAAAGGGCTTACAACGGATGGATGGCGTTCAAGAGGCAAATGTAAACTTAACGCTTGAACGATCGACGGTAGTGTATGATCCAGAGAAGGTTCAGCCAGAGCAGGTTATTGAAAAAGTAGAGCAGCTCGGGTACAAAGTGGTAATCGACAGAGTGGAATTTGACGTGGTTGGAATGACGTGTGCCGCTTGTGCTAACCGAATTGAAAAGAAGCTGAATCGTCTTGAAGGAGTCCACAAAGCGGTTGTTAACCTTGCGCTTGAAACGGCTACGGTCGAATACAGACCGGAAAGTGTATCACCGTCTGATTTGGAACAGGCGATCGAGCAGATAGGTTACACACTAAAGCGCAAAACAGGTGACGCTGAAGAAGGAGATGTACGGGAACGTGAATTACAAAAACAGAAGCGCCGCTTTTGGATTTCAGCGGTTTTAACGTTTCCCCTCCTCTGGTCGATGGTGACACATTTTGAATTCACTTCGTTCATTTGGATGCCTCATCTATTTATGGATCCATGGGTTCAATTGTTGCTTGCGACACCCGTTCAGTTTTATATAGGGGCTCCGTTTTACGTTGGAGCGTATAAAGCCCTTCGCCATAAGAGCGCGAACATGGATGTACTCGTCGCCCTCGGTACATCGGCTGCTTATTTTTACAGCATGTATCTCGGCTATGATTGGTTGTATGGGACGCGGGAGGGGATGATGCCGGAATTATATTTTGAAGCATCAGCGATTATCATTACCCTTATTGTTCTTGGAAAATACTTTGAAGCAAGAGCGAAGGGCCGTACGAGTGAGGCGATTCGTAAGCTTCTTGGCTTGCAGGCGAAAACAGCCCGCGTCATTCGAGAGGGGAAAGAGGAGCAAATTCCGTTGGAAGAAGTGAAAACAGGGGATCTCCTTCTCGTCAAACCAGGCGAAAAAATTCCCGTCGATGGAGAAGTGGTGGAAGGCTACTCTGCCGTGGATGAGTCAATGCTTACCGGGGAGAGCATCCCAGTCGAAAAAGATGTTGGCGATCAAGTCATCGGTGCTACCGTTAATCATAACGGGTCACTTCGTATTCGAGCCACGCGAGTCGGAAAAGATACGGCCCTCGCGCAAATTGTGAAAGTGGTCGAGGAAGCGCAAGGCTCAAAGGCAGATATTCAACGTGCGGTCGATAAAGTCTCTAGTGTTTTTGTTCCTGTCGTTGTTGCTATTTCCGTCCTTACGTTTCTCGTATGGTATATGGTGATTGATCCAGGCAACGTCACAAGTGCACTCATTCCGACGATTTCCATTTTGGTCATCGCGTGCCCTTGTGCTCTAGGGCTTGCAACGCCGACATCCATTATGGCTGGTTCGGGTAGATCCGCAGAGTTAGGTGTGCTGTTTAAAGGCGGTGAACATCTTGAACATACGCAGCGAATTGATACAGTTGTTCTCGATAAAACGGGAACGGTGACGGAAGGAAAACCGTCGCTTACTGAGTTCGTCACGTACGGATCAGCTGACGAGAAGGAAATGGCCACCATGCTTTATGCAGCAGAACGGCGATCTGAACACCCATTAGCGACAGCGATTGTGGACGGGATGAAACAGCTAGGCGTGGATCGCTTGGAGGCTGACTCGTTTTCTGCGATTCCGGGACATGGTGTTGAAGCGATGGTTGCTGGAAGGAACGTGCTCGTTGGAACGAGAAAGCTCATGGCCGAGCATCAGGTTGATTATAAAGAAGCGCTTTCGAGTGCCGAAGCGCGAGAAGCCCGAGGGGAAACGGTGATGTTCATGGCTGTTGACGGCATTCTAACAGCTCATGTGGCCGTAGCCGATCAGTTGAAGCCATCTTCTAAAAAGGCCATCGAACGGTTAAAGGCGCTTGGATTGGACATTGTCATGTTAACAGGGGATAATGAACGGACGGCCCGTGCTGTTGCGAATGATGTTGGAATTGAACAGGTGATTGCTGAAGTTTTACCGAAGGATAAGAGTGAACAAATCCGTAAGCTGCAGGAACAAGGACGAACGGTCGCCATGGTTGGCGACGGATTAAATGATGCCCCAGCATTAGCAACGGCCGATGTAGGGATGGCGATCGGTTCAGGGACCGACATTGCCATCGAGGCCGCTGATTTGACCTTGCTTGGGGATGACTTGCATCGGGTTGCAGATGCAGTCCTCATGAGCCAAAAAACGATGCGAAACATTAAGCAAAATTTATTTTTTGCTTTCGTCTATAATACGTCTGCAATTCCGATTGCTGCTGCCGGTTTATTAGCACCATGGGTAGCGGGAGCCGCAATGGCGTTCAGCTCTGTTTCCGTCGTCTTGAATGCATTACGTCTGCAGCGTTTCCAAATTAAATAATATTGAAAGGTTAGAGGGGGGTGCTAAGATGGCGCATGAACACAAAAGCCCATCACATCCACGAGATGAAAAGGAAAAAGAACAATTAATGAATCGGTTGAAGCGTATTGAAGGGCAAGTGCGCGGAATCCAAAAAATGATCGATGACGATCGATACTGTATTGATATTCTCGTCCAATTGTCGGCGATCGATGCGGCGCTAAAGAAGGTCAGCCTCAACTTGTTGGAGCGTCATACGAGTCATTGCGTGGTTGATGCAGTGGAAAAAGGGAAGAGCGAAGAAGCAATCGCCGAGTTAATGGATGTGTTTGAACGTTTTTCAAAAATATAAAAAGGGGGGGGCTGAGAATCCCCCCTTTTTCGTTTGGTAAAAGCTTACCGGTCTCTTTTTTTCAGTTGTTTTCCAAGCTGGTAGAAGCGAATGGCGATAATTACATTATAGGCAGCCATGGCAATCATGATCCACGCCCATAAATTCCAGCCATTTTCATTCACGACGTGAATCGCAAAAAAGGTGACTAACCCTGCCATCGTAAAATACAGGAGGGTTAAAAAGGTAGGACTGATCTTCATAACAACCCTCCAATAAACATTTGTAGTTCTTCTAGCTGTCTTTGTAGATCCATAATTTTGTCATAAAAAATGAGGTTGACGAGCACGACATAGACGTTAATGGCCACATGGGCAACAATTGGAACGAGAATCCGTTTCGTTTTTACGTAGAGGAAGGCAAATGCAAAGCCAGCGGCTGTATAGACGAGTAAATGGGTGAAGTCGAGATGGACGGCGGCGAAAATGAACGAGCTTAAAAGCGCGGCAATCCAAAAATTAAATCGTTTATACAAGGCGCCGAAAATAATCATTCGGAAAACAATTTCCTCTAAAATTGGGCCAATAATGGACGTGACGATGATGAATGCAGGGAAGGCTCTAGTGACTTCAACGATCATCTCCGTATTTTCCGATCCAGGCTCAATCCCAAATACAGTCATTTCAATATAAGCTGCGATTGCTTGGGCGACAAACACCAATATAACACCAAGAATCGACCAAGCGACTGCCTCCCCCCGTGAGGAACGGTTGCGAATCATGTGACGATTTCGGAAATCTGGTCGCAAAAGCCAGAGAATAATCGCCAATCCGATCGGGAACGAAATAAAGCTCCAAATGCCTGGAATTTGCTCTTGTTGGAACCCTAGTATTAATAGCAGAGGAACTCCTATAAAGGCGGAAACTTGAGTTAATCCATATGTAAGTATGACCAACCAATATCGTTTATTCAAGTTGAGATCTCCTTTATCATAAGGCTATACATCACTATATTTTAACATAGTTATTCGGAAAAAGCAGAAGGAATGCCAGATGGGATGAAGAATTATAGTTAGGGTGTATATCCAAAAAATACGAGGATATACTAGAAGAGGTTTCAAGCAATTTTTTCCTTTATGCCAAACCGATGTCATTCGAAAATTTTTTGTAAAAAAATTTGTGAAGGGCTTGCAAAATAAGCAGGTTCTGATTATCATTGTAACTGTGTTAGCACTCGTTTGAAGAGAGTGCTAACAAGGAAAATCTTATAAGCTCTAAAGGAGGGTGTTTTCCTTGTTAAAGCCATTAGGTGATCGTGTTGTGATTGAGCAAGTAGAAACTGAAGAAAAAACGGCGAGCGGTATCGTGCTTCCTGATACGGCGAAAGAAAAGCCACAAGAAGGACGTGTCGTTGCTGTTGGTACGGGTCGTGTCACGGAAAATGGTGAGAAAATCGCGTTGGAAGTGAAAGAAGGCGATTCTGTCATCTTCTCTAAGTACGCAGGTACGGAAGTAAAATATGATGGTAAAGAGTATTTAATCCTTCGTGAAAGCGATATTCTCGCGATTATCGGTTAATTTTACGTAGGGTTATCCCTACATACATGTAAGATGAGAGGTTTTTGTTTATTCCTCTTTTGTAAAATACCATTCAGGAGGTTGAGAATAACATGGCAAAAGATATTAAGTTTAGCGAAGACGCACGTCGCTCTATGCTTCGTGGTGTAGATAAACTTGCTGATGCAGTAAAAGTAACGCTAGGACCAAAAGGTCGTAACGTCGTTCTTGAAAAGAAATTCGGTTCTCCACTTATTACAAATGACGGTGTAACCATCGCAAAGGAAATCGAATTAGAAGATGCGTTTGAAAACATGGGTGCAAAGCTTGTTGCAGAAGTGGCAAGCAAGACAAATGACATTGCTGGGGACGGTACAACAACAGCAACGGTCCTTGCACAAGCGATGATTCGCGAAGGCTTGAAAAACGTCACGTCTGGCGCGAACCCAATGGTGATTCGTAAAGGAATCGAAAAAGCGACTCAAGTAGCCGTTGAAGAACTTTCTAAAATCTCTAAGCCAATCGAAGGCAAAGATTCAATCGCTCAAGTTGCGGCGATTTCTTCTGCTGACGATGAAGTAGGGAAAATCATTGCTGAAGCAATGGAGCGCGTAGGTAACGACGGCGTTATTACGATCGAAGAGTCTAAAGGATTCTCTACAGAGCTAGAAGTGGTTGAAGGTATGCAATTTGACCGCGGCTATGCGTCTCCTTACATGGTGACAGACTCTGACAAGATGGAAGCGGTTCTTGACAACCCTTATGTCTTGATCACAGATAAGAAGATTTCTAACATCCAAGAAGTATTACCAGTTCTTGAGCAAGTTGTACAACAAGGCAAGCCAATCCTTATCATTGCTGAGGATGTAGAAGGTGAAGCTCTTGCAACACTTGTGGTGAACAAACTTCGTGGAACATTTAACGCAGTAGCGGTGAAAGCTCCTGGATTCGGTGATCGTCGTAAAGCAATGCTTGAAGACATCGCGATCCTTACTGGCGGTGAAGTGATCACAGAAGACCTTGGACTTGACTTGAAATCTGCGAACATCGCACAGCTTGGTCGCGCAAGCAAAGTCGTTGTAACGAAAGAGAACACAACGATTGTTGAAGGTGCTGGCGAAAGCGATAAAATCGCAGCTCGCGTTAATCAAATCAAAGCACAAATCGAAGAAACAACATCTGACTTCGATAAAGAAAAACTTCAAGAGCGCTTAGCGAAGCTTGCTGGTGGCGTCGCTGTTCTTAAAGTCGGTGCAGCTACTGAAACTGAAATGAAAGAGCGCAAACTCCGCATCGAAGACGCGTTGAACTCTACTCGCGCGGCTGTAGAAGAAGGAATCGTTGCTGGTGGTGGTACTGCCCTTGTGAACGTGATTAAAGCAGTCTCTAGCATCGGTGCAGAAGGTGACGAAGCAACAGGTGTGAACATCGTTCTTCGTGCCCTTGAAGAGCCAGTTCGTCAAATTGCTCACAACGCAGGTCTTGAAGGCTCTGTGATCGTCGAGCGCCTCAAGAAAGAAGAAGCTGGCTTCGGTTTCAACGCAGCAACTGGTGAATGGGTGAACATGGTTGAAGCTGGTATCGTTGACCCGACAAAAGTAACTCGTTCTGCGCTTCAGCACGCAGCATCTGTATCCGCTATGTTCCTCACAACAGAAGCGGTGATCGCTGATAAGCCTGAGGAAAACGAAGGCGGCGGCGGAATGCCTGACATGGGCGGAATGGGTGGCATGGGCGGCATGATGTAATTAGGCTTAAAAAGCCCTATTACATCAATAGTTTCAGCTATTAACGCTTAGAACTATCCGCGCATTTGTCCTCGCAACTATATGAAAAATGAGAAAACCCTCGTCTATTTTAGGCGGGGGTTTGTTTATGAGTGGTAGAGAAGAATGTTTTTATTTTAATTGTTAACTTGTCTTTTTCTTCGTGAATGTTCATGTTGGTATTAATGTCACTATAACCAAAAATGCTACTGGATCTCTTTAATACCTACAATAGCCTCATTAAGTAGGGGTGTATGGGTATGACGAAAAGAGTAGGGAGTGATATTTCTTTTCAATCTCGGCTTTTTTTAATCTTGGTTTCAAGTACTTGCTGCAACTGTAGATGCCATCATCCCGAGCCAAAACAAACTTCAAATAATGTTTGGATCAGGGGTGTTCTTCCTCCAAAGCATCGATAAATCGATCGATTTCTTCCTCTGTACCTTCAGCATCCATTATATTTTCTACAAGCTCGATTTTTTTCTTTACTGGTCATCTTTACCTTCTATATAGGCTAGAAATAATCTTGAAGCTCCTCTTCAGCAAGAAGTAATTTGTTTCAGCTTCGACATCTTTTAAAGGTGAAGTACCTCCCATTTTCGTAAATCCTAATTTGTGGGAGGCTCCTTTTGTCATCTCATTATCATACTAGGATTGTCTAAATTATAATAAATGGCCTGATTTAATATATCTAATAATTACGAAAATTATACCAGAGTAGACAAGGAATAATAAGTATTTTATACTAGTATTGGTAAAGTTATGATTATGATATTAGTCCTGGTTTTATGCCTTGAAAAAGGCGAGTGATTGAAATGGAAAGACGCAAAGCTGCGAGTCTGAAATCCTTCTGAATAGGGATAGTCGAGTTGTCAAAAAGGATCACAAATGTTTAATTAGCTATCCTCATTCACGTCTGAGGTAGCTTTTTATTTATTAGGCTTCGGTGGAATATGATGAGTATCGCAAACGATAAGAAAAAGGAGATGGAGAGATGATCGTAGTAGATAAACGAAAATATAAAATGGGGATTAATGAAACCGCAAAGGAAATACATGTACAGGTGCACGGTTTAATGAGAGAGGAAGATGTAGAAGGTTATATGAAAGATTTGCAGGACACCATTCATAAAGTGCCAAAACAAGAGTATACGTTCGTTGTTGACGCTACTTACCAAACACCAGTCCCATCAAAAGTTGTACCCCAGTTAGGACAAACGATGCAATTTTATTCTAGTTTAGGTTTTAAGGATATCATCGTAGTCAAACCTTCATCAAAAATTGCTCAAGTTCAAATCAGAAATGCTCTTGAAAGAATCGAGTTCCCTGGCAAATTTGTCGATCGTATCGCCCATTCGATGTAAAAGCTGCGTCATGGGGAATGATTAGATTATGATTTGAAAGGAAGTCAATACGTGCAAAAAACAGAAGTGTTATACACATATAAAATAATTACGAAGGAACAGACTGCGTTAATTGAGCAGGCCGCAGATTGTCTAGCCCGTTCATTTATCGGGGTGGATGTCTCAGAAAAATGGGTGCAGGAACCGATGGTAGGTCAATTAAATCTACGTTATGACGACTTCTATCAGTTCACAAAAGATTATTTAGATTCCACCGTAGAGCAGGGATATTGCGCAGTCGCTTTAGATCATGATCATCATGTTGTTGGTGTGCTTGCTGGCGATACCAATGCGCCAGAGATTATCGGAGAAGATGTATTTGAAGGTTCATTTTATGATATGAATGTGATTCTACAAGTTTTAGAAGATGTGGATAAACGTTTCATGGAAGACTTTAAAGAACGAAACGGAAAAGAGCTTGAAGATGGAGAGTTATTGCATTTGTTCATGTTAGGGGTGACAGCTGAATATAACCGTCACGACATTATTCAACAATTAGGGAATAAATTGATAACAAAGGCATCTTCGCAAGGGTTAAAGGCGATTTTAGCTGAAGCGACAAACGCAAAGTCGATCCGTGTGATGGAGAAATATCACAATATGAAGAAGTATAAAGATGTAGAAGGAAATGAGATTGTACATAAATACGAAGAGAATGCTAGGTTAAAAGATATTCCTTCAGATATAGCAGATGGAACCTATATTTTAATCAAAGAGCTTTAAAGTGTTCATCATCGATTCTACACAATAAATAAAAAAAGTAGGGGATTTGTTTATCATGGAAGCTATAATGGTTGCTCTTATTGTGATCTTATTGGGCACAACAGTGTATTTTGCATACCGGTATTTTTCGCTGAAGCACCAACCGATTCATAAAGAAATAATAAACGGAATGAAAGAAATAGTAGCAGGAAAACTGGTTAACAAAATGGACGAAAAAAGTTCCAATCATGCTGTATTTAATCAACTAATCGAGTTTGTTAGTCGTGTGAGGGAAAAGTTTTGTAACCGTCAAGTATAATTAAACAGTTTTCACAAAATAAGGTTCAACAGTTTTCCGCAATTAAGATTCAACACCTGCTTCTTCAAATAAAGCTCTTCTGTATTTCATTCTAATGCTATCCTGGTCTTCATCGAATATTATGATCTCACTTCTATGAAGGAGGCGATCTAAGATCGCCGTTGTTAATGTTGTATCTCCTAGAAATTTGCCCCATTCATTCGGTCCCTTATTTGACGTTAAGATGAATGCTGTCTTGTCATACATATCGTATATAAATTGAAAGTACAGTTGGGCATCCTGTGCTTCATATGCCATATACATGATGTCGTCAATGATAATTAGCTCCGATCCAGTTATCCGTTTGTATCTTGTTCTTGATTTACTAATATACTCTTTTGTTTTTAATATATAGATTAAGTGATCCATGGATACAAAAGAAACCTGATACCCATGGTTTACCGCATGGATTCCTAATCCACTTGATAAATGCGTTTTGCCAACCCCAGGTGGCCCCATCATAATTAATGTGAAATTTTCCTCTATCCAGGATAGTTCTTTTAATACATTTAATTGTTTTTCACCAATTGCTGATTGCTCTTCCAAATTAAATTGTTCTAGTGTTAATGGCTGTGGAAATTCTGCCCATTTCATTAACTTGTTCCGATTCTTTTCTTCACGACAAGCTAATTCATATCCAAGTAGCTGATCTATGAATTCATAGTAAGTCCATCCCTTGGATTCAGCCTCTCTAAGCATATTGGGGAGTTCCTTTGCTGTTTCTGCTAATCTAAGAGTTCTGCACTTTTGTTGTAGTTCATTATAGGTATCTGTCATTCTACTCACCTCCCTCAATAAAGTTTAATTTTCTCGCTAATACTCGTGTATTCTCCAAATTTCACTAACACCAAATAGTAATCTCACCAGTACTACTGGATAGAAGTAGAACGAATTAAAATTTCTTACAGGGGATAATCCATCCTAACGTCCAAACTGGTATAGTTTGGTAATTGAGTAGTATGACCGTGCCTATAAATCTCCACGCTACTCACGGTCGCTAACCCTCCCATGTCTCTCCGGATTGGTATCCATACCTTCCTTCGTCCTGCGTATCCATGAGGTGGAGGTCGGATAAGCTCCTTTGCTGGGTCATAAGCCCGTATGGTGAAAATAAACTCCGACTCTGCACTATTGGTGTTTGTTATTTGTAAGTATACAGATGATGCACGGCTTTACATGGAGTGGCGGGCATGGTAGGCTTCCTTAGCCATGGGCGAATCATTGGATGACTCGCCGCTTCGCCAAGGAGCCATGCCCGCAGAGGCTCCGTGTCAAGCCACTTTGGGTGATCTGCTTTCTAAGGTTACACTGCCTGTAATCCATCCATTTGAGGAATATCTTTTATTAATCTTGAACCATCAAATTCACACTGTTTTTGACCAATGACAAACAACACACGTAGTAACTTACAACACAAGGCAATCAAAGATTGTTGCTTTTTCAAAGGGCGTTCAGGGCGTTTGGTGTAATAGTGATGCAGGGCTTTAAATGTTGAATTATGGGCGACAAGGGGACGAATCGCTAAATATAAGGCTCGGCGTAATCGTTTCCTTCCTCGCTTTGTAATCCTTGTTTGCCCTTTAAATTTACCTGAACTGTGCTCACGTAATGATAGCCCTGCTAAGTTCACTAATTGTTGAGGATGAGAGTACTTTGAAATGTCCCCAACTTCCGCAAAGAATAATCCAACAGTCACCGCCCCTAAGCCTGGAATTTTCATCATTTGTTGGGCACCAGGTAATGTTTCAACGATGGCTTCTAATTCCTGATCCAACTCTTCTAATTGCCGCTTAAAAAGCTCATACTGCTCAATAAGATTCTTCAGTTCACACTTGGCAAATTTCAAGCCTACTTCAATTCCAATGCTCTTTTTGGCTGTTTCTACAAGCTTCGTTGCGCGCTTAATGCCAACTCCTCGTTGGACATACGGTTTCCATTCTTGAAGAACCCTCTCTGGTGTCTTTTTATGAATATCAGAGGGGAACGGAAACAGCTTTAGGGTACAGAGAGCGGCTTTGCCTTCCCAATCTCCAAACACATCGAAAAACTCTGGAAAGTAGCGTTGAATCACATTTTGAATGCGACCTTCTGTGATCATTAATTGTTCAGTAAGCTGATCTCGAATTTTTACGCATTCTCTTAGTTCCGCATATATGCCATCTAAGAGGTTTGGTACAGAGTATCGCCCATCTTTGATTAACTGGGCGATCACTTTTGCGTCTTTCGTATCGTTTTTCGTTGGAGAATTGTCATCAAGTTCTTTACTTTTCTTAACGTGCATTGGGTTCACGACGACAAAGTCGTAACCTTTTGCCGTTAGATAGTAAGCAAGACTCTTCCAATAATGTCCTGTTGGTTCTACGCCAAAAATGACGTGATTCTTCTTGTGTTTTTCTTGGTGTTGCTTTACCCACTCAACGAGGGCTTCAAAGCCAAAGATTCGATTTTCAAAGA
>NZ_SNUY01000038.1 GCF_004376175.1 Halalkalibacterium halodurans | reverse complement strand
CATAAGATTCTCAACGAGGAGAACCCTAAAATCCTGAATTCGCTTACACATATGAGGATGGAAAATACTCCTCCCACAAAAGGTTGACACAATCACGGGTATTGTGACGCTTGTTTTCCAAGCAAAGGTTTTATATGATAGATGGTAGATTGTCAAATGATCACATAGACCTAGAGAAAAAGAGCTCGTTCCGGTCTCCTGAGAGGAGAAGACACAAGGGATGATGGCAAGGGAGTTAAATTGGTTATGAAAGAAATCGAACAAAAAATGCAAGGTAAGATTAAACGCTTGACCAATAAAACCTTCAAATTTGATGAGCGGGTGCGGGACGGATGGTTTTCCGCTGTCTATTTTTTGAAAACGAGAAACATTGTTGAAAAATATCGTTCGAACAATACGGTGACGATGCAATTTTTTCAAAAAGAGCATGCGATTTTGTGCGGAACGGATGAGGTCATTGCTCTCATTAAGACATTCGCAAAAAATCCGGACGAGCTTGAGATTCGTTCACTGAAAGATGGGGACAAAATAACCCCGTTCGAAACAGTACTAACCGTAACAGGCCCATATCAAAATTTTGGCTATTTAGAAGGAATTATTGATGGCATTTTTGCGAGGCGAACATCGGTTGCGACGAACGTATACAATGTCGTAAAAGCAGCGCGTCTCTCTGGTAAACAAAAGCCAGTCATTTTTATGGGGGATCGTGACGACCATTTTACCCAACAGTCTGGTGATGGATACGCTGCTTACATCGGTGGATCAACGGCACAAGCGACCCATGCGATGAACGAATGGTGGGGGAAAAAAGGGATGGGGACGATGCCGCATGCCTTAATTCAGCTGTTTGAAGGCGATGTTGTCGCAGCAACTCAAGCCTATTATGAAACGTACCCTACGGATGAATTAACAGCACTTGTAGACTATAATAATGATGTGATTACCGACTCATTAAAGGTGGCTAGAGCTTTTGGCGAGAAGTTAAAAGGAGTTCGAGTCGATACGTCACGGACGATGGTCGATCAGTACTTTTGTCGCAATCCACAAGTAATGGGGTCGTTCGACCCTCGAGGGGTGAATCCTCCACTACTTTTCGCTCTTCGTGAGGCGTTGGACAAAGAAGGTTTTCAACATGTGAAAATCATCGCAACTGGAGGATTCAATGCGGAGAGAATTGCAGCATATGAAAAACAACAAGTGCCGGTAGATATTTACGGTGTTGGTAGTAGTCTGTTAAAAATACATATCGGATTTACTGGTGACAACGTAATTCTGAACGGAAAAGAGCAAGCAAAAGCAGGACGAAAATATCGCGACAACCCTCGCCTTGAAGTTGTAGAATAAAGAACGTATCTTTAGCCTGCCGCTTTGCGACAGGCTACTATATGCTTAAGGTCCCTCTGGAATGGAGGGGAAATCTGTGCTTTTCCTGTTACTCACACATGTATATTGAATTGATTATATTGTATCAAGGATAAATGTTTAAAGTGGAAATGGCATGTTTCTATGATGTGTGGTACTGGAAAAGAATGTTCACTCGGTCGATTGGTGTTAAGGTTAAAGTTTGTTATAATAATTCAATAATTATTGGATACAGATGATACCTTTATTATGGACGCGGTTGAAACCACAAACATATGGAGGTTCCCCCATGACAACTTTTCATTTTATCGGAATTAAAGGATCGGGTATGAGTGCTTTGGCACAAGTCCTACATGACATGAACTATCAGGTCCAAGGTTCCGATGTCGAAAAACGGTTTTTTACACAAAAGCCCTTAGAGGAAAAAGGGATTCCTATTTTTCCTTTTCAGAAAGAAAACATAAAAGAAGGACAACAGGTAGTTGTTTCTGCTGCTTACTCAGACGAACATGAAGAAGTGGTAGCAGCGAAAGAGCAAGGCTTAGAGATCCAGTCCTATCCAACGTTTTTAGGTGAATTTATCCAGCGGTTTACAAGCATTGCTGTTACGGGTTCCCATGGAAAAACGTCTACGACTGGTTTACTTTCTCACGTGCTAGGCTCTCATTGCCCAACATCCTTTTTAATCGGTGATGGAACTGGTAAAGGAGCGGCAGATAGTCATTACTTTGTATTTGAAGCTTGCGAATATCGTCGTCACTTCCTAAACTACCGACCAGACTACTGTATTATGACGAACATTGATTTTGACCATCCTGATTATTTTGACGATATTAACGATGTTTTTTCGGCTTTTCAAGAGATGGCGATGCAAGTGAAAAAAGCAATTGTCGCTTGCGGGGATGACGAGCAGCTCCAAGGCATTCATGCGAATGTACCAGTGGTTTATTATGGATTCAATGAAGACAACGATTTTCAAGCCCGAAACATCGAAGTTACATCTGAGGGTACGCATTTTCAAGTGTTCGTTCGCAACAATCATTATGGGGATTTTACAATTCCTAGATTCGGGAAACACAACGTCCTGAATTCGTTAGCGGTTATCGCTCTTTGCCATTATGAAAACATTCCGGTTGAGGTATTAGCGCGCGAACTGAAAACGTTTGAAGGTGTGAAACGGCGCTTTACGGAAAAAACGCTGGGCGGTCAAATCCTTATTGATGACTATGCCCACCATCCGACAGAAATTTCCGCAACGATTGAGGCCGCAAAGCAAAAATACCCAGATCGGCCGGTAGTTGCGATTTTTCAGCCCCACACATTTTCACGGACAAAAGCGTTTTTACATGAGTTTGCGGAAGCTTTAAAGCAAGCCGATCACGTCTACCTTTGTGATATTTTTGGATCGGCTAGGGAAAACAAAGGCTCGTTGTCGATTGAAGATTTGCAAGCGTTAATTCCTGGTGCTCACTTGTTGTCAGAAAATGACCTAGCTCCGTTGCAAGATCATCGAAGCGGTGTTCTTCTTTTTATGGGAGCCGGGGACATTCAAAAGTTTCAACAGGCGTATGAGCACGTCTTAACAACGTAACGGAAAAATAAAAAAGCAGCTACTCCTCAAAATGAGGAAGCTGCTTTTTATACTTTTTATAGAAAAACGACGCTACCGCCATTTAACACTCTGCGGTAGCTAAATCATACGCTCCTGTCGTTATTTTAAGTTTTCTGGATTAAGTCCTTGTAGTTCGTCAATGACAAATCGGCCATCTTTCCGGATAAGCTGATCATCAAAATAAATTTCTCCCCCGCCGTATTCAGGGCGTTGAATCATGACAATATCCCAATGGATGGTGGAGTGGTTTCCATTGAAGGCATCGTCATAGCATTGTCCCGGTGTAAAATGAAAACTCCCATCGATTTTTTCGTCGAAGAGGATGTCTTTCATCGGGTGAAGAATGTATGGATTTACACCGATGGCAAATTCTCCAATGTATCGAGCGCCTTCATCCGAGTCAAGAATTCGGTTGATTCGCTCAGTATCGTTGGCAGTCGCTTCGATAATCTTTCCATCTTTAAAAGTAAAGGATACTTGTTCAAAGGTGAACCCTTGATATGGGGTAGGTGTATTATAGCTGATCGTTCCATTCACCGAATCTCGAACAGGGGCGGTATATACCTCACCATCTGGAATGTTCATTTCTCCTGCGCACTTGACTGCAGGGATCCCTTTAATCGAGAAGGTTAAATCAGTACCAGGACCTTTAATCTGAACTTTGTCTGTCCGGTTCATGAGCGCAACAAGGGCATCCATCGCGTGACTCATTTTTCCATAGTCTAGATTACAGACGTTAAAATAAAAATCCTCGAAGCCTGCTGTGCTCATGTTTGCGAGCTGGGCCATAGAATGGTTCGGGTACCGAAGGACAACCCACTTCTTCTTAGGTACACGGATTTCTCGATGAACCTTTGTACCAACAGTTTTACCCCATAAAGCCAACTTATCTCCAGGGACATCGGAAAGCTCAGAGATGTTATCTCCAGAGCGCAAGCCGATGTATGCGTCCACTTTCTCCATCATCGTCGCTTCTACATGGGCTATCAGTTCTAATTGCTCTTCCTGTGCTCCTAGAAGAAGTGAGCGATCCACTTGGTAATCTTTTAATAGGACAAATGGGTAACCACCTGCTTCATAGGCCTTTTCCACAAGGGCTGTTACTAAATCACGCTGTAAGCCAAAATTTTCGATTAATACTTTTTCGCCTGGTTGAAGCCTAATCGAGTAGTTAATTAGGTTATCTGCTAGCTCTGTTATTCTTGGATCTCTCATTCACGGTCCCTCCTTTTATCGTCACTACCTTATTGTAAACGATATGCCGTTTAGTTCCTAGTTACTTGAAAAAAGTTGAAGGAGATTAGAAAAAAACTGCGAAAACGTTTATAATGAAGGGTAACGCTAGTTTAATGAATGGCCAAATTGGGTACACCCATCTATGTAAGGAGGTGTCATATGGAAGGCTTATTATACATAAGCGCCATGATCGTTGCCCTTGCTTTTGCAATTTTAGTGATTTTCGTTATTCGTACGCTCCGTTCCGCGACAAAGACGTTGGATCATGTTGCAAACACAATGGCAGGGCTCGAAAAGCAAATGACAGGGATTACGAAAGAAACGGAACAATTGCTGCATCGGACCAATCAGTTGGCTGATGACCTCCAGCAAAAATCAGAGTCGTTAAATACGGTTTTCGATTCTGTTAAGGATATGGGACAAGCCGTCCAACAGGTGAATCAATCCGTTCGTCATGTCGCTGACCGGGTCGCTACAGAAACTGAACGACAATCAGGTCAGATTGCACAAGTGGTTCAATGGGGCAATGTTGCCATTGATCTATACAAACGCTTTAAAGAAAGAACGAAAGTGAAAGATGTAAACCAAACCAAGGAGGAGTTATAATGGCAGAAATGAACACGAAGGACTTTCTAATCGGTACGCTGATCGGTGGAATTGTTGGAGCTTCCGCCGCTCTATTATTAGCACCTAAGTCGGGAAAAGAACTTCGAAGCGATATAAGTGATCAAGCACAAATCGCCCGTGAAAAAACAAGCCAGTTTACATCTTCAGCCTACGAAAAAGGAAATGAGTGGGCGTCGATTGCAAAAGAAAAATCAACAAATTTAGCAAAAACGGTTAGTGATCAATCGAACCAAGTCATGGATAAGGTGAAGGAGCTTACGAACAAAGGATACGATGAAGCGAAACAGCTTACCGATGAATTGACATCGGAAGTGCAGCAATCGGTTGAAGTGGTAACTGAGGAAGCGAAAAAAGAAGCAGCAGACCTCGAACAGAAAGTCGAGGAAGAACTTAAAAGCTAAGCCTTCATGGCTTAGCTTTTTGCTCGTTCTTCTAATTGAATGTATAATTGATCGCCATCTCTAATCTGCGTTTGCAATTCAATTTCATGATCATTTCGCAGCAAACGTACCGAACGGTAACGGGAAGGGGAGAGGTCAATATCGATGACAGAAAAGAGATCTTGAAATGTAAATGGCTGTATTTCCTTTTTCTTTAGAATGAT
Organism: Halalkalibacterium halodurans; assembly: GCF_004376175.1. Classification (GTDB taxonomy): domain Bacteria; phylum Bacillota; class Bacilli; order Bacillales; family Bacillaceae_D; genus Halalkalibacterium; species Halalkalibacterium halodurans. The sequence continues at coordinate 33,764 of NZ_SNUY01000038.1, read as the reverse complement.
CGACTGATGGGATCGAAGCGGCTCGTTAGGATCTAAGCACCTGTCGTTCTCCCAAAACGCCATCGTCGTTTTTTCCAATGTTACGGGTTGTCCATTAACGGTGACCGTGATCGTCATTGTAGGTTGAAGGTTCAGCTTTTCCCATAATGAATTAATTGTATATGGCTTTGTCACTTTATGAATGTAATCAATTTTGTCGAAAGCCTTCAAAGGTGTCTCCCCTGTTACCGGGATGCCATTCTTTAGCAACCTTCCTTCTTCATCTGTCCATTCTATCTTTTGGCCATCTACAAAAACAGTGAATGGTTTTGGCTCAGAAAAGGAAATCCCTAACTGATCAAACGCTTCAGCAATCGTTTGTGGGAGCATGACATCGATAACATCCCGTTCTTCAACGGCCGCCTCTAAAGAAGTAGGTTTTCCGTTTTTTGTAATTACTCCTGTTATTTGCTTTGCTTCTCCGTTAATTTCAATCGATAAAGTAGGCACCTCATCAATCAAATCGCTTATTTTGGGTGAAGCCTTTTTTCCATCCTGCCCAGGTATTACTTCGATTCGATCCTCTGCTTTTAACGGTTCATCAAGGCTCGTTGCTTCTCCATTTTTCATAAGCATCGGAGGTTCCCCATGCTCTCCTGGGATCGTAATGAGTCGACCTTGGAGAGTCATCATGACAGCTAAACCTGGTTTTCCATATAATTTCGCAATGTCGATCCCAGCAGCGATTAATCCATCTCCAACCGTTAACGTTTTCACATCAAACAACCGTAGTGTTCGGCCGTTTACCGTGATGCTTATATATTCAATCGGATTTTCTTTCGCTGCAATGGCAATGCCGATCGGTGTCACCAATTCTGGACCTTTATATTCTTCAGATACTTGTTTTAAATCTTTAATGGCATCGATGCCTCGAACAGCGACTCGATTGTCTGGAAGCTGGAGACAACGGGCTAAATGTTGCGGGAGCTCTGGTGTTAAGCTTCCCCCTCCAACGAGCATTACGGCCTTTGGTGCTTTACCATTTAAGTTGAGAATTTCATTGGCAATCGCATGGGCTAACGTTTGAACCGATGGCCGTATAGCACTTAGCACATCTTCTTTTGCTAAAGTGGTTTCCATCCCTAATATATCTTGAATGGTGACCTCATCATGAACCGTTATCTCTCGTTTCATTCGCTCGGCATCGGGAAAATCAAGAAGAAACTGATCGCTTAAAGCCTCTGTCATTTCATCTCCAGCCACCGGGACCATCCCATAAGCGGTAACAGTTCCTTCCTCTGTAATCGCAATATCGGATGTGCCTGCTCCAATATCGACAAGAGCCACATTTAACCGTCGCATAGAAGGAGGAATGAGGACGTTAATGGCTGCGATAGGCTCCAGCGTCAGCGCTTCGAGTGACAAGTCAGTTCTGGATAATGCGGCCATTAATGATTCCACAACGACTTTTGGCAAAAAGGTGGCAATGACCTCTACAGCGGCCGTTTGTCCTGTCTGATCGAGAAGGCTTCCGATCTCTTCATCATCTAGCTTATAATGCAATACTGAATAGCCAACGCAATAATAGTTCCTAGAAGCCTCATCTTTCTTATCCTGAGCGAGGGCAAACTGGGCTTTTTGCACAGCACTCAACTCGAGATGGAGCAGATCGTCTCTCGTTAGCATGGGCTTTCCGTCAATGTTCATATCAAAGGCAGCTTTTTGGGTTCGTAATGAACGACCAGCAGCTGCAACACATACTTTTGATAAGGGTCCATGCCGTTCTTCTAACGTTGACTTGACTTTACCAATGACTTGGGCGACGGCAGGCACGTTATGGATTTGACCGTCAAGCATGGAGCGTTCCGCATGCTCCATGACTTCCATATCGAGCAATTCATAGCCGTTGTTCTCCTCTTTTAATAGAAGACCAACGACTGTACGCGTTCCAATATCAAGAGCGAAAACAGGCGAAGCGGTATTCTGTGTCATGGATCGATCACCTACTTGTTCAAAATAAAGGCGGCAAACGTATACCGCTTCTTCTATTTTAGCGAAATTTACCTTGGGCGTCATCCTTTCGTACTATTTTTACTTTAGTGCTTAAAAGCGTCTAATTAATAAAGAAAAAGTTCGTGACATTTGAAAAAGGATCGTTTATAATAGTCCGTAATCGATAGAAGCCAAGCAAAACGAAGGAGTGGAGAATAGTGAGCAATGAGCAGCTAGATTTGTTAAGAGATAAGTTAGATGAGGTAAACTTAAAGCTTCTTGAATTGATTAATGAGCGCGCGCAACTCGTGCAGGAAATCGGTCAGCTAAAGAGCAAGCAAGGCGTTAATCGTTTTGACCCTGTTCGCGAGCGAAATATGTTGAACCATATCGCAGAAAACAATAAAGGGCCGTTTGAAACATCGACCCTCCAACATATTTTTAAGGAAATTTTCAAAGCAAGCCTCGAACTTCAAGAAGATGATAACCGTAAAGCGCTACTTGTTTCACGGAAAAAACACCCTGAGAACACGATTGTCAACGTGAAAGGGGAAACAGTTGGCGATGGCGAGCAACGTCTTATTATGGGACCTTGTGCAGTTGAAAGCTACGAGCAAGTAGCGGCTGTAGCAAAGGAAGTAAAAGCAAGAGGACTTAAACTATTGCGTGGTGGTGCATACAAGCCAAGAACATCGCCTTACGACTTCCAAGGATTAGGACTTGAAGGGTTAAAAATTTTAAAACGTGTGGCAGATGAGTTCGACTTAGCGGTCATTAGTGAAATTGTAACGCCAGCGGACCTTGAAGAAGCAATCGATTATATCGATGTGATTCAAATTGGAGCCCGTAACATGCAAAACTTTGAACTGTTGAAAGCTGCCGGGTCTGTGAACAAACCTGTTCTATTAAAACGAGGTCTATCAGCAACGATTTCTGAATTCATTCACGCGGCAGAGTATATCGTTTCAAAAGGAAATGGGCAGATCATGCTATGTGAGCGTGGCATTCGCACTTACGAAAAAGCAACGAGAAACACACTCGATATTTCAGCGGTACCAATCTTGAAGCAAGAAACGCATTTACCGGTTCTAGTAGATGTGACTCACTCTACTGGCCGACGTGATCTGCTTCTCCCGACAGCAAAGGCAGCTCTTGCTATCGGCGCCGATGCGGTAATGGCTGAAGTGCATCCAGATCCTGCTGTTGCTTTGTCAGACTCAGCACAACAAATGGACATCGGGCAATTCCATGCATTTGTCGATGATCTTATTGCATCAGGACTATACAAAGATGCAACGAAAACTCCTCAATAATGAGGAGTTTTTCGCTGTTATCTGATAACGATCGGCTATGGCCAAAAAATACATCTACATAGAGTGGATAAGCTAAAAAATGGGAAAGGTATAAATAGGAGTAGGTTCGTGTTGAAATAGGGCGAGTTACGATCAAAAAGAACTCGCCTTTTATGAAAAAATGTTGAAAGTTTTTTCATTAATGTCGATATAAGTAGAGTAAGACATTGCGGACCTCCTCATAGTATCGTATGATAACAATACATTCATATGAAAAATTATTCCTTTAGATAGAGGAGGATCACATTGAATACTACGATTTATGATGTTGCACGTGAAGCAGGGGTATCTATGGCAACGGTATCCCGAGTGGTCAATGGCAATCCAAATGTAAAACCAGCGACGCGAAAAAAGGTGCTGGAAGCCATCGAACGACTTGGGTATAGACCAAATGCTGTAGCAAGAGGATTGGCGAGTAAGCGGACGACGACAGTTGGGGTGGTTATTCCAGATATCTCAAGTATCTTCTTTGCAGAACTTGCACGGGGGATTGAAGATATCGCGACGATGTACAAGTATAACATCATTCTTTGTAACTCTGATCAAAACAAAGAAAAGGAAATCCATCTCATCAACACTCTTTTAGAGAAACAAGTGGATGGTATTGTCTTCATGGGTGGAGAAATTACAAATGAGCATGCAGAAGAATTCAAGCGGGCGCATGTTCCAGTTGTATTAGCAGCAACTTTAGATGCAGAAAAAGAAATCCCATCTGTAAACATCGATTACAAACAAGCTGCTTTCGATGCTGTCACCTATTTAATTGAAAAAGGACATACTTCCATTGGCATGGTTTCTGGGTCGTTAGAGGATCCTGTAAATGGCTATCAAAAATATGCAGGCTACCGGGAAGCGTTGGAAGAGAGAGGCGTTGCATTCGATGAATCGATGGTCGTCATCGGCGATTATACATATGATTCAGGGATTGATGCGATGAACGTCTTTACGAAGCTAGAGAAAAGACCGACCGCGATCTTTGTAGCAACCGATGAAATGGCGTTAGGTATTATTCATGGGGCTCAGGATCATGGACTTAATATCCCGGATGATATTGAAGTCATCGGTTTTGACAATACCCGCCTAGCGACAATGGTTCGCCCAACCCTTTCAACAGTAGTCCAGCCTATTTATGATATAGGGGCTGTTTCCATGCGGTTATTGACTAAGTATATGAACAAAGAAGAGGTAAGTGAGCATATCGTCGAACTTCCGCACCGCATTGAGTTTCGCCAATCGACAAGACCCTAGCTCTCCGTGACATCTAGATTCATCACGTGATAGGCAGGGAGAGGGATATGAAAAAATTTGATATTTTAACACCTGTGGGTCTTTTTCTTGGAATTACAGTTCTATTATTAGCTGTGTTCTCAAACTCTGGTCCTTCAGGAATCGTCTTCTTCATCCAGATTTCCTCCGTTCTTATCGTTATTGGAGGAATCGTATCGGCACTCGTTATTACCTTTTCTTTTACCGAGTTAAAACAAGTGCCAAGAGTACTAATGGAGGCCTTTCGAACGCAAGATCACGATTTGGGGAAACTTGTACAGACATTCGTGAATCTGTCAGGAAAGGCAAGAAGAGAAGGGCTACTAGCATTAGAAGCCGGTCTTGATGAAGAGGTGGAAGATCCGTTTATTCGGAAAGGGATCCTTCTTGCTGTCGATGGTATTGAACCAGATGTGATTAAAGACATTATGATGGCTGAAGTGACCGCGATGGAAGAGCGGCATACAAAGAGCCGAGCGCTGATTGATAAGGCGGCAGAGTATGCGCCAGCCTGGGGAATGATCGGTACATTAATCGGACTCGTGTTAATGTTGCAAAACTTAAATGATCCATCAACTCTTGGACCAAACATGGCGGTGGCTTTGTTGACAACTCTCTATGGAACGGTGTTAGCAAACCTTGTCTTCTTACCGATGTCCACCAAGCTCATGAACAAAACAGACAGCGAAGTGTTTGTGAAGCAGATTATTATTGAAGGAGTAATCGGTGTTCAGTCAGGTCAGAACCCGAAAATCCTTGAAGAGAAACTAAGCGCATTTATTACGAAGAAAGATAAGGAAGCAGACGAAGAAACGGGGGACGAAGCGAATGAAGCGTAGAAAACGTCAGCCAGAAAAAGGAGCACCAAGATGGATGGTTACTTTTTCTGATTTGATGACGCTCATTCTCGTCTTTTTCATCCTCTTGTTCTCCATGTCTGTAGTTGATGCGCAAAAGTTTCGAGCCATTGCAGAGTCGTTTCAACAGCGACAAGTATTTGAATTCCTTCCCTCTGCAATCGATTTTGAAAGTCCAAAAGAAGATCGGGGAGAAGAGCGGAAAGAACCGTTCGATGAAGGAGAGTATGGCGATGAGCAAAAGGATGAAGTGGATCTTGATGAACTGCTAGCTGAGGTGGAAGAGTTCTTAGAAGAGAATGAATTGACAGAACAAATTTCTGCCACCCGGGATGATCGAGGGGTTGTTCTCATTTTGCAAGAACAAGCTCTCTTTGAGACAGGAGAAGCTGAGGTTTTACCAGGAGCAAGACCATTTCTTGATAAGGTCGGAACCTTAGTAGAATTAATTCCGAATATCGTCAAAGTGGAAGGTCATACCGATAACCGGCCGATCTCGACGTACCGTTACCCTTCAAATTGGGAATTATCAGGTGCGAGAGCGAGCAGTGTCATTCGTTATATTATCGATCATCATAATGTTGACCCTAGTAGGTTTATCGCTACAGGCTTCGGTGATACAAGGCCTGTTGTCCCGAACACAACAGAAGAAAATCTGCAGCAAAACCGTAGGGTTATTATCGTTATCTCAGACCCTACCACAAATCCAGATGATACGTTTTAATGCAGCAACTTAACAATCCTCTTGCATGAGGGTTGTTTTTTTCTACAATCTAGGAAGCACATGGATAATGGCAGAGGATTGACTTGTGACATACTAACGGTGGCAATCTGTTGTTTGACAAAGAAATGATTACTTATTTTCCAAAGGGGGAAGAAAAGACCATGAAAACAATTGGTCTCATTGGCGCAATGAAGGAAGAACTAGCATTAATAAAAGAGCAAATGGATGTCATCAGCGAGTCGACTTTAGCGACCGTTTGTTTTTATGAAGGGACCATTCATGGGGCACGAGTCGTACTCGTTAAATCAGGTGTGGGTAAAGTGAACGCCGCGATGACAACCCAATTATTAATTGACCACTTTCATGTAGACGCCATCATTTTTACTGGGGTTGCTGGAGCTTTATCTCCTTCACTTGAAGTTGCAGACCTTGTCATCTCTACATCACTTCAGCATCATGACATGGATGGTACCCCTCTTGGATTCAAGCGAGGAGAAATTCCGATGTTTGAACGATCATCTGACTTTTTAGCAGATGAATGGCTTGCATCTGTAGCTTATGATGTAGCGACAAACGAGACGGGACGAAAGGTTGTTAAGGGACGAATTGTGAGCGGTGACCAATTTATTGCTGATCGCCATAGGGTGAGAGAGCTTGCTGAGAAATTTGATGCTGTTTGTGTTGAGATGGAAGGGGCAGCTGTTGCTCAAGTGGCAGCGCTGAATCAGATTCCGTTTGTCGTAATTCGTTCGATTTCTGATAAAGCGAACGAGGAAGCGAATATATCCTTTGCTGAATTTACGAAAATCGCCAGTGAGCAATCACAATTAATTGTAAGTGGGATGCTCAAAAAGCTTACATAGGAACGAGAGACTGGAATGCCAAGTTTATCTCCAGTCTCTCGGCACATATACGACAACTAGACATGTTTTCATAAACTGTCTATGTTTGCGTTTTCAATTCTGTGTAAATGTGATACAATGCCTTCTCGACAATTTTCTTGTTTTTCTCTGTAATTTCATCACGGCGCGGAATGGTAGGTAACTCTTCATTTTCATCTTCCCAATGTGAAGGCAAAGGATGCTGAGCATATGTGGTCCATTTACTGAGCCATCGCTCAGGTAACGGCCCGTTAGCTTTTTGCAATTGATCGGTCATCTCAAGCCATATCATAGCCCATGCCCGTGGAACCACTCGCCAAATATCATAGCCGCCACCACCGACAGCAATCCATCGGCCCTCACAATATTCATGGGCAAGGGCGTGAGCAAGCTGAGGGATGTAGCGGAACGTTCGCATTGAGGCGCAAAGGTGTGTTAACGGATCATGGAAGTGAGCGTCAGCCCCGTTTTGCGTTAAAATGACGTCTGGTTTAAAAAATTTCACGACGTTTGTAACGGCCTGTTCGTAGGCGAATAAAAAGGAGTCATCCTCCGTAAACGCATCGAGAGGAATGTTAATCGAATAACCATATCCTTCGCCTTGCCCTTTTTCATTAAAGTTCCCTGTTCCTGGGAAAAGGTAGCGACCGGTTTCGTGAATGCTCAATGTACAAACATCGTCCTCCTCATAAAACGCCCATTGGACACCATCACCATGATGGGCATCTGTATCAATGTAAAGAACACGTGCACCAAATTTGCGTCTCATATATTCGATCGCGATTGAGCTATCATTGTAAACGCAGAAGCCTGAAGCTTTCCCACGAAACCCGTGATGTAAGCCGCCGCCTAGGTGGCAGGAGTGCTCGGCATGACCTTCCATCACTTGATCGACAGCAGTTAGCGTGCCCCCGACAAGAAGGGCTGCGGCTTCATGCATGTTTTTAAATATCGGAGTGTCTTCCGTTCCGAGACCATAGTTCAATGCGACCCCATCGCTTAACGTTCCATTACCGGCAGCCTTCACTGCATCGATAAACGCTTGATCGTGAATGAGGCGGAGTTCAGCCTCTGTGGCTACACGAGGGGCTACAATTTCTGAATCATCCAAAGCGTCCATGCTTTTTAACAGATCATAAGTTAATCGCAAACGTTGATGGTTAAAGGGGTGGGTCGAATGAAATTGATACGACAGCTGGTTTTCTGAGTAGACAAAGCTTGCTTTTTTCATGTGGCGATCCCTGGAATGTTGGGCCACAGCACGTGATACCCTTTTGATTGGAGGTCACTAATTGTTCCCCTTGGATCCATCGATTGAATGCGAAAAGCTAAAATTTTATAACGTTCATCTTCCCTATCTGGGTAGACGAGGACGCTTGCGATATTCATTTGCCGCTGTTTCATAATTGCTGCTACATCTGCTAATTGGCCAGCTTTATTTTCCACGCGCACATAAATTTGTGAACTCGGCTGGTGAGCTCCCATCAATTCTACGAGCGTATGCAGAACATCCGTGTCTGTTACGATCCCGACAAGCTGCTCCCCTTCTGTCACTGGCAGACAACTAATGCGATTTTCATAAAGAAGTCTCGCGGTCTCTGCGACTGAATTTAGAGGATGGACGGTAATCACATCCTTTGTCATGATGGAAGATACGGGTTTCTGCAAGTCCTCTTGATGTTCATCACGATGGAATATGGACGGGCTAGCATCACGTATATCTTGATCTGTTACGATGCCGATAACGTCCTTTGATTTGGTAATGACAGGGAGGTGGCGGAATTTTTCTAGAATCATCGTCTGATAAGCTTCTTTGATCGTTGTTTGTTCATGGATTGTGACGACGTTACGTTTCATAATCTCTTCGATGAGCATGAAAACGATCACCTCTTTTGAGTGTCTTATAGAGTAGAATTAGTACATAAACCGGTTTTGGAAGCGCAGCTGATCGAACGCCTGAATCGACTCTGGGGCCACTCTTTTCCCGATTCGGGCCATCAAGCAGTTAGCCGGATGGGAGCATATTTCAGGGTCATCTGTCGCATACCATTCCAGACCGCCAGCGTTCATCATTTTTTCCATCACTTTTCGGTATTCCCATACATTGAGACCACTCCCTTTTAAGTCCCAATGCCAGTAATACTCCGTTGTAATAATGATGTAATCCTCCATTGCATCGTCTTTCATCGATAGTCTAAGAAGGTTTTTTCCAACCTGAGCTCCGCGATATTCAGGGGCAATTTCGATCGCACCAAGCTCAATTAAATTTTCAATTTGTCCTTGTGACCAACGTTCCAGCGGATCTGGGTACACAAAGGTCACATAGCCGACGATCATTTGCTCATGACGGACAATATTCACTCGGCCCTCGGGTAAATCGGCTATTTCAATTAAGGCCTTTCTCTGTTCCTTAGGTGGACGAAAAGCGACGAGCCCTTCATGAAAGTCGAGCTCCGAAAGCTGTTTTCCTGATAAAGGACCTTCAAGGACGAGGGAAAATCCGTTGGCTTCGTGCTTTACCGCATAGTACGTTTTTTTATGAATCATCACTTGAACCACCTTTAATGATCGAAGCGCTCGTATTTACGCTCGCGCTTTTTTCTGTTTCCTTGGTTGTATATCTATTCATAGTATACATGATGTTGCCCCAAATTGTTGTTTGTTCTGCGGATTGCCACATGATAATTTTCTCATAAGTAAAACCAATACACAATTTGAAATTGAAAAAATTTTCTAACTGTACTATAATAGTACGAGAATTTGAAAATAAGAGAGGGAGATGAGGTTGATGAACTTGCAAGCGCTTCCAACAAAAGAGGGGAACCATAATCTAAAAGATTACAATGAAGCTGTCTCTACCTTTGATTGGTCTTCTGTTGAAAAACAGTTTTCATGGTATGAGACAGGGAAAGTGAATCTCGCCTATGAAGCCATTGACCGTCATGCAGAATCAAACAGACAAGATAAAGTGGCTCTTTATTATAGTGACGCAACAAGGGATGAGCAGTATACATTTGCTGATATGAAGAAGTATACAGATAAAGCTGGCAACGTTCTTCGCGATGCTGGAGTCAGCAAAGGGGATCGGGTCTTTATTTTCATGCCACGCTCACCTGAACTTTATTTTGCATTGCTTGGCGCAGTGAAGGTTGGTGCGATCGTTGGACCTCTTTTTGAAGCCTTTATGGAAGGGGCAGTCAGAGATCGCTTAGAAGATAGTGAAGCAAAAGTTCTCATCACAACTCCAGATCTGTTACAACGTGTACCAGTCGACCAATTGCCACATTTGGAAACGGTATTTATCGTCGGTGATCATGTTGAAGAAGAAGGGCCTTATCGTGATTTTCTCTCTAAGTTAACTCAAGCATCGGATGACTTAGAAATTGAATGGGTGGACCGTGAAGACGGCTTGATTTTACACTATACTTCAGGATCTACCGGGAAGCCAAAAGGAGTATTACACGTCCACAATGCGATGATTCAACACTACCAAACAGGAAAATGGGTGTTAGATTTAAAAGAGGATGACGTCTATTGGTGTACTGCTGATCCTGGCTGGGTAACAGGGACGTCGTACGGGATTTTTGCCCCGTGGTTATGTGGAGCGACAAATGTAATTCGCGGTGGTCGCTTTAGCCCAGCAGATTGGTATGAGACATTGCAAAAATATAAGGCAACCGTATGGTACAGTGCACCAACCGCATTCCGAATGTTAATGAGCGCCGGGGATGAGCTCGTGAAAAAGTACGATCTATCGTCTTTGCGCCACATCTTAAGCGTGGGTGAACCATTAAATCCAGAAGTTGTCCGCTGGGGGATGAAAGTGTTTGATTTGCGTATTCATGATACGTGGTGGATGACAGAAACAGGAGCGCAATTAATTTGTAACTATCCATCAATGGACATTCGCCCAGGCTCAATGGGAAAACCGTTGCCAGGAATTAAAGCGGCCATCATCGATGATCAAGGGAATGAGCTACCACCGAATCGGATGGGGAATTTAGCGATCCGCAAAGGCTGGCCTTCGATGATGCGTGCCATATGGAAAAATGAAGAAAAGTATAACAGCTATTTTGAAATTGATGGCTGGTACGTTTCTGGTGATTCGGCTTATATGGATGAAGATGGCTATTTCTGGTTCCAAGGCCGAATTGATGATGTCATTATGACCTCAGGGGAACGAGTCGGTCCATTTGAGGTAGAAAGCAAGCTAGTAGAGCATCCTGCTGTAGCTGAAGCGGGAGTTATCGGAAAGCCTGATCCAGTTCGTGGCGAAATTATCAAGGCATTTGTCTCCCTTCGCGATGGATATGAACTCACCGACGAGTTAAAAGAAGATATTCGCACATTTGTGAAGGAAGGTCTTGCTGCCCATGCCGCTCCAAGAGAGATCGAGTTTAAGGATAAGCTACCAAAAACACGCAGCGGTAAAATTATGCGTCGTGTGTTAAAAGCATGGGAGCTAGACTTACCTACGGGAGACCTTTCGACAATGGAAGATTAAAAGCATCCAGCCCCTATGGAACCAATCCTGTAGGGGCTTTATTTTAGCACTTAATCAAATGTTGAGGTAGTGAATGAGGCAAAATTGTTTATTGAGAAAAGAATCGTTACAAAAAGTAGCATAAATCGAATTCTCCGATATTTAGCTATTTCAGTTGATTTTGGGGGATTTTACCCTCGGAAAATAATATTTTTTCTACGCGCTGTATGATAACCTGACTTTTTGCAGTTAATAGAAAAAGTAGTGAAAAAGATTGAATTTATTTAAGATTCATTTATAATAGGATTGAAAGCGCTTTCGAAAATTCCGAATTTTTTAAAGTTGTTACCGAAAAAGTAACAACAAATTTTTCGCTGTTTACTAACACGCGTTAGTTAACGGATAGTAACAAAATGATCCCTATAAGGAGGATGGAAGATGGTAAAAAGTAAATATTTAGTTTTCATTTCTGTTTTTTCTTTGTGAAGAACGATGGCACACATCATCTCAAAACGACTGACGATACATTAATCTACAACAACCCCTTTTTTGCTCCCGTTATTAATGCAGTAAGTGATCAAGCCAACAAATTAGATTATTATGTCATCATATCGATTGTTTATTCGAAAGAGGACTTAAAGAAGGTCGAGAGTATTTTCAATCAAAAAATGATTGAAGGTGCCATTTTTGTTGGAACACAAGAAGATGAAAATGAGTTTATTTTTAAGCTCATTAAACAAGGATATAAGATAGCCATGATTGATACAAGCGAAGTATATAGTAAAGAACATAATGCTATTTATATTAATCCAGATAACTATGAGGGTAGTGCGAAAGCAGTCAATCATTTAGTTGAACTCGGACATAAAAAAATTGGGATTATAACAGGGAATCTAAATAAAGTATCTGCTAAAGAAAGACTAGATGGATTTAAAGAGACATTAAGTTATCATGGATTAAAGCTTAGTGAAGACCACATTTTTCAAGGAGATTTCACTGAGGATAGCGGGTACGAAGGGATAAAGTCTATACTCAATGGGTCAAATAAGCCCACGGCCATTTTATCAGTAACGACACAATGGCTATTGGAGCTTACAAAGCCATTGCAGAGTTAGGATTGAATATTCCAGAGGACATTTCGATTGTAGGTTTTGATAATTCGTTTTTTGCCTCATATTTATCCCCTCTTTTGACAACGATAGATATTTCATTTGTAGACATAGCAAAGAGAGCAACAACACTTTTAATTAAATCGATAGAAGGAAAAGAACAGCTTGGTATTGTAGAAAAAATAAATGCGACTTTAATCAATAGAGGGTCGTGCAAAAGGATTCAAGGCAAGTTTTGAAGATAGAGATGATAATCGTGAAATAGATTATTGGATAAAGCGGCCTCTTGTAAAGGAGATATGTCTTTTAGAAGTGAGTGAGCGTTTTATAACAGACAGATGATTCTAGCAAAACCGTAAAAAGCATCCTATGGAGAAAAAGAGTCTGAAAAAGGTTGATTTTTAACTTTGTCACAGGCTCTAGGAAAAAGGGGAAAATGCATTCTAAAGGTTAGGTTTACGCCTAAGAGACCGCGTTGAAAATGATCTTCTACCCATGCCCCTCTAAATGTAAGTGTATAAAAATACCTATAGATGAACACTCTTTTTCAAGTGTCCTATCTATAGGTATCATATTAATTAAGGGTCCCTATCGTATTCCTAACGGTCATCGTCAGAAGAAGAATCATCATCCCCATCGTCGGATCCTCCGTCGTCATCTGGTTTATCGTCTTCGCGTTTGTTGTTTTGCTCGTTCTCCTGCTTCTTCTTATCGTCTTTCTTTTCCTCTTTCTTTTCTTCCTTCTTCTCTTCTTTTTTCTTCTCCTCTTTCTTTTCATCTGAGGATGTCTGGCTACTCTTTGATGAGACGCTCGCAGTTTTTCCTTGAACGGCTGAGGAGCGGCTAGATTCACGACCAACCGAATCAACGGCTGAGGAGCGGCTAGATTCACGACCAACCGAATCAACGGCTGTTACATAATAAGAATGGTTACCGTTGCTGACGTTATAAGATGTCGTTTCGTTTCCTTTAACAGAGCCAACCCGTTCTGTCGAGCCACCATTCACTCGATAGATTCGATACCCGACAATGTCACCTGCTGTATGTTTATCCCATTGAAGCGTCGTGCCGTTTAAGCGGATATTTGAGACAGGACCAGGCGTTTTTCCGTTATTCGGTGCTTTTTTGTCAGGAATTAATCCTTTTAGGTTATCTGGCAAATATTTACCTATGTTGTCCATGTTCCAAGCCCCTGATGATAGCCGTAGCCCAGCTTCTGTGAACTCTTGTGGCGTAGAATCAAGAGCTAAATAGTTTTTTCCATTAATCGTGACGTAACGAGCAGATTCTAAACCATCATCTCCAGATTTCGGCAAGAACTTTGCGTTGAACAAATCGGATGTCACAAGCCCTGCTTGCTCACACGCTTTTGATGGTGCGGTTCCTGTGATGCTACAAACGGATCGACGGACGATTCCTTCAGGCATTTCGAACGACTGATTCGGTGCCATCAGCTCAGGATTTTCATCATAAGCAGCATTGGCAATTCGCGCCCAAATTTGTTGCGTACGCGGCCCGTAGCGTAAGCCATTCCATGGGCTTTGAATCGTTTTCGGTGTATCATAACCGATCCATACGCCCAAGGTGACGTTCGGATTTAGTCCAACGAACCAAGAATCCTTAACCTCACTTGATGTTCCTGTTTTTCCTGCCCAATCGGCAGAAAATTTCATTCGTCCTGGTAAAGAATTCGCTGTTCCGACACCGCGGAGCACGTCGCGCATCATATCGATCATTAAGTACGATGTCTGTGGGGTGAACACGTCAACTGACTTTGATTTATGCTCATAAATTACGGTTCCGTCTGCTGTTTCAATTTTTTCGATCATATAGGATTCGACGTATTGACCACCGTTTGCAAACGTAGCAAATGCGTTCGTGTTTTGCTCTACTGTGACGTTGTGATCGGTTGCTCCTAACGCTGCTGCAGGGTACGGTTCTCCGTCGTTTAGCTGAAAACCAAGCTTACGCATCGTTTCCCGTGATTGTTCATGTGGCACCTGTAAAAAGGCACGCACGGCAGGAACGTTACGAGAGCGGGCAAGCGATTCACGAACAGAGATGAGTCCCATATGCGTACGATCAAAGTTGTTAATAGGTGTTGAAGTGCCTGGATACGTTGCAGGTGTATCAGGAATGACGAAACCTGGTTGAGCGGCACCAATCTCCATCGCTGGACCGTAAGCTAAAAGCGGCTTCATCGTTGATCCGTTTGGACGATACGCTTGCGTCGCGTGGTTGTATTGGTCTTCTGCACTTCCTTCATCGCGACCAGCAACGAACCCTTTGATCGCCCCTGTCGAATTTTCCAGTAAGAGAGCACCGACTTGTTCTTGTTCCCCTGCAATCGTCGGTCCGAAAAGGGAGTCGTCCTTGACTGCATTATTCATCGCTTCATAAATGTTTTTGTCAATGGTCGTATGAATGCGGTAGCCATTATGGCGTAATTCATGTTTCGCTTCTTCTCTAAGATTGTTTAAAAGTGATTGCCGTTCTTCTTCCTCTAACTCATCTAAATCAACGTCAAGCTCTTTTAATTTTAAGTTGTAGAGGACTTCTTCTCCACGTTTCATCACTTCATAGGTTAAGTATGGATACTTTTCAATAGGCGATTTTTTACGGTTTGTTAAGTTTTCACGTATGTCATAGTCTAGCGCTTCCTCTAGCTCACTTTCTGTAATGTATCCATTGGTGTAAAGACGGTTTAAAACGGTTTTCATCCGTCTAAGTCCAGGCTCTAGATCTTCCTTTACTTCCCCTGTGCTCGTAAACGGTGTATAGCCGAATGGGCTTTGCGGAAGACCAGCAATAAAAGCAGCTTGCGGCAGGTTTAAATCTTTGGCGTCAACGCCGAAAATGCCTTTTGCCGCTGCTTGAGCACCTGCGACCTGCCTGCCTGAGGCGTTCCGTCCAAATGGTACAACATTTAAGTAAGCTTCAAGAATTTCTTCTTTTTCGAGAAAATGTTCAAGGCGCATGGCGAGAAGAATTTCAGTCGCTTTTCGGTCAAAAGAAACGTCACTCGTTAGAATTTGGTTTTTGATCAACTGTTGAGTAAGCGTGCTTCCTCCCGTTTGGACAGAAGAGCCAGCAAATTCTTGATAGGTTGCGCGTAGGATGGCTTTTGGAACGATGCCATCATGCTCGTAGAAGTATTCATCCTCGGTGGCGATAATCGCGTGTATGAGATGTTCTGAGATGTCGTCGAGGGCAACGTAATGGCGTTCTACTTCTGCGGGAAGTTCCCCGAGATAGACATTGTTTGCAAAGAACACTTGACTCGTTTCTTCATAATCAAAAATATCCTGCCTCATCTCATCTGCCGAGCGGAGAGGCTCATCCCGGACGAGAGAAGCAAAATAGCCAGCGCCTGCACTTCCGATAAACACGAAAAGGACAAGGGCGCCAACGAGAAAGACAAGGGTTAAGTTCCAAGCAACTAAATAGGTTACGCCAATCCCTCGAAAGATCTTCTTCTCTCGCAATATGGTAATAATCGTTTGAATGCGAGAACGGATTTGCGAAAGGGCGTTCTTCATGTTCAGCCTCCTTTTGTGAACGAAGAAGGGATAATATCATGAGTCATTATAGCACAAACTGTCGAATGTCGATATGATTTCGTAAAGCTTGTCTAAAGGCGATTCTTGACTTTTATGAGGCAGTATGATAAAAACGAATGGAATCAATATTGAGCGTTGAAGAGTGACAGTAGCGAACGTCTCCCTGTAAAAAGAGAGCTGGTGGTTGGTGCAAATCAGTACAAAGGCGACTCGTGAAGTACAGCTTGGAGCTTTTTCTTTGCTATTTTGGTGAAGAAACGGGGCATGCCGTTATCATGTTGGAGTTGGGAGAAATGCTACTATTTCTCCAAAAAGGGTGGTACCGCGAGTAAGCTCGTCCCTTATGTGGGAGGGGTTTTTTTATTTTTTTATAAACGATCTAACATTCAATACAGGAGGAATGTACCGTGGAGGAAAAAGCGTTAACGCCAGAGCAAACCCAAGAGGTGGAGCGACAGCTTGAAATTCTAAAGCGTGGGGTAGTGGAAATTGTCCCTGAAGAAGCTTTACGAGAAAAAATTGAAAAGTCGGTTCGGACAGGTAAGCCGTTAAAAGTAAAGCTAGGGATGGACCCGTCAGCCCCTGATGTTCATATCGGTCATACGGTTGTCCTTCATAAGCTGCGACAATTCCAAGATCTTGGCCATGAGGTGCAAATGTTGATCGGGGATTTTACCGGGCGAATTGGGGATCCATCTGGTAAATCTGAGACGAGAAAGCAGCTAACCGATGAGCAAGTGAAAGCGAATGCTCGGACGTATGTGGAGCAGTACGGAAAAATTTTAGATATGGAAAAAGCAACGTTACATTATAATTCAAAATGGTTAAGCGCGCTTAACTTTGAAGATGTCATTAAGCTTGCGAGTCAAATGACCGTCGCTCGGATGCTTGAACGGGATGACTTTGAAAAGCGATACAAGTCAGGTCAGCCTATTTCCATCCATGAGTTTTTCTACCCGCTCATGCAAGGGTATGACTCGGTAGCGTTAGAGTCGGATATTGAAATAGGCGGAACGGATCAAAAGTTCAACCTGCTGATGGGGCGCATGCTTCAAGAAGCTTATGGAAACGATAAGCAAGTTGCGATCACGATGCCGTTAATCGAAGGATTGGATGGAGAACGAAAAATGTCTAAATCCTTAAACAATTACATTGGTATTGATGAGGCGCCAAATGAGATTTTTGGAAAGGCCATGTCGATTCCAGATGAGCTCATGGTGAAATACTATGAGTTAGCGACCGATTTATCAATGGATGAAGTAAAAGCGATCGCAAAAGGCCTAGAAGATGGAAGTGTCCATCCACGCGATGCGAAAATGAAGCTTGGCGCTACGCTTGTTCGAATGTATCATGGCGAAAACGAAGCTGAAGAAGCCGTAAATTACTTTAAAACGGTCTTCCAAAAGCGAGATTTGCCAACGGACATTCCAGAAGTGAAGTGGGATGGCGAATCCTCTGTTTGGATTGTGGACTTGCTTGTGACCCTCGATTTATTGCCATCAAAAGGTGAAGCACGGCGAATGGTGCAAAATGGCGGAGTGAAGCTTAACGGTGAAAAAATCGAAGACGTCCAGTTACAAGTGGAAATAGAGGATGGCCTCATCGTACAAGTGGGCAAACGGAAATTTAAAAAGCTTGTTCGGTAAAAAGAAAGGGGACATTTGCTTCCCTTCTTCTACCGATGTCAGAACAATATGAATGTTTTTGGTAAGTGGAAAATATAGAAATAGAAAAGCCTTTCATCGAGAGAGGCAGAAAAGCTTACGCTATGGTAAGGGACAGGGGAAGAGAAACGTTTTTCGCTTAATCAATAGAGGAGGGAATGGAGCATGAAGCTTATTCTCAAGTTACTTGCAGGAATCATTGTCGGAATTATCGTCGGTCTCCTAGGTGTTGATTGGATCACACGGATCTTTTTAACCGTTGAGGTGATTCTCGGTCAGTTTATTCGCTTTATGATCCCGCTCATTATTTTGTTTTTTATTGCTTCAGGGGTGACGAAGCTAGGAAATGGTTCAGGGAAGATGGTTGGTCTTACGGTAGGAACAGCTTATGTATCTACACTACTAGCGGGCACGTTAGCATTCTTTGTGGCCTCATTTGTCATGCCGTATGTCGCAAAAGATGGAGGCGTTCCAGAGGAAGGGGCTAGTCTGGCAAGTTTTATTGATTTTGAAATTGCACCGATCATGGGTGTAGTGACTGCATTAGTTTTAGCATTTGCTTTCGGTATAAGTATGACGATGTTGAAAAGCGATACCTTGATCCGTTTTTTTGATGAAGGAAAAGCAGTTGTTGAGTTAATCATTGTGAAAGCGATCATTCCGTTATTGCCTTTTTACATCGCTGGTATTTTTGCAGGGATTGCGGCAGAAGGAACCGTCTTCGCCACATTGCAAGTATTTGGCGTCGTGTTAGTGGTCGCGATTCTCACCCATTGGGTCTGGATTACGATTCAATATGTCGCGGCTGGTTCCTATATTGGCCGAAATCCATTCGCTCTGTTGAAAACAATGCTCCCAGCTTATTTTACCGGCTTAGGTACGATGAGTAGTGCGGCTACGATTCCAGTTACATTAAGGCAAGCAAAACAAAATGGGATCAAAGAAGATATTGCCAACTTCTCGATCCCGTTATGTGCAACGATTCATTTATCAGGGAGTACGATTACGATCGTCAGCTGCTCATTAGCAGTCATGATGGTGATGGAGGGGCTTGCGACACCAACTTATTTCACAATGCTCCCCGTCATCGCAATGCTAGGAGTCATCATGATCGCAGCACCAGGCGTTCCTGGAGGAGCTGTAATGGCCGCCACGGGAGTGTTAGCCTCGATGCTCGGCTTTAGTGAGGCAGCTATCGGTTTAATGATTGCTCTTTATATGGCCCAAGATAGCTTTGGCACAGCAACCAATGTGACAGGAGATGGCGCGATCGCCTTGTTTATCGATAAAATATCCAATAAAGGGTAAAGAGAGCTGGAGGAATGCAATCCTCCGGCTTTTCGCCTATTGACAGGTAAAATATCTTCATGTAGTCTATGAGTTGTAAAAAATTTCATAAATGTCTTCGTTAGGTGAGGCTCCTGTATGGAGATATGCTGCTGCTCGTCCAAAGACGCCAATGGGTCAACAGAAATCATCGACATAAGGTGATTTTTAATGTAGCTGGCAACGTCCTATGCCATACAGTGCTAAAGCTCTACGAATGGGGGACAACAGTGGCCATTGCCATCGCTATGCCCGATAAAGGGGCATCTTTACGATTATAGTGTGCGTTTCTTATGATCGTCTTGGCATCAGGCTTTCGTTTTTTGAACAATGGAAACATGACGTAATCACCTTCATTCGTATGAGGGTGATTTTTTTTGAGCTATCCCTTTCTTAGAAGCAGTGGAGGTGGTAAGAGATGGACAGTGAGTCACATGATCAAGGGAACATGTTTATCTCAATTGGCGCAACGGTAACCATCGCTGCCTTTTCGATGATAGCGGACAAGTAAATACGTACAACCACTTCGTTAGGTGAGGCTCCTGTATGGAGATATGCTGCTGCCCAAAAACGTCCAGAGACGCCAATGGGTCAACAGAAATCATCGACATAAGGTGATTTTTAATGTAGCTGGCAATGTCCTATGCCATACAGTGCTAAAGCTCTACGAATGAAGGGAATCTCGCTCATAGAACATGAGTGTGTTTGGGGAGCCTACCTTTATTTGTAGAAGGTAGGCTTTTTGCACTTTAAGGAAGTTTAGCTTTTGTGACGAACAACGGTTTTTGCTATAAAACATTTTTCTAACCATAAGTGAGGAAAGCAGGTGAACGAAATGACAGAACTGTTAATGAAATTAAGCATCGCATTATTTTTCGGATTATTGATTGGTATTGACCGTCAGTTAAAGCACAAACCTTTAGGATTAAAGACGAGCATGGTCATTTGTGTTGCCAGCTGTCTAGTAACGATCGTGTCGGTCGAATCGTTTCACAGGTTTGCGACCCCGATGTTTAATAATATGGATCCAATGCGCTTAGCGGCGCAAATTGTGAGCGGTGTCGGTTTTTTAGGGGCGGGAGTTATTTTAAGAAAACGAAATGATGTCATTTCCGGTCTGACGACAGCTGCAATGATTTGGGCAGCGTCAGGATTAGGAATTGCTGTTGGCGCAGGCTTCTACATTGAAGCAGGGTATATGGTAGTCCTTTTAATGCTAGCGATAAATGTCTTTCCTCAACTCGTGAAAAAAGTGGGGCCTTCTTCTCTTCGGCAACGAGATGTGGCGGTCAAGATGGTCATGGAGCCGAATATGAGAATGACGGAACTAATCCAATCGATTGAACGAAAAACGAGCATGGCTAAAAAAGGGAGCGACATCCGCATTCGCCATCTGAAATTAAAAGATTTAGAGAACGGTAATCAGCAAGTGGAACTGATTTTATCGGCTCCAGAAAAACAATATACGACGGAAATTTATTACCTCATCAAAAAGATCGACCATGTTCTCACCGTTGATGTGGAACATTTGTAAAAGGAAAGGAGGATTTCTCATGATGATGCTGGACTTCAAAAACAGAGAAGAGTATACCTTTTACTTACACATGTATTTAAAAGAACAAGAACGAGAAAAATTTCGCGATGATTTTCTTGCATTACATCCTATTGATCAAGTGGAGATTTTCTCGGAGTTGAACGTTCAAAAGCGGAAGCGAGTGTATGAATGGATTGGGCCGAAAGAGTTTGCTCCTATATTTAGAGGGATGGAACGGAACCAACAAAAACAGATTGTCACAGAGCTGAAAGAGTCTTACACGATTAAAATGTTCGAAGAAATGGCACCAGACGATATGACCGACTTTTTTGAGGAGATTCCTAATCATTTGACCGGCTATTTTTTAGATCGTATGGATGAACAGGAGGCCCATGCCATCAAGCGTTTAATGTCTTATGAGAAAAAGACAGCTGGTTCCTTGATGACGACTGAATATTTGACCATTCAGCAAGAAAAAACGGTGGCAGATGTATTCGAAACGCTTCGCGCCGAGGGCAAAGATGCCGAAATGATCTACTACCTTTATGTTGTAAACGAGAACAATCAACTGATGGGTGTCCTCTCGTTAAAAGATGTCTTAACCTCTTCATTACATGAAACGGTCCGACAGCTAATGAAAAAGCACGTGATCTCTGTTTTTCCCCATACAGATCAGCGGGAGGTTGTACAACTGATACGTGACTATGACATTGTCGCGATCCCCGTCACAACAGAGACCAATCAAATGATCGGGATCGTGACAGTAGATGATGTCATGGACGTTGTGGAGGATGAAGTAACCGGAGATTTTGAGGAACTGGCAGGGGCAAAGGGTTCGATCAATCTAGAAGTTCATCCAATCAAAGCAGCAATGAAACGTTTACCTTGGCTTCTTCTATTAATGGTTTTTGGGATGGCGACTGCAAGCGTCGTTCAACACTTTGAAGACACACTTGCCCAGCTTGCGTTACTTGCCATTTTCATCCCACTCATAACCGATATGGGAGGGAATACAGGGACGCAGTCATTAGCGGTTGTCGTCAGGCAGTTAACCTTAGAAAAGCTGAAACATCCAACGTGTCGACGAATGATTAAACGAGAGCTGTTGACCGGGCTTATTATGGGGATCGTGTGCGGACTCTTTGCCGCGTTGCTAGCTCAATTTTATGGCTTTGGCAACATGGCTCTTGGGCTGATCGTTGGAACAGCGCTTTTTGGCACGGTCGTCATCTCAACAATGACGGGCACAATCATCCCGATCATTATTCATAAATTACGTATAGATCCTACCGTTGCTTCAGGCCCATTCATTACAACGATTAATGACATAGTCGGTCTACTCCTCTATTTTGCGATTGCTTCATCGCTAGCAACCTATCTATAGAACGAACAACGGGGAATCCCCTCTTGTTCGTTTATATGAAAAAACAATATTTACATCAGATGGGATTGTTATGTTGCCGTGATAACACTAGCCATTGTGCTCATAAGCAAGATGTACGGGAGAGATAAAAACATTCGGTATGGCCAGATGGCACTGTACGTATCCGTCCTTGGACCACTGCTCATTTTCGTCCTTTTATTTCATATTGGGTATGTTGTTAGTGATTTCTTATATTGAATCAAAAACCAGGTGGATCTTTTACCTGGTTTTTCATTTACTAGAAGCTCCATATAGATTACAACCACTTTATTTCTTATAATGAGAGAAGATTCGAACAGAAAGCAGGGAAATCTCATGCCCAAGAGCGAACAAAACAAGCATTGCCCGATTTGTGGCAAAGGAAACAACTGCGGATATGGTGATTGCTGGTGCAATGACGAAGTGTTTCCGAATGGAATCTTTCTTTTAGTTCCACCAGAGCATGTAGGGAAATCATGCATTTGTAGAGAGTGTGTCATACAATTTAGAAAATCAAAAAACAAAGAATAAGTGCCTTTAAAAAAATGATGGAATGGGTGAGGCAGAAATGAGAGATGAACAGGAGCCTCTTGATGAGTCGAAGTTTGAGAAAAAAGTCTCCCCATTTTTTTATGAGATGAAATGGTATTGTAAGCGGTTAACTCATAATAAATGGGAGTCTGAGGACTTATTTCAGGATAGCCTTATAAAAATCTACCTAGCGATGAAACAGCAACCTGATCGAAAAATGACGAAAACCTTCTTCTATCGAATCATTAAACATACGTGGATTGATAGAAAACGTAAAAGGCAGCTACAGGTTGAACCAATAGACGATGTGATGCAGGAGCTACACTTTCACGAAGAATATGAGAGTCGAGAGCTTTTAGAAGTGCTCGCGGAGTATTTAACAATAAAACAATTCGTTGCTCTTTTACTATCTAACGTATTTGCTTTTACCGCGAAAGAGACGGCGACCTTAATGAATGAATCTGAGTCGAACGTGTATACGACGTTGCATCGTGCGAAGAAAAAGCTCCAGCGTTATTTACAAGTTCGCTCTTATTCAGATATGGAACCGCAGATCGGTCCATCGGTTCGTGCTGAAAAAATCGATTCCACGATGTTCGAACAATTCCTCAAAGGGTTTCGTACAAAAAACCCGAGACTTATCTATGAATCCTATTGCGCCCTAAGCCGGGCGGGGATTGAAGTAAGAAAAGGGCGTTCGATTGGTTACACCCTTTGTTTTCAAGTGATTGATCCAGACGGTCATGTGCTAATGATTTGTACATAATTTTTTTACCATGTGGTGTAAGGTATTGCTTCATCCCTTCGTTTATATGAGTAGAACGGAAAAAAGGAGGGGCTTATGAACATAGACTTACTTTACGGTGTCGGCATTTTCATACCTGTGCGTCACTTAGCAAAAGCAACGGATTGGTACAAAGAGATGCTAGGCTTTGAAATGATTCACGATGATAGCCCAGCTGCCAATGTGTTAAAAGTGGGCGATGGGACGGTGACGTTTTGTCTCGTGACATGTGAAGACATCGAACAACCTAAGTTTCCGCAGAACGATTATGAGGTGAATGTCTATTTTAACTTTCATACGAATGATGTAGGAAAGGCTCACCAACTTCTTTCCTCAAAAGGTGCCAATGTTGGCGAGATTCACGATTATGGAAAGGTTCGCGGCTTCGATCTAATCGATTTAGATGGAAATCATTTTGGGGTCGTCACATGATCGAAGAAAGGGGACACGAAAAAAGATGTCAAGAAAAGCACTAGACATTCCAGTGATCCAATTGCCTGTTTCCAATCTTGAAAAAGCAGTCGAATGGTATCAATCGATGCTTGGTTTGGCGTTTACTTTTCCATTTCAAGAAGGCGACGATGAAGCATGGTTGAACGTGAATGGTAGCATTGGGCTAGGGTTAATTCGTTGCGACGACGTCCCCAATCTGTCGTTTCGAAATAAGAATGGGGAACTGAAGGCGGTGTTAACGTTTCGCGTCGACGACATTCATGCTTTTTATACGGACCTAAAAGATAAAGGCGTACCCGTTGGGGAAATGGTTTATAAAGAAGGGGGAGGTTATAGCTTTATCGTGAAAGATTTAGATGGACATCGGTCTTATATTTGGGAAGGCTGGCCGAAGGAATAAAAAAGGAGAGGTGCTGCTGATGAGAATTGGTGCTGTGTTCGTACCGGTCGTTCATTTGCAAAAGTCGATTGCGTTTTATCGAGATGTGCTCGAGTTAAATCATGTGGGAACTTGGCCAGAGGAGATGGGAGCAGACTTTTATTTTGAGGAGCATAAGCAATATGTAAGTTTAGTGACGGTGAAAGAGAAACAACCACTTGAATTTACGGTAACGGATACGTACAAAAACAGCTACTACAATTTTACTACGGACGATTTAGTAGCTTATCATTTAATCCTTAAAGGACAAAGGTGTTGAGGTCACTGACATATATGAGCATGGGCCGATTGAAGGCTTTGATTTTTTCGATGTGGATGGCAATCGGTTTGGGGTGATCGTCGATAAGTGATCCGAAGGGGGAAGTTCTATGCTACAACAGATCATCTATGGGATCGTCCCAGTCAAGTCGATGGATCGGGCGATTCGTTGGTATACGGATGTGCTAGGTATGGAATTCATTTGGCATAGTGAAGATGAGGACTTGGCTCAAATGAACCTCCCTTCTGGGCAAATGGTCTTTTTGCGCGAAACAAGCCATGACACGACCGCTACTTTTTCCTATAACTACAAGCCTCATGGGGTGATTGGCTTTCAAACGGATGACATTTATAAGCTATACGGTCACTTAAAGAAGCATGATGTTCAAGTGGAAGAGATTCATGAAGATGGGGAAGGGAATGCTTTTTTAGATTTTTACGATCTAGATGGGAATTTATTTAATGTTCAATGTGATGTAAAGGTGGGAGAAGGATGAACCCTCAACTAAAATCAATCGATGCTTTTACGGTTATAGGATATCAATTGAAAGCTAATTTACAAGAAATTGAGGAACAGCAGCTCGGGAAAAAGACGTTACACCGATTGCTTGAAAATCAATCATTGGTTCAGAAAAGGGTAGGGGAAGAAATCTATTTGATTCAGCTTTATGACATGAAGCCAAACTTTAATCCGAATGTGGATCGTTTTACGCAAGTGATCGGCTATAAAGTGGCAGAACCGAAAGATGTACCAGCGGAAATGATCGTACATACGGTTCCAAGCCACCAATATGTAATGGCGACCCACCGAGGGCTGGAAGCTGAACTTTACAAAACGTATGATGCACTCTATGGAACATGGATGGGAAAACAGCCATACCAACCAGCTGGCTATGATTTTGAAGTGTGGGATGAACGGTACAAGCCTGACGAAGCGACGAACGAAATTGACGTGTATGTGGCTATTCGTTGATTGTCATGATGAATCTAGCCTCCCTAGCAGTAACAGGGAGGCTTTTCGTAGTTTACTCGTTTTTAATCTCGACTATAAATGTCTCTGGGCCTGTAGGGATGTGGCTATCGCGCTTTGAAATGTAAGTGTCTTCACATCCATCCTTCAATAAAAACTAGATGAACCTTCTTGAATCGGGAGGATCGCTCCTTGAATATTGTTGTCGGTAAAATCGTAAGTCCGCTTGTTTTAAAGGAAAGCTTATTGTTCATTTGGCCACACTAACAGGCTTAATTGCGGCGATCCTTGTTTGCTTTGCCATTGCTTATGTTTTATTCATGCGACAAGAAATTCGTTCTAATTAATGAAACCATTCGTTTCCGCCAAAGGCGGGGGCGAATGGTTTTTGTTTGACAGTACTTTATTTGTTTAATAAAATTATAACAACATTAAGTTTTGAAAATATTGAACAAAGGGGCTGGTGCTTTTGTATAAAATCGAAATAGATTATTCCCCTGCTTATGAACTTATTACAAGCCTGTACACTTATTTAGATTCTTCTAACAGGCAAATTTCTGAGCTTGGGACAAAGTGGGTGAAACAAGTGGAAAAAAGCATTAACGCTGACTTTGCAAACGAGTTGAAAGATCAAAAATTAGAAGTGTTGCATCGCTTAAGTTTGCTTGTATGGCAATGTCCACACAAGGAGACCATTACGGGTTTTTTATATTGGCTTGAACAGCTTCCGTCCGAAAAAGTTTATGAATTACTTGTGCCATGGGTGCAGCAAATATCTAAGGATATGATCCAGATTCAAACGTACTTTGTATCGTTGTTAAGAAGGTGGAACGAACAGTATTTTTGTCATTTATCAGAAGATATTTTAGAGATGCTCCAAAAAGATGCGTTAAAAAAAAAGGTTCTCACTTCACAGATAGATCCGGTGGACCTTGTGGAGCAATGTACGAATGGAATGCACATTATGGCTGAGAATGTTGACACGCTACTTTTAGTTCCTCAGTTTCATCAATCCCCATTTAGTGTGATTGATTATTTTGATGGTTTGATTACATGCTTATATCCTGTTGACCAAGAGTTGAAAGGAGAGCCTCCTAAAAAACTTGAAAGACAAATGAAAAGTTTAGCTGATGAGAGGAGATTAAAGATCCTTCGTTATTTGCAGGAGAAACCAAGAACGTTTTCCGAAATCCAACAGTTTACAGGCTTGGCAAAAGGAAATGTCCATTACCACATAAAATTGTTACGGACCGCTGGATTTATTCGCGCTCATCACAATAGCAAAAGAGTGGAAAAATATAGTCTGAGAGATGAGTCATTGGTTCAATTACAAGACGTTCTTTTTAGGTATGTAAAAGGGGACTAGCTCATGCGAATACGAAACAGGTTTACAGAATTTCATCCAATCGTATATTCGATGATTTTTGGAAGTGTTTGCATGAACATTGGCTTCGGAATGGTTGTCCCATATTTCGCGATTTATCTAGGGACGTATACAGGTTTAGACCCTGTCTCGATCGGCTTAATTGTAGGCACCACATCTATTGGCTCTTTGGTGGGCGGTTTTTTAGGAGGAACATTATCAGACCAATTTCGAAGAAAAAAGATCATGCTCGTGTCTCTTGTTGTTGCTTCTGCCATTTATGCTGGGTTTATGCTCCAAGATTATGCCCTTCTACTAGTATGCTTAACGTTAGTGATGGGCTTCTGTACTTTTTTTTTGAACCTTGCGCAAAAGCACTAATGGCAGATTTGACAGAGAGTAAAAAGCGAATTCTCTTTACGTTACATTGGAGCCAACATCGGTTTTGCGATTGGTCCATTGATTGGTATAGTAGCTGGCGTGACGGCAAGTAGTAGACTACCTTTTATCGTTATGTCGACGATTCTCCTTGCTTACGCTCTTTTTCTACAATGGTTATTCCGTGCCTTTGGCGTCCAAGAGATCTCGATCGGGGAAAAAGAGCATGTGAATTTAGCCGGTGCTTTCAAAGCGATTCAAAGTGATCGTGTGCTGCTCTTATTTTTATTCGGTGGCTTACTAGCGACAGTTGTTCATGGTCTAACAAAATTTTCTATCGGGGTGGCCTTTTGTGAAGTTGTTCCGATTTTATTATTAGTTGCTGGATTTGCTACGATGCAGACGGGGTTAGAATTCAATAATCTTCTTCTCCCTCTCGTTTGTACCTTTTTTTCAATGATCATTGCCGCTGTCTTTATCTTTTTACAAACAAAAGTGGATGTTACGCAAGAGATGAGGGGCAAGGTCTACACCTTTGCTATGATAGGATTGTCAATAGCAATAAGTATACCATTTTTTCATTAGTTGGCCTATTGATCCAAATGCAATAGTAGACGGGGAAGAGCCTGAATTGGAAGGTTCCTTGAAGGGGAAGGGCGTAGAGGCTCTGTTCAGAAATCAAAGCTGAAAGAAAACAAAAACCCTCAAATCCTTGAAAGAACTCAAAGGTTTGAGGGTTTTAACATATAACTTGGCTAGAAGAATTAACGTGAGTAGAACTCGACGATTAACGCTTCTGTAATTTCCGCTGGAAGCTCAGAACGCTCAGGGAAACGAGAGTATGTTCCTTCTAGCTTATCAGCGTCGAATGTCACGTATGCTGGTACGAAGTCGTTGGATTCAAGAGATTCTTTGATCACTTGAAGGTTGCGAGATTTTTCGCGAACACCGATCACTTGACCAGGTTTTACACGGTAAGATGGAATGTCTACACGTTGACCATCTACTGTGATGTGACCGTGGTTGACAAGCTGACGAGCTGCACGACGAGTGCGAGCAAGACCCATGCGGTATACAAGGTTGTCAAGGCGAGATTCAAGCAAGATCATGAAGTTCTCACCGTGGATTCCAGCCATTTTTCCAGCATCGTTGAAAATGCGACGGAATTGACGCTCGTTTACTCCGTACATGTGACGAAGCTTTTGTTTCTCTTGAAGCTGTAATCCGTATTCAGACAATTTCTTGCGTTGGTTTGGTCCATGTTGACCAGGTGCATAAGGGCGTTTTTGTAATTCTTTACCTGTTCCGCTAAGAGAAATTCCTAAGCGGCGAGAGATTTTCCAAGTTGGTCCAGTATAACGAGCCATAAAATCGACTCCTCCTTTGTTATTTTGAATGATGCAAAATAACAACAGTTTGGCAATCCTTTAACATGCTCATTTTGTTGTTCTGTACCTTCGCCTCGACAGCTAGAGGTTACGTGGTACACCTCAAAACAAGTTCAGCCGCTGGTTTGAGGAACAAAATGCCGAAGGGTGTACATGTTAAGTTCACCTTGGCTGTCTTATTTCACACAGAGTCCATTATAACCTCCACAAACAATTGAAGTCAAGGAGATATCCCTGGCTACTTAAGGTTTTTCGATAGCACGTCGACAAACGATTCGAGCAGTGCCTGTTCCTCTTCGCTAAAACGGTTTAAGGATGGGCTATCAATGTCGAGCACACCATAGAGTACTCCGTTTTGGAACAGAGGAATGACAATTTCCGAGCGGGAGGCGGCATCGCAGGCGATGTGACCAGGGAATTGATGGACATCTTCCACTCGCACGGTCTGCTCTTCTTTCGCCGCGGTTCCACATACCCCGCGACCAATTGGGATGCGGACGCACGCTGGTAAGCCTTGAAACGGCCCAAGTACCAGCTCTCCTTCTTTCATTAAATAAAAGCCAACCCAGTTAACCTCTTCTAAAAAGTGATATAACAAGGCTGACGCATTCGCTAAGTTGGCGATGGCATCAGACTCTCCTTTGAGCAAGGCTGCCAATTGTTTCGTGACGAGACTATACTTTTCCTCTAATGTTCCTTGGTAAGATTCGGGTTGAAACATCATCATTCTCCTTTCGCTCTTTCCCATTTTAGCGATTGATGGCGTGTTTTGTAAAATCATTTTGCTTCATTGTCGAGCGGTTTTCAGAGGAGGCAGGTATGCCCATCACGAAAAGAGTTGTTGAGGGAAGTCGTACCGTCAGTAGAATTGTGTCTGGAAAGGGGAGTGTACGATGGGCGTAGTTTCTTCATCCTCAAAGGAAAAAGTGCTAGAGGCGGCGATTACATTGTTTCAAGTCAAAGGGTTTCACGGGACATCGGTGCGTGATATTGCACTTAAGGCCAATGTGAATGTTGCGTTAGTCTCTTATTATTTTGGCGGTAAACAGGGATTATTGGAACAGTTAAATGTTCAGTTTTTAGAAGGATATATTCAGGCAATGGAACAGGCGACTGAGGAACGATTGGGTCAATCGAGTCACGAGAAGTTGCTCGCTGTCATGGAGCAAGTCTTGCTTTATGAACAGCAAGCCCCTTCGCTCGCTCGCCTTGTTCTCCGAGAAATGACCCTTGATTCCACTTTGGTGCGGGAAATTATGAGCACCTATATGAGAAAGGAAAAACATTTGCTAGAAACGATTCTTCGTCAAGGCATGGGGAATCAGGAGTTTCGCAAGCAACCACTTGATTTACTATTGCTTCACATTCGGACGATGATGACAATGCCATTTTTACAACCTCACTATTTAAGAGAACTGTACCAGCTATCGGTGAACGATCCATCTTTTATTAAGCGCTATATGGTTCATGTGAACGACTGGATGGCTGCATGCTTACTGAAAAAACCAATAGCCTCGTCCAGGCTTGTTATTCACCTTGACTCTTGAGCGTTGCGTTCATTTGTTCCCATCCGGTTGCAAGTGCCTTTGCTTGGTGGGCGTCAGACCCATAGATAAGCGGGATGCCTAAAGCGACGGCTTCTTTTGCAATGGATTCAGGTGGATAAGATTCACCGCATAATGGTTTAATAAAGCCAGCCCCGTTATAATCAAGACTGTAGCCGTGCTTTTTTACTAAATGGAGGATCTCGAGCTGGCTTTTTTTCTGGTGTTCCGTAGAAGGCGCTGGAAATTTTTTTTGAAATTTGTTCACCAGGGTCATATGACCAATTCGCTTTGGCTTGTACGGTCCAAGTTCTGAAGTAATCGAACGCTCCAATGTACGGTAGTAGGCATCATAAACCGCTTGGATTGATCCGAACGTTCGGATGGCCACTGCAAACACATCAGGACTATAATCAATGCAAAAATATCGATCAGAATGCTTCAAAAAATGAACCGAGAGCAAACTATCATCGAGCAATGGACCATATTCATTTAAAAACGTGCAAATCTCCTCTTCAAATCCCTCAATAAAATCCACTTCCAAACCGATATAAATCGTTAGCTGGTCCCGATAAGCTTTTTTTATTGACGATAGTGTATGAATATAATCATCCAACTCATTCCACCCGATACTGCTGTCTTGCGCAGGGGTCGGGTCTGTAAATCCTTTAGGCAAAGGGGCATGCTCGGTGAAAGACAGGCTCGTAAACCCAAGAGAAATGGCCCGCTCGCAATAAGCATCGAATGAATCCTTCGTACCATGTGGACAAAAAGGGGTATGGACATGCCCGTCATGCTTTCCCAACTTTCGACACCCTCTCGTTAACTTTGTTCGAATTGATCGCGAATAAAACGATACAAAATACACATTTTCATGGTATCATATGACATAGATCGATTTGTGAAAAATAGATAAAATTTTGTTGAATAACAAAGGATTTTCGCCTTGACCTATTGAAATAAATTACTATCGTTATAGTATACACAATACATAGAGAAGAAACAGCCCAAGGAGAACAGGTTGCTACATAATCAACTTTTCAAGTAGCACAGAAAAAAGGGGCCTTCAGATTGTTAAGAAGAAGGGAGACCCAAACATGTGGATCGTAGTTTTTAGCTTGCTTGTGCTTACCGTTACATTCTTTGTTTACGGAGCTTTAAGGAGAAAGGCCTTTTATAAACGGGTAGACAAGTTGGAAGATTGGAAAAATGACATTTTACAGCGTCCAATACCTGATGAGATTGGTAAGGTAAAGGGGCTCACCATGTCGGGAGAAACCGAGGAAAAATTTGAGGTGTGGCGTAGTGACTGGGACGACATCGTTGGTGTCATTTTACCGAATGTAGAGGAACAATTATTTGACGTTGAGGATTTCGCAAATAAATATCGCTTTCAAAAAGCGAAAGCGTTACTGGATACGATCGAACAGCGACTGCATAGCATTGAAGAACAGTTAAAGATCATGGTCGATGACATTCAGGTCCTCGTTCAAAGTGAAGAGCAAAATCGTACGGAAATCGGATCTGTACGAGAATTGCAGCAAAAGCTGATCAAGGAAGCCATTACGAGAAGAGGCTCCCTTTCGAGCAGTGCAAAAGTGTTTGACGAAAAGCTTGAAAAAGCGAACGAGCTTTTGCAAGCGTTTGATGAACGTACAGAGAAAGGAAATTATATTCAAGCTTCAGAAGTGTTAGAGGAGGCGAAAGAATTATTAGGACAAATCGAGCATTTGCTTAAAATTGTCCCAGGCTTGTTCGTTGAATTACAGACAAATATCCCGGCGGAACTGACCAATTTAAAAAATGGTTTACGAGATATGGAGGAAGCTGGCTTCTTCCTTGAGACTTTTGCCATCGATTCACAAATGGAACGGTTGGAAGAGAAGCGTGTTGAATTGCTCGAACAATTAACCGTGCTCGAATGTAATGGAATGGAAGAGGAGATTAATTTCATAGAAGAGAGCATGGAGCAAATGTTTGAACTGCTCGAGAAGGAAGTTGAAGCGAAAAACGAAATTACGATCCTTCTGCCAAACCTGCGAGAGGATTTAACAAAGACAGAAGAAAAATTAACTCATTTAAAGGAAGAGACCGAATCAGTGCAGCTCAGTTACCGGCTGGCGGAGGAAGAACTCGTTTTCCAACAAAAGCTAGGAAAAGAACTGAAAGAGTTAAGGCAACAGCTTCAGGTCATTGATGAGGTAACAGAAGAACAAAAACAAACGTTCTCCTCCGTGCGTTCTATGCTTGAGGAATGGCGTGAAGGGTTAACAGCTTGTCAGAATAAAATCGAACAAGCCCAAGAATCATTAAACTCATTAAGGAAAGACGAGCTCAAGGCGAAAGAGGAATTGAAACAGCTTAAAGAAAAGCTGTTAGAAGATAAGCGCCTTGTGCAAAAAAGCAACATACCAGGCTTACCTGAGACTCTTCTCCATCGGTTAGAAGATGGAGAGCAAAAGCTGGCACAAGCGATTGCCAAGCTAAGTGACGTTCCTTTGGAAATGGGAAGGGTGACTGCCCTTGTGGATGAAGCTCAAGCGTTAATCCACGAAAACAGCAGTATTCTTCATGAAACGATCGAGAAGGCACGTTTAGCTGAGCATGTCATTCAATATGGCAACCGATATCGAAGCCGCTCCGCTGAAGTAAAAAAGCGCTTATCTAA
Organism: Halalkalibacterium halodurans; assembly: GCF_004376175.1. GTDB lineage: Bacteria > Bacillota > Bacilli > Bacillales > Bacillaceae_D > Halalkalibacterium > Halalkalibacterium halodurans. The sequence goes on along the minus strand of NZ_SNUY01000038.1, from coordinate 859 downwards.
TGCAGAAGAGTTATTTCGCGCCTTTGAATATGATGAGGCGATTGAAATGGCTGTGCAGGCGATCGAACCATTTGAAAAAGACGTACTTGAAAAGGTTCAGCACCTTGCAGGCTAACAAGAGGGGCTGGGACAAAACCCCAGGAAATAAAAAAATAAGGCGTAGGAGCTTACACTAAAAAGTGTAGGCTTCACGCCTTTTTATTCGTATTTTGTGTAAACCAAAAGGACACCTTTTGATAAAATTAAAGTGACTAAACAATAATTTTTGGAGGTGTCCTTATGTTTAAACAGTATACCATGAATCAAATTGTTTTGCCGCTAGATTTAGAAATAAAATTACAAGAAAATGATATTGCTTTTGCGATTAATGACCTTGTAGAGAGCATACCAGAGGAAGCATTCAAAGATTTCTTACGCCAAACTGGACGTCCTGCCTATCATCCTCGTATGATGTTAAAAGTTATTTTGTGTGGGTATACACAATCTGTGTTTTCTGGTCGTAAGATAGAAGCGTTGCTCCAAGACAGTATTCGGATGATGTGGTTAGCCCAAGGAAATGAGCCGAGCTATCGGACGATTAATCGTTTCCGTTCCAATCCACTTATTGAAAAATTACTGCGCGAATGTTTTGTCCAATTCCGTAATCAACTCGTGGAAAAGGAGTTGATTGAAGAAGAAGCAATTTTTATTGATGGTACGAAGATTGAAGCGAACGCAAACAAATTTACCTTTGTATGGAGAAAATCCGTCGAACAATATAGTGAAAAATTAATAGAAAAGTCCAACCAACTGTATGATGAATTATTGGAAAAGGAAATTATCCCAGCGATAGAACGAGAAAGTAAAGAAGAACTAACCG
>NZ_SNUY01000037.1 GCF_004376175.1 Halalkalibacterium halodurans | reverse complement strand
TTCGTTCTAAATCAGTTAAATGCCCATTATTCTGGCGGCATTCTTACCCTTGTTAATAAGGATTGGCCAGTAATTAAAAAGCTTTGGATAACTGATCTCTCTTCGGTAACTACATGGCTTGGTGATTCCTATTCCAAAAAGGGACCAAAGCCTCGTGACCCTGCTTCTATGATGCGTTCTTATCTGCTTTCATTATTTGTTCAACCTACAAAAGGTATTACTCATTGGGTTGATCAACTTCGTCGCGTTCCGTTGTATGCAATTCTTAGCGGTTTTGAACCCGGTGACACACCAGGTGTTGGAACATTTGAAGACTTTTTCAAACGTTTATGGGCCTTCGAAAGCCCGAATGTTATGCCGAAGGTCAAACCTAAAAAGAAAAAGTCAAAAAAGAAAAAGAAGCCTAAAAAGGGTGAAAAAGCTGAACCTAAGAATCCCGGAATTGTTCGTAAACTCGTTGATCGGGCAATGCGTTATGGTTCCAAACAAAAACAACTGCCAGGAGACCGATTATTTGAGTTTTTTCAATCCCAATTTTTAGCGGTTTCTACGAAACTTGGTCTTCTTGGGGATCCCGAAGCTCTAGGTGTAGTTGGAGATGGGACACCAATTGAAACAGCTAGGTACCCGAGAAGTAAATCAACCTGTAATTGTAGTGCCCAAGGACTAACGAACTGTACTCACCCACGCCAGTATTCACAACCCGACATCGACTCAGGCTGGGATAGTTCTAAGGAAAAGTACTTCAACGGATATCATCTCTACATGATATCCACTAGCGATAGCCAATACGACTTACCGCTATATCCACGGCTGCATCCTGCTTCCCGGCATGATTCAGTCAGCCTAGTGGTTAGTTCAATTGAATTTTCGCAACGGTACACCTTGGGCACGATTGATAAAATTCTTCTTGATGCAGCGCACGATGCTGAGGCCATTTATGAGCTACTTGAACATCAAAATGTGGAACCCTTCATCGATTTAAATGTTCGAACAAAGAAGAACTTTAGTACAGAAAGTGATATTCAAATATCTCCAACAGGTGTTCCAATCTGTCCGATTGGGAAGGAGATGAAGCCCAACGGGTTTGACAAATCTCAAAATCGGCAAAAATGGCGTTGTCCACTTGCTTGCGGTACCAAAAATACATGCTCATCACCGTGTTCAAAAGCAAAATATGGTCGGACATTCCATACATTCAGAGAGGATAATCTACGATTATTTACCAAAACACCAAGGTCCTCTGAAAAGTGGAAACTTATATACAAACGAAGAACCTCTGTTGAACGTTCTAATAAAAGAGAAAAAATAGATTATCACTTGGAATCTGGACGCCACCGGTCAACAAAAATGTGGTACATTCGCCTATACGCCATAATGATGTGTCAGCACATCGATGCTTGGTACAGCAGTCAGAAAGAGCAGTTAAATATTGAAGAAATCATCTTTCCTAAAGCCGCCTAGTCAATTTTTAAAAAAATAATGGCAATAGGTTTCTTTGTCATGCACATTTTTGAAAATACAATGAAAATAATGAGTGTGCAGGCCATTCCAATCCAATTTCCAGTAATTTTGGTTCATTTCACCCGGAAAATTGTTATTTATTCCGAGACTCTATTTTAAACAAAAAACACCCTCCACGAATGGAAGGTGTCAACATGAGCAGCACAAAAAAAGCATGACTAATGATCACCAAACCCCTCCATTCGTAGAGCTTTAGCACTGTGCGGCATAGGACGAAGCCAGCTACGTTAAAAACCACCTTATGTCGATGGTTTCTGTTGACCCATTGGCGTCTTTGGACGTTTTTGGGCAGCAGCGTATCTCCAGCACAGGAGCCTCACCTAACGAGGATGATTCAATTCACATGTTTGAATGTAACACGTTTATTTTTTACCTGTCAACAATATTTTTTAAACTATAGGCAAGCTTCATCATAAAAAAGTTAATTTTTTTCACTGCTTTATCGTATGTTTTCTCTTGTAAATCGTGCAAGGCCTTTATAACGTTTTCAATGTAATCGTTACGGTCGTCCCTTTTAGTTCCTGTGAAGTGATGTCTATGGTGCCCCCATGCTTTTTAATAATTTGTGAGGCGATCGCCAAGCCTAATCCCGTCCCGCCCTTTTTCCGAGACCGAGATTTATTTACACGATAAAAACGTTCGAACACAAGAGCGAGCTTGTCCTCGGGAATGCCGATCCCTTGATCCGAAAGAATAAATTGGGCCCTGCTTCCTTCACGCCCTATCGTAAGTGAGATTGTTGTCTCTTCATGTGCGTATTTGATCGCATTATCTAACAGATTGCGAATGACTTGCTCGATCCGATCAGGATCTCCTGAAATAATGACATCCTCATCTAGATCTAAGTGGACCTGAAGCCTTTTTTGCGCTGCGAGATAGCGAAATTGCTCCACTACCTCATAGACTAGCTGGGCGAATGCAATCGGTTCATCCTTCATCACATAGGACTCCCCTTCTAGTTGAGCCAAATCCAATAAGTCATTAACGAGTCGCTCCAATCGGTTTGCTTCCTTTTGAATGATGGAAAGCCCTTTGCTCGGATCAATCACTCCTTCCTCTACACCCTCTGCGTAACCTTTCATATAACTAAGCGGCGTACGCAGCTCATGAGACACATCAGCAAGAAACTCCCGCCGCTTTTCTTCCACTCGTTCGAGGGATGACGATAACGTATTAAAGGATTCAGCCAGTTGACCTATCTCGTCCTTTCGACTTCTTGTTGAAGAAATACGTAACGAAAAATCCCCCTTCGCCATCTGAATCGCTGCTTCTTTCATGTCGGTCAGTGGGGTAACCACATGGTTCACAACCTTTTTACCGATTAGGATAATCAGCAAGATGATGACGCTTAAAGAAAGCAATAGTATTTTTCCTACGTTTAAAAACGGCTCATACACATCGGATAGCGGCAACGAAAAAAATAACGCTCCAGCGAGTTGTTCATTGTCAAATAAAGGGAGCGCTACCCCGAGAATTTTTTGCTCAAAGTACGCATTCTCCCGTATCATGACGACCGTTTCCCCTTCTAGCAGCTGCTGTCTTTCGTCAAACGTGATCAAATGTTCATTTGCAAAAGGTTCAAATGGTGAGCCACTCCCAAGCTGCATCGGATCCTCTGTATAAGTTAGCGTGAGCTCTTTGCTGTCGTTTGCCCATTGAATCCGTTCGAAAAAATAGTCATTCGCTCCATGCTCCGCATATACAGTGCGAAGCTCTTGCCCTTCCATGAATAAACGATCGATCTGCTTGTCGATATAAAGTCGTTCATAAAGGAAAAATGTCATCGCAAGGGCGCCAACACTAACGGCGACGATGATTGCGAAAATAGCGCTCCATACTTTTGCTTTGATCGACCAATTTTTCATGAGTCTACCTCGAACTTATACCCAACACCCCAAACGGTTTTGATGAATCGATCAGCTGGCTTTAGTTTTAAGCGTAACGTTTTGATGTGAGTATCAACTGTCCGAAGCGTCCCTTGCTGGGTATCCATTCCCCACAAGCGGTCATGGAGATGCTCTCGTGTAAACACACGTCCACGATGTTCCAATAGAAAAACTAGCAAATCGTACTCTTTTTTTGTTAGTGAGATCTCTTGACCATTCACAAACACCTTGCGACCGCTAGGCTGGATGCGAAGCTCGTTGAAGCGATATCCGGTATCATCCACTTGCTGGATTCCTTGCGTTCTTCGCAAGGCAACTTCGATTCGGGCGACGAGCTCACGGGGACTAAACGGTTTGACAATGTAATCATCGGCTCCGATTTGTAAGCCCATGACTTTGTCGTCTTCTCCACCTCTTGCTGTCAACATAATAATCGGTATTTGCGAAAACGCACGGATTTCTTTACAAGCAGTAAAGCCGTCCATTTCATCCATCATGACATCAAGGACGACAAGATCCATTGGCTCCTGTTCAAGCCGTTTGATTGCTTCATCTCCCGTCTCTGCTGTATAAACAGCAAACCCTTCTTTTCGTAAATAGGACGTTACGAGTTCGCGTAGATCTAGTTCATCATCTACAATCAAAATGTTATGCCGCTTGTTCATTCTTCTTCCTCCAAAACAATGGCGTAAGGCCCTGCTGGCACATTAATCTCATTTACTACCTGAAATGTTGTTCGTTCAATGATGGAAAAAGTATCATCGTCCAAATTGCTCACGTACAAATGATCGCCGTCCCCTTTTAGATAATAAGGATTATGACCAACTGAGAGGGATGCCTCGACACGCTTTGCGTCTAGATCTACTTTGTACAAAGCATCATCTCCATGGCAGAGAACGTATACATAGGTGTCGTGCTGGTCTTGATAAATCGTAATTGGCATTAGGCCCACTTCAACTTCCTGATCAATTACACCTGTTTTTATGTTATACGCGAAGATTCGTTTGTTTAAATCCCCGTAAGGCCCATGTCCACCGATCCATAGATGAGATCCATCATAAAACATCCCTGCTGGTCGTTCGGTAACCGAAAATGATTGGATCATCGTTTCCGATCGCATATCGTAGATAAAGACCGTACTTGTCTCACTGCTCAAAATAAATAACAGATCATCGATTACTTGCAGATCCGTTGGTGAACAATCGATTGCGATCCGCGTCTGTACCTCTCGTTTGTCCACATCAATTTGGATGATTTCATCATTTAACGTATCAGCGACAAATAGCATCCGTTTGGCTCGATCAAATTCCATCACGGTTAAGCCTTTATTTAGCGTTATAAACGGCAGGATCTTCCCTTGAACCGTATCAAATAAAAAAAGCGTGTCTTCCGTTTGACTTGTAACCACAATATGTCCACCCTCGATGTCCACCATCGCGGTCAATGGATAGGGACTTTCCTCGGTTTCTAGCAACTCCATCTTGTTTTTGCTAATAAAGGAAAAGGTCGATTCTTTTATATGGGAGACGACGACCATAGGACCATCTTCTTCTGGAATCGTCACATGTTTTCCTTGGCACCCACTCAACATAAACAGCAGTGCAACGAAACAAATCAATCGGCTCTGGTTCATTCATGTTTCTCCTTCGTCATAAACTCACTCTGTTTGTTATTCTACCACTAGATTGTGAAAAAAATTTGAAGTCTTTTAGAAAACCTTGCTTTCTTCCTATGACCTGTTAAAACAACGGTCTCAACAGTATACTGTCTTTTTTCGTTAGGTCGAAACAATCGTCCAGCTTGGAACGAGCTTTACGTTTTGCACCATTGAAATGAATACTTGACTGCTGCTTTGACTTAAACACTTCATGCGTTCTTTTTACAATAAATTTAAACAATACCAAAAGCGCAAGTGAAGTTTATCATTCCTAGCAGGTAACAATTTAAGATTATTTTTTTCATAGTAGTTCTTTTTTCTTCTGTTCTTCCTCGTATTCACTCTTTAATACGCTCATCACATTCAAGGATTCGAAACCATATTTACTTTTTAAACATTCTCGAAGTGTCCCTTCTAGGACAAATCCTTGCTTTTCATATACGTGCATTGCACGAGCATTGTTTGTCTTCACATCAAGCCATAATCGGTTGGCCTTTGCCTCTGTAAAAACCCATTGTTTCATTAGACTAAGCACCTGTTGTCCAAACCCTTTTTCCTTGTCATGGATCGTAAGTCTAACAAGCTCAATGCTATCATTTTCATTGTGTACACCGTGGAGAATGACGTAGCCGACCGTTTTTCCTGCTTTTTTACTTTCAATCATAAGGTGTAGACAATCTCGATCTTCCAAGGTCTGTTGATGCTTTCTTTCATCCCACGGAATAATATATCGTTTATTTTCCTCGATCGCTTCTAACTTTAAAACAAACGCTAGGTCCTCCGTTGTTGTTTTGCGTAGGCGAAGCTCAGGTGTCTCAAGGAGCATGACCCTTCTCCTTCCTTTGAATGGTTTCTTCAAACTACAAAACACCAGAAAAATAAGAGTGGCACTCACCGGCGGTGAAAGTGCCACTCTTATTCACTGTGTTCTGTCCCAGCCCTTTTTCCACATCGTTAATCGAGTACGTTTTCTTCTAAGAATAACGTGAATCCTTCGTCAGAGTGACTACCTACAAGCCGAGCCACTTCTTCACCATTTTCAAAATGAATGATCGTTGGTGTAGACTCGATGTTGTAGTCATTCCATCCCTGTTGAAATTCCTTCACATTATACTGGACAAGGTCAATTCCTAAATCTTCAGCAATCGGAACGAGGCGCGGTGTTGCTTCTTTACAATAAGGGCAATCAGAGGCGTAGAAATAAACCGTTGCTTCCCCTTCTCCTGCTAAAATGTCTTCCAATTCATCTGGTAAAATCACATTTTGATAATTTGGATCGTCTAACAGCTCAATTGTAGTCGGATCCAATGTCTCCTTACCAAACGGATTCCCTTCAATTTGTTGCTTTTGCGATAAGTTGGTAACAACCGCAATCGCTACAAATAATAACACAATAATGCTTCCAAAAATGGCTAACTTTTTCAATGGTCATCCTCCTACTTCTCACGAATAATGAGTAAACTGCAAATGAAAATAATGACAAATGCTGTAAAAGCTAAAAATGGAATCGTCACAAAGCCGAACCAATTGATATACTGACCTGTACACGGAACCCGACCACAAGCGGGAGCGGCATCCGTTAAAAATGGGAGCTTTTGTATTGAATAATGATAGAGCGACGTGAACATCCCGATGAGCGAAAACCAGAGGGAGTACAACGCCACGTTGACATCCCGTTTAAGATAGCCAATAAAAAGAATGAGTACGAGCGGATACATGATGATGCGCTGGTACCAACACAGGGTACAAGGCTCGTACATCCTAATTTCAGAAAAATAAAGCGAGCCAAGCATCGCCGTTAATGCCGTAAGCCAAGAGCCAAGCATGAGGTTTTCAACCTTTTTGCTCATATAACACCCCTTCCTTGTTCCCTTTCATTTCGAATTAAATGCAACATTCCAAAACTGAACGTATCATAAAACAAAGGAAAATAGAAAGGGAGATTTCGTGAATTTTTTGTACCTTTAAAACATTTGTCACTAGCGATCTAACGCTCAGCTGATTTATAGCGAATCGATGAATCGAGAAGACGTACTTATACTTTAATGGAATTTGTTTGAAATGACAACTTAGAACGATTTTTTAACCTATTTCACTTGCGCTAAGTCTTCTACTTCAGGGCTTAAGATAACAAGATTAAGAATGTCACATCCTGAAGCGAGGAATAAAATCCCCTTTACTTTGCTCATTTTAATCAAATGTCAAGGCTTGTTGAAGTCTTCTCACTCCCTCTTCGATTTGTTCCATTGACAAGTGACCATAGCCTAAAATGATTCGTTCAAGTTGACTTCCTTTTTTAATCGCATGACTTTCGACAGAGTCAACGAAAACACCACAAGTACGCATCCGCTCCATCGTTCGTTCTGTGAATGTTCGGCCTCTGAACTCAACGATAAGATGCAGGCCGGTGGATGCACCAAGTACTTTCATTTCTCCAGTAAATGCGTCATGTAAACAATCGATCAGGCGATCTCTTTTTTTCTTATAAGATTTTCGCATTTTCATTAAATGTCGCTCTAAATGACCTTCTTGAATAAAACGTGCAAGGACAAGTTGGTTTAGTGATGGTGTGTGCAGATCTAAAAACCACTTTTCTTTACGCCCTCGATCAATAAACTCTGGTGGCAAAATCAAAAGGGGCAACTTCAATTGTGCTCGATCAACTTAATTAACTGCCCATCATCGGTTCTTTTTACTTTAAATTCTGTAACTCTCCTCGCGTTTCGATTTCAGTTAGTATAAATTCATAATAACCGTATCTTTTTAGTAGCATAGCTCTATAGTCTCCACATAATAAACACTTTCTCCCCTCTTCCAACTAGCGAGCTTTCTTTTCCTTTAGCTTCTCCCAGCTGTGCTTCCTCTTCTCTTTACACGTCTGATAAGTTTTTGTTATCAAAATACTAAAGATTTTTAAATAACGAAATATTGAGCTTTCATACGTGATCAATAGCACTATTTGCTATAGTAAAGATATACAAAATGGAAGACAGAACCATTACACTGGAAGGAGCGATTTTAATGTCACAAGCAGAGATTGATTTCATTACGCAGTTCCGCACAATTCCGACGACATGTATATCAGATGCCTTAGACGGTCTCACCAATCTAACCTCCAGCATAAAGCCGTTAAACGAAAACGATCAAGTGGTTGGACCAGCTCGAACGGTCCAAGTAGCTACTGGTGATAACCTTGCTGTGCTCAAAGCCATGTATGAAGCATCGCCAGGGGATGTGATTGTCATTGATGCTAAAGGAGACTGTACCCGAGCGATTGCTGGTGATTTTGTATTAGGAATGGCGAAGACTCTTGGAATCGCAGGATTTGTGGTTGATGGAGCAATCCGTGACATACGAGCGAGTAAAGGGCTAAATTTCCCGATTTTTTGCCGAGGGACGACGATTGCTGCTAGCCAGAAAACAGGTATTGGGAATATCAACGTGCCCATTTCTTGCGGTGGCGTACCGATTCGGCCAGATGATCTCATTGTAGGCGACGCTGATGGCGTTACAGTGATACCGAAAGGACAAGAAAAGAACGTTTTACAAAAAGCGAAGAAAAAGCAAGCAGACGATGAAGCTAGAGAACGGGCGATCTCTGACAATGTCATGGCGATTCGCGCTTATCTTGAAAAAATGATTCATCCCTCATAATCCAATTCCAGATTAAGGAACCCTCTTCGGTTCATTAAAGAGGGTTTTTGGCCAGCTGTTCTTTTTTCCATTCTATATTCGGGAGGATGATGGCAAGAAAAATAAAGAAAACACCGAGCCATTGGGACAATATTACAGTTTCTTTTAAAACGATCACTGACAGGAGAACAGCGACAGGTAACTCGATCGAACTAAGAATACTGCCTAAGCCTGAACCGATTTGCGGCATCCCATAGGCAAACAACAATGGCGGAATACAAACGCCAAAAAGTCCGAGCAACACTCCATACCAACCAAGTTGTCCGTACGTTGCAAAGGGCTGATGGATAAGCTGTGGTCCAAAAATGAATAAAACGGCCATTAAGCTGCCTGACACCATGTAATAACTCCGTTGAACGGTGGGTAGTTGGGGCAATACTTTTGCGTTTGCTAGGATGAACAGGGCAAACGAAACAGCCGCCAGTAAACCGAACAAAACACCGAGCCAATGAACCGTCCCTTGATTAAACCACGAGTTACCGCTAGCTAACACGGTGCCAATTAACAAAATGATAAGGGAACCGACCGTTTTTTTCGTTGGAAACTGGCGATTGATTAAACTTTCAAGGACAACCCCTATCCATACGAATTGAAATAAAAGGATGATGGCTACTGATGCCTCAATTGTGACAAGGGATAAGTAGTAAAAAATCCCCACAAGGCCTGTAGGAATGCCAGCTAACATCAATTGGATTTTTTCTTTCATTGTTAGCCTTTGCTTCTTTTGCGTAAAGGCTAACAATGCTGCTAACAAAAACCATCCGATCAGAAATTGACTCGAGGTCACCACCGCTGTAGGAACTCCATTTTCGTATGCAAGCTTTACAAGAGTGGACAAAACCCCGTATGAGCAAGCTCCTAGAAACACAGCCGTTACAAACTTAATCCGCACAATGAAGCTCCCCTTCTCCGCAAATACGATCTATCACACCCCTTAAGTATACCAACCGAGATGATGCAACTGTCAATGGAAAGGTTCCTTTTTTATCCTTACATGATCCCTTTCAACTGGCCTACACTAATCTAAAGACGGTCTTTTAGAGGTGTACTATGATTAAAATTATCATGATTTCACTCTTTGTTTTCGCGATCCTCATGGTTAATAACTTAATTATGAATTTGTTGACAGGGGTATCATTCAATCGCTCAATAACCTATTTTTTACACCCGTTTCAAGTGATGGCTCAGTCAGAGAGACTTATTTTTTGGTCGATGATCTTCTTCGCACTGATTGGAACGACTTATATGGCTTCCAGCTTTTACGGTAAACGTTCCTCATGAAAGTGAGCTTGAGTTTTTCACTTTCCCCATCTTTTTCTGAATGAGTAGAATTCCTAACACAATCAAAGGAATCCCTACTTGGAACGGTAAATGGAGATAATATGGAACAACCTCCAACCCTTCTTTTAAATGTTCACTAAAATTGGCCGCAATTTGTATAGAATTAAATACAAGGATCGCACCGAAAAGAGGTAAGATTTTTTGGAACTTGTCCACTTTAAACAACTCACTAATTCCAGCGACTCCGGCATAAAAAAAGATGGCTACTTTAAAGAACATGGCAACGACTAGCACGGTTACCGCTAAAGCATCGAGCCGCTCGATAAAGTCGGCCGCTTGGATTTTCCCTACCATCGTTAACAGTGGAAACGTGGCCCGATTCGTAATATCTACCCCTAATACAATAATGTATAAAATCGTCGTTAGTGCAAGCAGTAGTCCGCTCACGCTGATCGCCAGAAGACCAAACCGAAATCCCATCTCTTTTTTGTTTAAAAAATGAAAAAGCATTGTAAAAACAATAATTTCTCCGAACGGAAACGTAAACGTAACAGGGAACGCTTGTCTCAGGACAGGTATCCAGCCATTTTCTAAAATGGGCAGCAGATTTTTTATGTTGTAAAGGTCTGTACTAAATATAAGCGTGACGGAAAAAAAGCCGATGAAAAATAAAATGATGAGAAAAAACTCTCCCGTTCTCGCAAGTACATTTATGCCATGAAACAAAACGTAGACAATGACCAAAACCATCATTAAATTAATCACCATGAGCGGGGTGTCTGTTAGCATGGACGTGGTTAACAAGTCGCCAAAATCACGTAAAACCCTCGTAGCAATGTAAATGAAATAAAGACAATAGAGAAAACCGATGAACCAACCGATCGGGACCGTAAGAACTTTTTGCAAATAGGCGATCCAAGTATCGCTTGGAAAGTGGCTATGCAAGTAATACAAAACACAATAAAGCACTAACCCTGCTAGCATTGCTGTTAGAACCGTAATCCATGCATCTTGTCCTGCGTCTAGCCCCACTCCGACGACAATGGCGCTCCCTAATTCAAACAATACAATCATGGAAAAAAATTGATATGTGCTAATCGTCGTTCCATTCTTCATCGGATATCTCCTCGATTCAATTTATTCGATGAACGGATTGTTTCGGAATCCTGTTCGGCGAATAAACGTATTTACTTGGACATTAACTTGAAGCTCGGCAAAATGCTCATTCCACTGATCTTTAAGCATCTTCCATTGATCAGGATACTTACGATGCACCTCTTCCCCAAACCCGAAAATATCGATTTGCTCCTCTTGACTAATTTGAATCGCTTCTAGTGCCTCGCTGCGAATTTCGTCCTCTAGTTGTTTTTCCACCTTATGGATGTTTTCAATGACAGTCAGATCAACACGGCAATTAACTTCCCCGATGTTTCCTTCTGCAAAAATGGTTAGGTTTATTTCCAACGTTTCTTGATCCGTCATCTTAGCTTCCATTTGTGCATTAGACTGGATAATTTCAATCGCTATTTTTTCATCGTTATGGCATGGCAACGTAACCACAGTACTTTCAATCGCATTGTCAATCCAATTGGTCCCCCTCGCAGCTTTGTGATCTAACCACGAGTGTAAATGACCATCTCTGAACATGGCCATTCCGGCAGCTTGCAAAATGACAGGTGGCTTTGATTTACCTAGCCCCTCCCCTTCCACTGCTTCAGATAAGTCTCCAACAATTTTGATTCCGCTGATCGTATTTTCCCGGCCCATTCTTAGCTGATTAATAATCACATCTTGGATTTCCACTTCTTTCGTCTCTCCCCATACGGCTCCTGAGGTTTTAATCGCTTCATCAATTTTTTTTGCAGGAATCCGCTCAAAAGGAGACTGGACGAGAAGGACTTCTTCCGCTGTACTTCCTCTCGCAATGACCATCGGGATGTTCGTTCGAAAGGCGTGATCGCGCTCGAACCAATCGAGGGCTTTATTTAAACCTTCCTCTCTTGCAAAGTCCTCTCCGATAACGACCAAATTCGTATGGGGAGAATAAATACGACGAGACAACTGCTCCGATGCTTTTCGAACTGCTTCGAAAATAGAGTTTCCGACACTGGAAATGACGACCGTTGACGTTGATCCTTGCTGAACCCCATCTTCATCGGCTGATACTTCTGAAGGATTGATAATTTGGAATGACACTTTGTACGTTCCGTTTTCCCCTTTATCGATTCCGACACCAGAAATAATCGACAAATCCGACAACTCACTAGCATCCCAGCAGCTTGACATCAGTAGAGTCGCGAAGAAAAGAACCAGTAGCTGAGTTTTGCGCCATCTCATAAGCGTTCGTCCCTTTCTAATCTAGCTAAAAACTTAACTGTTTTTGTCTTCTACATGTCTCTTATCAAGCCATTTTAACGGTAGGCGAAACAGTCCGTCTTTTTGTGCTTTCATACTGAACGGAGCAAATGGTGCAAAGTAAGGCATTCCAACGGAACGCAAACTCGATAAATGAGCAACAAGCATAATAAGCCCTAAAATAATCCCATATAAGCCGAAAGTAGCAGCGAGTAGCATCATAAAAAAACGCAATAAACGAGCGGCAACGGCTAAGTTATATGCCGGTGTTGTAAAGCTTGCGATCCCGGTCGCTGCCACGACGATGACCATCGAGGCCGATACAATTCCCGCTTGCACCGCTGCTTGACCAATGACAAGAGCTCCGACAATCGATACTGCCTGACCAATTGCCCGAGGCATTCGCAATCCTGCTTCACGAAGTAATTCAAAGGTAAATTCCATAATAAGCGCTTCAACCAAGGCAGGAAAGGGGATCCCCTCTCGTTGTGATGCCAATCGGATTAGCAGCGTTGTTGGGATTAAATCTTGATGAAATGTAATCAAGGCTACATACAAAGAAGGACCGAGTAATGAAACAGTAAAAGCAAAGTAACGCAATAAACGAATAAACGTCGACAAATCATACCGCTGGTAATAGTCTTCTGCCGCTTTAAAAAACTGGGCGAAATCAGTTGGTAAAATTAAAGCAAACGGCGTTCCATCAATAATTAAAGCGACTTTCTCTTCCACAAGTGCATATGCCACCATATCAGGTCGCTCCGTATTATAAATCGTTGGAAATGGTGTTAGCATCTCGTCCTGCATCGCTTCCTCAATATTAGCCTCGCTAATCACTTTGTGGGTGATGACACGGTTGAGACGTTGTTTGATTTCTTGCAAGAGTTTTTTGTCAACTAAATCGTCCACATAAACAAGGGCCACATCGGTATGTGTTGTCTCGCCAAGCTCCGTATTTTCCACACGTAGACGGTTTGATTTTACTCTTCTGCGAATGAGAGAAAGATTCGTTTGCAGCGATTCATTGAATGCATCTTTCGGGCCGCGAACCGTCGTTTCCGTGGAAGGCTCCTCAATCGAGCGCCATTTGCTTCCAGGGGTGCTGCAACTTAAGGCTTTATCAAATCCATCGATTAGTACGATCGAATTGCCTGATAATAGCGAGTGGATGATCGGACTCCACAAGTCATACGCCTGTACTCTCGCGACCGATAAAATTTGTTTTTCGATTATCGAAAGACGTTTATCCTTCGTATCTTCCTTAAAGTAGTGAGCTTCCTTTGAAGGGTGGAGAGTCGCACTGACGATACATTCGCTGACCAGTTGCTCATCAGCCAGACCATTGATGAACACTGCAACTCCACTAATTTCTGGTTCATGGATGATCATTAACTCACGAATAACTAAATCGCTACTATTTCCGAGCAGCTCTTTGATTTTTTTTTATTTTCCTCGAGACTTTCAGATAGCATCTCATTTTCCCTAATATGGTTCACTTCATGAACCTGATCAATGGGCCGCTTCCGTTTTACAATGGATGATAATCCCTTCGTCCGTCTCATCGCGATCTCTCTCCCCATTTAAAGTATCATTGAAGCAATCTAAGTCATCTTTATAAACTTAACCTTTGCCATCTAGGGAAAAATATGCATGATGAATAGGCCTCTCTATGTTAAAAAAGCAACCGAAACACAAACCGAGTAATGAATGTCCGTTCTCTTCATAAAAATCCGTTATATCTATAAATTGAAGCGAAGTCCTATCATTAAAGCCTTTTCACTACTAGTTAAAAAGGAGCTGTCTCAAAAGTCTATCTTTTGAGGCAGCTTTTCTGATTTGTTCTAAATCGCGACTTGGCGGACGCTTTCCGCGGGCAACGCTCCAGCTTCCTCGAGAACCCCACTCTCGGCGATCTTCCGCTGTTGCTTTTCCCGCAGGAGTCGCCGCCTGTCGCTCGTTCGACTCCCCTTATCTAACGCGCGAAAGAACATACAAAAAAATCGCCCCATCGTTTAAAATGAAGGTACCACTACCAAAATTCAAACGAAAGAAGGCGATTTTTTTGCGTAACCAAACGGCTACTTATCAGCCGTATACCATGAATCAACTTGTGCTTGGACTTCCTCTTCCGAAGACATTGATTGCCGATGCGGGCTATGGGAGTGAATCTAATGACGTGGCGATGGCAGACGAACCGTTTGAGACGCTCATTCCCTCCCATACATTCCGCCAAGAACAGAAACGTTCCTTTGAGAAGAAACGCTTTCATCCCTACAACTGGAGGTATGATGAGACGGACGATGTGTACTGGTGCCCAATCAGCGGAAAGTCTCTTTTAAACGATACACCAAGCGGACCGATCCGTATGGGTATGCACGGGATTTTAAAGTCTATGAGTCTGAATCATGTGAAGGATGTCCGTTTAAGCCGGAGTGTACGAAGGCCCGGGGAAATCGACAGGTACACTACAACCCGGTGTATGAGGAACTGAAAGCGAAGCAACATCAAAAACTGAAAAGCGAAAAAGGCCGAACGCTCTACCAAAAAAGAAAAACGGATGTGGAGAGCGTATTTGGTCATGTTAAACAAAACCTCGGCTTCCGAAGGCTACATCTTCGTGGTAAGGAAAGCGTGCACATCGAGTTCGAGCTTGCGGCTCTTGCCCACAACCTAAGGAAACGAGCGACGGTGGATCGTCGCTCGAAGGAACCAAAGAACACAAATCAACACAAAAATCGGGAGAACCGCATCAAACGGTTCTCCCGATTTTATGTTTTAAGGTGCTTTTGGGACAGCCCCTTCCACTTTAATAGTAGAGGGGCTCTATTTTTCCACACTTTTCGCACGTTTGATAGGTAGGGCCTTTTTGAAAATGGTGCTCACAGCTCATTTCATGCTGCTTGATCTCCTTTTCGATCCGAGTTGTTTCGTCTTTTAATTGCTCCAGCTTTTTTCGTAGCTCTTGAATAACCAGGATGATCCCTCCTTATCGGTATAGGTTACCTCCCGCTTGTTTAAATTCATCGGCTTTCTCTTCTAACCCTTTTTCAATCGCTTCCTCCGTATCAAGACCCTGTTCTTTCGCATAGGTGCGAATGTCTTGAGAGATTCTCATGCTACAAAATTTTGGACCACACATGGAACAGAAATGAGCGGTTTTTGCTCCCTCAGCCGGTAATGTTTCGTCATGGAATTCCATTGCCCGTTCTGGGTCAAGAGATAAATTAAACTGGTCACGCCATCTGAACTCAAAACGCGCTTTCGATAAAGCGTCATCCCGTTTTTGTGCCCCTGGGTGTCCTTTCGCCAGATCTGCTGCATGGGCTGCGATTTTATACGTGATGACACCTTCCCTTACATCATCTTTATTCGGTAAGCCCAAATGCTCCTTCGGTGTCACGTAACAAAGCATGGCTGTTCCGTACCAGCCGATCATCGCTGCTCCAATCGCTGATGTAATGTGGTCATACCCCGGCGCGATGTCGGTCGTGAGCGGTCCTAACGTATAAAAAGGGGCTTCCTGACAAATGTCTAACTGTTTATCCATATTTTCTTTAATTTGATGCATCGGAACATGTCCTGGACCTTCAACCATCACTTGTACGTCATGCTCCCAGGCGATTTTCGTTAACTCTCCTAGCGTTTCAAGCTCGGCAAACTGCGCTTCATCATTGGCATCAGCGATCGAACCTGGTCTCAGTCCATCCCCTAGGGAGAAGGCGATATCATATGTTTTCATAATCTCGCAAATCTCTTCGAAATGGGTGTATAAAAAGTTTTCTTTATGATGGTACAAACACCACTGCGCCATGATCGAACCACCGCGGGAGACAATGCCTGTCACGCGCTTTGCTGTTAACGGAATGTAGCGAAGTAAAACACCGGCATGGATCGTAAAATAATCGACCCCTTGCTCTGCTTGCTCAATTAACGTATCGCGATACACTTCCCACGTTAAGTCTTCTGCTACTCCGTTTACTTTTTCTAACGCTTGGTAGATCGGTACGGTACCGACCGGCACAGGAGAATTGCGAATGATCCATTCCCGCGTCGTATGAATGTTTTTCCCTGTCGAAAGGTCCATAATCGTATCGGCTCCCCAGCGCGTAGCCCACGTCATTTTTTCCACTTCTTCAGCAATCGACGATGAAACAGCCGAATTGCCAATATTCGCATTAATCTTAACGTGGAAATTCCGCCCGATGATCATCGGTTCGCTTTCTGGATGGTTGATATTGGACGGCATAATCGCTCGCCCACGTGCAATTTCATCACGAACAAACTCTGGGGAAACATTTTCACGGATTGCGACAAACTCCATTTCCGGTGTGACAGTTCCTTTTTTGGCGTAATGCATTTGTGTCACATTAGCACCTTTTTTTGCTCTTAACGGTTTGTGCGAGCTGGTGCGCGGAAACACTTCTCGCGCCGCGCGTGGATCATCGTCCTTCGTAAAGCCATTGTCTTCTGGACGCACATCCCGTCCTTCATATTTTTCACAGTCACCCCGCTCTAAAATCCATGACTTACGAATCGCAGGCAACCCTTTTTCGATATTCACTTCATAGGATTCATCGGTATAGGGGCCGCTGGAATCGTAGACGAGGATCGGTTCATTTTCCGCTTCGCCGCTATCTGTCACGGTCGGATGCTGGGAAATTTCGCGAAATGGGACACGGATGTCAGACCTAGAACCTGTCACGTACCGTTTTTGGCTGTTTGGAAATGAGGATTGAATCGATAATTGCTTGAGGTCGATCGTTGATTTGGACATGGAATCTCTCCTTCGCGTGTGTAGTCGTCAGGACAAGATTCTGAATCCATAAAAGGTGGGAATAGGAGTGTATTTTTTTAATAAAATAAGCCAGGGTTTTCGTCATTCAGACGGACCCTGGCATAAAATACATTCGTGTGGTATAACATGATAACTTCCCCACGCTGGTATGATCCAGATCAGGTCCCGAGGGTTTAAAAACTTCATCGCGTTTTTTTCTCAGCCCAGCTCATTGGACTCCCCTAGTTATTTCTATTAAGTTCGAGTTTCATTATAAAGAAACTGAGCGAAAAGGGAAAGACATTGTTGTCTTTTTAGGAAAATAGACCCATTAGGACGCATTGTTACCTATTGGCTTCCATTTGTTCTTTTACTTGCTCACGGAGAGCCCGTTTCAAAAATTTCCCGACCGATGTTTTTGGTAGCTCATCCATAAAGATCACCCGGTCTGGAAGCCACCAAGATGGAAACTTCCCTTCTAGAAAGCGACGAATATCTGCTTCAGCTACCGACCCTTTATTTGGATCTTTTAGCACGACACATGCAACTGGGCGTTCTTGCCATTTCGGATCAGGGACGCTAACGACTGCTGCTTCAAAAACATCCTTATGGGCCATGATCGCATTTTCTAAATCAACAGAAGAAATCCATTCGCCCCCACTCTTAATTAAATCCTTCGTTCGATCCACAAGCTTAATGAATCCTTCTTCATCAATCGTCGCCACATCCCCTGTATGGAGCCATCCATCGGCAAAAGCATCTGATGCCTCCTCTGCCTTATAATAGTGGTCGGCAATCCAAGGTCCACGGATGAGAAGCTCGCCCATTTCCGCCCCATCAGGTTTAACCTCCCCATTAGGCCCAACGACCTTCACCTCCAATCCTGGGACAACTAACCCTTGCTTTGCCCGTAATTCTAACGTTTCCTCTTCATTCAAATCAGCTTGATAGCTTTTTACCATCGAAACTGTCACAAGAGGACTGGTTTCTGTCATTCCATAAGCATGAAGAAATGGAACGTTGTACTTTTGCTCAAAGGTTTGAATCATGGCTGCTGGTGCGGCAGACCCTCCGCATAAGATGGCACGGAGATGCTCTGTTTGATAAACTCCCGTCTCTAGCTCTCTCAGGAGACCTAACCAAATCGTTGGCACTCCTGCCGCAAGTGTTACCTTTTCTTCATCGATTAGCTCTGCCAGCACTTGTGGCGTAAACTGAGGGCCTGGCATCACCTGTGTTGTGCCAAACCAAGTCGCAGCAAAAGGGAGACCCCACGCATTTACATGGAACATAGGGACGACTGGCATGAGCACGTCTTTTTCTGACAATCCTGCGGTATCAGCAAGTCCTAATGCCATGCTGTGCAAATAAATTCCCCGATGGCTGTAAACAACCCCTTTTGGTTTTCCAGTTGTAGCTGAGGTGTAGCAAATTCCTGCCGGAGATGTCTCATCGATCGACTGAACAAACTCGAAGGAAGGGTCCCCTTTCGCGATGAACTCTTCATACGAGAAAACATTCGGCCAATCGACTTCCGGAAGCTCACCATCAGACATCAAAACAAACGCTTCAACTGACGAGAGTTGATCACGGAGCTGGGCAATGAGCGGCCAAACATCTGCATCGACGAAAAGCACCCGGTCTTCGGCATGGTTGATCACATAGGCAATATGATCTTGAGAGAGACGTAAATTAATCGTATGGAGCACGGCGCCAATCCCTGGTATGGCGAAATACGCCTCCAAATGTCGATGTGTGTTCCATGCAAAGGTCCCTATTCGATCTCCTTTCTTAATGCCAAATTGGGCCAGAGCCGATGCCAATCTTCTCGTTCGTTCCCCAATTTGCTGATACGTTAAGCTCTTTTTTCCGTTAAGCGTTCGGCTAATGACTTGTTTTGTAGGAAAATAACGTTCTGCTCGTTCAATAAAATGAGAGAGTAAAAGTGGTGAGTTCATCATATTCGTCAGCCCCTTCCAAAAAATAAATGACAGAAAATCGCGTTAGATCTTGCGGCTATTGACAAATACGACAGCCGGTGATCAATTCCTTTTTTTCTTTGTAAGGGCTTTCATATTTTTTGTCGACATTCCCATTCAGTATTTTGATTAATTGCATTCACGAACTGTAAAAAAACACAGTGAAGGACCCTTCATTGTGGTTATAGAACATAATGGATTTGAGGCCAACACAATGCTTTTGACACAAACGTTGATGTTCTTACTCTGTTCTTCATTCAACGTTTACTTTGTCTTTCTTGTTTCTCAAAAATCGTGTAGAAGGAGTCTTAGCCCCAGTAAAACCGGTTAAAACAGCTAATCCGAGTAACAGCAGTAATACTCCTCCCCACGCGATAAAGGATAAAGCTTCACCGACAAGAAATACACCAAGTAAAGCTGCAGTGAGTGGTTCTGCTAATGCGAGAGTAACGGCAGTTGATGATGCAACGCCTGTCAACCCGCGGGTAAAGAGTAAATAAGCGATCGCTGTAGCGACGATTCCGAGATGAAGCACAACGATAATTCCGCGAAACTCTGTGAGCCAAGATAAATCGTAGAGAAAAAAGAGTGGCACTAAAAAGAGTGCGCTTAAGGAAAAGACAACAGCGACTACCGCTTCAGACGGTTGCTGTTGAAGAAGCTTCTTACTTGCAGCCGTATAAACAGCAAAGGACAATCCAGCCCCGATGGCTAGTAAGAATCCTACCGGTGAGACTGTCACCTCTTCGCCTGGCAGTGTCAATAGAAGACAGCCGGCGATTGCTAAAATGGTGGCGATTCCCCATGTCGGACCAGGAGGTTTGCGCTGGATTACCCAATCGAGTAACCCGGCAATGATCGGCGCGCTCCCAATTGCCACCACTGTTCCAACGGCAACACCGGTGATCGACACGGCTGAAAAGAAAAAGGGCTGATACGCAGCCATGCTAAGAGCTGCGATAAAAGTAGGGAGGACTGGCCATCCTCGAAGCTGGAATTTTCTCTGGGCCATCACGAATATAAATAACGCCAGTCCCCCGACAGCAAGTCGACTTGCTCCAATGATAATCGGATGGGCCTCAGCCGGAGCAAATACTTGAGCCGTACCGGTTGTCCCCCACATCATAGCGGCTATTAATATAAAAATGATCGACAGTGAATGTTTCACGATTTTCCCCTTCCGTTCTATCGCTGACTTTTAAAAATATTGTAATCGATCTGGAAGGGATAATCGGTGCTTATTTTTAGATGAATGTTTGCCATTTTTAAGATCTTTTTTACTCTCTATTCTTCTTCGCTGTTCGGAATCGCACCCTCTGCTGAAATATATCCTGCTCCGTATACGTTTGGATCCCTATCCGCCCAACGATCCGTACCTTCCATTAGCCTCGTTTTCACTTCATCAGGTGTTAAGTTTGGCTCATGTTGAAGCATAAGTGCCACAACTCCTGCACAAACGGGTGTCGCCATCGATGTACCTGACATCATCGTATAGTGGGAGCCGACACGACTTCCTTTTTGAATTTTGTCATAAAATGAATTTGGTGACCGAAGCGATACGATGTTCACACCTGGCGCGAGAATGTCCGGCTTAGGTTTACCGTAAATCGTAGGGCCTCTACTTGAAAATGGGGCAACATCATCATCCTCTCGATCGGTTGTATCTCGGTCATCAAGGGCACCGACTGTGATCACCTTTTCACTCACTCCAGGACTGGCGATCGTCTGTGCATCTGGACCGCTATTTCCAGCAGCGACACATACAGTAATCCCAGCGTTCCACGCCTCTTCCACAATGCGAACCATCGGATCTTCCTGCTCGTTTTCGTACGGAAGAGCTTGCCACCTAGAGACATGCTGATGATATGAATCGGATCGTCTGGGTGTTCTTCGTTATATTGAATACACCACTCCACTCCTTGCATAATCGATTCAAGAGATCCCATTCCTTGCTTATTTAAAACTTTTACACCAATGACATTAGCTTCTGGGGCTGGGCCGCGATACTGACCATCAGAGCTTGCTCCGTTACCTGCTACGTCTCCAGCGCAATGAGTTCCGTGACCATTGTCATCGTATGGCTCTTCCCGTTGGTTGACAAAATCAACAAAAGCTTTAATTCTACCTTCTAAGTCTTCATGGGGATAGATTCCTGTATCGATGACAGCAATCGTCACGTCTTTTCCAGTTAACGTTTCCCCGTTGCGAATCACTTCAAATGCTTGAGCAGATTCAACTGCTGTATCAAGCAGTGCATGAACCTCTCGATTTAAATAGATTTTTCGAATATCTTTGCACACGAGCATCTCTTGCAATGACTCTGGCGTGACGTTGGCGCTAACACAGCGGATTTTCGAGAATGAATGGCGAAGCTGACACTTTTGATGCTTTTTCAACACATGCTCCACCGTCATGGAGCCTTGATCAAAACACCCTTGATTCAATTCAACAATCACCGAATAGGTTTTACGTTTCAGCAACATTTTTTCAAAAACGCTGTGAAAGAAGCATGGTGTCCATTTAAATGGTTTATACATGCTCAGCATTTGTTCTCTCAACGGTTTATCTAATTTATGAGCATTGGAGCGGACAGTCTGTACCATGGAATATCCAAACATCTTAATTCCTCCTATCATCCGTGGTTTTAACAATCTATGATTGGAGGGAGACAAGCGTAAAGATGTTTGTTCCTTCTCTATGAAAAAAGGCGAATTCCATAGAGAAGGGGATGGTTAAAAACTCCTGCTTGCTACATGCTCCATGCCTGTATGTTCTTACAGCGCAAAAAAGAAAAGTGACCACCCTAGTGGATGCTCACTCCATAAAACAATAGTATGCTACTTAAATCTTTCGACATGAATCCCTCTCGATGAGGGTGACGGGAATTTTCACAGAAAGGCTTTGTTTTTCATTTTCATTAATTTGATCCAACAAAAGATTTGCCGCCGTTTTCCCGATCAGATCTGTATTTTGACGAATCGTCGTCAAAGCAGGAGCCGTATACCGGATCATCTGAATATCGTCAAAACCGACAATAGAAAAATCTTCAGGGACGCTAAGACCGTGCTTTCGGATCGTGTCAATCGCTCCTAAAGCCATTAAATCTCCTGCTGCGTAAACAGCGGTTGGTCGCACACGGTTACGAAGAAGGGCCTCCATCGCTCGCTGTCCTCCTTCATAAGTAAAAAAGCCACCATCAACAATAAACTCATCAGAAATGGAGAGGTTAAGTTTTTGAATCGCATCTTTAAATCCTTTTAACCGTTGGACGCCAACGAAAAGCCCTTGATCACCGGAGATGTGAGCGATTGATCGATGGCCTAAGCTAACCAAGTAATCCACTGCTAGTTCGCTTCCATACTCATTATCACTATAAACGGCACTAGAGCCTTTACTATCTAAGTCAATGACAACGGACGGAATGTCTGCTTTCATCAGTTTTTCGACTTCAGGATCATTTAATAAAGAGCAAACAACAACAATCCCGTCCACCCCGCGATAGCGGAAATGCTCTAAATAGGTCTTCGCTTCATTACCAATTTGATTGGACGCAAATAACAAATCATATCCGAAGCGTTCGACATTTTTCTTAAAATTTTCGATCACCGAGCTAAAGAAAGGATGCTCCATCCCCACTCCTGCCTTCTCTACGAATACGACACCGATCGTCCACGATTTTTTCGTCGTTAGCATGCGCGCGCTAGAGCTCGGAAAATACCCCATTTCTGTAACCGCATCCATTACTTTTTTTCTTGCTTTGTCACTAACATCTGTATAATTGTTCAACACTTTTGAGACAGTCGTGATGGAATAACCGGTCTTTTTTGCTATATCATAAATGGTCGCCATGTTTGATCTCCTTTTGTGCGAAAACCCTTTCGAACCCATTCTATTTCACGTCTCTATATGTGTCAATCATAAAGTAAGGCACTCACGACCAATATACTGTCCTTAACTAGCATATTTCTTTGTAAATGTCGTGAGATTTTGACTCATCCACACATAGGAAATCACACTCACTCCTACGACAAGAAATACTTTCGGTAAAAAGATGGCAAGCAAAACATAGGCGACGAGCCAAATGAATTGCATCACCGTTTTTAGTGGATGAATAAACACAAGACCAATTGCTGCTTTCACATATTGGATGGTCTTCATCTCAAAATGAGCCATGATCGAAAATAAATTGATGAAGGCTAAAGTCATAATAGCCGCAAAGAAAAACACGACGAGGTAAATAAAAAATTGAACATCCTTCTCATAAAAATAAGTCGCAAATGCTGCATTCACATAAAGGACATAAAAGCCTAATCCAAAGAAAAGTCCGAGGACATTCGAGCGAACAAACGCCGTTTTGTAAGCGTCGAAAAAGGCAGGCACGAGCTGAAGTTCTTGATCTCCCCTCAACTTTGCACGAATGACAGAAAACAAGGCGACCGTTGCGGGCATGACACCGAAAACCCCTAAACCTAGCAAAGAACCTAGCAACCAGAGGAGATTTAACACGGTGAAAAAATAAACCGCATGGGCGAATTGAACCATCTTTTGATTGATCATTGTAAACCCTCGCTTTTCTTTTTTTCAGACTTAGCTTTTCACTGCCCCTTCAGACAGACTGTCGATAAACAGTCGATTGAACAAGAGAAAGACGATAATTAGTGGGACAGTAGCCCAAAATGTTCCTGACATGATCATCCCATAATCCATTTGCCTTGCATCGTTTAACGATCGTAAGGCCACTTGCAACGTATGCATGGAAGGATCACGCAGGACGACGAGCGGCCAGAGGAAATCGTTCCATACTTGCATAAAGACGATGATTCCTAGCGTAGCGAATGCAGGGAGAATCATGGGAACGACAATGTTCCAATAAATTCTAAAGGTTGAGCACCCATCCATTCGTGCCGCTTCTATTAATTCAGTCGGCACCCCTTCTTTAATATATTGCCTCATCCAAAAAATCCCGAATGCATTAATTAATCCAGGGACAATGATGGCGCGATAATCGTTCAGCCAGCCAAGTTCCGTAATAATGTAATATTGAGGAATCAGCCCCAATTGAGGAGGGACCATCATCGTAATCAAAATAAAGACGAACAGTACATTTTTCCCTTTGAACGCAAGCTTCGCAAACGCATAGCCCGCGAGTGAGCAAAGAAATAACGTTCCGATCGTGACCGATGTAGACACGACAAGGGAGTTCCACATTGCACCAAAGAAGTCGATGTTGTCAAGTACTTTTTGGAAATTGTTCACCAAGTCTCGCCCTGGGGTAAAAGGTGGAGGTACTTGATTGATCTCACGGTTCAGCCGCGTTGCCATAACAAACATATAGTAAAACGGAAATAGTGAGGCAAGCGACGCGATAAGTAAAAACAGGTAGACGGCCAGTTTTTTTATCGAAAATCGAGGGCTCCCTACTTCTTTCTCTTTCGTTCGATCCACTTTTGTTCCCTCCTCACATCACTTTTTTTGAACGGCCAATCCGATTCGTAATGAGCAAATTGATCGCCGTAAGGGTAATAATAATGAAAAATAAAACAATCGCTGCAGCAGAAGCTGTTCCAAAGGCATTAAGCACAAACGCATCTCGCCATAAGTACGCAACCATTGTGATCCCTTCTTCTCGCAGGCCGCGCCCTAAAAAGATTAACGGCTCCGTAAATAGCTGCAAGCTTCCTATCGTTGCCGTAAACACCACAAACAAAATAAACGGCTTTAGCATCGGTACCGTAATGAGGCGAATTTGCTGCCCAATGGTGGCACCGTCGATTTTCGCCGCTTCATAAAGCTCCTTTGGAATGCTTTGCATTCCTGCCAAAAAGATAATCGTGTTGTACCCAACCCAGCGCCAAAACACCATGGTCGCAATCGCGATTTTTACCGGCCAGTATTCCTGACTCCAGCGGACCGGATCAATATTAAATAAACTTAATACATAGTTCGCAAGCCCGAACGGCTGATTATTAAACACGAGGCCGAAAATAATCGCCACAGCGACGATCGACGTAATGTAAGGTAAAAAAACAAGCGTCCGAAATGTATGCTGAAATCGAATCAACGCGGAATTCAACGCGAACGCGAGTAAAATACCGATGATAATTTGCGGTAACGTCCCGAGAATTCCAATAATGAACGTATTTTTGATGGCAGAAAAAAACGTCGGATCATTAAAAATAAGTTGAAAATTGGCTAAACCCACATAGCTCATTGGGTTCAGACCGTCCCACCTGAAAAATGACAAGTAAAAACTGAAGATCATTGGAAACAAACCGAAAACTGCAAACAGAATAAAAAAGGGTGAGATGAACGCATACGCTGATAGTGCCGTCCGTCTTTCTTCTGTTAACCATCGTTCCTTCGCCGAGTGTGCCAACGAATTTCCTCCTTCCTTTGTGGAGCGAAGGGAGAGAAGAATCCCTCTCCCTTCAACTGCCACCTATTGACGATTTAAAACATCTTGAATCCGTTTTATCGCTGCCTCCCACTCGTCATCTGGCTCTGAGCCCGCGGCAACATTATCGATTGCTTGTTTGATTTCCTCATCTATTGGATAATAGTTTCTTCCTTTATAAACAGGCTCGACAGCTTGTGCTGCTTCAGAAAATATTTGTGCTGTTTTCAATCCACCAAAATACGCATCTTCATAATCCATAAATTCTGACATCTCGTAAACGGCTGGAGCTGATGGGAACAGTCCGTAGTCTAAAAATGACTTTAATTGTTGCTCAGGTGCAGTTAACCACTCGACAAATTTGTACGCCTCTTCAGGATGCTCTGATTCCGCTGGAATTGCTACATACGAGCCTCCCCAGTTTCCAGCACCTTCAGGCATAGTGGAGATCGACCAAACCCCTTCTTCTGGTTCATTGTCTTTAATAACTCCTTGCATCCATGCAGGCGCTAACATCGTTGCATACGAGCCATCGCCCATGCCAGCAAACCATTCTGGCGTCCAAAGAGGAATATCACCAATAACACCTTTGTCAAGCAAACGAGCGGTATAGTCAAAAGCGTCACGAATGTGCTCGTGGTCTTCAATGATCAACTGATCTTCTTCGTTAAAGTATTGTTGTTTTGCTTGATCACGCTTTGCGTTATAAATTAACTCTGCGCCATCTGCCATTTGCTTGCCTGTTTTCTCATAAATCTCGTCTGCCACGCGTTCAAAATCATCCCAAGTTGCGACGAGTTCACTTACAGCCTCTGGCGATGAATCAAAGCCGGCTTCTTCAAACACATCGGTACGGTAATACATGACCGTCGGTCCAATGTCTGTTGGTAATCCAAACATAAAGGTCCCATCTGCATTCTCGCCTCGTCTCCAAACCCAATCTAAGTATTGATCTTGTACATTCTCCGCACCGAATTCATACAAATTGTAAAACGCTTGTTCTGCGTTACGATAACGTTCCATTTGCGCTTCTTCAATCATCGTAATATCTGGTGCTCCACTTCCAGCAGATATGGATGTAAATAAATTATCATGAAGGTCATTCATGTCACTGTTTTGTAGGTTAATCTTCACATGAGGATTTTCTTCTTCGTACTCGGCAATGAGTTTGTCATAGCCTGTGTTTCCAAACTCCCAAAACACTAATTCGACTTGATCTTCACTAGTAGGCGACTCAGGATCGTTGTCTGACGCTTGCTGACCATTACAACCAACGAACAAGAGTGCCGAAACAAAACCAATACTAAGCAATTTCATTTTTTTCATCGTTATTCCCCCTTCATTCTTTGTAAGCATATAATCCTAAAGAATAATTGATTTTTCTCATTTCACCTCCTTTCATGCGATCACAAAACCTAAAGCGCTTTCGCAAACATTAAAGTAAGTTGAATCTTGAGAAAAAAATGGTCGCTTGCTGCTATAAATCAATTAACCTCTTAAAGTTCAAAGAACTGATTGGCAATCATTTGTTTATACCAATAGAAACTATCCTTCTTCGTCCGTTCCAACGTTCGATAATTGACGTGAACGATGCCAAACCTCATACTGTAGCCCTCGGCCCATTCAAAATTATCGAGCAATGACCACGCCATGTATCCTTTAATGTTGACACCTGACTCCATGCTACGCTTTAGTGCCGTCAAATGCTGGCTCAAGTAGCGGATTCGACCCTCATCCTTCACTTGCCCATTCACAGGTTCATCATTGTAACAAGACCCATTTTCCGTAATATAAATCGGGATTTGACCATATTGCTCAGTTATATAGGACAACACTTTGTAAAAGCCTTCAGGATAAATGTTCCAGCCAATATCCGTTTTCTCATACCCTGCGTCTACTTTTTCTAGATCAAATAGTCCTTCGTTCTCCTTGTAGCGGGCAACACTTCCTGTATAATAGTTAATTCCTAAAAAATCAATTGGTTGCTGAATCGTCTCCATATCTCCAGCCTCAATGGGTACGGTTATCCCTTTCTTCTCAAACCATTCGACTAAGAAAGATGGGTAAGCTCCCTTGAAGACAGGATCCATAAACCATTCGATAAACCAACCATTTCCCCGTTTGCAAGCTTCCGCGTCTTCCCTTTGATTGCTGAAAGGCTCATTCCATTCCACATTTGGCGCGTATCCGATTTGTCCATTAAGCCCCATTTTTCGATACGACTGAACCGCTTTTCCATGAGCAACTAGAAGATGGTGGGCCACATTTGCCGCTAACTGGAGATCGGTATTCCCAGGTGCATGGACACCGATGTAATTTGAAAGGAAAGAAACGCACCACGGTTCATTAAAGGTAATCCAGTGGTCGATTTTATCCCCGAACTCTTCGAACATAATCTCAGCATAACAGACAAAAGCATCGATCGTGTCGCGATTATCCCACCCGCCTTTTTCTTGCAATGCTTGCGGCAAATCCCAATGGTAGAGAGTACACATCGGTTGAATCCCGTTTTCGGTTAAACGATCAACAAGTCGATGGTAATAATCTAATCCTTCACGTGACACCTCCCCTGTACCATTCGGAAAAATTCGCGGCCAAGCAACAGAGAAGCGATACATATCCACGCCTAAATCCTTCATTATCTCAATATCTTCTTCATAGCGATGATAGCTATCACAAGCCACATCTCCATTGTCACCGTTCTTTACTTTCCCTGGAGTTTTCGCAAAGACGTCCCATATTGAAGCGCCTCTACCTCCAGCATTGATTGCTCCTTCAATTTGATAGGAAGCGGTTGCCACTCCCCATTTCATTTCTTTCGGAAATTGAATGATCGACACGTTAAAACTCCTCTCCACTAAATAACTAAAGCGCTTTCGAAAAAGATTCTAATAATATCTCTATGATTACCACAGAGACAGCGAATTTATATAATAAATAATGAAACCGCTTTCGTAAATTATTGTAGTCGTTTTTCTTTCCCTTGGCAAGAGTTTTTTTATTTTCCGTAAAATACTTTTTCTTAGTTCAAGTCATGTGAAAAAGCATAGCCTTCCTTTAATGGCTACGCTTTTCGAACGATTCTTCTGACAAATCAATGATCATTTTTTCATCAAGGAATTCACTTTTTGAATAAAGTAAAATCTCAAACGTAACGTCCGATAGATCCTCAGGTATGTTCGAAAATTCCATCGATATTTCTAACGGCAAACTTATAAAATCTTGATAAGTAAACCGCTCTAATTGTGCTTCTGGAATTTCCTGACCATTTCGTTCAAGGTGAATGATTGAATTGGTTGTAAATGAGTAATTGTTTAATCTTCTAACTTTATCAGCTAGCTTAACGCTCGCAGAAATATCAATATGATGAAAAGGCCGCTCTATGTTTTCTTCGAACGTAAAGACAAACGTTGAAAATCGCTCACCTGATAAGCGGCTCACCTGAATGTCAGAGTTTAAAAATGAAAAAGTCGTCTCTTCCCCTTCATGTAATGTAAGCTTTTGTTCAAAAAAGACCTCTTTTAAGATTTCTGCCATTGTCATCTTTATGATTAATTGATCTGGAATGTCGTCGTACAATGGCGGAAAAACTAAATAGGAATCCCACACTTCTTGAGTAAAAAGAGATGTTTCAAACGGAGTCAATGGATCGATCGCTTCCACTTCTTTCCCATTTTGATCGATCATCTTAGGCGAGAAGGAAGCGAAATGAGTATCGTTGATTTCTGAATAATAATGGATAAAGGTAGCTGTCGGAGCAAATATCACTTCATCAATAAACCAATCTTGATCGATGATGGTTGTTTTTTCATCTACCTGCTTGATGACAGTAGGTGATTTTTCTACAGGAATCTCAAAATGCCACTCACCATAAACAACATGAGACTCCCAATCACCCGATGCATCCCAATTATGTACAAATAGATCTCGTATTTCTAAAGAGAGGTATCCTTCATCTGCATGGATCGGCTGCAAATAAAAATCCCCTTCATATGTGGCATTTGCTTCGTCGACATGAGTGGACTGTTGCTGCCAGAAACCCATGGAGCTTGTTACCCTCTCTCGCTCAGAAATAAAGCTGATCATAAACATATTCAACGAGCAACGTTTAAGGTACAGAGCACGATCCGATGACAGCCACAGAAGGCTCAACCTTTTCAATAATCTGAAGTTGACGTTTCAACAGTTTACTGTAAGAAATACCCAATACATCGGCAGCTTGCTCAATGGGAAGCTTAAAAATGTGAACAGCACCAATTAGGTAGTTGCTTGAGTAAAGGGTCTTTCGGTTTACGACTAAATCGTTTGCAATCATGGATGAAGCGTTGAATGGTTGTAGCTGTAAGATCTCGTTGATCGAAAATATGGCTTTTTTTCAGCCATTTATAATGAGCAAGCAGCGTACGCTCGATGCTCTCCTCATCGCCGAACAGGGATGCTGCTTGATAATAACGTAACAAGTGAGATTCAAACAGATTTAGATGATGTGAAGGAGTTTCCATCTCGTTCCTCCCTCTTGGTTATTTCCGCTCGGACGGTGCACTCAAATGTTCATGAATTAACAACCACTCTCCATGCTTAACCTTCGTAAATACATTGGTGGCTCGACCACTGCCTGTCACATGTTTCCCGTTCATAATCCCTTCATAATGAAACGTATAAATACATGTAGCATTATCATCCCCTGTCGTTAGCCAATATACATTATGAGCAGAGTAAATTTCACCTTGAACTGTATTCCAAGCGTGCTCGAAATAAGCTCGAATTTGTTCCATCGTTGTACATGTTTCGTCTGTAAACCAATAGACGGCGTGAGGGTGCAGGCACTTTTCAACTTCCTCAAACCGATGGGTATTAGTTGCAGTAATATATGCCTTTAGTGCATTTTCAAAAGCTGACACATTTATCTCTCCTCATAGTTAAAAAATCCGTTTACTGAATTTTTTTCTTGTTCAAGTAGCATCATTCAAAAATGAATGCTTCTCGTCCTTCTTTTACCGGAAGTAATATTTCGAATGTCGAGCCTTCACCCAGCTGGGAAACAACATTGATCGTTCCTCCATGGTTTTTAATGATTCGATAACAAATCGATAATCCTAATCCTAATCCATCATCTTTCGTTGTGAAGAACGGGTTAAATAATTGATTTAATTGGTCTTCGCTCATTCCACATCCTTCATCTTGGACTTTGATTGAGAACATGCCATTCCCTAAATCTTTTCCGGTCTCTACTCGAATGGCTCCCCCGCGCTCCATCGCATCCATCGCGTTCGTTAGGAGATTGATCAACACTTGCTTCATTTGACTTGCATCTACTAGTAATTCATCCGTTTCATCAATCGAATGATTTACTTCCATTTGAACATTATGTAAAGATCCTTGACTTTCCATAAAGCGAATTACTTGCTCAACAAGAGTATGTAGACTCGTTTTCTTTAACTCTGGCGGCTCCGGCTTTGAGACGATCACAAAATCATTTACGAGCTTGCGAACTCGCTCCAGCTCATCTGACATGATTCGTAAGTATTGCTTCGCCTTTTCATCTAAATAGCTTTCATTTTTTAATAGATTCACGAAACCAATAATCGGTGTTAACGGATTCCGTATTTCATGGGCAAGCCCAGCACTCAGTCGACCTATCGCAGAGAATTTCTCATTTTGAATTACTTGCTGTTCTAGTTCTACACGATCCGTGATATCACGAAATTGGCCATAAGCACCAATAAATTCTTGATTTTTTCCGTAGATTGGTGATACGTCCATCGTAATATACTTCATCTTATTTTCAATGTTTATAAAGTTTAAATCCATGTTGTCAATGCGTTGTTTCTTCCTCACGGCTAACTCAACATATTCGCCAAATGGCTGAACCTCGCGAACCTTCTTCCCTAACATATCCTCACGATCAATGGCAAACAACTCTTCCGCGCTATGGTTGCACTCGGTTATCTTGCCTTCTTTATCCGTAATAACAATTCCGTTTCTCGACGTTGTGACCATAATTTGATTCAGGCTTTCCAACTTGCGATTTTGAACCCGTAGCTTAAATTCTCGCTCAATCCCATCAACGACTGAAGATAACAGACCACTATGTAGCGGACTGGCATTTTCCACGCTTGTCATAATCCCGATTGTTCCCTTTTGAGGTTCATTATACCAATTAACTGTACTAAATAAGCAGCTTGTACATGAAAAGTTGTGCATACTTTCAAAGAAGTGTTCCTTTCCTTTGACTTGGAACGTCTTCTCATATGTAAGCGCTAAGTCTACAGCATTCGTTCCTGCCCCCTTTTCCGTAAAGGCCAATCCTGGCTTTAATCCGAGCTCTTCTTGAAAAAAGGCTTCCCCCGTTACATCAAGGACGACACGTTCATGATCGGTGACGATAATCAATGTAGGGATCCCTTTCAAATACAAAAGAAGCTTATCAACAAAAGGTTTCGTAATCTCTAAAAACTCTTTGTATTGTGCTTGCCTATGTTCAAGAATTTGTGTTGGATAATATGGATCAAGGCTTGGAAGTTCTTTTGGGTTTAGTCCGTATTCATAACGGCAGCGGTATTTTGAGTTAAAAATGTATAACGGCTCAAAATGCAATGATTCCACCACATACACTCCCTCCGTTTGCTTCCTATGTAGCAACTATTCTCTTTAACGGCTGTCAAATCCTGCAAAAGTACATAAGACGAAAGACGGAATTTTTCATGATGGCAAAAACAAGTGAATGATGTCAAACATTTGTAGCATACTAGCGTAAAATGACTAGGAGGGGTTCGATGCCACTCGTTCGTACGTTCATTCTCACATTCCTTGTTTTCTTGCTTGTTCATCATCTATTTTTCTCTTAAATGTAAGGTTTGTCAACAGATGTCATCCGACTTATGGTGATATTGGTGGTGTGAATTTGCATTCTCTTGCATGATCTAGTAGAATGTAAAACTGTATGTTTTTTTGGTTTCTTTAATGTTTGTGGGAATTAATAGAAAGGAGTATTTCATGTTTTTGCTTGCTCAAGAGGAGGAATTGAAAGACGCGAAAGAATTAAAAGAAGATTTAGAGGATCTAGAGTTTCAAATGTTTCGTATGCGTGAAAATGTAAAGGAAATTGCCAAAAAGTCTAAAGTGATAGGAATTGAGCCTACAAAGGGAGCGGAATGGGTCATCGTCTATTTACATGATGATGGCTACCAATGTAAGGTAATGTTAACATCCTGCGATTCAGCTTTTGATGGCACGTGGGATTTTTCAATCATGGCTAGCTATAAGGATGAAGATCACCTTCACATTGGTGACATTAAAGGACCAGAAAATCAAGGGTACGGATCGATTTGCATGAAATATTTAAAAGAGATCGCCTACGAACAAAATATCCGTTATGTGACAGGAGATATCGCAAAGCGGGACTGGGATCATCTTGATCGCCTCATCCACTTTTACGAAAAGCATCATTTCGATGTGAACATTGATACAGAAAAACAAGCTGGTGACATTGTTTGGCAGCCAGCCTAACTACAAAAGGTGATGGCATTTGATCAGTTAAAGATCGTTGGTGTAACCATAGAGGCTTACTTCTATCCGGTCCGTTAGTTCTGCAAAAAATAGAAAAAAGTCCGCCTATGTTTAAGCGGACTTCATTCCTTATTTTTCGTATGGAATGCCGATCAGCTCAGAAACCGTCACAAACTCAAAGCCTTGCTCCTATAATGTGGGGATGATTTGTCTCAAGGCTTCAATCGTCTGAGTCCGATCACCGTCAGCCTCTGCACCATCATGCATCAGTACGATAGACCCGGGCTGGGCACTGCTAATCACTGAAAAAGCGACTTCCTCAGCAGGGCGCTCGCGCCAATCTAACGTATCGATAGACCAAGCGACAACCGTGTTGTTTAATTCGGCTAACTTCTCCACAAGTTCGTTGTATAAAAACCCGTAAGGCGCTCGAAAAAAGCGTGGTCTGTACCCAACGAGATTTTGAATAATGGCCTCCGTTTGAAGCACCTCCTGTTCAAGGAGAGCAACATCATCCTCCACCACAAAATTAGGATGGGAATAGGAGTGATTCCCAATCACATGCCCTTCGGCTGCCATCCGTGTTACAAGGTCTGGAAAACGTTCCGCACGCCGGCCCATCACAAAAAACGTTGCCGGAACGTTGTACTCTTGTAGTACATCTAGCACCTGCGGCGTGAAACGAGGGTCAGGACCGTCATCAAAGGTTAATGCGATACGGTTCGCCGTTGTAGGTCCAGCGAGCACAACCGTATCAGGGTAACGTTGCTGTAAAACTACATTCGACACCGGTATGCGCTGAGTCATTTCAGCACCACCTTCAGGATCAGGTATTTGTCTTTCCTCGGCACGTTTAAACCAATTTACTCCGTGGTCGTTTGCAAACGCCATTCCTACTGGCAGCAGGAAGAATAACAATAAACAAACAACCGCTAGTAAGATTTTTCTATATGTTTTCATGACAACTGTCCTCCTTTCTACACTTCATCGAGCGCCTCTTTTCCTCTCGGTGGGATCACGCCTTTTTCACGCTGGCCCGTTTCGTTAAACTCTTCTGTAAACTGAGAGCCTGGATGATCGTCTTCCATATGAACTTCTAAAGGCTCGTCTCGATTCGTTTCACGTTTTTTCATGGTCACTACCTCCTTTTGCTTGTTGTTGTAACGCCATAGAGATCATTTCTTTGACCATTTGGCCCCCGATTCGTCCTCCGACTTTACCAGCTTCATTGGAACTTAATTTGCCGTTATACCCTTTCGTTAGAGGAACACCGAGCTCTCGCGCTACTTCATACTTCACATCATTAGATGTCTGGTATCCTTGCGTTTCCATTACGTCTTGCTTCAATTGATTTAATGCTTCGCGGGCTTCTGGAACGAGAGGACGTCGTCGTCTTGCCATAGAACCAACTCCTTTCCATCTCATGTCATATATAGCAGTTAACAAATGCAACAGTTATAGCATTTGCAGATGATTGGCAAATCTTACACGTTTTTTATAAGAAAGACAGTGAGTGATGCTAAATCGAGTTCTTTTCGTCCAAAGTAGAGGGGGCTCGCTTAACCTCTGCCAGGTAGCAGGAATATGAACATAACGAAAAACGGCCCTTCTCCTATTGAGGAAGGCCGTTTTCCCCTTATCGATCTCGGCAAGCAACATAAACATAATCAGGTGGTAATGTATGAGAGATGGAAACTGCGTGTTCATAGACCCGATCGAACAATGTTTCAAGTTCATGAAGGAAGCTCTCAGATGGTGAAGCACTCCAAAATGACACAGCACCGCCAACGCTTACCCGCTCGCGAACAAGTTCGAGACCTGTTTTCCCATACAAGCTGGCGTTTTGCTTATGGACCATCCAATCTGGTCCGTTATCCGTATCTAGACAAATGAGATCGTACGTCCGTTCGTTCGTACGTAGCCATTGTTGAATGTCGGAAATAATGATCGCCGTCCGTTCATGCTCTAGAGCTTGATTGGAGAAAGGATAAAGGTAACGATATTGCCATTCCACTACAGAAGGCTCGATTTCAACGACGTGAACTTGAACGTGATCGTTTAGGTGCACCGCTTCATCAGCTGTGATTCCGACACCTAGCCCACCAATCAACACGCTATGAACTGCATTTTTCATATGCTGAGCCCCAAGGATTACCATTTCTCGCTCGGATCGTCCATTTTCTGTAGACATGAGAAACACGCCATTGCTAATAATTTCATAGCTACTGCTTCGTTTTTGCAGCTGAATGTCGTCACCAAACACGCTTTGTCGACGGTCAATGACTTCGACTTGTCCCATCACATATCCCTCCTACATTTGGAAGCGCTTATCTTTTATCATACCAAATTTTTGTAATGATTCGCAAAAACTCTGTTGGGGGCAAGCCGAAATGTTATCTGCTAACTTTTCAGTCATCAATTTGAAATTATCGGTAAACACAACAAAAAAAACGCAGACTTTTAAAGAAAGACTGCGCGTTGATAACATTCATGTTATTCGTTCCAAAGCTCCACTCGCTCTCGTACGAGCTCAGTATAAGCCTTTTCAGCTTCTTCTACCCCTGCTTCCTCAAGGTCGTTCATAAACGCATCCCAGATGTCATCAAAATCGTCTGGTGAGGCAAGAATCGCTTCAGGGATTCGCTTTTTCACAATATCTAGACATCTTTGCATAATCAGCTCCAATTGTGATCCAGACTCTACTGGGATGTTATATGCCGCACCCCACGGTTTAACAGGGAATTCCTCTTTCGTGGGATACAAATCCTTCCACATCTCCACATCGTAATTCGCTAAAACCTCTTTTTCAACGTCAGTGTAAGCTTCAATAATTTGATCTGGACTTACAATCGTATACGTCTGTCCCGTCGAATCAGTCACTCCGTCACCGTATGATGGAGCAAATCCTTTTAATACACCGATTCCAGTGTCCCTTACGTAATTTGCAGAGTTATTACGTCTATCCATTTCCTCTTCAGGAATGACACGCTCTCCGTCAATCACCTCATAATGTTCTCCTTCTATCCCCCAATTTTGCAATATTTGCCCTTCTTCAGATGCTAAGAAATCGATAAATTTGATCGCGCGCACAGGATCTTCACAATCGATGGAAATGCCGATGCCCCAGCCGCCAAGATAACCTGTGTCTTGGAAGTTCGGATGCTTATACTCTTCTGAGAGCGTGACAGGATACATACCAAACATCCGTTCATGCTTTCCTTCTTCCCTTAGAGCCCGCTGTGCATCAGCGACTTGCCAATCTGCATCAATCGCTCCTAGGACTCGACCTGATGAGATTTTCGCTAAATATTGATCATAGCTTTGAACGAAGCTCTCTGGATCAAGCAAGCCGCTATCATTCATATGGTTTAACCAACGGAAATAGTCTTTTTCCTCCGGACGACGATAGTGCATCGTGGCTTCATACGTATCAGGGTCAATGTAAAACTCCCCATCATCTGAAACCCCTGTTACGTAAAGAGCTGGATTGGTCGTGGAAATTAAAATTCGCCAGTCATCTGCAAGCAACGATAAGCCAATGGTAGGCTGCCCATCAATCTCGGGGTATTTTTCCTTATACTCACGAATGGCTTGCTCAAAATCATAGACCGTTCGAATGTCCGGATAGCCTAACTCCTTTACGACGTCATGTTGAAGCATAAATCCATGCCCAGGCTCCCAGTACGTGTGATCCACCTCTGCTGTCGGTAAAATGTAAATCGACGGGTCCTCAGTACTCCATTTTAATCGATCGAAATAATCCCCATAAATCTTTTTCAAGTTCGGGGCATGCTCCTCAATTAAATCGGTAAGGTCAATAAGTGCCCCTGCATCCACTAGTATGTTGGAATTCCCTTTCGGCCAAATCAAATCAGGGTAATCGCCACTCGCTGCCATAAGCGAAATCTTTTGGTCCCCTCCGCTAACATCAAATTCTCCCTCTAATGTAACCCCTGTCGCTTCCACAACTTTTTGACTCACTGGGCTGTCCATATTGTCCCATTGGGAATGGGGATCGGCGCTAAATAGCGTAAAAGTGACAGGCTCATCCGAGCTTTCCTGTCCCTCTGTTGAGGTCTCTTGACTACACCCTGCCAAAACGATGATCATCGCAAGCAATAAGCCACTTAATAATCGGAAGTTTACATTCAATTTTAGTTCCCCTTTCGTTTGTTAACTCTTCACTGCACCTAGCGTCATACCTTTTACAAAAAAGCGTTGAACAAACGGATACACGAGCAAAATCGGAATGATCGTTATCATTGAGATCGCCATTTTTATCGATTCTGGGGACACAGTCCTACTGTGATCTTCACCAGATGTTCCCCTAAACGCGTTCGCATCGGAGGCGCTCATCGTTGTGTTCTGTAGAATTTTCATTAGTTCGTACTGCAAAGTCGTCAAATTCGGGTTGGAACTATTGTAAAGGTACGTGTCAAACCAAGCATTCCACTGTCCAACGGCCACAAATAAGGCGATGGTTGCCAAAACAGGCGTACATAGAGGGAGGATAATTCGCCAGAAAATTGTAAAATCATTCGCCCCATCAATTTTCGCTGACTCCTGTAGGGAATATGGCAAGCCATCCATAAATGAACGAACGATAATAATATGGAATGCATTGACCATCCCTGGCAAAACGTACACCCAAAACGTATTAATTAAATTTAACTCACGGATGAGCATATACCCAGGGATTAACCCACCTGAAAAATAAAGAGTAAGCACGATAATCGTCGAGACAAATTTCCGCGCTTGAAAATCTCCTCGGCTTAGGGTAAAGGCCACCATCGCCGACGAAAAAACCCCGAGCACTGTACCGATCACTGTCCGTAAAACCGAATTAATAAAACCGGTCACAAGGTGGTCGTACCCGAAAATGACTCGATAGTTTTCTAATGTAAACTCCCGTGGCCAAATGTAGATTCCTCCCCGAACCGTATCGACCGAATCGTTGAGCGAGATCGCAAGAACATTTAAAAAAGGGTACAGCGTGACAAGTAAGACCATCGTTAAAAAAAGGTAATTGCACCAATCAAATAGTCGATCCCCCCATTTGCCTGTCATATCTTTCCGCCTCCTACATTACGCTTTGATTCGTGAACCGTTTAAAAATGCCATTCGCTAAAAACAACAAAATGATACAAACAACGGAATTAAAAATACCAATTGCTGTTCCATAGGAATAGCGTCCAAGTCCCAATCCATAGTTTAATGCATATAAATCAAGAACTTCAGAATAGTCAACGACCAACGGATTTCCGAGTAAAAATTGTTTCTCAAATCCGATCGCCATCAAATGCCCAATCGATAAAATTAAGATGACAAGTATGGTTGGTCGAATTCCCTGTAAAGTAATGTGCCAAATTTGACGCCAACGGCTCGCGCCATCAACTTTCGCTGCTTCATAAAGCTGTGGGTCAATTCCGGCCATGGCCGCTAGAAAAATGATTGAGTTCCATCCCATCTCCTTCCACAAGTCAGATAACGTAACGATGACCCAAAACCATTCACCCTTGGCCATAAACTGCACGGGTTGATCAACGAACCAAACGCCATGAGCAGTTGATTCACGATGCCACCATCGATCGAAAGCATTTTCGTAACAATCCCAGCCACAACGACCCATGAGACGAAGTGAGGCAAATAAGAAACCGTTTGAACTGTACGCTTAAATACTGCGTGTCTTACTTCGTTCAATAAAACCGCAAATAGGATTGGCATCGTAAAGCCTACAATAAGTCCCATGATGCTCATCGCCAACGTATTACGTAAAACTAAATAAAAGCGATCATCTTGAAATAACTCGATAAAATGTTGCAACCCGACCCACTCTTGTTCAAAAAAAGATAAACCCGGCCGGAAATTTTGAAACGCCATCGTCCATCCCCAGAGGGGAAAATAATTAAACACTAAAACCAAAGCAACGAAAGGAAGTGACATTAAGTACAAATATTTTTGCTGCTTCAACGTTGTAATGATCTTTTTTCGGCGCTGCACTCGAATCTTTGAATGCGCTTTCTCTTTTACGGTTTCCAAATAACCCCCCCTCTCTGATACTTTTATCATAACGAAAACCGTTTCGTTTCAGTACCTTTCGAATGTGAGGCGATTTCAGGTCAAAATGAGAGATTGCCTAGCATTTAGTCATGATAAACTTGCAAGCTGTCGTGACGTTTTCGAAAGGTTGATGGTGAGACACCGACGTACTTTTTGAATTTTCTGTGAAAATAATCCACATTTGCATAGCCTATTTTTTCAGCTACCTCATATACTCCTGAATTATTCATACCTCGAACATAAATCAGGGTTTTAGGCCAAAAACGATTAGATTCCCGATCCCTTTGAAAGAATCATGGTTATTTTTCTTCTGAAAAGCATCTTTCTAGAATGAGGAGCGGA
>NZ_SNUY01000036.1 GCF_004376175.1 Halalkalibacterium halodurans | reverse complement strand
TTTTTAATATAATTTCAAAAAAATGTAAACTCACTCTCCACTCTTAGCCTAATTTATTTTTTTCTACGCTAGTTCTTCTGTAAAAATCGCTATCAACCAAGCAGAAATTAATTTTGTCCGGACGCTCAAACACAAAATTTTGGATTATCTTTGCAGTTGCAACTGGCGTCGTCCTCATGCTGGCTCTTGCTTTAAGTCTTGTCCTCTTACTAAAGCATGGTGATCAGGTGGTCATTAATTCAAAGTCATCGAATATTAACGGCCATGTGCAAATCTCAATCGGCACGTTACGGGGTACATTTGAAGTGAATTCAATGTCTGTTCCAGATGGAGAACGTATAAGCCTTCCATATGAGATGGCGGTTGATGAAGGAACACTAACTTTATATGTGGAACGTGCTGGAAATGTCGTTTGGGAAGAGGAGATCGATTCCGAGAAGAGCGGGGCGATCGAGCTAGATCAAGCCGGAACATACACCATTTACATCCATACAGACGAAGGGAAAGGGATCATGCTGGACATGCCCCGACCGCACGTTATTGAGTAGGACTCACGGTTTTTAATCAGAGCATGAATAGAGGGGTATCCCCAGAGGTGGCTAGCGTTCAGGCAGGCTTCTACAGTCAATCATCCATCATCGGTCGGTTGCTTCGGTTCTGTCCCACTTTTTTTAATCACTACATAAAACGGATGCATTTGTCGAAAAATAAATGAAAAAGTTTTTTGACAATATGTATAGTTTTAGCGCAACCTGATCAGAATGGTTGCTGAGGTGATGATAATGAGAGATGAAAACAAACAATCTTCTAAAAAAGAAGAGACATTCAACCTACAACGTTTTCTGAAGAAGCGTTGGGCTTTACCAGCAATCTATCTTGCTGTTGCTGCTTTGTTACTAAGTGCCTTCTTCTTCATGCAAAGTCAAAATGGACAAATTGCTAATCCTGATGATCCAATTGACGTTGAAGAAAATCCAAATGGACCAACAGGCATGCACGGTGAAGACGCAGTTCCGGTTACAACAGACGGTGAAGTAGTAAAGCTTCCAATCAGTGACGAAAATGAAGTTGAAATCGTTGGGACTTTTTACGATGTCAATGGAACAGCCGAAGAACAGCAAGCAGCTCTCGTCTATTACAATAATTACTACTACCAGAATAAAGGCATTGATCTTGCAAAAGACGGGGAAGAAAGCTTTGATGTCACTGCAGCTCTCAGCGGTACAGTCGTAAAAGCTGAACAAGATTCATTGCTCGGCTATGTCGTAGAAGTGGATCATGACAATGGAATTGTGACACATTACCATAGTCTTGGTGAGCTAAATGTAGAGCAAGGGGATACGGTCCGACAAGGCGATATTCTCGGATCTGCTGGACGTAACTTGTATAACGAAAATGCAGGTGTCCATGTTCATTTTGAAATTCGCAAAGACGGAATCGCCATCAATCCAGAAGACGCTTTACAGCAACCTGTTTCGTTCCTTGAGGATTTAGAAGGTGCTTCTGAAGAGGCTACTGAAGGTGAGGATGAGAAAGAGTCAGAGGATGCAAGAGACGGCGAAGGTGAAGGTGAAGACGAGTCAGATCGCGAAGAACAGAATGATGATGTAAAAGAGGATACGAACGAAGACGCGTAATGAATGCGCCTCGTGCGAAGATAATCGCACGAGGCGTTTTTCAATTTGTACTTTGGAAGCCTATATCCTATAGCGAATTTTCCTATTCAGAAGGGAGATATTGTCCTTGACAGCTATCAGAAAATTTGAAATAATGTGGACTATAACAGTGAATATATTTTCAGTTGTGTTACAATACATAGATATTTGATAGCGCTTACAAAATCGAATAGGGGGATCGCCAATGATCTACTTATTTTTATTGCTTATCGTGG
Organism: Halalkalibacterium halodurans; assembly: GCF_004376175.1. Lineage (GTDB taxonomy): Bacteria > Bacillota > Bacilli > Bacillales > Bacillaceae_D > Halalkalibacterium > Halalkalibacterium halodurans. The sequence continues at coordinate 38,936 of NZ_SNUY01000036.1, read as the reverse complement.
CCTCAATATTTGCCTGTATCCGTTATAAACGGCCGCTCTTTTTAACTGTGCCATTCGCAGGCATACTTCTAGTGATGATTGTACAAATTGCCATGGTGCCGATGGGCTTCTTTGAGACGATTCGCTTCATTTTTAGTTTACGGTAATGTTCATCATGTCCTCACAGCTTCTTAATGCTTACAAACCTCAGTTATTCGATAGACATCATCAACTATGACACTTCAAGACTTTATCACAAGAACGCAGCAAAGACATCTTCAAACCAGTTCATTATAAAAGGGAGGGATGCCAATAAGACACCACTGATTTGTGGATCGCTATTCCATCATCTAAAAAAGAGGGGTGAACGTGATGAAAAAAGTGGATAAGTCGATAGCTGATGCTTACTTCCGAGCCCGAACAACCTTAGTTGTTATTTGCTTATTAATCGGTGGGCTCGTTTCCTTTGCGGTTGTAGCTTTTGCTGAAGCCTTTTCAACCTTCACGATTTTAGGAATGCCTGCCCACTATTATATGGGCGCACAAGGCTCGGTCGTTACCTTTGTTGTCCTCTTGTTTGTGAATGCTTATGTGAGCGATAAAATAGACGAAAAATTCGGAATTGACGAGAAGCAAAATGAGGCTGTTAGCTCAGGAAAAGCCTTGGATCACTAACAAGAGCGGGCTGTTTTTATAAAAAGGAGAGAGAAGTGACTTCACACGTTTGGAGGGAATGCAGTGGATCAACAGTCGATTGTCTCGATTTTAATGATTCTTGCAACATTCGGTTTATATATTGGGATTTCAATCTATAATCGGGCTCGTGCCACATCCGATTTCTACGTTGCCAGTCGCGGGGTACCACCATTTTGGAATGGGATGGCCATTGGTGGCGACTGGATGAGTGCAGCCTCCTTTATCGGAATGGCTGGAACCATAATGATTCTCGGTTATGATGGCCTTGCCTACATAATGGGCTGGACTGGGGGCTATCTGTTTTTAACGTTTTTACTTGCACCTCAGCTTCGCAAATATGGTCGTTATACCGTACCAGAATTTATAGGCGACCGTTATGGTAGCAACACAGCACGTCTTATTGCAGCAATTGCGACAATTATTATTAGTTTCACCTATATTATAGGTCAGCTTTCAGGATCAGGAGTTGTTATTGGGAGAATTTTAAACATTCCGGCTATGTATGGAACGATGATTGGGGTTGTCGTCATTGCGATTTATGCCACACTCGGGGGAATGAAAGGGATCACATGGACACAGGTGGCTCAATACATTATTTTAATTGTCGCTTACATTATTCCGATTGTCTTTATGTCGCTTCAACTATCGGGAAACCCTTTTCCGTGGCTCACGTACGGTAATTTCATTTCACAGCTCGATGGGCTTGATCAGGAACTGGGTCTGTCGCAAATTCTTCAGCCATTTATGGAAAGTGACAAATCTCAGTTTATTGCTCTCATGTTTACGTTAATGGTCGGTACGGCTGCCCTTCCTCACGTCATCGTTCGCTTTTACACAGTCGCAACGATGAAGGCGGCCCGTTGGAGCGGGGCTTGGGCGTTGATTTTTATTGCCCTTCTCTATTTATCAGCCCCGGCATACGCAGCGTTTTCTCGGTTTATTTTAATGACACAAGTGGCAAATCAGCCAATCGATCAGCTTCCAGCATGGACGGAGGCTTGGATTAATACAGGGTTACTTGAGATGGCTGACGCCAACGGAGATGGGATTCTGCAATGGGAAGAGCTAAGAATTAGCAATGATATTGTCGTGATGGCAACTCCGGAAATCGCGAACCTTGGCATGTTTGTCATCGGCCTTGTCGCTGCCGGAGCAATGGCGGCCGCTTTGTCGACAGCAGGAGGGCTCTTGATTACGATTTCCTCCTCCTTCGCCCATGACATTTACTACCGTTTAATGAATCCAAAAGCGAGTGATCAGAAGCGCTTATTGGCTGGGCGAATTGCGATCGTCCTAGCAACAATTGTCGCAGGTGTGGTCGCCCTTGATCCTCCAGGAGTTATTACTCAAATTGTGGCTTGGGCCTTTGGTTTAGCCGGAGGGGCATTCTTCCCAGTTCTACTACTCGGTGTTTGGTGGAAGCGTGCGAACGCCAAAGGAGCCATTGCTGGTATGCTTTCGGGCCTTGCGGTAACGCTCGTGTATATTTTCCTTGCGCGCACGGGTACGTTTACTCTCTTTGGCATTCAAGATACTGGAGCAGGTTTAATCGGGGTTCCGGTTAACTTATTCGTAACCATTGTCGTGTCACTCATGACCGCAGCTCCATCACAAAAGCTTCAAGATGAAGTGGTAGACCTCCGTTATCCTGAGCAAATGACGTATAAGGATGGCGAGGTATGGATGGATGAATCTTCCGGAAAATGATTCATTGTTTCAACAAGTTCACAGGCATCCGTTATTCAGTGGAACAACAGATGAAGAATTTGCTGCTCTGATGGATGCTTGTGCGCTTAAAAACTACGAAAAATCAGAAAAAGTCCTTTACTCGAACTCGCCCCGTCATGGACTTCTGCTCATCCTCAAAGGTGTAGCAGAAGTCTTTGTTGCGGGAAGCGACGAACGCCAACAGGAGGTCTTGGAAGTTCTAGAGGTAGGGGACATGATCGGTTTTTCGAGCTTGGCCGACTTTTTAGGTGAACAGCCGGAGCATGCTGTCATCCACAATGTGGAAGTACGAACAGTCGAACCTTCCGTCTGTCTTCACATTCCATATTCCGTTATGGAGAGGCGTTGGCATGAGGATACTGTACAGGATTTTATGCTCAGACAGGCAGCCACTAGGCTTCGCGACATTTATCATTCCTTAGCCGAGCAAGTACAGCTTGCGAATAAATGGGGTGAAAGTGAGCCTTTTATCCGCCGCATTCAAGATGTGATGACAGAACCAGCAGTGACCGTCCAAGAACAAGCTCTTGTCCAAGAGGTGGCTCGAAAGATAATGGACGAAGGAACGAGTTCTGTGATCGTGTTAAATGATGAAAACAAACTATCAGGGATTATTACTGAAAAAGACCTTGTGGGCCGCGTGATTGCCTCTGGACAAAGCAAGACACAAAAAGCATATGAGGTTATGACAAAAAATCCATATACCATTAGTCGTCACGCGTATTATTATGAAGCAATGTCCATGTTTCTCATGAATAAAATTAAACACTTGCCAGTTGAAGAGGCAGGAAGGCCGCTCGGCATGGTGACATTGTCTGATTTATTGCAAAAGAAAAACCGAGGCACTCTTGAAGTGATTCAAACCATTGAAGAATCAACCATTACATCGATCGGAAATGTGAAAGAAGCGCTCCATGACATTCTTTCCACGTTACTGCGGGACGGTGTGCCAACGATCCATATGCTCGAAATGATTACGAAGCTTTATGATCGACTCGTTCAGCATTGTTTGCAGCTGACGATTGATTCGTTTGAGAAGGAAGGCTTAGGAGCTCCTCCAGTTCCGTTTACGTGGTATATGATGGGGAGCAGTGGACGAGGGGAGCAATTTATGCCGACCGACCAAGATCATTTTCTCGTCTATCAAGATACGGAAAAAGAAGAGGGCGCGAAGGTCGCTGATTATTTTAAACGGTTTACTGAGGCTCTCGTTGAAACACTGGAAAAAGCCGGCTACCGGCGGTGTCCTGGGGACATGATGGCAAGCTCCCCGAACTGGTGCGGAAGTCTTTCCATGTGGCGAGATCGTCTCCGTCGTTGGGGGCTCAGGGCAACGAATGATCATATTTTACTAGGTCATAATTTTCTCTCGTTTCGTTATGTCGCTGGCGATGAAGCGTTGCACAACCAATTTCAGCATCTGGTAAAAGACCATTTGGAGCGGTCACGAATTTATTTGTACCGGATGGCAGAGCATGAAAAGGAAATACCGGTCCCTGTACTTGACCATCCGATCCGCGCCTTGTTTCGCGTGAAGCGTGACAAGGTAGACCTGAAAAAACATGCTCTTTTTCCATTCCACCATTGCTTGCAGCTATTAGGGGCACAACAAGGAATTGTTGGCCGTCTTCCCCTCCAGTTCGTGAAAGAATTGTCGAAGGCTGACGTTATTTCCGAGGAAATGAACGAAGAACTATTCGATGCTTATGAAGTCATTTTATCGATACGAGTGAAGCAAGGATTGGAACGTTCTAAAGACAATCGTGAAGGGCCTACGAGCGAAGTGCACGTCCGCCATTTACGTACCCGAGAAAAGGAACAATTAATCCATGCCATAAAGACGATTCGCACGCTTCAGCAGCAAACACTGGCCTCTTTTGGGATGTTCTGAATATGCCATGATCGGTCGGGGAAAGGAGTGAATCCTCTTGTTTTGGAAACGAAAAAAGCTGCCACATGGGTTAGCAGTAGATCCACCGCTTAACACACCAATCTGTCAGTTGGCCTTCACCGTTTTTGATACAGAAACAACGGGCTTTGCTGTCGCAGCAGGGGATCGTTTAATTGAGGTGGCTGCGGTTCATGTCGAAGGGTTAGAGGTAACAGATTTCACGTTTCAGACTTATGTCAACCCGGAGCGCAACATTCCAGCAGAGATTGAAGAATTAACAGGAATTTCTGAAGATAAAGTAAAAAATGCCCCAGCGTCTTTACCTGCGATTGAGTCCTTTTTTCGGTTTGTCGAGCAATCAGGAAGTGCTGCATGGGTTGGACATTATTCTTCTTTTGATGTGACGGTCTTAAAAAAAGAGCTTCAACGCTATCAGTTTTCGTTCAATGTCCCTTTGCTTTTTGATACGTTAGATTTGATTGGTTACATTAGTCCGTCAAAAGATATGCGGGATCTGGAGGTTTACGCTAAGCAATTTGGAACGTATATTTATGAACGGCATCAAGCCCTAGGCGATGCTTTAACAACGGCACACCTTTTTTGTGAGCTCTTACGTCATTTGGAAGCACGAGGGAAAACAACTTTGGCCGATCTCATTGATATTAGCAGTATGACGAACCGAGCGTTATTGTTTTAACGTCCTGCGATTAGCTACGCTTCGCATGCACAGGAGCAAATTAATCTTGTCCCTTGAAAAGATGGTATATATGCCCTCTCTCCCTAATAAACTGTACCAATCACTAACACAGATTTTAGGGAGGCGAGCGGTGTGCACGATTACATCAAAGAGCGGACCATCAAGATAGGCAGGTATATTGTCGAAACGAGAAAAACCGTGCGAACAATCGCAAAGGAATTTGGCGTTTCGAAAAGTACCGTACACAAGGACCTCACTGAACGTTTGCCCGAAATTAATCCAGAGCTAGCAAACGAAGTAAAGGATATCCTTGAGTACCATAAGTCCATTCGCCATCTTCGGGGTGGTGAAGCAACAAAAGTGAAATATAAGAAGGCAAAAGTGTCGGAAGGAGAGGCTGTTAAAACTCGTTTGTAAAATTTCAAAAAAATCAATCCCTGTATGAACAAATTATGTTAAAATGATGAATTAGGTATGAAGAATGATTTAGAACAAAAGGTTTAGTTAATAGGGAGGATCACATCATGTTTGGAAGGGATATAGGGATTGATTTAGGCACCGCAAATGTTTTGATCTACGTAAAGGGGAAAGGCATCGTCTTGAATGAGCCGTCTGTCGTTGCTGTAGAGACATCGACAAACCGCGTATTGGCAGTCGGAGATGAAGCGTTCCGCATGGTCGGACGAACACCAGGAAATATTGTTGCCGTACGTCCTTTGAAGGATGGGGTTATCGCCAACTTTGAACTGACGGAATCTATGCTTAAACACTTTTTGAATAAAATGAAAGTGAAAAGCGCATTCTCTAAACCCCGTATTTTAATTTGCTGCCCGACGAACATTACGTCTGTCGAACAGAAAGCGATACGGCAAGCAGCAGAAAAAAGCGGAGGAAAGGACGTCTATTTGGAGGAAGAACCAAAAGTAGCAGCGATTGGAGCGGGGATGGATATTTTCCAACCAAGCGGGAACATGGTCGTAGACATTGGTGGTGGTACAACCGATGTGGCTGTTTTATCCATGGGAGATATCGTCACCGCCTCCTCCATCAAAGTGGCGGGAGACCGGATGGATTCGGAAATTTTAAATTATGTGAAAAAAGAGTACAAGCTGTTGATCGGGGAACGGACGGCAGAAAACATCAAAAAAGAAGTTGCAACAGTATTTCCTGATGCTCGTTATGAAGAAATTGACATTCGCGGTCGCGATATGGTGAGTGGACTTCCAAGAACGATTACGGTAAACTCAAAGGAGATACAAGAAGCATTAGCGGAAGCAGTGTCATACATAGTTCAGGCTTCAAAGCAAGTGCTCGAGCAAACGCCTCCAGAGCTCTCTGCGGACATTATTGATCGCGGTGTTATCTTAACTGGTGGTGGCGCATTACTCCACGGAATCGATCAACTCTTATCGGAAGAATTAAGAGTTCCTGTCCTTGTGGCAGAAGACCCGATGGATTGTGTAGCGAAAGGGACAGGCATTATTCTTGAAAACTTGGATCGGATGTCAAGTAAGAAAGTTCGTATATAATCATGGCGAAATTTGTCTAGATGGAACGACGATTGTAGATCGCTCAGTTCGTTCCTAATGAATGGGAGGATTGGAACATGCTTCGTGGACTATGGGGTGCAGCTGCCGGAATGATTACGCAGCAACAACGTCAAGAGATGTTAACAAATAATTTAGCCAATGTGAACACACCTGGGTATAAAGCGGATCAGGCAGCGATACGTGCATTTCCGAATATGTTAATTGCCGCAATGAACACGGGGAATGTTCCGAAAGGGGTTGCTCCCGTCATTGGGGAGTTAACGACTGGAGTGTACTTGCAAGAGCGAATGCCCAACTTTCGCCAAGGTGATTTAGTAGAAACGCAAAATAATACGGATGTTGCACTATTGCAAGGGGTTATGCCAACGAACGAAGAAAACGGTCAGCCTTGGGCGCTCTTCTACACTGTGCAGAATGAGAACGGCGAGGTTCGCTACACTCGTAATGGAAACTTCACTGTGGACGGGGACGGCTTTTTAACAACGGGCGATGGCTTTTATGTTCTCGGAACAGATGGAAACCCATTGCAAGTAAACAATGAATGGTTCAATGTAGATGGCGATGGGATGATTACCGATGAGGCAGGTGCCGCCATCGGACAGATTAACGTCGTCGTGGCTGAAGATCCGATGCAACTCGTAAAAGAAGGAAATGGCCTTCTTCGCTTTGAAGGAGACGGAGAGTTGCCAACAGGGGTCGGTAACGCGGCTGTTAATTACCAATTGCAACAAGGCTTTATTGAACGTTCAAATGTAGATGCGGCTCAAACGATGACGGAAATGATGCAAGCCTATCGCACATTCGAAGCAAATCAACAGGTCCTTCGTGCGTACGATGAGAGCCTCGGAAAAGCCGTAAATGAAGTGGGACGTATTGGGTAGAAAAGGCAATTACTTGCTTGAAATAAGGAGTTCACAAACATGAATTTATCGATGATTTCAGCATCTGTCACAATGGGAGAGCTTCAAAAAAAGCTTGATACACTATCACATAATATCGCAAACTCGAATACGACAGGCTATAAACGGCGAGAAGCATCATTTTCTGACTTGTTATTCCAACAGGTGAATACGAATAAAGCAACCCAATATGAAACGGGTCGATTGACCCCAAACGGTATTCGTGTCGGTTCAGGAGCGAAAGTAAGCCAGACAGCTCTACGCATGGAGCAAGGGACACTCACGACAACCGACCGTGCTCTTGACTTTGCCATTGCCAATCCGTCCTCTTTTTTTGAAATTGAGACGGTTGTGGACGGAAATCCCGTTACACGTCTGACTCGAGATGGAGCTTTTTACTTAACGGCTAACCCTAACAATGACAACTTGCTTCAGCTTGTTACGCAAAACGGCGATTATTTGTTAGATAGTGCCGGGAATCGCATTAACATTCCGGCTACATTTGAAGAGATTACGTTAACCGATCAAGGGACGCTCCAAGTGACCATGCCGAATGGTGCGAACGTTCAAGCGGCACAGTTGCAGCTCATTCAAGTGATGAAGCCACAACTTCTTGAGGCTGTCGGCGGAAATATGTTTCAACTTCCTGACTTAGCGGCGTTAGGCTTTGCAGAGAATGAGGTCTACGCAGCGGTCGGTGCAGGTGGCGGTGCAGTGGTGCAGGGCACACTTGAAGGTTCAAACGTTGATATTGGCCGAGAGATGACAGATTTGATTGAGACACAACGGAATTATCAGTTTAATGCCCGCTCTGTGAGCATGGCCGATCAAATGATGGGGCTTGTGAACGGACTACGTCGTTAATCACAGAGCGACTCATCGAAAGCTGTTCCTTCTGGGTCAGCGGGTAGGATTAGGCACAACATGTTTAAGAGCTGGACAGCGCTTGTCACCTAAAAAATAGGTGCCTTGCGCTTTTGTCTTTTCTAATAATTAAGGGAGATTCACGTCATGATTGATCAAACTGAAACGAAAGCCGCGCCAACTAAAAATGGGAAAAAAGCGAGTCGGATTGAAAAGCGTAAGGCCAAACGGCAAGAGAAAACATCAAAACGAAAAGTCGGGAACCGCAAAGCTCGCATTCGTGCATTTCCGATTTGGCTCCGCCTGATTGTCGTTCTATTCCTCATCGCCGCAAGTGCAGTTCTCGGTCTAATATTTGGGTACGGAGTCATAGGTGGAGGCGCCCCATTAGATGCACTGAGTCCTGATACATGGCGTCATATTCTTGATATTATTGAGGGAGTAGAATAAACTCCCTTTTTCGTTTGCCCGTATACACGGTAACGACACGTCGCAAGTAGGACTTGATAACGTGGTCGTGGTATAATAACGAAATAAATCGATTCGAAAGGTGGTTCTCTATGCTTACCATTGAAGACATTAAAAAAATTATTCCACATCGCTACCCGTTTTTACTCATTGACCGTTTAGAGGAATTAGAAGACGGAAAGCGAGCGGTAGGGATTAAAAATGTAACGGTAAACGAAGACTTTTTTAACGGTCATTTTCCAGATTATCCTGTGATGCCTGGGGTTTTAATTGTGGAAGCGTTGGCACAAGTAGGAGCATGCGCGATCTTAAACGTAGAAGAAAATAAAGGCAAGCTTGCCTTTTTTGCCGGAATCGATAATTGCCGCTTCAAGGAACAAGTGAAGCCAGGTGATCAGCTTCGTTTGGAAGTGGAGATTGTACGTATGAAAGGTCCGGTCGGTAAAGGACGTGGCGTTGCGTCTGTAAATGGGAAAACAGTGGCGGAAACGGATTTAATGTTCGCCATTAAATAATCCCCTTCTGGTCTTTTATTTTAGTGAAATTGAGACATTATGGCCACGCTCAATGAGGTTAGGGCACTTCGTCGCCATACATATCAATAACATGCTAAAAACACGGCAACCCTTGTGATAACAAGGACTAGCTGTGTTTTTTTGAGTACGGATTTATGGGAAACTGTGAGAGACAGTGAAAAGTTAGGAAGAGAATTCCGAAAAACCACGCATTTCATAGACGTAGACGAATATCCTTGCTAAGATACACACAGACTAACAGCAAAGCAACATCAAGTTAGTCAATTACTGTATCAGGGGGTTTTTTAAAATGAAAAAGAAAGTATTGATGACTACTGCTTCTGCAGTATTAGCATTAGGCGTACTTGCTGCGTGTGGAGAACCAGTTGAAGAAGGCGATATGCAAGAAGATCCAGCAGGTGTAGAAGATCCAGCAGGTGTAGAGGATCCAGCAGCCGATCTTGAAGAAGATCCAGCAGCTGACCTTGAAGAAGAACCAGCAGATGATCTTGACGAAGAGCTTGAGCTTGAAGAAGAAGCTGACGAAGACGAAGAAGCTGGCCAATAATTAAAAAAACGCAGCACCTAACATGCACCTTTTTGGAAAGGGAGATGGACCGTTAAATCGGACTGTCTCCTTTTTCTTATGTTAAAAATATGCTATCTTCTTAGGAGAGCCTTGAAACGAAATAGAATGTAGCATATTAGTAACCAATGGTTATAAGAAAGGGAGAAAGAGATGAGTACAAAGGATGGGCAAGCCAAAGAAAGGATCTTAAAAGCAGCAGAAGAACTATTTCAAGTGAAGGGGTACCATCAAGTAACTGTTCGTGAAATTGCTCGTAAAGCTGGGTGTTCCCATACGAGCATTTATGTTTATTATGGAGAGAAGCGTAAACTGCTTGAGTTGTTGGCAAAAAAGCCGCTCAACGAGTTACGAGAGGATGTGAGGCAAATTCTCACCAAGTCATCGGTGACACCATCGGATCGGCTTGTTGGCCTTGCCAAACGGTTTGTTCATTTCGGTTTGGTTCACCGCAATTTATATGAAGCCTTTCTTCATGCAGAAGCGACACGTGTTGATATTCCGACAACACTTTGGGAGCTTAACGACATTCGCATGCAGTTGTTTGACATGCTAAAGAAGGCGGTTGCATTAAATCATCAACCATGGAATGAGGAGCGGGTCGTTTCACTAAGCAGGATGCTGTACTACGCATTACACGGGATGATCATGACGTATAAAGATTCAGATGAATCGATTCGTTCGATCGAAAGGCGAGTTCTGCCGATTGTCGAGCAGACCGTCCATGTTTTCTTGAAAGGGGCAATACAGTCATGACAAGTCATTCATCGTCTCCGCGCATTAAATATAGAGGAAAAATCTTCTACTCCACTTGATGAGCAGGGGGAGCGACAGGCGGCGACTCCTGCGTGAAAAGCAAAAGCGGAAGATCGTCGAGAGTGGGGGGGCCTCGAGGAAGCTGGAGCGTTGCCTGCCGCAAAGAAAACACGACGAATGCAAACAAAGGGTGCGTGAGTCGATGTTGCACTTGTGCCTGTGGTGTGAACTTTAGCCAAGTTGCGATTTCTAAAACGAATCAGAAAAGCTGCCTCAAAAGATAGACTTTTGAGACAGCCACGATTTTTCTTTTTATTCGTTTGTTACAAGCTCAAGATCAACGGGGATAAACTCTTCAACATCGTCTCCGCTAAGAACAGAGAATGCTGTTGCAACCGCAGTCTCACCAATAAGCGTTGGTTGTTGAGCGACCGTACCCGCTAAACGACCAGCTTCCACAGCAGCTACTGCGTCGTCTGTTGCATCAAAGCCGACAATGACAATGTCATCACGACCAGCAGCATCGATCGCTTCAAGGGCACCTAGTGCCATTTCGTCATTGTGAGCAAATACACCTGTAATCTCAGGGTTGCTTTGCAAAATGTTTTCCATGACGGTTAGTCCTTCGGCACGGTTAAAGTTGGCTGTTTGTTTTGCTGCCACTTCAAGGCTACCTTCTGCAACGTTGTGGAAGCCTTCTCCGCGCTCACGAGCAGCAGAGGAGCCAGGAATTCCTTCAAGCTCAGCTACTTCGGCACCTTCGCCTACAAGCTCTTTTAGAAGCTCTCCAGCCATTTCACCACCAGCGACGTTGTCAGAGGCAATATGGGATGCGACTTCTCCGCCTTCTGCGCCACGGTCAACGGTAATAACAGGAATTCCCGCCGCATTCGCAGCCGCGATGGCAGACGTAACGGAAGTAGAATCGGTAGGGTTGATTAAAATTAGGTCAACCCCGCGTTGGATTAAGTCTTCCACGTCACTAATTTGCTTTGCATCGTCATCTTGTGCATCAACTGTAATTAGATCAACTCCAAGTTCCTCAGCTTTCGCTTCTGCTCCCTCTTGAAGGGTTACGAAGAATGGATTATTAAGTGTAGAGATGGAAAGACCAACCGTGAAGTCGCCGTCCCCTCCTTCACTTGTACCTCCTTCAGCATTTCCTTCATCCACTGGGGACTCGGTCGAGCACGCGACCATGAATGCCGCAAGTGCTACTAGCATCATCCAAAGTAATCCTTTTTTCATTTCAACCTCTCCTTTACGCTGATTTTCTACGATCCAATAAGACCGCGAGTAAAATGACACTCCCTTTGACAACTTGCTGGAAAAATGAGCTTACGCCCAACAAGTTCAGTCCATTGTTTAGGACTCCTATGATCAAGGCACCGATTAAGGTACCGACGATCCAACCTCGGCCTCCCGTTAAGCTCGTCCCACCAAGGACAACGGCAGCAATCGCATCAAGCTCATACATGCTTCCAGCAGTAGGCTGAGCCGAATATAAACGGGAGGTTAAAATCATACCGGCAAGGGCCGATAAAAAACCGGTTAATGAGTAGACATAAATTTTGATTCGGTCTACTTTAATCCCTGATAAGATCGCCGCTTCTTGGTTACCACCAACAGCATACACGCGACGACCGAACGTCGTTTTCTTTAAAATGAGGTAAAGAATGATGAAGCTAATGATCATTGTCACGGCAGGAACCGGAATTCCGAAGAAATATCCTCTGCCGAGCATTTCAAACATCGTCGACGACTCAAATCCTGAAATCGGACGACCATCGGTAAACACGAGTGTGAGTCCTCGATAAATCGTCATCGTCGCCAATGTGGCAATAAAAGGGGCTACCTTCCCTTTGGAAATCACCAATCCGTTAATCGCACCAAAGAGAGTACCGGCCAATAGACCGATCAGAACGGCTAAGATCGGATCGACGCTGTTGACCATTAACCATGCTGTGACAGCACTGGACAGAGCGAGAATGGCCCCAACGGATAAATCAATCCCGCCTGTTAAAATAACAAAGGTCATCCCGAAGGCAATTAAGGCGTTGATCGACACTTGCCGTAAGACGTTCATAATATTTGATAATGAGAGGAAATCAGGGTTTAAGAAACTAATGATCAAAACGATAAAAAACAATCCTATAAACGGTCCAATAGTAGTAAGCAGCGACTTTATTTGTTTATTGTCGGACATGTTTATCCCCTCCTGTGGCGTAATGCATGATCGTCTCCTCTGAGAGCTCGTCCCGCTCAAGGATGTGCATCAGCTTTCCTTCAAACATGACAGCCACTCGTGTACTTAGGCCAATGACTTCTGGCAATTCGGAAGAGACCATGATAATGGCCACTCCTTGCTTAGCGAGTTCATTCATAATCGTGTAAATTTCTTTTTTCGCACCAACATCCACTCCGCGAGTAGGCTCATCCAAAATTAAAATTTTCGGCTCGATCCCAAGCCACTTGGCAATGACGATCTTTTGCTGATTGCCACCACTTAGTGACTTTGCTTGTTGCGAAGGGCCAGACGCCTTCACGTGGAGCTTTTTCGCGAGCTCTTCGTAGAGTGAACGTTCCTTTTCACTGGAGATCCAGCTTGAGGTCGAAATGCGTGATAGATTCGTTAAGCTAATGTTGTCTCGAATGGAAAAATCAACGATTAACCCTTTTGACTTGCGATCTTCCGAAACAAAGCCGATGCCTTGGGCGATCGCTTGATCCGGTCCTTTAATCGCAGCTTGCTTTCCATCAATCCACACTTCCCCGCTGTCAGCCTTCCGATAGCCGAAAATCGTTTCCACAAGCTCGGAGCGTCCAGCCCCCATGAGCCCGGAAATGCCGAGAATTTCACCGGCTCTGACGGAAAGGGAAACGTTTTCAAATTCGCCAGCACGAGTCAAATGTTTAATTTCGAGCTTGACGTCACCTGGCGTGAGTGTATGTTCAGGGAAACGGTTACCTAATGCGCGGCCGACCATCATTTTCACGATTTCATCGAAGCTCGTCTCGGCAATGACTTTTGTCCCAACATATTCACCATCACGAAGCACCGTAATCCGTTGACAGAGGGAGAAGATTTCCTCCATCCGGTGGGAAATGTAGACGAACGTTACACCTTTTTTTTGCAACTCGCGAACGGTGGCAAAAAGGGTGTCAATTTCCCGATCGGTAAGCGCCGCAGTCGGTTCATCCATGATAATAATATCGGCATTCGTCATCAATGCTTTTGCAATTTCAATGAGTTGTTGCTTTCCGACCGACAGATTCCCTGCGCGCTCAGTGCCTTTCACCTTTAATCCGAGCTCAGCCAATTTCTCTTCTGCGAGCCGATTCATTTCTTTCGACTTAATCCAGCCCGTTTTTCCGTAGGTACGTTCTTTGCCGACAAACAGATTTTCAGCAACCGTTAGCTCGGGAAGAATGTTTAGCTCTTGGTGGATAACCGCAAGCCCGTCCGCTTCCGCTTCTTTCGGGTGCTTGTAATGGACCTCACGTCCTTTAATTTTTACCGTTCCGCTGTCTCGTTCATAAATGCCGGTTAAGATCTTCATTAACGTGGACTTTCCAGCGCCATTTTCACCCATAAGGGCGTGGATTTCCCCTTTTTCTAGGGTGAATGAGACATCCTTTAACACTGGGTTGCCACTAAATGATTTATGGATGCCAGTCATTTCAACGATCAAAGGTGTCACCCCCTTAAAAAATCACGCCAGATCGTAGGATCACATTCGCATACGGTGTAACCTCTCCTGTGCGGATCACCGCTTTCGCCTTGCATGTCGTACCTTTAAACTGTTCATGAGGTAGGTAATGGATCGGAATGTTCGTTCCGGTTAAGGCGCGATGTACGGCGGGGTTTTGCTCCTTTACTTCTTCTGCCGCAATCAACCCTTCCACTTCCATATCGGCTAAAATCTCTGCAAGCACTTCCACAAAGCTCGGAACACCTTGCTTTAACGAAACGTCAATACATTCCACATCCTCGGGAATCGGTAAGCCGCAGTCGGCGATAACAATTTGATCTGTATGTCCTAACGAAGCTAGAACCCTAGCAATATCTCGATTTAAAACACCATGCTTTTTCATATTATCCTCCTTGCTGTTGCAAAAACGATTGGACTTGCGCCTTTGTTGGCATGCCGCCTTGTGCACCGAACGACTGCACGGACAGTGCCGCCGCTGCATTGGCGAATCGAACAGCTTCTTTTACCGTGCCCCCACCTAGCGCAACGGCGAAGGCGCCATTAAATGTATCTCCCGCACCTGTCGTATCGACAGGTTCTACGCGAAAGCTCTCCACCTGAACCTGTTCATCGTTTTCATAAAACTGAACGCCATCTGCCCCTTTGGTCATGATCAATTTTTGACGAAGGTTAGCGTCTGGCTCATCGCCAAACAGCTGCAAGCACTCATTTTCATTCGGCGTTATATACGTTGCATCCGTCCAAGTCGCATCCGGTAGCTTCTGAGCGGGCGCTGGATTAAGAACCGTCGTCACGTGATGTTTCGCACAAAATTCAAGCACATAGGCGACGGTCTCGAGTGGTATTTCAAGCTGCAAAAGAACGACATCACTAGCGGCTAACTCCTGCTCAAAGGCTGCCACATAATCCGGGGTGACATGCTCGTTTGCCCCTTTTGTGACAATGATTCGGTTATCCCGGTCCGATAATAGGATGGTGGCAACACCAGAGGTGCAATCTGTAACCGGTTTCACACTGTCGGTGATAATCCCTTCCTTGGCCAAGTTCTCTGTGAGGACATGGCCAAACGGATCGTCCCCCACACGCCCGATCATACGCACATTGGCGCCAAGTCGTGCGGCTGCTACCGCCTGGTTGGCCCCCTTTCCGCCTGGAACGGTGCGGAAATCTTTACCGAGGACCGTTTCTCCTTGAACCGGTACAACATCCGTTATGGTGACCATATCCATATTGATGCTACCGACAACGGTAATGTTCGGCGTTTTCACTATTTTCGCCCCCTTTTGTCGTTTCGCGGACGACTAATTTTGTTGGAATTTCGTATCGATACGTATCAAGTGGTTTCTTTTCGATTTGTTTAATGAGCAAACGCGTCGAGACAGCGCCTAGATCATAAATCGGCTGTTCAACCGTTGTTAATGATGGCACGAGCATGTTCCCTAACGGAATGCCGTCAAAGCCAACAATTTGTAAATCATCAGGAATTCGCTTGCCCATCATATGAGCAGCCTTCATAGCGCCTGCAGCCACAACGTCACTACTAGCAAAAATACCATCAATGGTCGGGTGTGTTTCAAGCAGAGCCTTCGTTACCTTCTGAGCTTCATCGATATGAAAGTCAGCGCTTATGACAATATTGGCTACTTCTTGTTCCTCAACGACTTCTTTAAAGCCTTCATAGCGATCCTCCGCAGGAGTAACCCCTTTTGGCCCGCGAATATGAGCGATAAATTGGCAGCCTTGTTCAAGTAAATGTTCTGTCGCCAATCTCGCGCCCGCCTTATTTTGCGATGCGACGAGGGGGATGTTTTCGTTTACATACCGGTCAAGGGCGACCATTGGGATGTTGAGCTGTTCATATTCCTTATACGGGAGAAAGCTCGTCGTCAAAATGACCCCATCCACATATTTTTGCTTGAGGGCTTGCAAGTACTTGCGCTCTTTTTCGATTTCTTCATCTGTATTGCAAAGAACGACCGTATAGCCATAAGTCGAGGCTACATCCTCCACTGCACGAGCTAGCTCAGGGAAAAACGGGTTGGAAATGTCCGGAATCAGCAGTCCGATCATTCCAGACGTCTTATGGTAGAGCGACCGTGCAACGGAACTCGGTTGATAGTTCAATTCTTTTATCGCCTGTAAAACGGCTTCTTCTGCTTCCTTGCTCACATAGCCTTTTTTATTAAGGACTCTGGAAACAGTGGCGACTGAAACCTTTGCATGCTTTGCTACATCTCGTATGGTTGTCATGTTCATCCCGCCTATATGTGTAACCGGTTACAGATATCATAAAATGAAACCGAGTCTTTGTCAATAGTTGTTTTTAATAGGAAGTGAAATGGAAGAAGAGTGTGATATTTGTGCAGATTAATCAAAAGAAACATGCCATGAGAGAGGAAAACGAATGAAAGCATTTCTAATTCATTGTTCGCCATGAGCCCACTTCTCCCTTGACCATATGATCTCAAAAGTGATGATCGCTTGAAGAATTCGTGGAAGGCGCCAATAGAGTGGTTTCCTCCAGGGCCGTAAATAAAAGAAGCATTTGAAGGAATGAAATTTACAAAGATTACTCTTCAATTTGAAGCTAGTAACAATCATATCTTCGGTTTGATTTGGCTGGCAGATAAAAACATTGTCCCCATCTCTACGGTTCTCCTTGTAGATAGCGACAAAAACGAGCATACTGGTTCAAGAGAAGGAAGGAGGTAGGCACCATGCGGACGCGAATTCGAGCGGCAGGGGTGGCCATTCATAACGATTGTATTTTGCTACACCGCTGCCTAGATTTTTGGGTTTTGCCAGGCGGAGAAGTTGAACGGGAATCATCAGCCGATGCATTAGTGAGAGAATGTAGCGAAGAACTCGGATTACCTGCGCGTGTGGGACGACTTCTTTGGATCGTTGAGAATTTTTTCGACTACGAAGGGGAGCTGGAGCAAAGTATTGAATTTTATTACGAGCTGTCTTTCCCTCAGCATGCCGAGATCTATAAACAATCAGAGATCCAAGGCTATGAGCATGAAGGGGATGAACCACTATTGTTTATCTGGCAACCCTAGAGCAGCTAGAGGAAATCACGATTTTGCCCGAATGTTTGCCCTCCCGATTAAAGGCGTGTCAACATGGCTTACCGCAGCAAATCGAGCACATCGTTAACAACCAACCTGAGTAAAGAACCGTCTTCAAACGGGACGGTTCTTTAGTAGGTAGAAGAAAGTATATCCGGATGTACTAGCGCAGGGCGCCAAACACGGAGCGGCACAACGGCCAGTTATCAACGGCTGTAAGCCCACCGTGCTTTCTTTATCTCCGGTGTCTCGGTCTCGTTGCTACGTTTTGAGCGTGCCCTTTGCACGTTTTTATTGACATCGCTTTCAATTGACACCTATAATTAAATCATAATAAAGAACAATGTTCCGTATAGTGGAAAAGAGTGAAACGATGGTACAATCTGTAGACCGTGCATTAATGATTCTTGACATCCTGAAACAACATCCGAAGGGGCTGGGGATCACGGAATTGGCTCTTGAGCTGAATGTAGCGAAAAGCACCGCCCATCGGCTCGTTTCTACATTGGAGACGTATGACTACGTTACACAAGACAGGGAAACAAGCCGCTACTCGCTAGGGTTAAAGTTTCTTGAAATGCAGCAAGTGGTCATGGAGAACATGGACATTGTTGCTGTAGCTCATCCGATTCTTGAAGCGCTCACCGAAGAATGTGGCGAAATTAGTCATCTCGTCATGCGCGACCACTTTGATGTCGTCTATATTGACAAAGTGGAGAGTGCCGTGTCAACGATTCGCATTTACTCACGAACCGGAAAGCGTGCCCCGATTTATTGCACGGCGGTCGGGAAGGTGATTGCAGCTCATTTTGATGAGCCCTTGCTGCAAGAGTACGTGGAGCAAGCGGCGTTTCAGCCATTGACGCGTCATACGATAAGTGAACCAGAAGCTTTTAAAGCAGCGTTACAAAAGGTTCTCACCGACGGTTATGCCGAGGACAATGAAGAGCACGAGGAAGGCATTCGCTGCATCGGGGCGCCCATTTTTAACCACCTGGGCCAAGTACCCTATGCGATTTCGATTACAGGGCCACTTGCTCGCATGACAGATGCCCGACTACAAACGTTGATTCCAAGGCTAAAGCAGGCGGCTGCTGCCATTTCGCAAAACATTGGCTACCGTAAGTAGCCCTTTTTATTTAAAATAGTAACAGGAACGCCGTTCTTTATTACGGAACAATGGGGAGGCGAACAAAATGGATGTTGTCACGTTTGGGGAAACAATGGTCGTATTCGAACCGATGGAGATGGGCGCCTTACGCTATGTGGACCGCTTTAAAAAAGGGGTCGGTGGTGCGGAATCCAATGTTGCCATTGGTGTCGCCAAGCTAGGCCATTCGGTTGGCTGGGTTAGCAAAGTCGGGAACGATGAGCTTGGTAAATATGTGATTTCCGCGATTCGCGGGGAAGGGGTCGATACATCTCAAGTCGTGTTGGATGACGGGGCACCAACTGGCCTCTACTTAAAAGAAAAGCTTCGTGACGATTTCAATCGAGTTTATTATTATCGGGCAGGATCGGCCGCGAGTCGTTTAGGCGTAGAGGACATTAACTGGGCGTACATGAAGCAGGCAAAAATCATCCATATCACTGGAATCACGCCATTATTGAGTGATTCTTGCTATGAACTGTGTCATGCTGTGCTAGACTTTGCCAAAGAGAATGGGATTTTCGCTTCATTCGATCCGAACCTGCGAATGAAGCTGCTCGCAAATGTTCCAGATGGGAAGGAGAGGCTGCTGGCGTTAGCAAGTAAGGCAGATCTGGTCATGCCAGGCCGTGATGAAGCAGCGTTTCTATTTGATACCGATGAGCTAGCGCAAATGTTTTCAAGGCTCTTGACCGGTCGGACGACAAGGGTCGTGATTAAAGATGGGGCCAAAGGGGCTCACTTCATGGAAGAAGGTAAAGAGCCACAATTTGTACCGAGCTGCCCAGTGGATAAGGTCGTTGATCCCGTTGGGGCTGGTGACGGATTTGCTGCTGGTGTCCTTGCCAGCTTACTCGAAGGGAAGTCAATGGAAGAAGCCGTCTCGGTCGGAACACAAATTGGTGCGCTCGTCGTCATGGCAAAAGGTGACATGGAAGGACTACCGGAGCGAGAGCAGCTGGAAGCATTTTCGCAAGCCCGTTCCGACGTTTTACGATAAGGGGGATGTCATGAAACAGAAGGTGTTTAACAAATTACTCGAATCAGGTGTAGTGGCGGTCGTGCGTAAGCTGCCAAAAGAGAAAGCAATGCCGGCGATTGAGGCTCTTGTAAGAGGTGGCGTAACAGGAATTGAAATCACAGTAGAATCGGACGGGGCATATGAACTTATAAAAGAAGCGAAACAAGAGTTCGGCGAGCGAGCGGCCATTGGTGCAGGCACCGTGCTAGACGGGCATGCGGCGTATCAAGCCATCGCGGCAGACGCTGATTTCATTTTTACTCCGACCTTAAAGCGGGAGATGATTGAAACAGCACGTCGTTACGGGAAGTTGGTCATTCCTGGCACCTTCACCCCGACCGAAATTCAGACGGCCTATGAATGGGGGGCGGATGTTGTCAAAGTGTTCCCCGCGAATGTTGTTGGTCCAGGCTATATTAAAAATGTGGCAGGTCCACTTTCCCACGTCTCGATCTTGCCAACAGGTGGAATCGATGAGACGAACATCGCTGCGTTTGTCAAAGCAGGTGCAGTGGCGTGCGGAGTGGGCGGATCTCTACTCAAACAGTCGTTCATTGAAAACGAACAGTGGGAAGAGCTAACGGCACTAGCAGAAACATACGTAAAAGAGGTGGAGAAAGGAAGAATGAAATAGGAGAAGAAAGATGCTGTTTCCAGTTACGGGAGGCAGCACTTTTTTAATGTGTTGAATCGTTTTAGGGAAAGGACAGGACGCATGATCAGAAAATCTTACGACAAATAAAACGGAATGTATTAAATTATAGAAAGAAATCGATCTGTGTAGCGCCCTGTTGGTCCTAGTAAAACATCAATCTCCCACTGATGATCGTTCCTATGATGAGACAACCGGAAAAAGGGACAAGGGAATGTCTCGAGATCATCGTCGCTCATTTGATCTTTTCTTCCTCTTCAACTTTGCATGCCATCCATTGAATAAACTTGATTTCTTTTTCCGTAAGATCACGATTTAAACGTTCGACAAAAAATGATTGTAGCTCGTCCTGAATTTGATGCAGTTCCATTGCCACGGATATCATCTCCTTTTCATATGACTAAACATATCCTAAAGCATTACTAAACCAATCATTTTGCGACACTCTTTTATTATAAGCGCCCTTTAGGTCTTTCGACATATGCGATTTGCAAAGGAATGGAAGACTTTAAGCAGATAAATCGAAGAAATTCGAGCAAAATCTACATGACGCATTAATATATTTATCTTTGCCAATGTTGACGTTGTCCGCTGTCTTAAGCAATGTATGATCAAAAAAGTCAAGGTAGAACGAAAAATCTCGAATTTTATAAACGCGAATTTTATCAACCATTGTCCGATCATGGGGGAAAGCCAATGTCAAATCAGGTCGAACACGCCTTTTGCATTGTGTAAGGGGATTCTACGAGCAAATCGACCACCGGAGAAAGAATCGGTGGCTGGTGAAACGAGCTTATTGTTGTGAGCAGTCCAGTCAATCATGACCACCATAGGCTCAGAAATACGAGGGAGTTCATATTCAATATAAAGTTCATCAATTTAAAAACAAAATGAATCATTTTACTAAATCAAGCCTATTTTTAATAGATAGGCAATAGATTAGGGGTCGCAAAGGAAGGTGATATGCTCCCATTTTTTATGAGAGGGGGGCTGCTGTATGATTTTGCTTACTTTTTTTACATTGTACTACGACAAAATAAATGGTCCGCAAAGGGAAGAGTCTCTCCTGGTTGAGTGTTTAAGATAAAAATGTATGAATAAGTTGTAAACAATCAGTAACAGTTTCCTCTGGTGCTTGTCCTTTAATGTGAAAGTTTCTTGCTCTCCAATCCAGACTTTTTACTTGGTCAGTAAGAATAACCCCTTCAATAGGTAACCCCGGTGGTATTTCTATTTCAAAAGGATAACCTTTTTGTTGTCTGGTAATTGGACAAACCACGGCAAAACCTGTGTTTTTATTAAATAATTTAGGGGACAAAACAATAGCCGGTCGTGTCCCGGCTTGGTCATGACCCGATTGTGGGTTAAAGTCTACATAAACAAGATTCCCTCTATCCGGTACTGGCATTTACAACAATTCCTTTCCTGTTCTCCCGAAATCAATTTCGTTATGTCTATTTTCAGGAGTGATTTTTGCCACTAATTCCTCTAATGTTGGCTTTCTTTTTTTAGGCTTTAAAATAATCGTTTGATCACTCCCTAAACTTAGTTCAATTTCAGATCCTTGCGTAACGTTAATATGTTTAGCATAATGGTTCGGAATACGAACAGCTAAACTATTTCCCCACTTTTGTATAGTAGTCATGAGTGTCACTCCTTTATTTTCATCTACATTCATTATAACCCCTCATTTTATTATTGTATATACATAGTATATACACTGTAGGAGGAAATGATACTAAGAAATTTAAAAGGATATATCGTTTTTGGCATACCCTATTTATTGCTTAGGAACCTTTTATTCCTAGGTCGCTGTTGCTGGAACACCACGGTCTTTTTTATGGTACGCATTCCTCTTCATTTGATTATCCTCATTTTAATCGTAAGAAACGTGTGATAATCGAAAAGATTAAGTAACGTCTACTCTGAGTATTTTCATGATGTGCCCAGTATGTGCGCCTTTTTTAAAAAAAGATTAAACCGATATGAAAGTGTCTATCTTCCTTCAGCCATTGGTCATTCTACTATATGAAAAAGCTTGCAAATTGGCAAAGAATAGGAATTTCCGATCAATTCTGTACAAAAGCTGTACAATTCGTATAAGATATTAGTAATGTTTCTTTTTATAAACGTTTGTATATTTGACAAAAACAGCGTCATTAGGAGAAGATGATAAATACCGTTCCAAAAAAATGGGACGGTTATGAATAATCTATATTTTTCATCTTTACTCCCCTATTGAAAATTGTTATTATTGCAATGTACGACAGAGGTTGGGAAAATCTTCAGAATTTACATATAACCATCGACAATTTAACGCAGTGAAGTAGAAAGGGTCTTTTTTTAAGAGAAATTTCTATCTGTCTGCAAGTTCCCTTCACTTTTCTCCCAAATTAGCCGATTAATCTATTATTATAGGTTCTAAGTGTACGAAGGTAATGTCTCCTTACCTTTATCGACGGAGGCACTCGGCCATGTTGTGGGTCGTCAATCAGCGATGACCTTAGACGCGTCCGTTGTCATTGATGTGGCGTGAGGTGAGGTTCAATGCCTCATGTTTATTTTATTTTCATAGAGAGAAAGAAAAAAAGCATTAATCAACTCCTTAATGCGATTAAGGAGTTGCTTAGTGCTTTTTACACTCTTAGAAAGTTTAACTTCTATAAAAAAAGATTGAGGGTAAGAAAAACTTGGCTTTTGCTATTGGACCTGGCCATAGGCCAAGTTTTTCTGAACAAAAGGATAGGAGGTGCGTTCATGTCATATAAAAAAAGGATTGCTTTGCTCGCGACAAATGACTCGGTGATTGTGATGTTTTCGATTTATGTCTGCAATTTTCTTATGTTTTCAAGTGGCACATTCTCGAGTATATTGTTTGTTAGCTCTGTTACGCTGCTAGCCAGCCATCATTTCTTTGCGCAAAAACTAAAGCTGTACAAGCGAGTATGGCAGTATGCAAGCATGAACGAATTAAAAGCAATCATCATGGCTGTTACATTTTCGATCCTTACGGTGGCCGTCGTTCAACTATTATTTTTCCAAACGGTATATGTCCGGACGCTCTTTACGACGTGGATGATGCACATGCTACTGATCGGGGGATCGCGCTTTTCTTGGCGACTTTACAGAGATACATATATGAAGCCAAAGCTTAATAAAACGAAGACACTGATCATCGGAGCAGGTTCGGCTGGGTCGATGGTTGCTCGTCAGTTGTTACAAAACCAAGAAGCGGAGCTGCGCCCAGTGGCTTTCGTGGATGATGATATTAGTAAGCACAATCTAGAGATCATGGGCATTCCTGTTTTAGGCGCCGTTAAGGACATGGAAGGGATTGTTGCAGAACATAGCATTGAACATATTATAATTGCCATCCCATCGTTGAGCCGGGTAGAGCTGAATGATATTTTTCACGTCTGCTCGAAAACAAAAGTAAAAACGCAAATTCTCCCGAAAATTGAAGATATCATGATGGGAAGAGTGGAGGTTGCTCAGTTCCGGGATGTAGAAGTAGAGGATTTACTAGGTAGAGATCCTGTCGAGCTCGATATCAATGGGATTGCTCAATACATTACAAATCGAACGGTGCTCGTCACTGGGGCGGGCGGTTCCATCGGGTCAGAAATTTGTCGGCAAATCGCTTGTTTCCAACCGGAGACACTCGTCCTTCTCGGTCATGGCGAAAACAGCATATACTCCATTGAAATGGAATTACGGGACAAGCTCCCTAACATCAATATCGTCACCGAGATCGCAGATATTCAGGATCGTGAGAAAATGTTTTCAATCATGGACGATCGGAAGCCCCACGTTGTCTTCCATGCAGCAGCACACAAGCATGTTCCGCTCATGGAACGAAATCCTGAGGAGGCAGTGAAAAACAATGTGCTCGGCACGAAGAACACTGCGGAGGCGGCAAGTGCGGCGAACGTCAACACCTTTGTGATGATCTCGACCGATAAAGCAGTCAACCCGACAAGCGTAATGGGAGCTACGAAACGAATCGCGGAAATGATCATTCAACATATGGACATGATTAGTGACACCCGCTTCGTCGCTGTACGTTTCGGAAACGTCCTCGGTAGTCGCGGCAGCGTCATCCCTTTATTTAAGAAGCAGATCCAAAAAGGTGGCCCTGTGACCGTCACGGATCCAGAAATGGTCCGCTATTTCATGACCATTCCAGAAGCTTCCCGTCTCGTTCTCCAAGCGGGAGCGCTTGCTGACGGAGGCGAGGTGTTTGTCCTCGATATGGGGGAGCCTGTGAAAATTGTCGACCTGGCTCGCAATCTCATTCGTCTGTCAGGCTATACGGAGGACGAGATTCCGATTGTCTTTACCGGCATGAGACCAGGAGAAAAACTATTTGAAGAATTGCTCGGGGAAAATGAAGTCCACAGCGAGCAAGTCTATCCGAAGATTTACCGCGGGAAGACACCACCAATTGAAATTAACGTCATCTATCAATTGACCGACGAATTTGCAAAGAAAGAGAAAGATGCATTACGGGAAGAGTTGCTCGACATTGCCAACTTCAGAGTGGAGGCATTAGGTCTAAGCAACCCAACCGTCGGTTCAGCATAATAGAGGAGTGGAAACGTGAAGAAAATCAGAAAAGCGATTATTCCAGCAGCCGGGCTAGGGACGCGATTTCTCCCTGCCACCAAAGCGATGCCAAAAGAAATGCTCCCAATCGTAGACAAGCCGACGATTCAATACATTGTCGAAGAAGCGATCTCATCAGGCATTGAAGACATTATTATCGTCACCGGAAAAGGCAAGCGAGCGATTGAAGATCATTTCGATCATTCCTTTGAGCTTGAACAAACGCTCGCAGAAAAGGAAAAATACGATTTACTAGAAAAAGTGAACGAGTCGACAAAGGTCGATATCCATTACATTCGGCAAAAAGAGCCAAAAGGACTCGGACATGCCGTCTGGTGTGCACGGAAATTTATCGGCGACGAGCCGTTTGCCGTCTTATTAGGGGACGATATCGTTCAAGCGGAAACCCCGTGCTTAAAACAACTGATCGATCAATACGAACAAACAGAGTCATCGGTCATCGGTGTACAGACCGTCCCCGACCATAAAACCCATCGCTACGGCATTGTCGACCCGATCGACCAAAAGGGACGAACGTATACAGTCAAGCAGTTTGTCGAGAAGCCAAAGCCGGGAACTGCCCCATCCAACTTAGCAATCATGGGACGCTACGTGTTAACGCCAGAAATCTTCACGTTTTTGGAGCGCCATGAAACAGGGGCAGGCGGAGAAATTCAATTAACCGATGCCATCGAGCGCCTTAACGAAATCCAACATGTGTACGCCTATGACTTCGAAGGCAAACGCTACGACGTTGGTGAGAAGATTGGATTTGTGAAAACAACCGTCGAATTCGCCTTACACGATGAGGCGATCAAGGACGAGTTTGCCCGCTTTCTAGAAGCAATCCTCGAACAGAAGAAGGTTAACTTTTAACAGAGGGAATGAACGGGTAGAGGAAAGACAAATGAATCATGCAGCTTGTACAAACGTATAGGCTGCATTTGTCGTTCTTACTGGTTTACTTTATAATACAAACGGCTTTATTGAGAGACAACATTAGATTAATCGCTGATCATCTACTAGGAGGAAGTCTAATCAATGGGAGAGAGAATATTCCTATCATCACCACATATGAGTGATGAAGGTTATGAAATGGCGTATGTAAAAGAAGCTTTTGATACAAACTGGATTGCACCACTCGGTAACAATGTCAATATGTTCGAAAAAGAATTGGCTGAAAAAGTCGGAGCAAAAGCTGGCGCCGCATTATCCTCAGGTACAGCAGCGATCCATTTAGCTTTAAAGGCAGCAGGTGTAAGTGATGGAGATGTTGTCTTTTGTTCTACATTAACCTTCTCAGCTACAGCAAACCCGATTATCTATCAAAATGCAATTCCGGTCTTTATAGATAGTGACTATAAAACATGGAATATGTGCCCGAAAGCATTAGAAGAGGCATTTGAAAAGTATCCCGAAGTTAAGGCAGTTATTGTGGTTCATCTCTATGGATTATCAGCAGATATAGATTCAATTGTAGAATTATGTAAAAAACATAATGTTGCTCTGATTGAGGATGCAGCAGAATCGTTGGGCACTTATTATAAAGGAAAACATACAGGGACATTCGGAGACTACGGGATTTTTTCATTTAATGGAAATAAAATTATCACTACCTCTGGTGGTGGTATGTTGGTTTCCGATCAAGAAGGAAGAATTGAAAAGGCAAGATTTTGGGCTACACAAAGTAGAGATCAAGCAAGACATTATGAACATAGCGAACTCGGATTTAATTACCGTATGAGTAACGTTGTTGCTGGAATCGGTAGAGGACAATTGAAGATATTAGATGAAAGGGTAGAGAAAAAAAGGTACATTTATAAGTATTACAAAAAAGCATTAAGTGAGCTAGACAGTATTGAATTTATGCCTGAAAATGAATGGGACAAACCTAATTATTGGCTAAGTGCAATCACATTGACAGGGTAAGTTAGACCGATTGATGTGATTGAAGCATTAGAACGAGGTGGGTATTTGAATCAAATAACAACCACGGTATATAGTGGTTGTTAGTGTTTTGTAACACATAAACATAATATATTGATCTTTTCATGTATATCGCATATTGAATATTAAATGCGAGGTGGGTATCAGAAGTAGATAACCAATTTAGTGGTTTAGAAGTTGGTTGGAGTAATTAGTTTTGAAGATTCCAAGTAAGTCCTAATCTACTAAAATATTAACTTAACGATGGAAGGAAGTCTATAGGATGGAGATAACAAAAGTGAACGAAAGAATTTTTCTTTCATCACCCCATATGAGTGATGAAGGTTATGAAATGGAATATGTAAAGGAAGCATTCGATACAAACTGGATCGCTCCTCTTGGAGAAAACGTAAATGGATTTGAAAGAGAGTTATCAGAAAAGGTTGGCTCTAAAGCAGCAGCAGCACTTACTTCTGGGACGGCAGCTATTCACTTAGCTTTGCGAGCTGCGGGAGTTGGTGAAGGGGATATCGTATTCTGCCCAACACTTACATTCTCAGCAACAGCTAATCCAATTATCTATCAAAATGCTGTTCCAGTATTTATAGATAGTAATTATGAAACATGGAATATGTGCCCGGAAGCTTTAGAAGAAGCTCTTCAAAAGTATCCTGAGGTAAAGGCAGTCATCGTAGTTCACCTTTATGGATTATCAGCAGATATGGATAGAATAGTAGACCTTTGTAAGAAACATAATGTTGTTTTAATAGAAGATGCTGCTGAAAGTTTAGGTACTTACTATAAAGGTAAGCATACTGGAACATTTGGCGATTATGGCATCTTCTCTTTTAATGGGAACAAAATCATCACTACTTCTGGTGGTGGAATGCTTGTTTCTGATAATGAAGAAAGAATTGCCAAGGCAAAATTTTGGGCAACTCAATCAAGAGATCAGGCAAGGCACTATCAACATAGTGAATTAGGGTTTAATTACCGTATGAGCAATGTGGTTGCTGGTATTGGTAGAGGGCAGTTAAAAGTTTTAGATCAACGTGTAGAAAAGAAGAATTATATCTATGAATTTTATAAGAGAGAACTTGGTGAGCTTGAAGGAGTCCAGTTTATGCCTAGCAATGAATGGGATGCACCGAATTACTGGTTAAGCTCAATGACGTTGACTGGTAAAGTGAGACCAATTGATATATTTGAAGCATTGGAAGCTGAAAATATCGAGTCAAGACCGGTTTGGAAGCCAATGCATATGCAGCCTTTCTTTGAGAAGTATGAATTTGTTGGAACTGATGTATCAGAAAAGTTGTTTGAGAATGGTGTTTGTTTGCCGTCGGATACTAAGATGACAGATGCTGACTTGGCGAAAATTGTAGAAATTATAAAAGGATTGTGGTGAGTTTATGGAGCATTCTAAAAGTGGTATATATAGAAGGTTTATAAAGAGGCCGATGGACTTTACTTTGGCTTTATTAGCTATTATATTTTTGAGTCCTATTCTGTTAGTAGTTGCATTACTTGTAAAAACAAAGTTGGGAAGTCCAGTATTATTTAAACAAGATAGGCCTGGTCTTAATGAAAAAATCTTCACAATGTATAAATTTAGAACAATGTCCGATGAGAGAGATGAAAATGGGGAGTTATTACCTGATAGTGTTAGATTAACGAAGTTTGGTAAGTTCCTTCGTTCTACATCTCTTGATGAGTTACCGGGACTATTCAATATTCTAAAAGGCGATATGTCTATTATTGGGCCTAGACCTCTATTAGTCAGGTATTTGCCTTATTATACTGAGACTGAAAGGATAAGGCATACTGTTCGACCAGGTCTTTCTGGACTTGCGCAGATAAATGGTAGGAATAATCTGAATTGGGATAATAGATTAGCAGCTGATGTAGAGTACGTGAATAATATTACTTTTCTATTAGACTTAGAAATTATTTTTAAAACAGTAATTAAAGCTTTTATAAGAGAAGGCGTAACTGTTGTTGATAGGGGTCCTTTAAAGGATTTAGATGTAGATAGAGGTGAACGCTTTGATAGTTAAAGAATTGGATAATGAAGAATTCTTAAAATGTAAGGATGCTATCTTAGACTTATTAACAGAAACATATATTGAAAACTTCGGCATTTCAAAAGAACAAAGTATTAGCTTGTGTAAAGAAAAGCTAAACTTGATACCAAATTATATTAATCAAAAAACAGCAATTTTGATAGGTACTTATGAAGATGAAAGATTAGTAGGATTCTTATGGTTATACAAACATGAATTTTTTGGGGAATCTCGTCTTCACATTAATCAAATTATTGTTTCCAATAAATTTAGGGGTAAAGGGATCGGAAGAAGATTAATGAAACAAGCTGAACAGGTTGCGAAAAAACATAAAATTAGTACTATTGACTTAAATGTGTCTGAAGTTAATAAAGAAGCTGTTAGAATGTATAATTCTATGGGCTTTATTACAGAAAGACGTTATATGAAAAAAGTATTCTAGGAGGATTAAATGCTATCAGTAATTACTCTCAGTGAAGAAGAAAAATGGGATGAGATAGTTAAGGGTTTTAAAGAGTATGATGTTTATTACCTTTCTAGCTATACAAAGGCATTTGCAATCCATGGTGATGGAGAACCAACGCTTTTTTATTATGAAGGTAAAGATTTTAAAGCTATTAATGTTGTTATGGTAAGAGATGTAGCTAATGACATAAAGTTTACTGGTGAATTGTCTGTGGGCACCTATTATGATATTTCAACTCCATATGGTTATGGGGGGTTTTTAATAGAAGGAAATGTAGATAATGACGACTTAATCAAGTTAAATGATGAATATGCTTTAATTTGTAATCAAAGAGGAATAGTTAGTGAGTTTGTTCGCTTTCACCCTGTTCTTAATAATAGTGAGTATTTGGAAAATGTTTATGATATTTCATTGCTTGGAAAAACCATTACAATGAATTTATGCTCTAAACAACAAATATGGAATGACATTACCAGTAAAAATAGAAATGTAATTAGGAAGGCAAAAAAATTAGGTGTTTCGATTTACTGGGGAAGAGATAGGGTGCTAATTGAACGTTTTATCGATATGTATAACCTCACAATGGCAAAAGACAAGGCCAATGAGTATTACTATTTTGACATGGAATTTTATAATAGTGTCCTAAATGACTTAAAGTATAACTCAATGATTTTTTATGCAGTGTATGAGGAAAGAATTATAGCAATGTCAATGATTTTATTTTGTAACGAACAAATCCATTATCATTTGTCGGCATCAGATAAAGAATATAACCACTTAGCAGCGACAAATTTATTATTATATGAGGCAGCGTGTTGGGGATGCGAGAATGGGTATAAGTATTTTCATTTAGGTGGCGGACTAGGTAGCAAAGAAGACAGTCTTTATAAATTTAAGAAAGCATTTAATAGAAACTCAAATAGTACTTTTGCAGTAGGTAGGAAAATTTTTAATGAAAAAAGGTATGAGGAGCTAGTTCAAATTCGAAGTAAGGAAGATTTATTTGATAATAGTTCTTTATTTTTTCCTATCTACAGAGCTTAAATAATTTACTTTTAAATTAGATGGATTAAAGGAGAAAATATGGAATTACTATTTAAAATACTATTTTATATAAGTGGGTTTATTATATTTTGGGCGATGGTTGGTTATCCATTATCTATAAAGATAATTGGAAAATTCCATAAGGTAGATAAACTAAAAAAAGACTTCTCCCTACAACCAACAGTTACTGTTATGGTAGTTGCCCATAATGAAGAAAAAGTAATTGCGAAAAAGCTTCATAATATAATAGAGCTTGACTATCCTAAAGACAAAATTGAGTTTTTAATCGCATCAGATAACAGTACGGATAAGACTAATGAAATTGTAAGGAAGTTTATTTCTGAGTATAAAGAATATAGTATAAGACTGTATGAGGTAAAATCAAGAAAAGGAAAGACGAATGCCCAGAATGAAGCACATAAAACTGTAACTAGTGAGTATCTTGTAATGACTGATGCTAATTCAATGATGGATAAGAATTCGGTAAAAGAACTAGTAGCTACGTTTACTTCAGATGATATAGCTTATGTTTCAGGTAGGTTATTAATTACTAATAAAGATGTAAGTGATGTGAGTAATTCTGAAGCAAGTTATTGGGACAGTGACCTGGCAATACGTGAAATTGAAGGTAGGTTACATTCAATTACAGCAGGGAACGGAGCTCTTTATGCGTGTAGAACCAAAAATTATTACGATTTTAATCCAATTAACTGCCATGATGCTTCTATGCCTTTGTATTACTCACTTGAGGGAAAACGTGCGATATGTAATCATGATGCAATTGCTTATGAAAAAGCCGGAGAGGTTATTGAGGATGAGTTCGGAAGGAAAGTGCGAATGAATCGTACTATATTAAAGGCGATTTTTCCAGATATGCGATTACTAAATGTTTTCAAGTATAAATGGTTTTCATACTTTTATTTTGGTCATAGAACGTGTAGGTATTTATTATGGATCGCGCATCTATTAGTATTAATTTCAAATGCATTCTTATTAGGAGAGTCATTGTTTTATACGGTGACATTTATTGGTCAGCTTTTCTTTTATCTATTGGCTCTTACGAGAGCGGTAACTAAAACAGATAATAAGTATTTAAATCTAATATATTATTACTGTATTACAATAATTGCACAATGGGTTGGCGTTTATAACATTTTAACTGGCAAGGCGAAGCCATTTTGGGAGAAGGCTGAGAGTACGAGGTGAAAAATAAAAACTTAATTATGGGGATGCTGTTATAAAATGAAAATAGAAGTGCTTGTATCAACTATGGATCAAAATGATCTCAGTATAGTTGATAAGATGAATATAACAAGTGATGCAATTATTATTAATCAGTCTAATAGACATGACTACATTGAATCTAAGTTAAATGGCAGTTTGATACGTATGTTTTCATTTAATGAGCGAGGAGTAGGCAAAAGCCGAAATAGCGCATTGATGAGATCTAATGCTGATATATGCCTAATGGCAGATGATGATATGGTTTATGTAGATAATTATCAAGAGATTGTAGCTAAGGCATTTGAAGAAAACCCTAACGCAGAAATGATTATGTTTAATGTCCCAATTAACCGAAAAGATGGCAAAAAAATAGTCAAAGTAAAAAAAAATGGAAAAGTACGTTTTTATAACAGTTTAAAGTACGGTACTGTAAATATAGCGTTTAGGAGAGAGGCAATTCTAAAAGCAAATTTGTTTTTCTCTCTTTTATTTGGTGGTGGTACTCGATATGGAAGTGGTGAAGACAGCTTATTTATCACAAACAGCTTAAAAAAGGGAATAAAAATCTATTCTAATACGGCTGTAATTGCAGAAATTGAAGAAGGTACCTCAAGTTGGTTCTCAGGTTATAGCGAAAAGTATTTTTATGATAGAGGGGCTCTTTTTCAAGCTATTGGTGGTAACTTATTATCCTTCTTACTAATAATTCAGTTTTTGTTGCGAAAAAGGCCGTTATACTCTCAACAAATAGATACAGTTAGTGCTTTAAAACAAATGATTAAAGGTAGGAAGGATTTTCTTCGAAGAAATTAGATTAAAATATAAGTAGGTACTCTTTATGAAGATAAAAAAAGTTAGTTTTGAACAAGTTATATTAGTACTATTTAGCATAGCTTTTATATTAGTTGATTGGCGTTTAGGAATAATGAGATTTTCTGATTTATTTCTAATCGCAATATTTTTGCTTTTATTATTATACTACATTACAAATAAAAATATGTTTTTTCAAAAAAGTCAATTATTATTTTTGGTCCTGCTGCCCCTTTTATTATTAACAAATATATTAATGAATTTATTTTTTAATAGTAATTTTCTCTTTTATGAAAGTGCTCAAGGATTTTTCAAAATTGCTTTTTATTTGATGACTATGATACTAATATTTAATTTTGTTAGGAAAAAAAAATTGGAAGAAAACCTTTTGGATACACTATCTGTAACTGCTGTAATTGTTTCCTTTATTGGAATTTACATTACCATATCATTATATCTAAATGGAATTTTTCCATATGAATTTTTTTGGCAATTTAATCGTCAAGACCTAGAAAGTTACACGTATAGAGGGTGGGATAGAAGTATAATTCGAACAAGAAGTGTATTTGGAGAACCGGCTTATTTAGGTTTTTACTTAAACACAATTCTAGCAATTCTTTATTTCACTAGGTCAAATTATAAAATTAAAAAATCTCATGATTTTATTATAACACTAACTGTACTTCTTACTTTCTCATACAGTTCTATACTAATAATGGCTGGAATTAAATTATTACACTATTTCGGCTGGTCGAATTTCATTTCTTTTATTAAGAAAAAGAGAAGTGTTATTTCCTTTATGCTAGCTATAATTCTTATAGGTTTGTTTTGGGATACAGTAGAGAAAACGGTAATTATACGAACGCAAGAAATATTATCTGGTACTGATGGTTCTGGTACTGCAAGACTTCAAGGAAGTTGGTCTTATGTCAATTGGGATAACTTATTTTTAGGTAATGGAATCGGGAATACGCCAACCTTATTTAATGTGTATGCGTATATTTTATCCGATTTAGGATTAGTGAGTTTTCTTTTATTTCTATTATTTAATGGTTGGTTAATTTACCTTAATCCTAAATTAGCACTGGTATTTATTGCACTAAATTTCCAAAGGGGTGGATATTTAGGCGCAGGGTATTGGATTTTTGTTACCCTTATAATTTTATATTCATGTCATAACAAAATAAATCAATATAAATTAAGGATGCCAAATGCATCAGGTTAGTAAGTTGTTTAACGTTTAAATATAGGTTGAAAACAAGGTAATCTTAAAGTGAAAGGAAAAA
Source organism: Halalkalibacterium halodurans (assembly GCF_004376175.1). Lineage (GTDB taxonomy): Bacteria > Bacillota > Bacilli > Bacillales > Bacillaceae_D > Halalkalibacterium > Halalkalibacterium halodurans. The sequence continues at coordinate 5,276 of NZ_SNUY01000036.1, read as the reverse complement.
TACATGTGACTATCCCTAAAATATTGTTTTTAAGTGATGTAGATATCTCAACTCCAGGTGGAGCTCAGGAGTCAATGAAAATACTAATGGAGGAATTAGGTGAATCTTTTGAGTTTTATTTGATAGGACCTAGCGGAAAACAAATTAATAAACGACATAGAGTGTTAAATGTTTATAAAGATTTTATCGTTAGGGGGAAAGGGCCATTAGAGTTAATGAATTTAACAAAGGATTTATCAAATGAAATAAAGAAAGTAAACCCTGATATTATTCACGTTCAAATGCCTTCTACGCTAGTATTACTAAACTTATTATTTTCAATTGGACTTTTAAGTAAAAATGTGGAAATAGTCTATACAGATAGGGGTGTTTATGGGAAATATGGAAAAATAACAACACTATCAGTTAACAGTATCATTAAAAAGGCAAATAAGATTGTGACAACTACCTACGTTAATAAAAATAATTATACAGAATTATACAAAGATTATGAAAAGCACTCAAGGAAGTTTGAAGTAATTTATAATACAGCTGGTAAAATATTTGATAGTTATGTTGATGAAAAGAGTAAAGAAATTAGAGCGAAATATCATATAAAAGAGAAGCAATTTGTTGTGGGTTTTTGTGGCAGATACAATGAACAAAAAAATTGGCCTTTGACTAAGGAAATAATAGAAACATATGCTAAAGATACAAATATAAAATTTATAATTGTATTAGGATCCGATGGGACTCAACAAAATTATAAAGATGCTACTGAATATATAGATAGCTTAAAAGGTAAAGTGGGAAGCAATAAAATTTTAAGCTTTATTGATATTACTAACAAAGAGATGGCTGAATTATATTATGCAATGGATTGCTTTATATTAACTTCGAAGTGGGAATCTTTTGGTAGAACAGCTGTGGAAGCAATGGCCAGAAAAAATGCTGTAATTGGAACGGGAGTAGATGGGCTATCGGAAGTTATAGGCAATAAACAATATATTTTTAATACAGCTGAGGAAGCTGTGAATATAGTTGACTCAATAATGAATAGTAGAGAAAAGTTAATAGAATCAAAAGAGTATTTTTACAATCGTTATCATAGTTTGTTTGGATATAGAATAAATATTCAAAAGTACAAGAAATTATACAGAGAAATCTTAAGTGGGATTGTATAAAAAAAACGTTTCATTTCAAAGTAATCTAATGTGTTGTTTTATTTTTTGAAGGAGAACCGGATGAAAAGTTTAGTGGCAAAATTAATAAAGAAAACATTCGTTCGCAATGTAATTATTGTTGCGACCGGGACTGCAGCTGCACAATTTGTAACAATAATTTTATCTCCAATAATAACTCGACTGTATGGCCCTGAAGCTTTTGGATTACTAGGGGTATTTACAGCGGTAATAGCGATAATTGTTCCGATAGCTACACTCACCTATCCAATAGCTATTGTACTACCAAGGAGTGATAATGAAGCCAAAGGCATAGTGAGACTTTCAATTTACATTTCTTTAATTATTGCAATAATCACAGCATTATTTTTATTAACATTCCATCAATCCATTGTACAGTTATTTAATTTAGAAGCTATTTCTTCTTTTTTATTTCTTATTCCAATAGTTATTGTTTTCTCTGGGGTACTACAAGTTACAGAACAATGGTTGATTCGAAAAAAACAATTTAAGGTGACAGCAAAGGTAACTTTTCTACAGGCTATTTTTATACAAGGAAGCAAGGTAGGGATAGGACTTATAAACCCAATAGCTGCAGTTTTAATAATAATTACTGTAATTGGTCAAATATTAAAACCAGTAATGATGATAATTTTCGTGAAACGCTCTCCCCAGTCTACAACTCATGTTGTTCAAGATGAGGATCCAGAAGTTAGTATAAAAAAATTAGCAAAGGAACACAAAGATTTTCCTTTATTTAGAGCCCCTGAGGTTTTATTAAATGCAATTTCACAAGGTCTTCCTATACTTATGTTAACAAGTTTTTTTGGTCCAGCTTCTGCTGGATTTTATTCATTAGGAAAGACAGTCCTTTCAGCACCATCGCAATTATTAGGTAAATCAGTAACAGATGTTTTTTATCCCAGAATTTCTGAGGCCTCTAAAAATGGAGAGAATCTTTATGCTCTAATAAAAAAGTCTACATTGGCACTAGGTGTTATTGGGTTAATCCCGTTTGGAATAATAGTAGTCTTTTCTCCGTATATATTCGGGTTAATATTTGGTGCTGGCTGGGAAGTTGCGGGGGAATACACTCGTTGGTTAGCAATATGGTCCTATATTGGTTTTATGAATAGGCCTAGTGTTGCTGCAATACCTGTATTATCCGCACAATTATTTTTTCTTAAATATTCAGTAATATCAATTCTGCTTCGATTAGGCGCTTTAGCTACTGGTTATTTTGTATTTTCTAGTGACCTAGTTGCAGTTGCTTTTTTTGGTATCATGAGTGCCTTATTAAACTTAGTTTTAATTTTATATACTTTAAATATTAGTAAGGGTTTTAATAAAGGAATATAAACTAAGATAACTGGTGATTAATTACCAGTTAAAATGAAAGTAAGTTAAGTAAGTTGTTTAAACTTTATGTTGTATTATTCAAAGATAAATTCTTGGAGATGAATAAAAATGTCAGTTAAGATTAAGCCTATGATTAGGGAAATATTAAGCACAATTTCGCCAAAGGTCACAAGTAAAATCTTATATCGTTCCGCTTTTGGGAAAAAGTTAGATTTGAAAAATCCTAAAACTTTGAATGAAAAATTAATGTGGTTAAAACTTAATAGTTATTATAATAACCCATTAATCACTACTTGTGCAGATAAATATAAAGTTAGAAATTATATTAAAGAATTAGGTTACGAGGAAATATTAAATGAGTTAATCGGGTGTTGGGATAATACGGAAGAAATAGAATGGGATAAATTACCTGATAAATTTGTTTTAAAGTGTAATCATGGTGCAGGGTATAACCTCATATGTCAAGACAAAAAGAATTTTAATATTGATGAAGCAAAAAGGAAATTAAATAATTGGTTAAAAGAAGATTATTGGAAAAAGAGAGCGGAGCTCAATTATAAATTTATCGATAAGAAAATTATTTGTGAAAAATTTATTGAAACTCATGATGGCAAATTGCCTGCTGATTATAAACTGTATTGTTTTAATGGTAAACCCGATTGTGTGATGGTCTGCTTAGATCGCGAAAAAGGAAAGCCGAGACTTTTCTTTTTTAATAGGGATTGGAAGCTACTGGACTATACTTCTGATAGCATTGAAAGTCCAAATGATTATTTGGTAGAAAAGCCCGAGGGTATAGACAAGATGTTTGAATACGCAGAAATATTATCAAAACCTTTTCCATTTGTAAGAGTAGACTTTTATTTAAATAGTGGAAAAGTAATATTCGGAGAACTTACCTTTACTCCTGGCGCAGCATTATATTCAAACATACTTCCAAAAGCGGATGATATATTTGGAAAGAAAATTAAGTTACCAAATTATTAAAATATTTTTATCGATTAAGATAATAATCAGTAATCCTTAAAATTCATAATGAGATAAAAGTAAGGAATAAGGAGCATTCCTGTAATGAAAGAATTTGAGGTTTGAAACAGAAAGAGCCCTCCTGTACGATACGAGGTATCAGTAGCTACTGATCCTTAATTAGTACGAAGGAGGACTCAAGATGAAGTATAACCAAAATCACAAAATCAAGCAAATCACCGAATCAACACTCGTTATTGGCGTGGATATCGCCAAGGAGAACCATGTGGCTAGAGCTCAAGATGCCAGAGGAATTGAATTTGGCAAGCCAATGAACATTGAAAACAGCAGAGCCGGATTTCAACGATTTCGTTTGTGGATGAAGAGCCTCATGCGAGAACATGCCAAACCGGATGTCATTGTAGGTTTTGAGCCCACAGGGCATTACTGGATGGCATTTGCCCAGTTTCTGCGCCATGAAGGGATTAAGTATGTTGTCGTCAATCCGATGCATGTGAAGAAGAGCAAGGAATTAGATGACAATTCGCCCACCAAAAATGATGTAAAGGATGCCCGAGTCATCGCTCAATTGGTCAAAGACGGACGGTACTCTGAACCCCAAGTCCCCACTGGCATATATGCTGAATTACGTAATGGGATGAACCTGCGAGACCGTCTACAAGAAGACTTACAACGCGTTCGGGGGCGTATTCTCAACTGGCTGGATCGCTTTTTCCCTGAATTTCATGAGGTGTTTAAGATTTGGGAAGGAAAGGCTGCACTGATGACGCTAGAGGCGTTTCCTCTCCCGCAAGAAATCATCAATCTGGGTGCGGAAAAGATCCTAAGACACTGGAAGCAAGAAGTGAAACGAGCCATAGGGATCAAGCGAGCCAATGCGCTTGTGGCGGCCGCCAAGCGTTCTGTTGGTCTTACGGAAGGTCTGTCAATGGCTAGGCAAGAACTCCAAAGCTTGATGGAACAATACCAGTGTTTGTGTGGACAAATGGAACAGCTCATGCAAGATGTAGAAGCATTACTAGAGCAGATTCCAGCTGTGCCCTACATGATGAGTATTCCAGGCGTGGGACTAGTGACAGTGGCTGGCTTCCTGGCTGAGGTTGGCGATCTGTCCAACTACACGCACCCACGACAGGTTCAAAAACTGGCAGGATTCAATCTGCGAGAAAATACCTCAGGCAAGTTCAGAGGTCAAACCCGCATTACCAAGCGGGGACGCCCCAAACTGAGATCCCTGTTGTATGCAGCGATACGCCCCATGGTGGCGAAGAATCGGGAGTTCAAGCAAATGCATGAGTACTTAACGACACGCTCCGAGAATCCGTTGAAAAAACAACAATCCATGATCGCGTTGTGCTGTAAGTTGATTCGCGTGTTATTTAGCTTAGGACACAAGCGTGTGTCTTACAATGGAGAAAAATGTCTCGGACACATCCGCTTGCAACAAATACAGAATGCTGCTTAGTCATGTTGAAGAAACACAAATATCTTTAAATATCTAGGTGTGCAGATCCTTGAAAAGCGAAGCACGGAGAAGCCTGTTGATTAATTTCACCATTCGGGCATAGACCCTGCAAAGGAGCTTTTACAGGCCTCCACCTCTGGTTAGGTTGGACGAAGGAATGTGCGGGCAAAGACCCTGAGAGAAATGGGAGGGTAACCCCCAGAGAAATGTGGAGATCCACTGGTGCGATCATATTTTTAAAGCGAGAAAGCATGATCTCTACCAGGATGGCATTCATATTTCCAACAAATGCATGAAATGCAAGT
>NZ_SNUY01000035.1 GCF_004376175.1 Halalkalibacterium halodurans | reverse complement strand
TTGTTTTTTTACTAGTGCATCGACAATTTTTGTTGTAAACTGATTCATAGGGAAGACCTCTTTTCTAGAATTGGTTATGGTGACTTTATTCTACCAAGAAAGGGTCTTCCTTTTTACATGGAATTTTTCATTTACACAAAATATTTTATACTCTCAGTACTCGTCCTATGTATAGAAGAAAAGACTCTTCCTAGTAAGCTCCTTTCATAAATAATCAATTATAATAGTCTCTGTAGTCTCTCTATTTTAAATCTGTTTTCTATACTGCTCGTTTTACTTTCTATTGATATTCTGGCCTAACCAAGGATTACTGGACACTGCATCCTTTTTAGTGGGGAGCGTAAAAATTTAGACGGCACAACCGGCATTCCGTGCTAGTTGCGCCGTCTCGATCGTCTGTCCTTCTTGAGCGGAATGGACATTTCCATAAACATACGATGTTTTTTTCAGGACCGGCTTCGACTTTGGCTCATGAAGTTTTGGGCCTTATCAGAAAGTCATAGCACGTAAAAAACCCTTCTTTAAACCCCATCATATTAGTTAGCCTGTAATGAGCCATGGAGAGCAATAGTAATCCCTGCGGAAAAGCTCTCCGCTAGTTGGAAAGGTTTGCGGCATGTTTCCATAGGTAATATTCGTCGCTCGATAACCACCGAACACTGTGTGAGGGTTCGGTCGCTCGGCAAGGTTTTGTAGAAAGGTTTCTCCATTAAAACGCATTAACGGAATCGCACTCATTTGATGCAAACCATTCCAATAAGCATCGGCTCCATCATGGCGTGCGATCCAATAAAGTCCCGGTTGTAGTTCGACCTGAAGGTCAGCGTAACCCCAGCCTCCGTCAGCAGCAATGGTCATTTCAGGGCTTTGAAAGATGAGATTACTCGGTCTGCCTGTGCCATCGTCAGCGTAAATGCCCACTTTCGCTCTTACGGTACCATTTCCGTTTCTTAGACATAACCCAGCCCGTACGAAGGTTGTTTTACGAGTGATCGGAAAGGGAAACGCATCGATTGTATTTCCGTAGACGAGAATACCGAAAGCCGGTCTATGGCTTTCCGTATGATAACCACTTTCAATAATCGGATTGTAATCGCGACGGTAATGGGACAAATACGTTCCAGCAACAGGATAAAACGGCTCCACTCCTCCGACTCTTATAACCGCTTCTTCTGTTCCGCTACCAGGGCCCTGCATGTTTTCTTTTATCTGTTCAATCTCTTGGGCATGTTGGGCAATATCATCCAAAATATTTGCCTCTCCAATAATATGAGTAAAATCGGCGGTTACTTCTGCGTCCGTATGCTGCTGAGCCACAAATACGACTGCTCCGTATGCTGGATAAAGCTCATATTCCCCTGGATCAACCACGGTCCCATCTCGGTAAATGACAGGCTCCGGTTGAGTAGTCCAATTCCGTATATCTGCTTCATAAATTCGAAAACGCAAGGTCGAATCTTCTTGATCCGTTACAGGCAGCAGAGGATGGTTCTCCTTCACATCCGTTTTCATCCCTAGAACGTCCTGAATTTTATTAACATCGTGCTGTACCCCTGATAGATGAGCCGATAAAATACTTTCACTTGCTAAATCACGGTAAGGTGTTTTCGCCACTTTCATCGTCCTCCTTTTTATCCTTCAAGCTCAAAGTAAGTCCTGTTCCTCTCTCCTTTAACGGTCATCACGTCCAGGCAAATAAGTGAATACCCTCGGATCTTCCTGCCCGACCGTCCACATTGCGACTCCTTTACATCCATAATCCTCAATCATTTTTAACGTTGTCATAAATCCTTCTAAATCGCTATTCCAAGCAATAGAATAACCCTCAGAATCTCCCACATAAAAGCTTCTTAGCCAAACGCCAGCATCCGCTAACCGAATTTTTACCTTCTTCTCCCCTATCCAAGACGGAATCGTGGCAATGGGCAAGTTTTCATAGTCGTTGCTAATGCTAATGCCTAACCCTTGATCAGGATTAAATCCGGAATACACCAAATAACCCAATTCATCATAGGAATAGGGTCTCGATTCTTCTAATGCAATTGGTTGTTCTTGACTATCAACAATGACTTGTACTTTTTCCATCGGTTCATAGCGATCATTTGTTGCCACATGAAGGCGATGGCAGCGGATGCGACAACCGGAGGCATAAATGCCATGAGCACCTCTATCCATCCGATTGGTCGATTGATCCGTATAATCAATGACCGTATTGCTTCCGATGAGACAGAGAATTCTACCGTTATGGACTCTCACTCTATACGTATAGCGGCTGCCAACTTGTAAAGTCCCAATTGGGGCTGTTGCAAGGGTTTGACTTTGTCCGTTGCTCTGGTAGACGAGTCGGTATTGTCGAGATTGAAAATCAGCAAGGAACAAATACCCATTCCCTGTTTGACCTTTTCCTTTGGCATAAAAACGGATGCCAACCTGACCTGAATCGAGAGCCGTTGCATCCGCTTCTATATGAGGGTTAAATTGAAACTCCTTATGAAGTAATAGCTGGGCTGACTGACCTCGCGCATCGGCAAAGCAATAGTTTTCGGCGAATGGTTCCCAATTTCCATTTGAATAACCGACAAGTTCCGCTGTTCCGACACACTGACGATTTTCATATTGATTTCCTGATGGCGTAACCATGCGAGCCCGTTGGTAGTACGGTGTCTCCACTAAATTTTTCACTTCTTTTTCACCGTTTGCATTCAATCGAGCGTGAGGGCCGAATAAATCTTCCCACACAATGGCCGGTCTAGGTGGTCTTCGTAAAAGTTCACCTGTTAAAGTGACGTGCTGGGGAAAAGACGCTTCCTCTTTTGTAACGATTCCATTTTCAATTGTCCCCCTTTTGTATGGGGCTTGGAGATTGACGTCATATTCAACGTAACCGCCCGTCATTCCATGTTCAAAATGATCACAGATAACAAAGCCCATAATCGCCGCCGAGTCTTCTGTCACGCCCACCTGAATCGTATTGGATATCTGTAGATCCCATTCACCACAATCGTAAAAATGACGATCTGGATTCACATAAAAAGGATACCAGTCCGGCACATCATCCCCTATCGTATACATGTGCCCGTTGATCGTTAGGGGGATCTTGCCATTCAAATAAGGGAAATAAACAACAGCAATGAGCCGATATTTCCCCGGCTGATTTAAGTGAAATGAATACGTAACATTTCCTGCCTCTTCATCCAATTCACATCGCTCAAGGTCATGGTTCGGGCGATATGTTGCCCGGTGGGTGTTATAAGCTGTAAACGTTTGTGAAAAACCGTCCGGAGTCCATCGCGTCGGAGTTGTATAGTTCCCCCGTGCGGTCCCGTTATGAACAATTGCTTCAATCCCTGAAAACTTTGATCTTTGGTGTTTAGAAAAGCTCGTAATGTAGCGCTGCCCTTGATAGGTAGAGCGAAAGATAACGGATTGATTGTTGTAGGCTCCTTGTAACTTTCCGTAATCGACACGAAATCGGTCATAACAATGGAGAAACGTCCGTTGATAACCTGATTCATCGTCGTGGAAACCACAATAAGGAATATAGGACTGTTCTACCCACGTAAACGCTCCTGTATCTGCTGGCCGCCCGATGTTATGTTTAAAAATCCCATTTTGCCACATGAGTAATTGCCAGTAGCGAACCGCCGTACCTGAACGTTTCGCCTCTAATGGCCAGCGCCGTCCATAGGCAGCATTGCCAATCCAAACGTTCTCATTTCGAAAAACATTATTCACATGGGCGAGCACTTGCTGAAGCCACCAAACGGGCGTTGACGGCCCAGGTGCCGAATTGTTATGAGCAAAATCATACGACATAATTTGCCACTCATCACAAATGTCGTTCCCGTTCTTATCCCGTCCAGTAGCTAGCGTTCGATAATCTGTCCACTGATACCAATAGGGATTAAAATCACCTGTCATCGCATGGAGATTGACTCTTAGTTTTAAGCCTAGCGGAATGGCGATTTCATTTTTAACTCTTGCTAAAAAGTCGCGATACTTCTCCGCCTCTCGAAACTCTCGTGGCCGTGAGCTTGATTTTTCAAAATCAATTTCCAGCCCTTTAATCCGATTCGGAAACCGCTCGATATACTGCTCTGTAATGAGGCGAAATTGGTGAATAAAGGTTGTTTGTGACGACTCATTGTCTAACATTGACTCTACTGGTGCCCCCATGCAAACAGCTTGTAAAAACCATTCAATCGAAGGATAGGAATCGAGCAAGTAGCGCAGGCTATCACGTATCCAATATTGAACCTGGCCTTCATCATTAAGCACGGTAAAAGTCGTACCAGCTTTGTAGCTATAAATGGTTCCATCACTCCGAACGCCGAAGTCATGGAGACCAAACGAAGATATTTTTTGATGGTGTTTCAAAAACGCAATCCAAAAGTTTTTCTGATCTCCGCCCCAGTTTAGGAAAGCATTCGGATTATCCACTCTCCAGACGCCTGGCTCTGTCTCCACAGCATACTGCTGGAATTGAGCATTGCTCGGTTCATTTAGACTCCATGACATAAACTGCATGCTTGTCATAGCTTCGACCTCCCGTTCTCCCAATGGGCGAATTCAGCTACTCCCCAGTAACCAACTCCTGTATCTCTTAAAATTTGTCGCTGTTCAATATCGCCCCATTCCGTTTCAACCGTCTCCTCTACTAGATTGTAAAATTCGATACGAATTCTTCCTGAGCCAGCAGGAAGCCCCATCATTCGTTGCTGTCCCATTTTCAATTCAGCGCTACCGATGGGGAGGGTACGACTTCTTCTATTGGCGGCTCTGCCATTTAAGGTGGCTATATTTCTGGAGGCATGCAGTTTAATCTCACTTCCACCTTCGCCCCCTTCAAAATAAAACTCTTTCGAATACCTAAGATTCAAAGGGTGATCTCTTATGTCAGGATAAGGTTGTAACGATTCATCCAAAAGACTGCCTTGGTTCGTAGAGATCCGCAACAAATCAAATGAATTTTTCGTATAAAGTGTTAAGTCTAGGGGGGGTTGTTACGTTTGGTCGGTCAAATCGATTTTCTTCCACATTCGGAAAAGCTAACGCTTCATGGCCCCGACCAACGATGTTATAGAAACGATTTCTTATCCCTTCAAATACGCGGGGTTGGTCACCACGAATCTCAATTGGCTCGCTCACACCTTCCATTGAGTCATGTTCATCCAATGTACTACTCTTCCTACGTAACCACTCGCCTGTATAGGGAACCGTACCTGTTACAAATTTTCCTGCTTGCAGTTGGAGATCTGTGATGTTGATTTGTCCTCGAAAGTTCTCTGCGAGTAGCTTGAACTCAATCGCACGCACTCGTTTTTCTGCATTTGTTTTCACGTCTTGGGTCAGAAATCTCGCCCATTGGTCTTTACTGTACATATGCTCATTCATTCGACCAATGCTGCTCACTTGGATGCCCTGTCCAATTCGTGCTCAGCCTTCCTCCTTGAAGCATCACATCAGTCAAATGGACTTCTCCTGAAAATTTTTCGGCAATGATCCGGACTTCTATCTCTGACACCGTTTTTGACGAATCGGCTTGAATGACCCCATAACGCTCTGAAAACATGTTTCCTCCTCCTTACGTTAACGAAATAAACGTTGGTTCATCTTCTGTTCCGTCATCATAGCGAACAATGATCTCAAGGCCGACCCGACCGCCGTCATTCGTCTGAAATTCTTTCGTTGCACTCCGAAACGAAATCGCATAATGATCTCGATGAGCTGGATAAACAGTCTGACTTAACACCTTTCTTCCAGTCGTTCCGGTTGCCTTGAACGAAGCATTGCCGCTGTAACCATTCACAGCATCAATTTCCCAGCCTGAATTTGTCCAATAATGGAACCCATCGTCTGCACGGCTATTTAAAATATGATTAAAAACAGATAGCTCCAACATATCGGATGAGTCAACCGTGTCCTCTGACTGTAAAAATCCAGTACCTTCTTGAATCCCTGTTAATAGATCGGATAACGTTGGCTGCTTGGATTCAAGCATTATTTCCGTATTCCACGGTTCAGCGACATTGTATTGCCATGCCATAATTCTCGTAGCAATATCAATGCCGAGTTCTTTATCATATACCCTGACTTCATCTCCAAGAAAAAATTGCTCATGACTCATTCCAGCCATCTCCGAGAGATCAGCTGCTTTAATATGATAGGATGTCCGCGGCTGACTTAAGACTTTCAACGCTTCCTCTGCCATTTCCCGCAGATGAAACGGATTCGTAAATCGGTCGTCTTTTAATATTCTCACCCTCAGCTTATCCGTAAACTCGTAAGACGGATCGTCTCGAATGTCCAAGTATGGAACCCCGTCATTTATATCCTCAATCGACAGGTTCTCTTTTCCGTACGGATAAATGCGGGTGATGAGATCTTCCGTATCATAGATCGCTTCAATGGAGTGAATGTTTTTCTCATACACAATAGCAGCTCCTGATTGTCTGCCAACAGGAGCGAGAAAGTCAACGGTCATTGCTTCTGAATTAAAGTGAAGCTCCCCCCCATACACTTCTGGCAACTGACTTAATGCGGCCAACCTGTTCGTCACTCCCGGTTCCACTGAGACGTTCCTCACATTCATTAATTCAACTCGACCGACACTCCAATCCGTCCCCCGTAAAATATCGGCCATGACGATTGCTGGGGCGCGGCCTTCCCACTCCGAAATGTCCATCGGCTCCGCGAACTGCAAATCATACCAGAGGGCTTCCGCGTACACTTCTGTTATTGGCACCCCTTGACTCCCTCGACTATGGGTAATCTTACGAATAATGTAATAGTCATCAATAATTTGAATCAGGTGTTCATTTTGAATAAATTGATTTTTCTCATCAGAAAATGGAATGTTAAACGTCACTGTGTCAATGCCATTAATCTCCTGTTCCAGTATAATGTCATTCGCATGATCTAAAACAGCTAGCCGTTCACGTTCCTGTGTCAAAACGACTGGCCTTGCTCCCGCTAATCGTTCAAAAACAGCCCTTCTACGAGGAGAAGAACGACTGTTGTAGGCGATGCGGCCTAGCTGATTAAACGTTACTCGTCTTAGCTGGTTATATGAGTACATGCCCCTTTCAACCTCCCACAATCAAAATTCTCATTCCTTCACTAGTGTCTTCTTGCGAAGAGCTGTTTTCGAGCTTACCAAGATCAAATAAGAACGCTCTTCAGCAAAGAGCGTTCTTATCATCCTTTGACATACCTCAAAGCCAGCGACTTCGGGACATCATCTGTACTTCATGGACATCAGCCTCTCCGGTGGCACGGATCGCCATGTGATTGACGCCTGTTTTCAACACTGGAAAATCCATTCGGTCAAGCTCATTGATCGCTGACACTTGCGAACCATCTGGCTTTTGAATATAAGCCGTAAGATAGTGACTATCCAATGTTAAAATGTCACCACGTGAGAGCAGTCCGTTAAAGGTTAGTCGCGTATCATCGGTTTCAATGGTTACTTCTCCTGTTGACCCGATTTCTCCCCTGATTTCAATAAGGGGGAACGATTCTGTTGTTCCCTTTTCCCGTGAAAAGTCATAACTTCCGGCTCCTGAAAATGTGAAGACTTCATCTTCAATCGCATAAAAATAAGGATCTGGGCAGTAAAAGCTCAACTCCCCTTGCCCCATCATCACAAGCTCTTCAAGATCTGATTCATCTGTCATTAAGGCACGAACAAATTTGTCTGACTCATCTTTAAAAATGAGTGGTTTCGGCTCGCTTTTATTCAAGTGCCCCGCAAGCTCCCTGATTCGGTTCCGATACCCATCCACTGTTTGGTCTCGAATCGTTACAGAGACGACTAACGTCACAGCTCCATGCTGCTTTCGGAAAAAGAAATCTCCATGTCTGCCATAGATGGACATCGTGCTTAGTTCTTGGGGTGGAAGAAGTGGCCGCTTAATTGAGTTGACGGTCAAGTAAGGCGAAAAATCAAACCCATCGTAAATAAACATTTAACGACCTCCTCTTGCTCTTACCGTTGAAATTCTCCGCTTCCCAAGTTCCGTATCCATATAAGGGGCTGTTACTCTCGCGACTTCTTTCCCTTCAAGATGTACCGGAACTTCAATGACTACTTTTTCTGATCCAGCACCTGCTAGCATCCCATGATTGCCATTAAGTCCAAGTGCATCCAAACTTTTTATGAGGCGCATCAAAAGCGGACTGGAACCAACTTGGCCGATCCCAACGTCCGGAACGTGTAATGCTCTCGTCAAAGATGATTGGATTTCTGGAAGATCACCATCAATCGAATCACGAATCGGTCCTCCGAAGTTCAACCGATGAATGTCTTGCAATGGTCCTTCCTTCGCTGGAGAAAACGGAAGAAAGTTTCGAATTTTACTCGCAACACTTGAAATGGCTCCTGTAACTGCACCAATGGCGCTTCGAATCCCATCAGCAATACTTGTCACGATGTTGCGCCCAGCTTCACGAAAACGAGAAAAGAAGCCCATTACAACTTGAACAGCTGCATTAATACCGTTTTGAATCGTTGTCCTTATACTGTTCATGATAGTTCCTACGGTACTTCGAATCGAGTTAAAAATGTTCGTAAAGAAGTTCCTAATCGCATTTAACCCTGTACTGAAAATACCGCGTACGTTCGACCACATCGTTTTTAATGGGCCGATGAAACGGCCGATAAACACTTTGAGAATCCCTAACACTCTGCCGACAAGCCATAGCTGAATGAGATTCCAAATGAATTGTAGAGCCCCCATGAACATTTGTTTTAGCCCTTCCCACATTAATGAAAAGTCTCCTGTAAAAAGACCCGTAAAGGTTTTGATCAACCCCATAATGAACGATAAAGCACCGTCAATCACGCCTTTAATGTTGTTCCAAACCCCTATGATTAATTCACGTACAAATGGCCACACAAACTGCATAATCGCCAAAATCATATCCATAATTGGCTGAATGACAGCCCAAATCGCGTTGAAAACATTTGAAACCGCCTGTTTGATCGCATCCCCATGCTCGTTCCAAAATTGCTTAATCATCTCGAGCTTTTCTGAAATAAAGGAGACGACTTCATTTAACACGGTCGTTATGACCCGTTGAATTGTTTCCCACACTGTTAAAACCGTGTCTCTAAACCCCTCATTCGTCTTCCATAGGTGCATTAAACCTGCCGCAATTCCCGCTACCACGGCAATAATGATCCCTGCGATTGCAATGAATTTTATTAGCCCTATCGTGAGAGGAGCAATTGGACTCTTTAATGATTCAAATATCCCTCTAAATATTTCCACGGATTGACCTAATAAGGCAAACGAAACAATAAGTGTCCCAATAGTTCCAACCATTCCTAGAAACACGGTACCGAATTGCCCGTTCGCTAAGTTTTCATTTATCTCTTGAATGTGCGTTTTAATGTTACCCAGATCGCTTGCCAAGTCCTGAAACACTTTTCCGTCTTTTTGGATTTTCTCGAAGTCTAACGTAATCCCAGGCGACGAGCCAATTGTTATTGCCATCTAGTTCCCCCCTTTAGCCGTTTCGCGTTTTCAGATAATTGCTGTTCGTCCCATTCTGCCATCGTACGGTTTTTCCGATCGCTCAAAAACCGTTGGAACGCACTATCCTCAGGCAGCGCTCGAACGAAAACGAGAAACCGCCTCCAAGAGAGACGGTTTGTAAAGGCTTCCTTATTAAGATCGATCCGATAAAATCGCCAAAAGTCCGCCTCAAGCGCGCCCCAGCTCCAAATAATTATCCGCGGGTCTTGGTTTTTTTTTGACCACCTGATGGCTTGTCCGATTTGACGTCATATCCCCACATACTCATAATGTCAGGGACAATATGTTTAAAAACGAAATGGACCCCTGCATCCGATTGCTCTAATCGCTCTAAGAACTTCTTTCCGAGCATCAATTCAATAAACTCAAACATTTTATCTTCTGGTACTTCCATTTGCGTCTTCCCTTTTACTTTACGAACACAATGGCGGAAGTAAAAGGTTGCAAAACGGAACGGCATTTCTTTTGAGATCTCAAAATATTCGCCGGCAAATTTTACATATTTCGGCTTATCACCGTTTTCATGTTCAGCTATCGCTTCATCATAATCGGCCACGAGCTGGTCTTGCTGAATTCGTGATAGTTCTTCTGCTTTTTGATCCAATAAGCTTAATCGTTCTTCTTGTGTATGTTTAGGCACTCTCATCACCACTTACAACGCTTTTTTCATTTACACGGAACTCACCGCTGAACGTGTAAACGCCTTCTGATATGGAACCTTCTTCTTCATAAGTTGTAAAAAAGCCTGTAAGCTCATAACCATTCCCATTTTCATCTGTATGCTTCACAACTGCATCCTGCCCAGACTCAGCTACACGTTTTAACTCTGATTGCCCTGCATCATCTACAAGTACAACCCCTTCCATTGCAGCCGTCTCTCCAATAGCAGATGCAATAAATTTTTGCCTGAACACCGAGCTGCCTTCGTCAACGTCACCTAAACCAGTTACATCCGCTTCCTCAACCTCTAATGAATGTGTAAAGGATGTAATTTTCGCTACCACGATCCCATTTACTTCGATTCTCGTTCCTGCAAATCGCTTTTCTGTCATTTGAATTCCTCCTAATTTTAGTATGGTCCTTAAAGTTTACGAGCGAATTTGTTTGCAACAGAGACTTTCCTACAGCACCTACCGCCTCCTTTCAAACCCACCGTTAGTTAAAATGAGCGAATCAAATCATAAGGCCCCCACCTATATCATTTTTTATGCATGGCTCATTTTTCGTTTTTGGGCTTACTATCATGTTACTAGGGAAATATCGAAATGCTCTGCCAGGATTGTGCCTCGTTTGTGCCAGATCTGTGCCAACGATCAGATCATTCAATCTAAAAAATGCAAGATATGTTAGTATTAAAAATAGAGAAATGATGCAGAGGAGGAATTCCTTTGAGTGAACAAATGTTTGAAGGCTGGAACGGAGCAATAGTCGTTACCCCCGAAACAGTGAAAATCATCTACGGCAATCGACACTCTAAAGGGGAAGGCGAAAAGGAGATTATCCTTGAGTCTATTCAGAGCATAGAGCTTAAAAAGCCAAGGTTTTTGGCACAAGGGTACATTCAACTTATTCTAGAGGGCTCGAAAAAGAAAAAAGGTGCATTGGCTGCAATGGGTGATGAACATTCGATCATGATCAATGATGAAGCCCAATATAAACAGTTCGAACAGGCAAAAGCATTAATAGAATCGTTCCAACATGAGCAAAAACTAGTAAGTGAACAAAACGAAAAAGGAGAAGGATGGCGAGAGGATGTTTTTGAAGGGAAGAATGGGACGTTAATCGTTACACCTGAGGCAATAAAGATTATTTATAATTGGCTCCATAGGAGAGGTCGAGGAGAAAAGACGATAAGTATTCGTTCAATTAGTAGCATCCAATTAAAAAAAATGGGAAAAATAACAGTTGGATATATCCAGTTTACGTTCCAAGGGTCGCTTGAAAATCAAAGCAGGAGCACCTTCAATGCACTCGATGATCAAAATACAATTAGCATTGCTAATGATGCTCAATTCGAAGACTTTAAAAGGGCAAAGGCTTTGATTGAATCGTACCAAAACCAATTGTATGCGCCGCAAATTCAATCATCGTCTACCTCTGGTGCTGATGAGCTTAAAAAATATAAAGAACTACTGGATGATGGCATCATTTCCGAAGAAGAATTTAACGCTAAAAAGAAGCAAATCCTTGGCATATAAAGAAAACTCCTTTAGTAACATCAGAGACATAGATGCACTTAATCGTTACTCAATATTCTATGCTAACAACGAAGACTGACTTCATGCTAGTTGCGTCAGTCTTCGTTTTGTTCTAACCCTATGATCATGAAAGAAGCACATCCTCTATGTGCACAGTATAATTTTTCATTAAATAAATCATCTCACCATTTTGCAATTGTACCATCGGACGAGTTGGTGCCATCGGGTCGATAAAGACGATTTCACCGAGACGATTATTGGTTAAGCGTACACTTGTCCGAACCGAAAGCTGGGTTAACTGAGATACGAGAACATGGACAATATGAGGATTGAACTTGCCGAATCGCTCCTTTGCGAGATCCTCCAACACCATATAGGGTGATTTCTTTTTCCGATACTTTCGCTCCGAGATCATGGCATGATAGACATCTGCTACTGCAAGAATTTGAGCGTAAAAATGAATTTTTTGTCCTCTTACGCCAAGAGGGTATCCTGTGCCGTCTTCTCGTTCATGATGCTGTAATACTGCTGACAAAAGGGAACCATCGATTCCAGGCCTCTTTTTCAACATTTGATAACTGTATTTCGGATGATCACGCATTTCATGCTTTTCTTTCAGTGTATATAATCCGTTTTTCGTCAAAAGAGACGTCGGTAACTTTGCCATTCCACAGTCTGCAAGTGCTCCAGCTAACGCTATTTTTAGCCATTCCCCTTTCTCATAACCTAACTTGGCACCGAGAAACGCTGAGAGAAGTCCAACGGATACTGCATGATGATACAAATAATCTTCTTTCGTGCTGTAGTGATGAAGTTGAAGCAACACTTCTTTTTTCTCTACGATTTCTTCAAACAAAGGTAACAAGATGTGGCGAACACGTTTCATCTCTACAGGGGTCCCAGCTGCCCACTCCTGAAATACTTGCTTATAGTTAGCGACAGCTTGCATGTAACGATCCTTAAAGCGATCACCTGTTTCCATTAGGGCAGCTGCCTCGGCCCCTAAGCCGTTATCGGAAGGGATAAACTTTTCCCCATTCGCAAGTACGTTCTCCACTTCAATTTCATCTATTAGGAATTTCGAAAGGGTTTGGATATCTTCCGCTGTTAGAACTGTTTTCTCTTTATAAAGAGGAGTCGTTGTTTCTGCCATAATTGGTTTCAAGACGATGCAACCTGGAACGAGTTGGTTCAATTTAACCTTCACGTTAATCTCACCTTTACACTTTTAAACCATTATACCTAGATAAAGAGAGAAAAGTCTATCTTTTTAGGACTTATAGATTGAGTAAAAATACCTAATTCTATGTGAAGTCTGTTATTACTAGCTCCCTGCCGCTTGTTCCCTTTTTGAAGACAAAAAAGGTGCCTGCGCGTCCATAGACGTACAGGTACCTTTGTTTTACTCATTCTCACCTTGTTCTACTTCACTTTGATCATCACGTTCCTCTTCGATCGACTCATCTTCATCTAGCTCATCGTCTTCGATATCGACACGAGCAACTGTTGCAACCTCTTCCCCCTCAGCTACACGAATCAACGTGACTCCTTGGGTAATCCGTCCAGTGACAGAAATATCTTTAACATGTAGACGAATGATGATGCCGCTAGCTGTAATGATCATGAGGTCATGATCCACCGATACTACCTTCAATGATACGAGCGGGCCATTCTTTTCTGTAATGTTGCACGTCTTAATTCCTTTACCGCCACGAGTTTGAATCCGGTAATCGGCGATTGGCGTCCGTTTACCAAACCCTTTCTCGGTAACAATCAATACATCTTGACCATCCTCGACAATATCCATTCCTACGACATGGTCGTCTCCTGTGAGGGATATCCCTTTGACCCCAGTGGCCGTACGTCCCATCAAACGGACATCGGTCTCGTGGAAGCGAATCGCCATTCCTTGTCGTGTCCCAACAATGACCTCCTTGTCACCGTTCGTTAAACGAACACCGTGGAGCTCATCTCCTTCACGCAAGTTAATCGCAAACAGTCCGCCACGTCGAATATTGGCAAACGACGATAACTGGGTGCGTTTCGCAATCCCATCTTTCGTCATAAAGAAGAGATAATGATCCTCCGTAAACTCTTCAATCGGAATAATGGTGCTAATATACTCGTCTTGTTCAATTTGCAGCAAGTTGATAATCGGAATTCCTTTTGCTGTCCGCCCGAGTTCAGGAATTTCATATCCTTTTAGACGATAGACTTTCCCTTTGTTCGTAAAGAATAAAATCGTATGGTGGGAGTTCGTTGTAAACAAGTGTTGAACAAAGTCATCCTCGTTCGTTCCCATCCCCTGAATTCCGCGACCGCCCCGCTTTTGACTACGGTACGTCGAAATCGGCAAACGTTTGATATAGCCATGATGAGTCAATGTGATGACCACGTTTTGGCGAGGAATCAAGTCCTCATCCTCAAACATATCCTCACTTGCGGAAATGGCCGTTTTCCGTTCATCATTGTATTTTTCCTTTAATTCAAGCAGCTCCTCACGAATAATGTCTAACACTTTTTCGTGATCAGCTAAAATCGCCTTTAGCTCAGCAATTCGCTCGATAAGCTCTTTGTACTCCGCTTCGATTTTATCCCGTTCTAATCCGGTTAATCGTTGGAGCCTCATATCAAGGATCGCTTGTGCTTGTTCATAGCTTAGTTCGAAACGCTCCATTAAACCGTTACGAGCGATTTCCGTTGTTTGTGAGCTGCGGATGAGTGAAATCACTTCATCGAGATGATCTAATGCTATGCGTAATCCTTCTAAAATATGGGCCCGGGCCTCTGCCTTCCGAAGCTCAAAAGCCGTGCGACGACGAATCACGATGACTTGATGAGCAAGGTAATGCTCGAGGCACTCTTTCAAGTTTAATACTTTCGGCTGGCCATCGACGAGCGCGAGTAAATTGATCCCAAAGCTCGTTTGTAAAGCTGTTTGCTTGTATAAGTTATTTAACAGCACGTTGGCATTGGCATCTTTTCGGACTTCAATGACGATCCGCATCCCGTTACGGTCTGACTCATCCCGTAAATCGGTGATGCCGTCAATTTTTTTGTCACGTACGAGTTCGGCTATTTTTTCAATTAACTTCGCTTTGTTTACCTGGTATGGAATTTCATGAACAATGATTCGCTGTTTCCCATGATGCTCTTCAATCTCTGTCTTCGCACGGAGAGTGATCGATCCACGACCCGTCTGATACGCTTTACGAATACCGGAGCGGCCAAGAATTTCAGCACCTGTCGGAAAATCAGGACCAGGAATATGTTCCATCAATTCAGGCACACTAATGTCTGGGTTTTTACTTAAAGCAAGAACACCATCGATCACTTCACCTAATTGGTGTGGTGGAATATTGGTAGCCATTCCCACTGCAATTCCAGAAGCACCATTAACAAGTAAATTCGGGAATCTAGACGGCATGACAACTGGCTCTTTTTCCGATCCGTCATAGTTATCTTGATAATCGATCGTGTCTTTATTAATGTCTCGCACGAGTTCCATGGAAATCTTCGACATCCGCGCTTCCGTATAACGCATCGCGGCAGCCGCATCCCCATCAATCGAACCGAAGTTACCGTGACCATCGACAAGCATGTAGCGATAGCTAAAATCTTGCGCCATCCGCACCATCGTTTCATAGACCGCTGAATCACCATGCGGATGATATTTCCCGATGACTTCACCGACGATTCGAGCTGACTTTTTGTATGCCTTATCGGATGTCATCCCGAGCTCATTCATGGCATATAAAATCCGACGATGTACAGGCTTCATTCCATCTCGCACATCGGGGAGAGCACGGCTCACAATAACACTCATGGCATAATCCATGAACGATGTCTTCATCTCTTGACTAATATTGATTTCTTTTACTCTTGATTGATCTTGCTCTGCCATTTTTAAACCTCCATCTCCCCGTTAAATGTCGAGATTTTTCACATAGCGGGCATTCTCTTGAATAAAATCACGACGTGGCTCGACGCGGTCCCCCATTAAGATTTCGAAAATTTCATCAGCCTTCATAGCATCTTCTAACGTTACTTGTAAGACGGTACGTTGGCCTGGGTCCATCGTTGTTTCCCAAAGCTGTGATGGATTCATCTCACCAAGACCTTTATATCGCTGGATTCCTGGCTTCGCCTTATCTGGAAGCTGACTTAAGATTTCCTGAAGCTCTGCATCACCGTACGCATACTGAATGTCTTTCCCTTGTTGTACCTTGTATAACGGTGGCTGCGCAATATAGACGTATCCGTGTTCAATTAACGGCCTCATGTAGCGATAGAAGAACGTTAAAATCAACGTGCGAATGTGCGCTCCATCCACATCGGCGTCTGTCATGATAATAATTTTATGGTAACGAGCCTTTTCAATGTCGAAATCATCACCAATTCCTGTTCCAAGGGCGGTAATGATCGCGCGAATTTCATTGTTCGCTAATATTTTATCTAATCGAGCCTTCTCTACATTTAAGATTTTCCCGCGCAATGGGAGAATCGCTTGGAAATGCCGATCACGGCCTTGTTTGGCCGATCCGCCAGCAGAGTCCCCCTCCACAATGTAAATCTCACTAATCGAAGCGTCGCGTGATGAACAGTCTGCTAGTTTTCCTGGGAGAGAGCTTACCTCAAGAGCGCTCTTTCTCCGCGTAAGCTCACGTGCTTTTTTCGCTGCTTCCCTAGCCCTTGAAGCCATGAGTCCTTTGTCAACTAGCTTACGTGCCACTTGCGGATGTTCGATCAGAAACCGGGAAAAATGCTCTGTGAAAAGGGAATCAGTGATCGTACGTGCTTCGCTATTTCCTAGCTTCGTTTTCGTTTGCCCTTCAAACTGAGGATCAGGAATTTTTACCGAGATAATGGCGGTTAATCCTTCACGTACATCTTCCCCCGTTAAGTTCGGATCGCTTTCTTTGAACAAATTATGCTTGCGGGCATAATCGTTAATGACACGAGTAAGACCTGTTTTAAACCCTGACTCGTGCGTTCCCCCTTCATGGGTGTTGATATTATTAGCAAACGAGTAAATATTGCTCGTGAATCCATCGTTATATTGGACGGCGATCTCTACGTAAACGCCTTGCTTCTCTCCTTCGATATGGATCGGCGTTTCGTGCAAAGTCTCACGCGTGCGGTTTAAATGCTCCACAAATGAAGCGATCCCGCCCTCATAGTGAAATTCGTCCGACTTTTCTTCCTCACGCATATCGGTAATCTTAATGCGCAATCCTTTATTTAAAAAGGCCAATTCACGCAACCGTGATGCGAGAGTATCATATTCGAAAACCGTTGTTTCCGTAAAAATGTCACCGTCTGGTTTAAAGTGGATTTTCGTGCCTGTTCGATCGGTCGTGCCAATGACTTCTAAATCAGCAGCAGGTACACCGCGATGAAATTTTTGATAGTGGACTTTCCCTTCACGGTGAACTTCTACTTCCAGCATCGTCGATAAAGCATTTACGACGGATGCACCTACAC
This sequence comes from Halalkalibacterium halodurans, assembly GCF_004376175.1. Classification (GTDB taxonomy): domain Bacteria; phylum Bacillota; class Bacilli; order Bacillales; family Bacillaceae_D; genus Halalkalibacterium; species Halalkalibacterium halodurans. The sequence continues at coordinate 25,115 of NZ_SNUY01000035.1, read as the reverse complement.
CGTGCAAACCACCAGATACTTTATAACCACCGCCGCCGAACTTCCCTCCTGCATGGAGAACGGTCATAATGACCTCGACAGCCGGACGCCCCATCTTTTCATGAATCCCAACAGGAATGCCTCGACCATTGTCGGTAACTGTAATGCTATTATCCTCTTCGATTACAACCCCGATCTCATCACAAAAGCCAGCCATCGCTTCGTCAATGCTGTTGTCGACAATTTCCCAAACTAAATGATGAAGTCCGCGGCTGCTCGTCGATCCGATATACATCCCTGGACGTTTTCGAACGGCCTCCAGTCCTTCAAGGACCTGTATTTGACTTTCATCGTATGCTTGTTGTTCCCTCGTCACTTTCGTTCACCTTCGCTTCCACTACGCATACATGCGTTCAGTTATTTCTCTTATCACTTGCAAATGAGCACCTTATTCCTCTTCTCCAAAACGATCAAGCTCTGAAACGGCATGAGATCGACGTTTTAGCGTAACCGATGAAATCGGCGAGTAATAGATCGTATCTGGTGTAACGACGATCGATTTAATAAGATCAGATGATATCGTAACAATATTCCCATTCTTTTGGTGATGCTCTAAATACTCCTTCGTCACACCCGAGGACTGCTCCATATCACGATCTAAAATCGCGATCACGTCTTTTGATCGAATGACATGATCTCCGCCTAAATGAATAAACACGAGCTATCACCTATCCCTTCTTTTTCAACGACCCTTGCTCTACTTCATAGATCGTTGCTTCCTGTAAGGTTTGATGATCAATCCCATCCACATTTGTCGTTGTCACGAACGTTTGTACTCGATGTTGAATCGCATGGAGCAAATGGGATTGCCGGTAATCATCAAGCTCTGATAACACATCATCTAACAGTAAGATCGGGTAGTCCCCAATCGTCTCTTTCATCAATTCAATTTCTGCTAGCTTTAAGGAGAGAGCCGTCGTCCGTTGTTGACCTTGGGAGCCGTACGTCTGAACGTCCTTGTCATTCACAAAAAACACAAGGTCATCCCGGTGCGGTCCGAATAATGTCGTTCCCCTTTGTCGTTCTCGCTCTTTCTTTTGTTCGTACGCCTCATAGAATCCTTCTCTTAGTTTCGACAAATTCAACTGTTCTGATACGTGAACGGACGGTTCATACGTAATCACTAGTTTCTCTTTCCCTCTAGAAATGGCCTGATGGATTTCTTCCGCCCATCGTTGGAGCAGTTGAATGAATTCAAACCGCTTTTTCGTCACCTCTACAGCTACTTCAATCAGTTGGTCTGTGAGTACGTCGAGCATCGGGGCAGAATTCGCTTTGCCAAAGAGCTGCTTTAACAAATGGTTACGCTGTAAAAGGATTTTTTGGTACATTGCGAGCTGATGTAAATAAACAGGGCTCATTTGGCCTAACTCCATGTCGAGAAAGCGCCGCCTAATTTGCGGACTACCTTTCACGAGATTCAAATCTTCTGGGCCGAACATGACGACGTTTACGGCACCGATGTAATCACTTAGCCTCCGTTGTTCAAGTCCGTTAACCTTTACTTTTTTCCCTTTTCCTGAAAGGACAACATGTAACGAAAGTGGACCGTTCTGTTTTTGAAACGCCCCCTCGATTCTTGCAAAAGGTGCTTCCCACTGAATGAGCTCCTTGTCACGAGCGGTGCGATGTGATTTCGCCAGTGCTAAAAAATAAATCGCCTCAATCACATTCGTCTTCCCTTGAGCATTTTCACCGATGATCACATTTACGTTCGGTTCAAACGATACGTCGAGTTCATCATAATTACGAAACTGCTTTAGCGTTAATCGCTCAATGTGCACGTTCGTACCCTCTATTCCGCATCAACCAAATCGATGACAGTCCCATCAGCCAGCGTAACGGAATCCCCTGAGAAGAGCTTTTTCCCTCGTCTATCCTCAGACTCTCCATTGACCAATACTTCGTGTTCGGCGAGATACCATTTCGCCATTCCACCTGTATCAATCACTCCGACCTCTTTTAACAGCTGACCTAACGTAATGTACGATGTGGTTATTGGTAGTTGTTGTGACATGATTGACCTCGCTTTCTTCGTGACAAATGCCTCATTAGCAAAGATAAGACAGCATTCCAGTCGAAGTGCTGTCTTACTTGTGTCCGTTATGATCTAACCGTTTGTCTCTTTTTCTATTGTACTAAACTATTGAGCGCTCGCCAATACCTTTCCTTCTATTCCTCTACTGGCGCGGACGATTCCCTAGTACGTGCGCACAGGTGAGAAAAGATGAAGTGATTGATCGTGATCGGTTGGGCTTAATACAAATGGACTCATCGCACCGGTAAACGCAATATGGATGCTTTCAGAGTCAACGACTTTAAGCGCATCAATGACATTTTTCCCGTTGAACGAAATTCTTAATTCTTCCCCTTCTAAGCCTTGAGTCGCCACATTTTCAGTTACTTTTCCAATTTCAGGTGTAATCGCCGTAACTTCTACGACACCATCTCCTAATGTTTTTAAGTTAATCACTTGGTTTTTACCCTCTCTCGAAAGGAGAAGAGCACGCTCTAACGTTTGTAAAAAGGCCTTTGTATGAACAGCGAATGATGTTTTTGCTTCTTTCGGAATCATATTTTTCGTCACAGGGTACTTTCCTTCAAGCAATCTAGAGAAAAATAACATGTTTTTTAACTTAAAAAGGGTTTGATTTTCTGTTACGACAATATCAAGTAGCTCTTCATTTTCATCTAAAATTTTGCTCAATTCATTCAAGCTTTTTCCAGGGATAACGACGTTTGAAAATTGCAACTCGTCATCGTTTTTTTCTACCGGAACTTTGCGCATCGCCAAGCGGTGGCTATCTGTTGCAGTACAGGTGAGAATGCCGTCTTCTATTTCAAAGTTCACACCTGTCAACACTGGTCGTGTTTCCTGAGCGGACACAGCAAACACAGTTTGTCGAATGATGTCTTTTAAAATTTTTTGCGGAAGTCGAAAGACGTGATCTTCCTCTAGTACAGGAAGCCTAGGATATTCATCTGGGTCTAAGCCGTTTAAATTAAAGACGGAAGAACCAGATCGAATCGTTGTAACAAATGAATCTTGAACATGAATTTCAATTTCTTGTTCCGGGAGCTTTTTGACAATCTCTGCAAAGACTTTCGCTTGAAGGACAATACTCCCTTCTTGTTTAACTTCAACATTTTGACGATCCCCTTCTTCCAGAGGGATGAACGTTTCAATCGAAATATCAGAATCGCTACCTGTGAGCGTAACCCCTTCATGATCTGCAACAATTTTAATTCCTGTTAAAATCGGAATCGTTGTCCGTGAACTGACAGCTTTTGATACGTGATTGACATTTTGGACAAAAATGTCTCGGTCAATGACAAAATGCATCGTAATAAGACTCCTTTTATTATTAATCTATTTATATTTAAATATAGAAGTACTAGTAATAGGGCTTGTGAGTTTGTGGATAACAAGAGAAAAAACGTTATTTTACTAGTTTTGCACATGTGGATAATCTGTGCAAAAGTGCGAACGATTCATTCACATTCCCCACAAATCTATGAGCGTAGCTTGTCGCTAATCTCTTGGATTTTATCCTGTAATTCTTGGTCTGTTGAAAGAAGCTTTGAAATTTTTTCATGGGCATGAATGACAGTCGTATGATCCCGGCCTCCAAATTCGCTTCCGATTTTCGGCAGGGAGGCATCCGTTAGCTCCCTCGATAGATACATGGCAATTTGCCTTGGGAAAGCAACGGATTTTGTTCGTTTTTTCGCTTTAAAGTCTTCGAGTTTCACATGGAAATACTCGCCAACAGTTTTTTGAATATCGGTAATTGTCAACACGCGCGGCTTAGCATTTGGGATAATATCTTTCAATGCTTCTGCTGCTAGATCTGCATTCATATCCTGATTAATGAGGGATGAATAAGCGACGACGCGGATGAGCGCTCCCTCTAGTTCACGAATGTTCGTATCAATTTGATTGGCTATATAGAGCATCACTTCATTTGGGATGTCGAGGTTTTCAGCCTTCGCCTTTTTCCGCAAAATCGCAATTCTCGTTTCTAAATCTGGTGGAGTAATGTCAGTAATTAAGCCCCACTCAAATCGAGAGCGCAAGCGATCTTCCAACGTTGGAATTTCCTTAGGAGGACGATCGCTTGAGATGACAATCTGTTTGTTATCTTCATGAAGCGCATTAAACGTATGGAAGAACTCTTCCTGTGTTTGCTCTTTTCCTGCGAGAAACTGAATATCGTCAATCAGCAACACATCAACATTTCGATATTTGTTTCGGAAATTGACCGCTTTGTTGTCACGAATCGCATTAATAAATTCATTCGTAAATTTCTCAGATGACAAATAGACGACTTTCGCATTCGGGTTATGATCCATCACATAATGTCCGATGGCGTGCATTAAGTGGGTTTTTCCCAGACCGACTCCACCATAAATAAAAAGTGGGTTGTATGCTTTTGCAGGAGCTTCCGCTACCGCAAGTGATGCTGCGTGAGCGAAGCGGTTGCCAGATCCGATGACAAACGTATCGAATGTGTATTTGTCATTGAGCATGTTATTAGGCATTTCTCCATTTTGTGCTGGAGGCTGTTTCATCGGCTTTTTCAATTCTTGCTCAACGAAAGGTTCATCAAGTTGACTTGTCGGAATGACGAACTTTGGATATAGGCGAACACCTGTTAGATCATCAATTGTTTCAGAAATGAGCTCGTCGTAATGTTTCTCCAACCAGTCCCGAGCAAATTCATTTGGTGCTGTTATGATGATCGTGCTATCTTCAATGCTGTTTGCCTTTGTTTGCTTTAACCATGTCTCGAAGCTCGGTTTGCTCACCTTTTTTTCCATCGATTTCAAGGCGCGCTCCCATAAATCATGGATATTTTCCAACCGTTGCTCCCTCCTATTCTTAAAAAAAATAAACTGCAGCCATTTGTTTATAAGGTTAGTAGAAGAAAAGAAAGACTAGGCTGTACAACGTATGTATACCTAGTGTGTATAGTGATGAATAAATATGAAATTCTGAAAAACGATGTGGATAGAATATAATATAGTAGAAAAACGTCGAATGAACACGAATCACACCTGCGTGGATAAGCTCGTAAACAACTGTCCACAAAGTTATACACAGCGTGTGGATAATAATTGACGTTCAAAATAGGCATCCACGTGTAAAACAAGAATATCTTAGCAAAAAAAATAAGTAGTTGCAAGGGTTCTAGCTATTTATCCACAAGGTTCAATATGCTGTGTTTGTTTTTTATCCACAACACAAGATCATGTGTGTAATCTGTCGATAAGTTTGAGGACATGCATTTGTGTGTGGATAGATGTTATCCACAGTGATGTTGTTGTAAAATAGACTAAGGAGGTCATTTACAAAAAACGAATCTTGACAAGGAAACCGACGTTTCATATAATTTACAAGAATGTCTTTTGATGATGACAAAATCCTCAAAGTCCTCAGGGAGGTGTTATAAATGGGAAAACCAACATTCCAACCAAATAACCGCAAACGTAAAAAAGTACACGGTTTTCGTGCGCGTATGAGCACTAAAAATGGCCGTAAAGTATTAGCTCGTCGTCGGAAAAAAGGAAGAAAAGTGCTATCTGCATAAGGCCACTGATGTCAGTGGTCTTTTTCTTCAGGGGAAAAGATGGTAAAGAGGACGGTGGAACGGATTGAAAAAAGAACATCGGATTAAAAGAAGCGATGAATTTTCCCGCGTCTTCAATGAAGGATTTTCCGTTGCTAATCGCCAATTTGTCATCTATGTGTTGCCGAAAGAAGGACAAGACTTTTTTCGTGTCGGTCTTTCGGTCAGTAAAAAAATCGGCAATGCCGTAACGCGTAACCGTGTAAAACGTCTCATCCGCACGTTTTTTCAGGAGCATGAACAGGCGATTTCCGGGGAGCGTGACTATGTCATTATTGCGCGAAAGCCGGCAGCTGACATGACCTATGAGCAAGTCAAAGGGAGCTTATGGCACGTATGCAAAAAAGCAAAAATCATTCAGCCTAAGGTACGTGCCCATAAATAAATAGATTTGACAAACAAGGAATTGGAAGAGAAACAAGGAGGAACCGTCGTGTATAGAAAGTTTGGAATGGCAGCGATGCTAGTTTCCATCCTGCTTCTAATGACAGGGTGTTTTAACGTGAACGAGCCCATTAATGCACAGAGTGAAGGGATTTGGGACTCATATTTTGTTTATCCTCTTTCGTGGTTAATGATTTATTTTGCCAATGCTTTTAATGGCAGCTTTGGCCTTGCGATCATCGTTGTCACGCTTTTAATCAGATTGCTCATCCTTCCGCTGATGATTAAGCAGTTAAAAAGTACACGAGCGATGCAAGCACTTCAACCTGAAATGCAGGCGCTTCGTGAAAAATATAGTGCGAAGGATCAGCGAACCCAGCAAAAATTGCAGCAGGAAACGATGGCCTTGTTCCAGAAGCATGGAGTAAATCCGTTAGCTGGTTGTTTTCCTGTATTGATCCAAATGCCGATCTTACTCGCTTTTTATCATGCGATTATGCGGACGCGGGAAATTGGAGATGAACACTTTTTATGGTTTGTATTGAACCAGCCGGATCCGATTTTATTACCGATTATTGCCGGAATCACAACATTCTTGCAGCAAAAAATGATGATGGTTACAGATAACCCGCAAATGAAGGTGCTTTTATATGTTATGCCTGTCATGATTTTAGTCTTTGCGATGTTTTTACCGTCATCCCTCGCATTGTATTGGGTCATTGGTAACTTGTTTATGATCTTGCAAACGTATTTCATTACAGGACCAAACGTCGGCGCTAAAAAAGCAGCTGCTGATGTAAAGGTGGGAGGAAAGAAAAAGTGACGAAACGGAGAGTATCAGGTAAAACGGTGGAAGAAGCTGTTGAACAGGCGATCATCGAACTTGGAACAACGAGGGAACGCATCACGTATACAGTCGTGGAAGAGCCGAAAAGTGGGTTGTTTGGGATATTAGGATCGAAGCCAGCAGTCATCGAAGTCGTTGTCAAACCTGATCCCGTGGACCGAGCAAAAGCCTTTTTAGAAGAACTTCTGCAAGAAATGGATATGGAAGTCGAGGTAACGATAGAGAAAGACCCGGCTACCGTCCTCTTTAACATCTCGGGTGAGCAAGATTTAGGGACGTTAATTGGAAAGCGCGGACAGACGTTAGATTCCTTGCAATATTTAGTCAATCTTGTCGCCAATAAAGAAGAAGGCGAATTCATTCGGATTCAGTTGGACGCTGAAAATTATCGGGCTCGCCGGAAGGAAGCGCTCGTTCAATTAGCGGAACGTCTTGCAAGTAAAGCGTTACGAACGAAACGCCCTGTATCGTTAGAGCCGATGAGTGCCCACGAGCGAAAAATCATTCATACGGCTCTGCAGGAGCTAGGGGATGTCGAGACGTATTCAGAAGGACAAGGCATCGGTCGTCACGTTGTGATTGCACCAAAAAGGTAGTACACTTACGTTCATATGGAACGGAAAACAAGCAGCTTTCTACTTTCAGAAGGCCGCTTGTTTTTTTACATGACGAAAACTTGGTGGTAATCTACGTTTTCTAAGGCTGAATGGATGACTAGGCCACCAATTTGTGTTATCTTTTTTAGTTAGGGAAAAATGATTTCATCAAGCATGATTTGCTTATAACGTTATGCTTTCGAATAGATCGGTAAACACTGTAAAGAAAGAGAGGTGAGCCGAAATGGAATTTGATACAATCGCTGCCATTTCAACGGCTCTTGGTGAAGGAGCGATTGGAATTGTCCGGCTGAGCGGTGATGAGGCTGTACAATTAGCTGATCGGGTTTACCGAGGGAAAAAACCGCTTCAGGAAGTTCCGTCCCATACGATTGTTTATGGGCATATCGTCGATCCAAAAACGGACGAAATCATTGATGAAGTGATGGTCTCTGTCCTTAGGGCACCAAGGACGTTTACACGGGAAGATGTTATCGAAATCAATTGTCACGGTGGTCTCGTATCGGTAAACCGTGTCCTGCAGCTCGTGTTAAACCACGGGGCACGACTTGCAGAGCCAGGCGAATTTACGAAACGAGCGTTTTTAAATGGGCGGATTGACTTGTCACAAGCTGAAGGAGTTATCGATTTAATTCGTGCGAAAACCGATCGAGCCATGAATGTCGCCTTAAAGCAAGTCGAGGGACGACTATCAACGAAAATTTCATCGCTGCGCCAAGCGTTACTAGAAACCGTTGCGCACGTAGAGGTAAACATCGACTATCCTGAATATGATGCGGAAACGATGACGCTAGATATGTTAAAAGACCGGGCTCAGTTTGTAAGAAAGGAAATTGACAAGCTGTTGATGACGGCGCAGCAGGGGAAGATATTACGTGAAGGGCTGTCAACAGTCATTATCGGTCGGCCGAATGTAGGGAAATCCTCCCTGCTGAATAGCCTAGTTCACGAAAATAAGGCGATCGTCACCGATATACCAGGGACGACTCGTGATGTCATTGAAGAGTACGTGAATGTGCGCGGCGTCCCGTTAAGACTTGTGGATACAGCCGGGATTCGAGAAACGGAAGACATCGTTGAGCGAATCGGTGTGGAGCGTTCACGTGAAGTATTGAAGGAAGCGGAACTAATTTTACTCGTCCTTAATTTCGGCGAAGAGTTGTCGAAAGAAGATGAAGCTCTATTTGAGGCTATATCTGGAATGGAAGCGATCGTCATCGTGAACAAAACCGACGTGGAGCAAAAAATTGATTTAACGAGGGTCCGCGAGCTTGCGGCAGGGCGCCCTGTCATTACGACCTCGATCGTCCAAGATCAAGGAATTGACGAATTAGAAGCAGCGATCGCGTCCCTCTTTTTTGAGAGCGGCATCGAGAGCGGTGATGTCACGTATGTTTCCAATTCGCGACACATTGCATTGCTAGAGCAAGCGAAGCGAGCAGTAGAAGATGCGCTAGAGGCGATTGAGATGGACGTGCCAATCGACATGGTCCAAATCGATATTACGCGTGCATGGGAGCTGCTAGGAGAAATTATCGGAGACAGCGTCCATGAAAGCTTAATCGACCAGTTGTTCTCACAATTTTGTCTCGGAAAGTAAATAGTGCTCTTAGAGAGCTTTGAATGAAGTGTTTAAAAGGAAAAGGAGGTACAGTCCATGTCTTATCAAGGTGGCGAATTTGACGTCATTGTCGTCGGTGCAGGGCATGCAGGGGTCGAAGCAGGCCTCGCTGCTGCACGGATGGGAGCGAATACGCTGATGCTTACCCTTAACCTCGATGCCGTCGCGTTCATGCCGTGTAATCCGTCTGTTGGGGGACCGGCGAAAGGGATCGTCGTTCGGGAAATAGACGCCCTCGGTGGAGAGATGGCGCGCAACATTGACAAAACCCACATCCAAATGCGGATGTTAAACACAGGGAAAGGTCCAGCTGTGCGAGCATTGCGCGCCCAAGCGGATAAATTTTTATATCAACATGAGATGAAAAAAACAATTGAAGAGGAGGAGAATTTACTCCTTCGTCAAGGTATGGTGGAGCGCCTCATCATTGAGGATGGGGAATGCCGTGGTGTCATTACGAACACAGGGGCTGAATACCGAGCCAAGGCAGTCGTTGTGACGACAGGGACCTATTTGCGCGGGAAAATCATTATCGGTGACCTCGCCTATGAGAGTGGGCCGAACAACATGCAGCCTTCCATCAATTTGTCCTACCACTTACAAGAGTTAGGATTTGAGATGGTTCGCTTTAAAACAGGAACCCCGCCTCGCGTAAACGGTGAAACAATCGACTATGACAAAACGGAAATCCAGCCAGGGGATGAGGTGCCGCGGGCATTTTCATACGAGACGACGAAATACATTACCGATCAACTTCCATGCTGGTTAACGTATACAGGCGATAAAACCCATCAAATCATTAACGATAACTTAGGACGTTCACCGATGTACTCTGGGATGATTGAAGGGACAGGGCCACGGTATTGCCCGTCGATTGAGGATAAAATCGTTCGCTTTAATGATAAGCCACGCCATCAAATTTTCCTAGAGCCGGAAGGACGTCATACGTCAGAAGTGTATGTCCAAGGCTTGTCAACGAGCTTGCCGGAGGACGTACAGCTAGACGTACTTAAGTCGATCCCAGGCTTGGAAAAAGCGCGTATGATGCGGCCAGGGTATGCGATTGAATACGATGCGATCGTGCCAACTCAGCTCTGGCCAACATTAGAAACAAAGAAAGTTCCAGGCTTGTTTACTGCAGGTCAAATCAATGGAACGTCAGGCTATGAGGAAGCAGCCGGTCAAGGGATTATGGCTGGTATTAATGCAGCACTGCGCGTCCAAGGCAAAGACGGGCTCATTTTAGACCGTTCAGAAGCTTACATTGGCGTATTGATTGATGATCTCGTCACAAAAGGGACGAATGAGCCGTACCGCTTGCTCACATCAAGGGCTGAATATCGCCTCTTGCTCCGTCATGACAATGCCGATTTACGGTTAACGGAAAAAGGCTATGAGATCGGATTAATTGCAAGGGAGCGCTATGAACGATTCTGCGAGAAAAAAGCACAAATTGCTGCGGAAAAGAAACGCCTAGAATCGATTACAGTGAAGCCGTCAAAAGAAGTCAATGCTCTCCTTGAAGAAGTGGGCTCAGCGCCATTGAAGGAAGCGGTGCAAGCCAATGTGTTCCTCAAGCGACCGGAAGTGACGTATGAGCATGTAGCAAAGGTGATTCCAGCACCTGAACAAGAATTGAGCGCCGATGTAGCGGAGCAAGTGGAGATCCAAATTAAGTACGAAGGGTACATTTCGAAAATGCTCCAGCAAGTAGAGCGGGCAAAGAAAATGAACGATAAAAAGATTCCAGAAGACTTGGATTACGATGCGATTAATGGCCTAGCGACGGAAGCGAAACAAAAGCTAAGCGAAGTTCGCCCTCTCTCTGTCGGGCAAGCATCACGTGTGTCAGGGGTCAATCCATCGGACATTTCAATTTTACTCGTATACTTAGAGCAAGGTCGTCTCGCCAAGCTCGGGAAAAAAACAGTATAACGGGGGCTGACATGGAAATAACAGAGTTTCGACAACGGCTGGAGGAGCGAGGATTCTCCCTTTCTCAAGCCCAGCTTGACCAATTTGAGCACTATTACCATACCCTCGTCGAATGGAACGAAAAAATGAATTTGACGGCGATTACCGATAAAGAGGGTGTGTATTTAAAGCATTTTTACGACTCGTTAACCGCAGCATTTTACGTTGATTTTACGAAAGTGGCTACTGTCGTTGATGTGGGGGCTGGGGCAGGATTTCCGAGCATTCCACTTAAAATTGTGTTCCCTGAGCTTCGGGTAACGATCGTCGATTCATTAAAAAAACGAATCGGATTTCTCGAGCATTTAAGTGAGACGTTAGGGCTGAAGGGAACGGCGTTTTACCATGATCGGGCGGAAACCTTTGCTCAGAAAAAAGAACATCGCGAACAGTATGATCTCGTCCTCGCCCGTGCAGTTGCTCGCTTGCCTGTGTTGAGTGAGCTTTGTCTTCCGCTTGCGAAGGTAGAAGGAACCTTTGTTGCGATGAAAGGCGCCGGGGCTAATGAAGAGCTTACGGCTGCACAAGGGGCCCTAAAGAAATTAGGAGGATCCGTGATACAAAATGAACAGTTCACCCTCCCGATCGAGGAGAGTGAACGTCATGTCATAATCATAAGGAAAGAGCGCAGCACACCGAAAAAATACCCTCGTAAACCAGGAACGCCGAATAAACAACCATTATCTTAAAGGGCTTGGACCAAACTAGCTAAACACATAATAAAAAGGTTCGGACATTTTTATTTCGATGATCCGAACCTTTTTTCTGTTGATTCATGGGCTCGTCTGTTGTTTGATGGGCGTTTATGACCGTGCCCTTTCGTCAGTTCACGGCCACAAAGGCAGGCAAACCCTCATTCTCTGACAGTCTCGTTGCCCTCTTACAGACAGTCGAGTGAAACGCAAATGAGCCTTCAGATAATCAAAGACTGTCCTACGTCCCCCTTCCCCCTTAGCTGAAGCCTTGCCCGCGGCAAGCGAGTGGTTTTTGAAACAATCAACCTCCTAATAAAAACACCTGAAAACTAAGAGTACCACTCTTGTTTACTGTGATGTCCCAAGCTCTTCTTGATCAGGCCTTTAAAGAGTACGAAAAGTTGTGAATAACTTGAAAAGCTGTCTCAGATCATCATCCACATGTGGACAGAAGTTCTACGGGTGATTGAGGAGATAACTTGTGGATGGAAGCTGTGGATAACATATTGATCGTAAACGTTGCGGAGTGAAAACTCAGGTAGAGCAAGAAAGTTGCTAGCAAAAAGAAGAAGGTTTCTCTTGACTGGGATTGGTTTGAAAGATATAAAGGACATAGGTAAAAAAGAAGGATTTTTTCCATCTATGTCGAACAACATTAAGAGACGCAGATGGAGTTTAGAAGGTGGTGTAGGGCGATGAAACAACCGTTTTCACGCCTCTTTGGCTTCGGTGATAAACAGGATCAAGAAATGGAGACAGGAAAGCAGGAGGAAGTACACCAGCTGCCGATCAAGGAAATCGTCCCGAATCGCTTTCAACCGCGAACGATTTTTGATGACGAGCGGATTGAAGAGTTAGCGCAGACGATTCGAACTCATGGGATCATTCAGCCCATTGTCGTTCGTCAGCGTGAGGGCAAGTACGAAATTATTGCCGGTGAGCGTCGTTTTCGTGCGGTAACGTTGCTCGGTTGGGAAACGATCCCAGCCATCATTAAAGAGTTTAACGATTCGCAAACGGCTTCAGTCGCTTTAATTGAGAACTTGCAGCGGGAAGGATTAACGGCAGTTGAGGAAGCGGTTGCTTACCAAAAGCTGATTGAACTGCACGGTTTAACGCAGGAAAGCTTAGCACAGCGACTTGGTAAAGGGCAGTCCACCATTGCAAACAAACTGAGACTTCTCCATCTCTCCGAACCGGTTCAACAGGCGATTATGGAACGAAAAATTTCAGAACGTCATGCGCGCGCCCTTCTCTCGTTAAAGGATGACGCGCTCGAAACGAAGTTGTTAGAGGAAATCGTCGAGCAGCATTTAAACGTGAAACAGACAGAGGAACGGGTAAAGGAGCTGCTGGAAGACGCACCGGCTTCAAAGCCTAAGAAAAAGCCGACACGCAAAGCATACTCCAAGGATATGCGAATTGCGATGAACACGATCAGGCAGTCGGTCGATATGGTCATGAAAAGTGGATTAAAGGTGGATACGGCTGAAGAAGAGCATGAGGATTTCTACCAATTTACGATTCGGATTCCGAAAAAGAAGTAATCTATCGGTGCCTGCGATAGGTTACTTTTTCATATACATAGAACGACAATAGATAGGAATAGTTTCCCCCTCTTTACGATGGCGAGTTGTGATAAAATAGAGAGCGAAATTGTTTTAATGTTTAGGGAAGGAAAGTTGGTGGCAGTGTGGCAAAAGTTATTTCAATCGCAAACCAAAAAGGAGGGGTAGGCAAAACGACAACAGCTGTCAATTTAAGTGCTTGTCTAGCCCACCTTGGTCAACGGGTATTATTAGTAGATATAGATCCACAAGGCAATGCAACGAGCGGCGTCGGAATTGAAAAAGGAGACATCGATGAATGCATCTACGATGTGCTCGTGGAAGATGTAGATACGCAAGACGTCATTCGAACGACAAATATGGAGAATTTAGATGTCCTTCCTTCCACGATTCAGCTATCAGGTGCAGAAATTGAGCTTGTCTCAACCATCTCTCGTGAAGTTCGATTAAAGCGAGCCTTAGATCAAGTGGGGCGAAAGTACGACTTTATTTTTATTGATTGTCCCCCTTCTCTTGGGCTATTAACGATCAATGCCCTTACCGCTTCAGATTCCGTTTTAATCCCAGTCCAGTGTGAGTATTATGCCCTTGAAGGATTAAGTCAGTTATTAAACACGGTGAGACTCGTGCAAAAGCACCTCAATACAGATCTTGCTATTGAGGGCGTTTTGTTGACAATGCTCGACGCCAGAACAAACCTTGGGATTCAAGTCATCGATGAAGTGAAAAAATATTTTCGAGAAAAGGTATTTGACACGATCATTCCTCGAAATATCCGTTTAGGCGAAGCGCCGAGCCATGGCGAACCAATCATCCGCTATGACGCAAAGTCCCGTGGGGCAGAAGTGTATCTCGACCTTGCGAAGGAGGTAGTGGCTAATGGGTAAAGGTTTAGGGAAAGGGTTGAATGCATTTTTCCCTGAGGCGGTTGATGAAACGACAGAACATGTGGAAGAAGTCAAGCTTCTAGAGCTTCGCCCAAATCCTTATCAACCGAGGAAGACGTTCTCGGAGGAAGCCCTTCAGGAGCTAGCTGATTCGATTAAGGAGCACGGCATCTTGCAACCGATTGTTGTGCGAAAAAGCAGTGTGAAAGGTTATGAAATCGTCGTCGGCGAACGTCGCTTTCGTGCAGCAGAGCGTGCAGGGCTTGTGAAGGTCCCTGTCGTCATCCGGGAATTGGATGATCAAAAAATGATGGAAATGGCGCTGATCGAAAACTTGCAGCGAGAGGACTTGAACCCCATTGAGGAAGCGAACGCCTATGAAAAGCTCATGACTCATTTACAAATGACACAAGAGCAGCTGGCTGTGCGTCTCGGGAAAAGTCGCCCTCATATCGCCAATCATTTGCGTTTACTCCAGCTACCGAAAGTCGTACAGGAGTTTATTTCAGAAGGAAAGCTATCGATGGGACACGGAAGGGCGCTCCTCGGATTAGTAAACAAAAATGAGATCTCCAGTGTGCTGAACAAAATATTGGAGGAGAAGTTAAGCGTTCGGCAAGTAGAAGCACTCGTCCAACAAATGAATGAGCGCGTTTCACGTGGAACGAAAAAGACAAAGCCGAAGCTTTCCCCTTTTTTAAAAGAGCGCCAAGACTTCTTACGCAGCCATTTCGGCACGTCGGTTGCGATCAAAAAAGGTAAGAAAAAGGGGAAAATTGAAATCGAATTTTTCTCAGATGACGATTTAGAACGAATTTTGGAGATGCTCTCCCCAGAACAGCAAACAGGAGGGAAGTAGGCGTTGATTGGTCAACGTCTCTTTTTCCACTTATAGAGAGTTGAAGAAAAACGATCGAGCGTAGCATCAAAGCTAAGTGTAGTTCTAGTCTGGAGGATCGACACATGATTTATTTGGATCAAGCTGCATCGTCGTTTCCTAAGCCGAAGGAAGTGGCGGAAGCGATGGTCGCTGCTGTCAACGAATATGGAGCGAACCCTGGCCGTGGCGGTCATAGGTTAGCAACCCAAGCTCGGGTAACGATCGATGAAACACGGGAATTGCTTAAAACATTGTTTAATGCCCCAAGTAAAAAACATGTTTGGTTTTATCAAAATGCGACCGGCGCCCTGAATCAAGCGTTATTTGGCTTTCCATTTAAGGAGGGTGATCACGTTGTGTCAACAGCGTTAGAGCATAACTCTGTTCGTCGCCCCCTCGAACAGCTCCGTGAGCGAAAGGGCTTAGTGATTACGTACGTTCAGCCAGACGAAGAAGGGATTATTTCCCCGGAAAAGATTGCCCAAGCCTGTACCGATCAAACAAAGGCGATCGTTCTTTCTCACGGCTCCAACGTCACAGGTGCGTATCTTGAATTGGAGAAGATCGGGGAAATGGCCGAAGCTCATGGCATTGTATTGATCGTTGATGCCTCACAAACAGCAGGTGTCATCGACATTGATATGAAGCGGGATCGCATTAGTATGCTTGCTTGCGCTGGTCATAAAGGCTTACTTGGTCCCCAGGGGACAGGGGTGCTCATCGTAGCAGACGATTATGGGCTCACACCGCTCTCCTATGGTGGAACTGGAAGCTACTCGGAGTTGATTGATCAGCCAAGCCAATGGCCTGATCGCTATGAAAGTGGAACGTTAAACACCCCAGGAATTGCGGGGTTAAAAGCAGGGATTGAGTATGTTCTTGATAACGGAGTTGCGCAGATCTTTGCTCATGAATGGGCGCTAACGGAGCGACTGCTTAAAGGACTTGGTGCTCAAAAGGTGGATGTGTATGGTCCTCCGTTACCTCGCAAACGATTAGGGGTTGTTTCCTTTCGATTGAGCGGTGTCGATAGCCATGAGGTTGCCCTTATTTTGGACGAGCACTATCAAATTGCAGTTCGTGCAGGTCTCCACTGTGCCCCGATGACTCACGAGACGTTACAGACGACTGACACTGGTTTAATTCGGGCAAGTGTAGGTCCTTTTAATACAGAAAGGGAAGTAGATCAATTACTACAAGCAGTCATGGATATTCAACAAGCCTTTACATCATAAAGAGAAAGAAATGGGGAGAAACAAAAATGGTACTTATCGGAACGGTGGTTAACGGTGCAGCAATTGTGATTGCTGCACTTATTGGGTTGCTTGTGAAAAACATTCCCGAGCGAGTAAAGACAACAGTGATGCAGGCGATCGGTTTAGCCATCGTTCTCCTCGGCGTAAAAATGGGCCTTCAGACGGAACAATTTCTGATCGTCATCTGTAGCTTGGTTATCGGTGGGGTCATTGGAGAAATACTTAATCTTGAAAAAAGGCTAGACCACCTTGGGCGCTGGATTGAGAGGAAGGTTGGTGGTAAAAAGGATGGCTCCATCGCAACGGCCTTTGTCACGACAACCCTTATTTATGTTGTTGGGGCTATGGCTGTGCTCGGAGCATTAGATAGTGGCTTGCGCGGCGACCATTCCGTTTTATTGACGAAAGCTTTGCTTGATGGATTTTTAGCGATTCTCTTTACTTCAACATTAGGGATCGGTGTTCTCTTTTCAGCGATCCCTGTCGTGTTGTACCAAGGAAGCATTGCCTTGTTTGCGAGTCAAATCGATCAATACGTTCCTACCGCCTTGATGGACTCCTTTATAACGGAGATGAGCGCTACAGGTGGAGTGATGATCGTGGCCATTGGCTTGAATTTGTTAAACGTCGTCAACATTAGGGTGGCTAATTTATTGCCGAGTCTTGTCATCGTCGCCGTCCTTGTTACGTTCGTCTATAAAGGTTTCCCGTTTTAGGATAAAGAAAACACCTCCCACATACGGAAGGCGTTTACGTTTCACTATTGACTCTCCGTTTTGCCAGCTTGAAATGAGAGCCCGAGGGATTGAAGAATTGTCTGAGACTTTCGCTGTTTTTCGGTTAGCTTGATGAACTGTTGATCTAGTTTTACCAAGGAAGATGAAATCGTGTCAGCCAACTGCATGACAGTATGCAGTCTTGTGTTTTGCAGGACGAAATATTCCATCATACCACCGATATTCACAATCCCTGTCAAGTGGACATCTCCTACTGCTGGGAGCTTTTTATTGACGGCTGCTCCTGGCTGCACGGGCCCAGCTGCAAGAGAAACTTTCCCGACACTACTTAGTTTCCCAAGACAAGCATCGATGGCGATAATAAATGGCCGTCGGTGCTTTTTTTCAATCAATTTTAGTTTTTCTTCTAGATTAACAGCATGAACAGGATCGGCTAACGTACCGTACACATGAAAGCAGTTTAAGCTTTCTTTCGCTAATGCTGTCCCGACAATCGGTCCGAGAGCATCTCCAGTCGAACGATCGGTGCCGATGCAGACAATGACGAGCTCGCGGTGCCGATAGGAAGAAACATGAGTGAGTAACTGCTCCACCAGCTGATCACTTGCTTGTGGGTCGTCCATATGAACGCGGAACGGAGGTGGCTTTTTTGAGAAGAATCGGTTTCCATTCATAATGCAAGCTCCTTTGCCATAGTAGTAACAGTATACGGATATATTTTCCTTTCTATACGTTGAACTTTTATTACGAGCACAGTAAGGAGCGAGCGAGCTATGTGGGTGAACGGGTGTAAATGGATGTTTCTCATTATCGGAACTATGATTGGCGCAGGATATGCTTCTGGCCGGGAGCTTTGGCAATTTTTTGGCCCTGAAAGTGGACTGGCTATTGGATTGTTTGCCGTATTATTCTCGGTATGCTGTGCTGTGATTATGACGATTAGCTATAACCAACAATCCACCCATTACATACCGATTTTGCATGCTTTAATGGGAAAAAAGGTGGCAAAGCTTTATGATGGTATGATTTTTCTCTACTTGTTTACAACGACTGTTGTCATGCTCGCTGGTGGGGGAGCGACTTTAGAAGTCATTCATATCCCGTATTGGGGTGGAGTGTTCATTTTAATGATGATGGTGGTCTTGTTATTTTTACGCGGAAGTGAAGGAATGACGACGATGAACGCGATCATTATTCCAATTTTGATCTTTTGTTTGTTAGGTGTCCTTTTCGTCTTTCAGTCCCTTCTTGGCTTCCCGATTACGATTGATTTTACCCAGCAAGGCAATTGGCCAAGTGCTCTAACGTTTACAGCTTTAAATATTTTGCCTCTTGTGGCTGTGTTGGGGGCGGTCGGCCACCGCATTCGTCACCAGGGGGAAATTTGGGTGGCGAGTATCGGCAGTGGCCTCATTCTTGGGGCGATTTCGTTTTTATACAATGAATCTCTCATTCAAGTAGCAGGTGATCTCGTCGTCTATGAGATTCCTCTGTTTGCCATTATGAAGCATTACCCATACTACATGGTTCTCGTCATGTCGGGCTTATTATGGCTTGCCATTTACACGACGGCGGCAGCTGGGATTTTCGGATTGTCTTCAAGAATGGGAGCGGTTTTAAATTGGCCAAGCTGGCTCCTTGCGTTAACCTTGCTAGGCTTTATGGTGCCATTAACCACGTTTGGATTTTCTACGCTTATCGCCGTATTGTATCCGCTGTACGGTATCTTAAATCTTTATGTGTTTGCAGCGATTCTTCTCTATCCGATTTTTCACCATAGGCTCGTGCAGCGGTCATAAGGAACGAAGGGAAATCTCTTTTCCTTTTCTTTTTCGAATCATGTATAATACTATTCATCTATGAGAGTTGAAACGTGAGAAAAGGAGGCCGTAAGTTGGAAAAGGAATTCGATCTTCACGATGTCGTGGAAATGAAAAAGCCGCACCCTTGTGGTGAAAATCGCTGGAAGATTATTCGGATGGGAATGGATATCCGAATGAAATGTCTCGGCTGTGGACATAGCGTCCTCCTCCCTCGAAAGGAATTTACAAAAAAGCTAAAGCGAGTATTGGAGCGCGCTTCAGAATCTTAGGGCAATCTCGACAACTAGTCGACATTGCCTTTTTTGCACTTAAAAACTGTTGGAAATCAATACTGGCCGGATGTACATTCAAGTGAAGTGTTTCCCATTGTATCTCTTGTAGAAGTAGTTGTTTTTCTCAAGGGTTGTCTCTATAATTGGAATGGATGTCAATATGGAGATCAAGCAATTTTTTAAATAAAGGAAGTGAGCCGTTCCATGGCCTTAACAACAGGTATCGTTGGATTACCGAACGTAGGAAAATCCACATTGTTTAATGCAATTACACAGGCTGGTGCTGAGTCAGCCAACTATCCATTTTGTACGATTGACCCGAACGTAGGAATTGTGGAAGTGCCCGATCCTCGTTTGCAAAAGCTGACCGAGCTCGTCAATCCGAAGAAAACGGTCCCGACAGCCTTTGAATTTACTGACATTGCTGGAATTGTCGAAGGGGCGAGCAAAGGAGAAGGATTAGGAAACCAATTCCTTTCTCACATTCGCCAAGTGGACGCCATTTCTCATGTTGTGCGTTGCTTCGATGATGAGAACATTACCCACGTATCAGGAAGCGTCGACCCGATTCGCGATATTTCTGTTATTAATTTAGAGTTGATCTTAGCGGATCTTGAATCGGTAGACAAACGCTTTTCCCGCGTACAAAAACTAGCGAAGACGAAGGATAAAGAGGCGGTTGCAGAGCTGGAAGTGCTCGAAAAGCTAAAAGATGCATTTGAAAACGAAAAGCCTGCACGCAGCATTGAGTTCACCGAAGAACAACAAAAAATCGTCAAAGGTTTGCACTTGCTAACGAGCAAGCCAGTTTTGTACGTCGCCAATGTCAGTGAGGATGACGTTTTAAGCCCTGACGACAATCCGTTTGTGCAAAAAGTAAAAGCCTTTGCCGCTGAAGAAAACAGTGAAGTGATTGTCGTATCAGCGAAAATTGAAGAAGAGATTGCCGAGCTCGACGGGGAAGAAAAGGCGATGTTCCTAGAAGAACTAGGGATTCAAGAGTCTGGCTTAGATCAATTAATCCGCGCCGCCTACTCGCTTCTTGGCCTACAAACATACTTCACAGCCGGTGAGCAAGAGGTGCGTGCATGGACATTCCGCAAAGGAACAAAAGCGCCACAAGCCGCTGGTATCATTCATAGTGACTTTGAAAAAGGCTTTATTCGTGCTGAAACGGTATCCTATAACGACCTTGTGGAGGCAGGCTCGATGGCGGTAGCAAAAGAGCGCGGAAAGGTCCGCCTTGAAGGGAAAGAGTATGTGGTTCAGGATGGCGATGTGATCCACTTCCGCTTTAATGTATAACGAAAAGAGTAAAATCCTTGCTTGAACGCGAGGATTTTATTTTTTAAAAAAAAGCGAATATATGTTCTGTACACAGAGGAGAATAAATGGTATAATTTGTTTACAGGCGAAACAGAGAGACACTTCGAAACGCGTAGCTGTAGGAAATATTCTTGTGTTCAACTAGTCGTTCTGTTATAATCTAATAATGCGAGTAAATCACTATACCAATTGGTAGAGGTTGCTCCTTGCTCCTAAACTGGAGCCGTTTAGACCAAAAGGAGGTGGACAAGAATGCGTAAGTACGAAATCATGTACATCATTGCCCCAAACCTTGAAGAGGCTGCAAACAAGGAAATCATCGAGCGCTTTAACGGCGTTTTGACGAACCAAGGTGCAGAAATCGAAAAGGTTGAAGAAATGGGGAAGCGTCGCCTTGCGTATGAGATCAACAAGTTCCGTGAAGGATACTATGTATTGCTCAACGTTAAAGCAGATGCTGATGCGATTGCGGAATTCAATCGTTTGATCAAGATCAACGATAACGTTATCCGCGTATTGATTACAAAAGATGAAGAATAAAGAATGATTGTGGGAGGGGTCCTTCATGTTAAATCGTGTCGTCCTAGTCGGTCGGTTGACACGTGATCCAGAGTTGCGCTACACGCCAAACGGTGTTGCTGTAGCAAACTTTACACTTGCTGTAAACCGCCCGTTCTCGAACCAACAAGGAGAGCGCGAAGCAGATTTCATTAACTGTGTCGTTTGGCGGAAGCAAGCGGAGAACGTGGCGAACTATTTGAAAAAGGGAAGTCTAGCTGGTGTTGATGGTCGGATTCAAACGCGCAGTTATGACAACAATGAAGGCCGCAGAGTCTTTGTGACAGAGGTCATGGCAGAAAGCGTTCAATTCCTTGAACCGCGCGGCTCACAAAGCCAAGGGGGATCAAACGTTGACAACTTTGGTGGCGGCTCCCCTAACAACCCAATGGGCGGTAATGATTTCGGGCAACAATCTGGTGGCTCCGGACGTCAATCCGGTGGTTTCGCAGAAGACCCGTTTGCAAATGATGGCAAGCCAATCGATATTTCCGATGATGATTTGCCATTCTAACCCCTCTCCATGAAGGAAAATGAAGAACGAATAGATGCCGCAGGCAACCGCGCCTGACAAAAAACGAAAGGAGTGGATCTCATGGCACGTCGTGGTCGTCCAAAGCGCCGGAAAGTGTGTTACTTCACAGTGAACAAAATCGAGAAAATCGACTACAAAGATGTTGATCTTCTTAAAAAGTTCGTCTCTGAGCGTGGAAAAATCCTTCCTCGCCGCGTAACAGGCACATCGGCTAAATACCAACGTCAATTGACAACAGCGATTAAGCGCGCACGTCAAATTGCGTTGTTACCATATGTTACTGACAACAACTAATGATAAAGGAAAGCACATTGGAGTAAGGACTCCGATGTGCTTTTTTAGGGTTCTACAATAAATGTTTTCGCACAGTAAAGGGAAAAAATACACGGAGGTTCCTTTATTCATTGTTCTTATATAATTCTTTGATTATTCGATAATGCTTTAAACGATAAAGGTTTCACTTTAAAAGTCAAATAATCTTCAAGGTCCTCAGGTGATGTTAGCGACTCTACTTCTTTTGAGGAAGTTAATCGTATGACTCTACTTTGAATTGATATTTTAATCTTATGTTATAGGATCACTCCTCTACTTTCCAGTGAATTCCTTTCCACTGAAGAAAAAGTGGTCCTTTGTTGATATAGTGAACCTCTTGAAACGTTTTTAAGAACGACTATGTATCTATTCTGACAAAAAGCTTAATCAAGTACTTCTCAAAGCCTTTCACGGACAGCTCATCAAGCAAGATGTCCTCATAAAAAAATCCTTTTAAGATGAGGTCATGCTCTTTGGCAAAGGTGATGAGTCGATCATAGGATTGTTCGATGCTAGAGTAGCCTGCTGAATGGTAAGCAACCAAGTACGTCCCTTTCTCAATTGTAAAATTAGCATAGTCTGATGTGTTTATCCTTGTATAAAGGTAATCATAGCTTAAGTAATCTTCCGCATATACCTTGTTCGTGTCGATCATCCATCCTGCCGAGTGGGTCACACCAATGTGATTGTCTTGTAAGCAGTGATAGTGATGATAAATCGAATCATAAATGTTTTTTTCGTCTGTTAAAGGTTTGGCCTTTGTTACGAACAAACGCTCCTCCTCTTTTTCCTCAAAAACGATGGCTGACGGATCGATCGCCATCGCTTCTTGTGTAATCCGTGATTTCTCTAAAACCAATTGCTTCATTTTTTGAAGACGATTGATTTTCTTTGTGAGTAGGTCTGCTTCCTTCTCAAGTAGACGAACCAATTCTTCTGGTGAACGTTTTTCCAGGTATGTCTTTATTTCCTTTAAGGGCATGTCTAACTCTTTCAGCGTGGTAATGACATACAAAACATCCGATTGGTAAACAGAATAGTATCGATACCCATTATCGGCTGTAATCTCAGGGGAAAAGATGCCAATTTTATCATAATGAAACAGCGTATCCTTGCTAACGCCCATTAATTTGGCGAACTGACCTGTTGTTAAATGGATTTGTGGATTCATGTTCATTCAGATTCTCCTCTTGACTATCGTGTTACACCACACCTTAGTATACCATTGTTAACTTAAACGAGGGGATGAAACACGCGATGGAAATGTCAAAACAACTTGGGAAGAAGTTTAACCTTTTGACCTTGTTAGCATACGCAGCGCCTACAATGGCACTGATGTTATTTATGTCGATCTATACAATGGTGGACGGTATGTTCATTGCCCGTTATGTCGGTGCAACGGCGTTGTCGGCCGTTAATATATTCTTTCCGATCTATGGATTAATCATCGCCCTTGCTTTAATGCTAGGTACAGGTGCGAATGCCATCATTGCAAAAAAAATTGGGGAAAACAACGAAGAGGAAGCAAAAGTAAACTTTACGTTTATTGTCATTTGCGGTGCTGTACTAGGCCTCGTGATCACGGTGTTTGGATTGCTGTTGATGGAACCGATTCTCCTATTGCTTGGGGCAGGGGCCACAGAGGAACTGTTTGACTTTACGTCCACTTACGCGAAGATCATTCTTTGCACGAGTCCGTTCATGATTCTGCAAATGCTATTTCAAAATTTCTTTGTGACGGCTGGAAAACCGAATTTAGGTCTAACGATCACGGTTGCAGGAGGAGTGGCTAATATTGTTCTCGATTACATCTTTATTGTTCTCTTACAGATGGGGATCGCAGGTGCAGGAATTGCAACAGCTATTGGGATATTTATTCCAGCGGCTTATGGGTTCGTGTATTTTATCTACAATAAAGAAAGCGGGCTTCATTTTGTTAAACCAAAAGTAGATGGGAAGGTTCTTCTCAACAGCTGTATAAATGGTTCATCGGAAATGGTATCGAATCTTGCTTCCTCTGTCGTAACGTTCGCTTTTAATCTTCTCATGATCAAACACTTAGGAGTTGACGGCGTAGCAGCTATTACGATTATGCTGTATGTCATGTTTATTTTAAGTTCGATATCCATGGGGTACTCGGCAGGGGTGGCTCCGATTATTAGCTATAATTACGGGAGTAAAAACAGTTCTCAACTGAAGCGTGTTTTCAACTACAGCTTGCTTATTATTGTGATAGGGTCGGTTACGATGTACGGAATTTCTATGATGTTCGGTGCTTATTTTATACAGTTTATGGCTCCTGAAGGAAGTGCGGTTTATAAAATAGCAATTGAAGGATTGAATATTTTTAGCATTAGCTTTCTGTTTATGGGGTTCAACATTTTTTCATCCATGGTATTTACCGCCTTCTCAAACGGAAAAATCTCAGCTGCTATATCATTTTTGCGGACGTTGGTCTTTGTCTTAGCATCGTTATGGATCTTACCAGCCATTTTAGGAGTAACGGGAATTTGGCTCGCGATTCCATTAGCAGAGATTCTATCTGTGCTCGTCTGTATCATCTTTTTAACTCATTATCGAAACGTTTACCATTATGCTTAATAACGTAGCGATTAGACATCTATGGAGTTGAAAAGCTGTACAAAAAAAATAAAAAATGCTGTTAAACGATAAAAGCCCGTGTCAAAGAGTTTTGATCTTGTTGAGGGTTAAACTTGTCAATGGGTCTAAAAGGTTCAGTAAAGAAGCTGCCTCAATCGGTAGATTTTTGAGGCAGCTTCGCATCATGATTATACCTACGTTCATCATTCGTCTATATATCTGTAACCTTAAGAATTCTAATGAGACTTATCATTATTAAAAGGGCAGGCACAATATAGGCGTACCACGGAACAGGATTTATAGATGAAAGTCCATTAGCAAGCTCTCTTATTATTATATTAACCAACAAAGTGATTTGTAGAAGTATCGAACCGGAAATAAGCAATATCATATTATTTCTCATAAATTCACATCCTACTTTTAATTCGTATTGTCAAAACTTTATATAAAAATAGGTTATTAAATCCTATGTTAGAGGGCTTTATAAGCAAAAAAATTGCCACCCCCTGATTTCTGTAGATAATTGAGGTTACCATAGACCCAATTCCAGAAA
>NZ_SNUY01000034.1:21479-42898 GCF_004376175.1 Halalkalibacterium halodurans | reverse complement strand
TGGAATTGGGTGTTGTGGTAACCTCAATTATCTACAGAATTTAAGGGGGTGGCAATTTTTTTGCTTATAAAGCCCTCTAATATAGGATTTAATAACCTATTTTTATATAAAGTTTTGACAATACGATGAATGGATAGGGGGGAGATAGATGAAAAATCAAATCGCTTTACAGCTTTATACGGTTCGAAAGCCATTAGAGGAAGATTTTGAAGGGACGTTACGGAAAGTGGCGAGCATTGGCTTTCAAGGTGTGGAACTAGCCGATGATTGGGGAGGGAAATCCCCAGAAGCGCTAAAGGCAATTTTACAATCGGTTGGCTTAGTGCCTGTTAGCAGTCATGTTGCTTTAGAACGGTTAGAAAACCAGCTTGATGACGTCATTGATTATCATTTACGGTTAGGGTGTCACACCATTTATTGCCCGTACCTTGAGGAAGAGCGACAAACAGCTACAGGTTATAAGGAACTTATCACGTCATTAAAGGAAATTCAAAAAAAACTAGAAAAGAAAGGGATCTCGTTCGGTTATCATCATCATGATTTTGAGCTGTACAGCAATCAGCTAGAGGCGATATTATCCATTCCATCGTTACTTGCTGAGCTTGATGTTTATTGGCTGCAAAAAGCCGGTCAAGACCCTGTAGAGTGGGTGTCTCGTTACAAACATAAAGTCCGACATGTTCATTTAAAGGATATGACAAACGATGATCAGGAGTTTTTTGCACCGGTCGGCACAGGGAAAATCAACATTGATGCTATTTTGGAATCAAGTACCTCGTTTGTTGAATGGTGGATTGTCGAACAGGATGACGGAGAAGGTAACCCACTTGTTTGGATAGAGAAAAGCTATACGTATGTCAACGAAAGGTTATAACAGGAAAAAGGGAATGATGCCGAATCATTCCCTTTGTAAAGCCATCGATTATCATGCTTCTAACGTTGTGGCTCTGGAGAACGTTGAAGCTCTTCATCTGGTTTAAACAAGATATAGATACAATATAATCCAGCAAGACCAACTAGTGCATAAATGACACGTGAGAAGGCTGCTGCTTGACCGCCGAAGATTGCTGCAATGAGGTCAAAACGGAAAAATCCGATTAGTCCCCAGTTAATTGCACCAATGATCGCTAGGACAAGGGCAGTACGTTGAATACCGCTCACACCTATCACCTCCGTTCTCTGGAATCACACATTCTTTTGTTGAAAGAGTGTGCTTCTTGTTTAGATTGAGAAGAGAGCGGCTGAATTATACATGAACAGGACGTAAGCAGATTGATTTACAAATTGATTTTCCATCGTTCATACTGAAAAAGGAAAAAGAAAAAGGAGGCTGTACATAGTATGAATCCGTTTATGTTTAAAAATCCAACAAAGCTCGTGTTTGGTGTTGATCAAACGAACCAATTAGAACATGAATTAACTCATGTTGGGAAAAACGTATTGCTTGTGTACGGCGGAGGAAGTATAAAACGGAACGGTCTATACGACCGAGTGTTGGAACAGCTTGAGCGTGCAGGGAAAGCAGTGATAGAGCTTTCTGGAGTTGAACCGAACCCACGGTTAACGACGGTACAAAAGGGAATTGATCTCTGCAAAGCACAAAATATTGAGTTTATTTTAGCAGTCGGTGGCGGAAGTGTGATTGATGCGACAAAAGCGATTGCTGCTGGGGCTAAATATGATGGTGATGTCTGGGATATTATTACGAAAAAAGCAACCGCGGAAGATGCATTGCCGTTTGGGACGATTTTAACGCTAGCAGCGACAGGATCGGAAATGAATGCCAATTCGGTCATTACAAACTGGGAGACAAACCAGAAGATCGGCTGGAGTAGTTCTCATGTTTATCCGATGTTTTCAATTCTCGATCCGAAAAATACGGTAACCGTGCCGAAAGATCAAACGATCTATGGGATCGTTGATATGATGAGTCATGTCTTAGAATCATACTTTCATTCCGTCAGCAACACACCGCTACAAGATCGCATGTGTGAAGCAGTCCTGCAAACAGTGATCGAAACAGGTCCGAAGCTTGTAAATGATTTAGAGAGCCTTGAGTATCGTGAAACGATCTTGTATTGCGGTACGATGGCACTCAACGGTGTGTTATCCATGGGTGCGCGTGGTGATTGGGCGACTCACAATATTGAACACGCAGTTTCTGCTGTTTATGATATTCCTCATGCGGGGGGACTTGCCATCCTTTTCCCTCACTGGCTGACATATAGCCTTGATCAAAAAATTGAGCGTCATGTCCAATTAGCGACGCGTGTCTTTGGCGTTGATCCATCAGGGAAAAGCGAGGAAGCGATTGCTCAAGAAGGCATAGAGCGCCTTTCTGCCTTTTGGACCGAACTTGGTGCGCCAAACCGTCTAGCCGACTATGACATCGATGACAGTCAAGTGGAGCGGATGGCTGAAATTGCGACTGAACGGGGAGAACTAGGCAATTTTAAATTGTTAAAGAAAGAAGATGTGGCGAACATTTTGACAGCAGCCCTTTAAGCCAAAAATAAGCTCTTAAGTTTGACAACTTGAGGGCTTTTTCTTTTTTGTAGCGTTTACAATTAGACCGCGTCTTGATTCTCAGTCGGGAATTTAATAAAGTGAAGAAGAAGAATTAGAAGGAGGCTGAAAAGGATGAGTGGAAAGGTTTGCTTTGATTATTCAAAGGCACTCGATTTTATACAAGAACATGAACTCGACAATCTTCAAGATCAAGTTCATGCAGCACATCGTGCCCTACATGATGGAACAGGGGCGGGTAACGATTTTTTAGGCTGGATTGACCTGCCGGTGAACTATGATCGTGAAGAGTTCAGCCGGATTCAAAAAGCAGCAGAGAAAATTCGAAACGATTCCGACGTGTTATTAGTGATTGGAATTGGTGGCTCATACCTTGGAGCAAAAGCGACGCTTGAAGCGCTTAACCATTCGTTTTACAACATAGTGGATAAAAGCGAACGGAAAGGTCCACAAATTTTCTTTGTTGGTCACCACATTAGCTCTACATACGTACAAGAATTGTTTGACGTTTTGGAAGGAAAAGATGTGTCGATCAATGTCATTTCGAAATCAGGTACAACGACCGAGCCAGCGATCGCGTTCCGTATTTTCCGAGATTATTTAGAAAAGAAATACGGAAAAGAAGAGTCACGCAAACGGATTTATGCAACGACCGACCGAGAGCGCGGCGCTCTAAAAACACTTGCCAATGAGGAAGGTTATGAGTCGTTCATTATTCCAGACGATGTCGGTGGACGCTTCTCTGTGTTAACAGCAGTAGGCTTATTGCCGATCGCTGCAAGCGGTCTTGACATCGAAGCGATGATGAAAGGAGCTGCAGACGCCCGAGACGCATTTCGTAACTCAGATCTAAAAGAAAATCCAGCGTACCAGTATGCTGTTGTTCGTAACGCTCTCTACAACAAAGGAAAAACCATTGAACTTATGGTCAATTATGAACCAGCGCTTCAATATTTTTCAGAGTGGTGGAAACAGCTTTATGGTGAGAGTGAAGGGAAAGATGGCAAAGGAATTTTCCCAGCTTCAGTTAACTTCTCTACAGATCTTCATTCCATGGGGCAATATGTACAAGATGGGCGACGTGACTTGTTTGAAACGATCATTCAAGTCGAAAAGCCGAAGAAGAACATGACGATTGAGAAAGCGGATCAAGACCTTGACGGATTGAACTATTTAGCTGGCGAAACAATGGATTTTGTCAACAAAAAAGCATTTGAAGGAACATTGCTTGCCCATGTGGACGGCGGCGTTCCAAACCTTGTTGTTAGTGTCCCAGAGCTTGACGAATATTATATGGGTTACTTAATGTATTTCTTCGAGAAGGCTTGTGGATTAAGCGGATATTTATTAGGAGTGAATCCGTTTGATCAACCAGGGGTTGAAGCTTACAAGAAAAACATGTTTGCTCTTCTTGGCAAGCCAGGGTTTGAAGAACAAAAGGCAGCGCTAGAAAAACGGTTAAAATAACAAAAAACGTCTCCTTTGTAGGGGACGTTTTTTATCGTTGAACGATTAAATATGGATTTGAATTTGCCCGATCGTTCGCATCACTTGATCAATCGATTCTTGCGTATCAGCTGTATGAACATTTTGCTGGACCGCATGCTTTGCATGTTCAAGGGCATGCTGAGCATCTTCAATTTGCTTGAGGAGGGTAGAATGGGCATCTTGCTGTTGAATGTGTTGATATGCCTCCTGAAGCTGACTCTGCGCCTGTTCAAAATGACGGTAAGCCGCTTGAGGGTCTTGGTTTCGTCCAGAGCCTTGGGCGACAGCTTCGCGCGCTTGCTCTATCGCTTGATGTGCTTCCGGTTCGTTCATTTAAATTCCTCCTTTTCATAAACAGAATAAATCCATATCCTAGTATGGCCGGAAATGAAAGGAGTATGTATGGGGGAATATACTAATCAAACGTTTGTTTAAGCTCACATAATTGCCTTGTATGTGGTCAAACTACAAACAAATGGCACTGTTGAAAGGACGACCGTACATGATTGAACTACAATCACAAGTGGAAAACAAGATCATTTCATTGAAAGAGCTGAAAAACAAATTGGAGCCCCTCGGATATTCCATCGGTGGCGGGTGGGAGTATGACCACGGATATTTTGATTATAAAATCGACGAAGATGGCGGCTACACATTTTTACGAGTACCGTTTCAAGCGGTGGACGGTGACTTGGAACAGCGCCGCGTACAAGTGCGCTTAGGGCGACCATTTTTACTTAACCATAAATATGAGGAAGGTTTTGATGAAGAGCCGAATCCGTTCAATGGTTTAGTCGGGATGAATACAGCGGGCTTGTTTAATCAGTTTACAAAGCCTGTCGATAAAGATGCCCAAGTAGATGCCAAGTTTTTCCCTGTCGCACAAAACCTCATTCAAGAGCTAGAGATGGCTCTCAGTTCGAACTAGGAGAGCCACTTCATCTCCGCTCAGTAGTAGCATATTTTTAGGGGGATAAAGGTGAATGCGATCGACGCGTTTTAACCCAATCGCTAAACCTTCATCGCTTTCATAAAGTGATTGAAAGTAGTCATCAAATGTTTTTCCGATCATCCCTTCAGGTATGGGATAGAAGAAAAGCTGCTTTTTCTCACCTTCCGTCAATAGCCGATCTAAAATTTTACTCATGTTATGGTGAAGCAAACCGTTGGTGAGAACGGCACCCGTTAAGGCGGTGGATTCAACTACTTCATCCGCACCTGCTCTCGTGGCGTTGACAATCTGCCCTTCGGTTAATATTTCAACGACCGTATAAACATGAGGGTTGACACTTTTGACGGCTAACGTCGTTAAAATCGATCGAGAATCTGCGGAAAACTCACTTCCTTGATGCTTGGCTGTAATGAGAACACTAGCAGCCTCCCGTACATTTGCTTGCTGCAAAATAGCATCCTCTGTGCTATTGCCGCGGACAAAGTGAACACGGCGATAAGTGGACGGCAATTCTTCCAGCGTTTCATCGATCAATACGATCGTTGTATTCTCATTTGCTTCAAGCAGCCGGTCAATCGCATGACGGCTTCGCTCGTTCCAGCCAATAATGATATGATGGTCCTTATCTGTCATATGAAGCTTCCCCTCTAAGTAGGCATTTCGCGATTTAATGGTCATTGCTGCTAAAGTAGTCACATAAAATGTCATAAAACCAACGCCTGACATAATTAACACAATTCCTAAGAGTCGTCCGATGAGAGTATAGGGAACAAAGTCCCCGTAACCAACCGTCGATATCGTGACGATCGCCCACCAAATACCATCAAATAGAGTTGGAAAAGCCTCTGGTTCCAGCGCATGAATGACAATCCCAATCACGAACACAATAACAAAAATAATGAATAAGAGCCGAACGAGCAATGGGGTTTTTCCGACGATTCCCTTAATGGCTAAAGGATTCACCATCCGCATCTTCCTCCTCTTTAACCTCAGTATAGACAAACCCTTGCCGAAACAATCAGGGCTTGGTAAGATGAGGAGGATGATCATAAAGGGGGATGCTGTGTGATCGCCGATGCCGTCCTTTTTGCAGTCGCCATCTTTTGTGGCTGGCTCATTTTCGACACCGTTAAACAGAAAAAAATCACCATGGAAACCGTGATGAGTTCTCTTATTTTAGGAGCGATTGCGGGAGTTGGTTGGTTTCTTCTCGACCTTCTTTTTTAAATCATATTGTCAAAAGTGTGACTTTTCGTTATAATAAAGAATGTCGAATTCAGGGGCATTAGCTCAGCTGGGAGAGCGCTTCGCTGGCAGCGAAGAGGTCAGCGGTTCGAGCCCGCTATGCTCCACCATACATATTGTTAGCAACGACACGGTCTTTCGCAGCAAGCGAGGGGTTGTGTCGTTTTTTAATTTTTTTAGTTGACCGACAAAGGATGAGAGAAAAGAGTATGGAAAATTTTCTAGGGTTGGTTTTTGGGGCTACTACATATTATCTAATAGTAAAATTTTTAGGGAAACACGAAAAGAAATGGAAAGATTTATTGAAGGTCTCTTTCCATTTCACTATCTTAGTTACAGCACTTACCCTCATAACTGAAGGGCTCATTCCTTTTGTGAAAGATCACTGGGAAACGCGGCATGTTGAACATACGCAAATGAGCGGAGATGCTGTTTATTATGAAGGGTTAAAGGTGCAAAGTAGTGGCACCATTCCTCTAAATGGCTATTAAATAAACTACGCTAATGATAATGGGGACATTATAGTGTTCCGTGATCATCCAGATCTTGCGTATTATACGCATGAGATTACGAGCGGAAAAGAAACTTGGGGAAAAGCTGAACTATCAATTTGGCAAAAAATTGTTGGTACATTGATTTATGGCAGAGGAACAAAACAATTGGCTGTATTCATTAGTGATGATGGCGGCGAAAGCTGGACAGGAAAGATCACGTTTACTCTGAACGAAAAAGGTAATGTAGGCATCCGTACGACAGATTCTTCGGATGTTTCTTTAGAACACGGATTAGAGACAGACTCAACAAGTCGTGATAAGTATACTGAAATGAAAGGTCATGAAGTGTTTCTTTTGCTCTTTTTCAAAATTTTTATAGGCTTCGTTTTCGTATTTTATGTGAACGCTTTTTCCAAAATAGATGCGAGTATGAAATGGGTGGTAAGACTTGGGACAATAGGGGGCTGTCTATTTGTTGTCGTCAAATGGGCCTTGGCGAATTGGATAATCGTCTAAACCATAACAAATCCTCAAGTCTCTAAGATGAATGATCTACGTTAAGGAATTGGTCTATTCAAGGCTTGAGTGGCTAAATTACGTCAACTCGTGCCACTTTCCTCTGGAGCATCTTTATATTTGTTGTCTCTTTCCTTATCTAGCTCATCATGTGTCGCATGGGCAGCAGGGTCATGTCTTGGTAGGTCTTGATGAAGGTTGCGGTTTTCGTACGCCAAATTACTATAAAATTGTTGCCCCTCTTCCCAAGGGGTACTTTTATTTTCCACGGGCTTTGTTTTCCCGCGAGGAGAGCCATAAGGGCCTTCTGGGTACTCCTCAGCTGCTAAAAAATCTCGTTGCGTTTCTACGTTTGAAAAGTCAGTATATTTTTGTTTATTTTTCTCGCTCATCGTTCAGCCACCTTTTTGTCAAATTTCTTGCCCTTAGTATGCTTTCCTTGGGCGAGATTATGAACGTGAAATGATCCCGTGGGTTTCTTGTTGAAAATCAAAGGCCCGTGACGAATAAAGTGGACTCGTCATGGGCTGTTCTCAGGTAGGAATAGGGGAATACGAGTGTCTCTAATATTGTCTCGAATGTCTAGTCATTTCGTCCATCTTTTGATTGCTCATCTTCAGGCACCGAATCTAATTCAGAACTAAATTCTGTCTGTAATTGGTTTTGGGAAAGCGGTTTTCGCTCTACTTGTTCTTCAGCGCGTGGGTCAAAAATTTTTCGTTGCATGTAGCGATGGAAGAACAGTTCGCCAAAGGCTATAAGACCAGCTGAAAGAATCGAAGCCGTTCCGATTGGTAACAGCTGTGGAAACAAGTAAGTGCTTAGCGCCCAAACCCCAAACCATGCGAGTCCAAAATCAGCGATCGTTGCTAATGCATTACTGACGAATGGCAATAGGAACACATCGCCAATGAATGAGAAGCCTGTAATAAGGATGCTGATCGTAAAAACATGGCTGAAAGGAATTCCATAAAAAGCGCCTAAAACGAACGATAGAATGGCGGTGATCATGATAAACTTAATGAGCAAAGCTACGGCATAATCCCTCATGCTCATCCTCCTTTCCATCGTTAGCTTTTTCTTTTTTCAGCTTCTTATCCACTAATGTTACTGAAACCATGAATAAGCGTGTGCTTCAGGAGCACTTCCAATTCGTTAAATTAAAAAATGGCCCTGTCCTCTAAAGGGAGGACGAGACCGGAACAAGATTTGTTTTACCCTTTTACCGCTTCAAGTAAATCACGAATGATCTCTTTTTGATTGGATTCTAATCCGTCATAGGCACGAATGACTAAGCCTTCTGGATTGACGAGAAAAAAGCGAGTACTGTGCATGATATCGTTGCTTTCCTCCACTTGTTCAACAGGTGATTTGAAGGCTTCTAGCGACAGCTCTTGAATCTCTTCAAACTCATAGCCCGTGAGAAAATGCCAGTATGAATGATCTGCTCCGACATTTTCACTGTAGGTCTTCAGGTGGTCAGGAGTGTCTGTTTCAGGGTCAACAGTAAACATAACGAATTTCATCTCGATCCCCTTTGCGATCATCTCATCTTGAAGGTTTTTCATATTTGGAATCATAGTTGGACAAACGGAGGGGCAGTTCGTAAACGCCATGGTCGCAAGCCAGTATTGCCCGTCCAACTGTGGACTGCCGAAACGCTCGCCAAGCTGGTTTGTAAACTCAAAATCCGGTACGGTGAGACCAGCACTTGAAAGATCAAAATCGTTAGCGTTTGAGCTATTTCCCGTTGAATACATCCAGTTACAGCCCCTGAGAATGAACATAAATAGAACGATTCCTAACATTTGTTTCATCTCTCTCAACCTTTCTATTTTTATCTTAGTACAGACCTTAATGCGTGTGCACCATTAGCTTACAAACAAAATGTGAAATCGAGGTGAAGAGAGGCTGAACATTTGAATTTGTCAATGATTGTTCAGAAGCAAAACATTTTTATTGATTGGTCAACAATTTATTTGAATGTATTGTCATAAAAAGAGAGCATCCGAACTATAGTGATTATGGCGACTGTAGAGAGAACGGCTGGGCTTGGGGGGATTCCACTATTTTTTCCGTTGGAGACATATATGCTCGTGGTGAGTGTTTTATTTATGGTCAAAGTATTACTCTCATTCAGCGTTGATCATTACGGAGAGACGAAGGAAAACCATCGCTATGGCTGAGTCCATTCGTCCATTAACAAAAAATGATCGCCAGCAATTTGTCACGGTCATGACGAAAGTCTTCGCCAAGGACCCATTGTTTCTCTATATCTTTGGGGATTTGTATAATGACCACCGTGCACAACGAAGAGCGCGTACATTCATGGGCTTTATTTTTGATAAAAGCATGGAGCGTCAGACGGAGGCAGTATGGGGATTATTTGACAAGGATACATTGCTCGGTACCTATGTAGTTGAATCGTGTCCAGCAGAAACGAACCATTCATTCGCTGAGTTGTATCGCTTAATGATTCTCATTTTTCGACTTAGCTTACAATTGAATGACTTGGCAATTAAATCGTTAAATGAGGGTGATTCGCGCCCACGCACCAAGCATTCCCCACCATTACTTGACCATAATAGGAGTTAGAAAAGAAGCTCAAGGGGCTGGGAGAGGAAGAAACTTACTCGAACATATTTTTGGCACCATTGGCTCTGGCGAACTTTCTTTAGATACGGAAAAGAAAGAAAACGTTACGCTCTATAAAAAATTTGGTTTTGTGCTAACAGATGTGGTGAAGTGTGGCCCTATCAACGTTTATTGTATGAGGAAAACGATTCGGCCTCGGCAGAAAAACTGACCAAAGATGTAGTATCGGTTGTACGAACGATTTATAATGAGTAATGTTATGGTCGAAGGATGGTTAAAGGGGCTGGGGTCATGGATTATGTAAAATTTCAGCAGCTGTTGTACGTCGTTCTTTTGTTTCTCTTGGTTGGGGGCTGTTCACCCGTTCAAGAAGAACAGCCATTAGGTGAAGACGCAAAAAACGTGATTACCGTTTCGGCTGCTGCTAGTTTAACAGATGCTCTCGCAGAGATAAAAGATGTGTTTGAAGGGGCGCACCCACAGGTTGAAGTCGTTTATAACTTTGGTAGCTCGGGCTCGCTCCAACAACAAATTATACAGGGGGCTCCTGTCGATTTATTTTTTTCAGCAGCAGAGGATAAGTTCGCTGAATTGCTTGATCGAGGCTTAGTGACAGAGTACGTCAATGTTGTAGGCAATCAGCTCGTATTGATTACATCGGGGAATCACCTCAATTCAATAGAAGACTTACATCGTGTTGGCACAGTTGCCATTGGTACACCGGAAACCGTTCCAGCAGGTATGTATGCAAAAGAGTGGCTTCAGGCGGCCGGTGTATGGGTGGAGCTAGAGAATCAGCTTGTTTTTGCTCAAGATGTGCGACAAGTGTTGACATATGTGGAGACAGGAAATGCGGAGGCGGGCATTGTTTTTTATACAGACGCTCTTAGCTCATCAGCTGTAACGATTGTAGACACGGCCGAGGAAGGGATGCATACTCCAGTTAAGTATCCATTAGGAATAGTAAATGGAAGCTCGCAGCGAGAGGAAGCGATGCTTTACTATGATTTCCTACAAACAGAAGAGGCGACAGCGATTTTAACAAAATACGGTTTTACGGATTTGGTTCCATGATGAACGAGCAGTTTTGGAGCCCGGTCAAGCTTTCAATAGAAGTTGCTTCACTCTCCTTACTAATTGTTTTCGTTCTTGGGATTGGCATTGCAAGACTGACAGCAAATCGACGTTTTAAAGGTCAGTCGCTCATGGACACCGTTTTGTTGTTGCCTCTTGTGCTACCGCCCTCTGTTGTAGGCTTTTTATTGATCATCATATTCGGCAGGCAATCACCTATCGGCCAAGGGATCGAATGGGTGTTTCAACAGCCTATTATGTTCACTTGGTGGGCGGCGGTGATCGCTGCAACCGTTGTCGCCTTTCCCCTTATGTACCAGTCCGCTAAGTCAGGATTTGAAACGATCGACCGAGAGATTGAGGATGCCTCTCGGGTAGACGGGGCAAATGAACGGCAAGTATTTTTGCTCGTAACGGTTCCTTTAGCCTCTCGAGCAATTGTGGCAGGTGCGATTTTAAGCTTTGCTCGTGCCTTGGGGGAATTTGGTGCTACTTTAATGTTTGCAGGGAATATCCCTGGTCGGACGCAGACGATCCCAACTGCCATTTATATCGC
Source organism: Halalkalibacterium halodurans (assembly GCF_004376175.1). GTDB lineage: Bacteria > Bacillota > Bacilli > Bacillales > Bacillaceae_D > Halalkalibacterium > Halalkalibacterium halodurans. Next base: position 31,452 of record NZ_SNUY01000034.1, on the reverse strand, counting down.
TATGGATGCTGGAAATATGGAGCTTGCTTGGCTTTGGGTCCTCACGATTCTCGTGATTTCTTTTACGATGCTACTCGTGTTAAATGTATTTAAAAAACAAGGGTGAAGGTGGAAAACCCCTTGCTCTTTTATGATGGCTACTTTTTTTAACGAATTAGGTTAATCCCTTGGTTCAGTACGATGATGGAAGGCACTGTCGCGGGTATGTCATGGGTAATGGCGCTCTTCATATTAGCCGTTGTATACTTTTACTCTCATTATCTATTCGCTAGTAATACAGCACATGTTAGTGCCATGTATGGTGCATTCCTAGCCGTATTAGTTGCTGCTGGAGCACCACCGTTGCTATCCGCCTTGCTCCTCGGTTTCTTCAGCAATTTGTTCTCTTGTACTACCCATTATGGTTCAGGTCCAGCACCTGTTTTTTTCGGGACGGGCTATGTAGACCAGAAAAAATGGTGGTCAATTGGATTCTTCATCTCAATCATTCATATCGTCGTCTGGTTAGGGATTGGTGGCGCGTGGTGGAAAGTGTTAGGCCTTTGGTAAAAGCAAATTGAGTTTTCCGCACGTTACGGTCTGAAGAAGAAAGACGTTCGCTCTAGGGTTTGGCAATAAGTCGAGTTTTCCTACACGTACGCATACTGGTGCAGCTCAAGGGGGAATCAATGCGGCGATGGCCTACCGAGACCGGTTAGATTCTCCTACGAGGCGCTTTAAAGAAACGGTTTTTGTTCATTAAGGAAATCTAGTAATAAAAGATTAAGCGATGCATCGCGATAATTCACTGTACTTTGAAAGCGTTTTTAGTAAAATAAACCTTAAGGGACACTGACAGAATGGAGGACTGAGCAATGCCACTAATAGACATGCCGTTAACCGAATTAAAAGAGTACATGGGACGTAATCCAAAGCCAGATGACTTTACTGAGTATTGGGATCGTGCTTTACAAGAGATGAGAAAGGTAAATCCAAACGTTGAGCTCATACCGAGTGATTTTCAAACCACGTATGCAGAATGCTTCCACCTATATTTTACAGGGGTTAGGGATGCTAGAATTCACGCAAAATACGTACGCCCAAGACACACGAGCGGGACACACCCAGCGGTTATTCATTTTCACGGATATACGATGAATGCGGGGGAATGGACAGGTTTACTTCATTACGCAGCCCTCGGATATTCTGTTCTTGCAATGGACGTTCGCGGGCAAGGAGGCTTGTCTGAAGACACAGGAGGCGTGAAGGGGAATACTCATTCCGGTCATATAATACGCGGACTCGATGATAATGCTGATCAATTATTGTTCCGTCATGTGTTTCTTGATACGGCTCAGCTTGCCAACATTGTGATGAACCTTCCTGAAGTCGATGAAGAGCGCGTGGCAGTGACAGGTTGGTCACAAGGAGGGGCCTTAGCGATTGCTTGTGCGGCTTTGGAGCCGAAAATTAAAAAGGTAGCTCCTGTTTATCCTTTCCTTAGCGATTACCAACGCGTATGGGAGATGGATTTAGCCGAGAAAGCTTATGACGAATTGCAAACGTATTTTCGTCGCTTTGATCCACAGCACCGACGTGAGGCTGAGATCTTTACGAAGCTAGGCTATATTGATATTCAGCATCTTGCTCCACTCGTAAAGGGAGAAGTCTTACTTGCTGTTGGGTTAATGGATACGGTTTGCCCGCCGTCTACACAATTTGCCATGTATAACAAACTCACGACGACAAAAAATATCGAGTTATATCCAGACTTTGCTCACGAAGATTTACCAGGCCATCGTGATCGGATTTTTCAATTTTTATCTGATCTCTAAATCTCTGAAAAGGAATGAAGGCACCTTCTACATACATGAGGTGCCTTTTGGGCCTCTAAGCTAGTCCTTTTTTTGTATTTTTTTATGTTCCTCTTGCCAAGAATGACCATTCATCATTAGTAGTTTCATATTTTAACCTTTACTTAACCTAGCTTTATTATCAATCTATTGAGGGTCATTTACCATTTAACATACTCATTAAAGATTTTATCATTATATAAATCAGCACCATCTAAAGATGATGTACGATAGTTTGTGTAAAGGCGTTGAATCAAAAAAAGAGGTAGGGTACCCTCTAGTTAACCGCTAAACCAACTGAGAGGAGAGACCCTACCTATGAGTACTAGTATAGGACAAAGTACATTTGAAAATCAATTAGATTCTATGGTTCGTGAATTTGTAAAAGAGAAGCTCGAAACCATCATGAAAGAAGAAGTGGAAAGTTTCTTTACGCATGAACATCCAGAATTAAAAAACCAAAAGAATGGCTTTTACACTCGCCAGTTGGATACAAGATATGGCCGACTGGAGAATCTACGCGTTCCACGAGATCGCCAAAACGCCTTTCAAACCGAGCTATTTTCTCCATACCAACGTCGAGAAGAGTGGCTAGGAGAAGCCATCATCACCATGTATCAAAAAGGGGTTAGCACACGTGAGATCGGTCACTTTATTGAAAAGATTCTGGGTCACTCATACTCAGCATCAACGATCAGTCAAGTGACAGATGTTGTGACAGAAGATATCACTCAGTGGCAACAGCGGCCCCTAAAAAAGCGTTATTCCGTGCTCTATCTAGATGGGACCTACCTCAAGCTACGCCGAGAGGATGTGGCGAATGAAGTGGTGTACCTTGTCGTTGGCGTAACAGAAGAAGGCTACCGAGAAATCCTAGGTTTTTATGTAGGGGGTCAAGAAAGTGCGAATGGATGGCGAAACATTCTTCTCGATCTCTATAGCCGCGGCTTAGAAGAAGTCCTCCTTGGTGTATTTGATGGCTTAGCTGGGCTAGAAGAAGCGATGAAGGCCGTCTATCCAAAGGCAGATGTCCAGCGGTGTGTGGTTCATAAGGTGCGAAATGCCTTACACGCTGTTCGGAAGAAAGATCAACCAGCCGTTGCCCAGGACTTCAAGCCGATTTATCAAGCCAATACGTATGAGGAAGCGAAAAACCGCTTTAAGGAGTTTAAAGAAAATTGGCAAAAGCGTTATCCAAAAGTGGTGGCTACTTGGGAGAAGGACTTAGATGTCCTTTTGACGTTCTTGTCGTATCCTTCTACGATCAGGCCCATGATCTACACGACGAATATTATCGAACGAACAATGAAAGAAATAAAGAAACGTACGAAAACGATGAACAGCTTACCCAATGAGAAAGCGGCGGAGAAGATCGTGTATCTCCAAGCGATTGACTATAACGAACGCTGGGCGACACGTAGGCTTCGTGGTTTTGGTGAGGCCTACGAAGCTTTACAAGAAATGTTCAAGCAACGCTACTCCGGGCCATAATCAAGGAGCGACGAGCAGCTTATGACTGTCCCTCTGCAGAGGGACAGTCATAAGCTAGAAACCCTATTCGAGGAGTACCCTAAGACCGTTACACAAACTTATTGACAGTACCTTTATGAGTACGAAATTCAGTTGAAATTCTACAAGATATTATTATAATCATCTTCCGTTTATTGGACAGATGGACCCGAAAACGACGAAGGCAACCTTTACCCTAGTAGAGGGAATGAACGAGCTTAAATTTTTTTGGTTTGTTCAGCTTGTTATTCTTTACATACTACTCCTGTTTTCGATATGATAATAGAGTGCTAAATCATAGCAAGTCCTCTAATAATCTTCATTTATTAACAAAAATCCTTAAAAACGCGCAACGTTCTCCTAAAAGATGCAACGATTGACAATGTGAAGAACTGTTGATCGTTGTGTGATAGTCTCTGACGACCCCTGCATTTTTGTTTCATTCTCTCGTTTTTTATTACACTCACATTACTACTGTTTCAAATTGATAAGGGTTCGTTTAAAACGCCTCTGTTTCCATTGAATCGTAGGTTGTAGGCTGATACGATTCAAAGCGTGGAAACACAAAGGAGGTTTTTCAACATGAACAATAAACGTTCATCGAGTGTTTTACGAACAATGGGAGTGACTGTCGCTACAGCAGGTTTTGTCTTGTTTGTTGCGCCTCACGTCTCGAGTGCAGCAGAAAAAGGACCGGTCTTACTGCATGAAGGTGTAGAATCAGAGAGCGTAACGGAGCTTCAGAAACTATTAGAAACAGAAGGATACTTAGACGATTTCGAAAAAGGGGTTTTCCATACAGAAACGGAAGAAGCCGTTAAGCAATTTCAAAAGGACCATGAATTGGTCGTTGATGGAATTGCTGGGCCGCAAACTCTCGGAGCGCTGCTCGTCCTTCGAGAAGGGGATGAACATGAAGTTGTCGTCGATTTGAAGGCGAAGCTAGAAGAGTTAAAGCTTTTTGAAGGAACGTTGGATCAACAATATGATGAGGATACAACTGAAGCGGTTCGCGAGTTCCAAGAAAAGCTGGACCTTCAAGTGGATGGGGTCGCTGGTCCTGAGACATTTGGACAGTTGTTCTATTCTTACTTGAAAGATGATGAGATTACGACAGAACCACCAGTGTCAACAGAGCCAGCCGGTGAAGAAGCGCGGGAAACAGAAGAAGGAACGGAAACAGTCGAACAAGTGGCTCATGAAGAGGAGACCGCAAGCACATCAGGAGATACTGTCATCGAAATGGAAGCAACAGCATATACGGCCGATTGTGAAGGCTGCTCAGGCGTAACCGCTACAGGGATGGATTTACGTAATAATCGTGAGGCCAAAGTAGTTGCTGTAGATCCGTCTGTCATTCCGCTCGGTACGCGGGTCCATGTAGAAGGCTATGGAGAAGCAGTAGCCGCTGATGTGGGTGGAAGCATTCAAGGAAATAAAATCGATTTGCATATGGCAACAAAAGAAGATGCGATTAACTTTGGTCGCCAAAACGTAACAGTTACCATTTTGGATTAATCATATAAAGGCTCTCTCCCTTCGGGTGGAGGGTCTTTTTGCTACGTTTAATGACGGATCAAAAAGGAAATAGAAACGAAAGAGTAAAAATAGTCAACGCTCTTTCAGGATTTTTAACAAGTTAAGCGCATTAGTGAATTTGACAGACGTATGATAAGGGAGTAGAGTCAAAGTCAAAGGAACATTTGACAACAAATGAAGAAAGTGGTGGTGAACATGAAAAAAGTCGTCAGCATTGTTGGAAGTCCAGACATTACATCAAGAACCTCAATTTTGACTCGATATGTAGAGAAAGCATTACGGGGAGCGGGCGTTGACGTTGAGACGATCTATGTTCGCGATCTCCCGCCAGAGGATTTACTTCATGTCAATTTTCAAAGTGAACCGTTAAAGCGTACCCATAGTATGGTAGCTGCAGCAGACGGTGTGATTGTCGCTTCTCCTGTCTATAAGGCTTCCTACACAGGGATTTTGAAAACCTATTTAGATTTGTTACCGCAAGATGGTTTGCGAAATAAAGCGGTTTTGCCGCTGATGAGTGGTGGAACATTCGGTCACTTGTTAGCGATTGATTATGGAATGAAACCGGTGCTAAATTCATTAGGAGCCCGTCACATTTTAGGTGGTGTGTACGCTTTGGACACACAGCTTGAATGGCAAGATAAAGATGCTGGGACATTCCGAATCGCGGAAGAAATTAAGCTTCGGCTAGACAAGGCAACGAAGGACTTAATGACTGCAATGAAAGGATAGTGCTTCTTTTCAAACAGAAGCGAGGCCTTTTACAAAAGGTCTCGCTTTTAAAAAGCTATAAGGGATTAACGTATAAGAACGATGGCTTTCTAGAGGGCATCATGTCACATGATCCGATTCCCATTGATAGGAGTAAAACTGCTCCAAATGCAACCATTTTAATGCTTCGGGATCTTGCGCTGTCCACTTCGGTTCCATGTCTTTTAGCATCCAAGCCGTCTGTGAAATATGGGCACGGATCGCTGCTTTTTTCTGCTCGGCTACAGGAGAAATGTCAAACACAATATCAGGATCTCCTAACTCTTCCTGATGTCCATTAGAAAAGGCAACACCATATAGTTTCGGACGCATGCTTTTCTCTAATCTTCTTACAGCTCGGACGACTGCCCGTCCTGTCGCTTCATGATCCGGGTGTACTGAATAGCCGGGATAAAACGTAATGATCAAGCTTGGGTTCAGTTCGGCCATTAAGTCGCTCACCATATCGGTTAATTTTGTTTCGTCTTCAAACTCAATCGTTTTGTCGCGATATCCGAGCATCCGTAAGTCTTCAATTCCCATCGCTTCCGCCGATTTGATCAGCTCTTTTTTGCGAATGTCGGGCAGCGACTCCCTTGTAGCAAACGGTGGATTGCCAAGGTTTCGCCCCATCTCTCCAAGTGTGAGGCACGCATAGGTGACGGGAACCCCTTGCTTGCGAAATAAAGCAATCGTTCCCGAAACGCCGAAGGCTTCATCATCAGGGTGGGGGAAAATGACAAGTACATGACGCTCCTGATTCATTCCTATCACTCTCCTAATCAAAGGGGGTCCTACTTATTTCAAGGGCAACGGCAAGCTTCCCATCATGGCCATGACCTGCTAAAAGAAGTCGGCCTTGCGTATCCAATTCGGCATGGGTTAATCCCTCTGTATACACCCAACCGATGGAAAGCTTTAATCCTACACGATACGGGCCGTTCCCAACGATTTTTCCGTGCTCATATTGAATTTTCACATTGCGAAGAAATGCTCCAGCAGAAAAAAAGGTTTGATCGAAATGAGAAGCGTAAGCACCATTTGTTGTTTCCACATGGAGATATACGTCCTCTTTCGCAAACTGGTCAATCCACTGTTGCACCTGTTGCGTTTGAATGGGTTCCACGATACCCCCCCTTACCTTCAATTGCGTTATTTTCACTTTACGAAAGTTTACCTTCTATACAGGATGAAAGCCCACTTGCCGAGAAGCCGAGTTTTTCTGATGTTCTCATTATATCGAAACAGTGCCATTTGTACCAATAAAGCGCCTATGGCTAAGTATCTCTTTACGGGATTAGCCTTACAAAAAACCACCTACCCTATGCAAGAGGGGGGTGGTCATCCTAGTTTAAGCAGAATAAGTCGAGTCATCGTGGGCTTTCAGGATTTTTTTGTCGAGAATAAAAGGTCCGAATGGGAGAACAGAAGCGAGAAGTGCGAGCAATGAGTGAGAGATTTTCCACCATTGATTGGAACCGTGCATAAACATAATCGCTAATACGTAGATAATAAACAGCACTCCATGGATGGCACCGACGATGGTCACAGCTAGAGGGATGTCAAACATATATTTCAATGGCATCGCAATTCCTAAAAGCAAGATAAACGAGATTCCTTCTGCATACCCAATGAGGCGAAAACGTTGAACCGAGGATGAAAACATCACATTCACTCCATTTCATTCAATCACTGTTACTAGTATAGCAGGGTTCTTTTTTAAGATTCCATGACGATTCCGTGAACAGACTCCAAGATTTTACGAATGTTTGCTAAGCGGGAGATTGATATAATACGAGAGAGCTATTTAGAGAAGGGGAAATGAAACGGGTGGAATTAATCGAAGCATTAAAAACGACTTTGGAAGAAAAAGAACTACCAGCGTTGGCCTATCAATATGTGATTTGGAATGAAGCGAGAGGCTATCAAACCCAAAGCTTTTCTTGGTTTCAGGCAAACATTGAACTCCTCTGTTCGCTTGAGGCAATCGACCAAGAGAGCGCTGTCCATAAAGCCTGTCAATCTTTTACCCACATAGGTGCGATGGCGAATGTCATAAGGGATCAAGAGGAGTTTCAAGACTTTTGCACATTTATGAATGTCATTCCATTTGCATAGTGGATACATTGTGAATTCGATAGAGGGAGCTTACAATAGAAACTGACAGCGAGAAGGAAAACAAGAAGACACTTCTATAAGGGGTGAGTGAATGTTTCGCGGAAAGCTATATATTGATGGGACGTGGACTGGTGATCTTTTAGACACATTTGACGTGAAGAACCCAGCAACCGGTGAGGTTGTCGGGGTAATGCCGAACGGAGGAAAGGCGGAAGCTGCTGCAGCGATTGAAGCAGCCCAGCGCGCTTTTCTCAAATGGCGTAAGTACACGGCCGCAGAGCGTGCAAACTTTTTGATGACATGGCATGATTTATTGCTACAACAAAAAGAAGAGATAGCTGAAATGTTAACGATGGAGATGGGGAAGCCGCTAGCTGAAGCAAGAGGTGAGATTGAATACTCAGCTTCGTTCATTCGCTGGTTTGCAGAAGAAGGAAAGCGAGTCTACGGACGGACGGTCCCTGCTTCAGCTGAAAATAAGCGAATTCACGTGCAAAAACAGCCTGTCGGGGTCGTCGCTGCGATTACACCTTGGAACTTTCCAGCTGCAATGATCGTTCGAAAAATGGCTCCTGCATTAGCGGCTGGCTGCACATTTGTCGGTAAACCAGCAGAGCTTACCCCGCTAACAGCGGTAAAAATAGTTGAGCTGTGTGAAGAGGCTGGGTTTCCAAAAGGGGTCGTCAATCTTGTATGTGGAGATGCCAAAGAAATAGGGGAAGAAATGACGAGCCATGAGCATGTCCGAAAGTTAACGTTCACCGGATCGACGGCTGTTGGAAAATTGTTGATGAAACAAAGTGCTGGACGAATGTTAAATTTGTCCTTGGAATTAGGTGGTCAAGCACCGATGATCATTTGTGACGATGCCGACCTTGATAAAGCCGTGGCAGGTGTCGTTGCCTCGAAATATCGAAATGCAGGACAAACGTGCGTTTGCGGAAATCGGATTTACGTCCAGGAAACGATCGTAGATGAATTTGTTAAGAGGCTAACCGATAAGGTAGTACAGCTCAAGGTTGGGAATGGTCTAGAAGAGGGAGTACATATCGGGCCACTCATCGAGAAGAAAGGTTATGAAAAAGTGAAAGCTCATGTAGACGATGCGGTTGCAAAAGGGGCTCGTGTCGTGATTGGGGGGAAAGGACAAGAAGGAAACGATAGCTATTTCTATGACCCAACCATTTTGACCGATGTTCATGATGAAATGCTCGTTATGCAAGAGGAAACTTTTGGTCCGGTGGCGCCCATTCAAACATTTGCAACAGACGAAGACGTGATTGAAAAAGCGAATGGAACACGCTATGGACTAGCGGCATATTTCTTTACAGAAAATTATGCACGAGGGATTCGCTTATCCGAAGCGTTAGATTTTGGGATTGTTGGTTGGAACGATGGAGCACCATCCATAGCTCAAGCACCGTTCGGTGGGATGAAGGAAAGCGGACTTGGCCGTGAAGGTGGCCAGGAAGGAATTGAGGCATTTCTGGAAACAAAGTTTGTCTCTATTGGTCTATAGTCAATTGATTGGCGGTACGACGACATGTCACCGCCAATTCTCACACACGAAAAAAAGAATGAACATTCATTCATTTTTCTGGTACAATAAATAAAAAAGGGAAGGGAGAATTTTATGACTGTTTATGAACAACTGCTAGCACTTGCTGAAAAGGTTAATGACAATCCCATACATATTCAAGGGGAGAAGGATCGTGCTTTTGAATTTAGAATTACAGGTGAGTCTCCCATGCAATTAGTGTTTGAGCAAGGACAGATGATCGTCCATGAAGGTACACCATTGGAACCAGAGCTTGTTCTTTCGATGTCTCCTGACCATTTTCAAAAGCTACTCACGGGGTCGTTAAATACGACCATGGCATTTATGACTGGTGGATTGAAAGTAGACGGGAAAATGGGGCTAGCATTAAAGCTACAAGACATCTTAAAAAAATACTCCTAATCATAGGACACCCTCTTTCCCTTTTAGTGAAAGAGGGGTTTTTTTGTGCGAGCGCTCATTCTGACGTAGAGGCTATTTTGTACTACAATAATATAGAGTCTCGGAATAAATAACAATTTTCCGGGTGAAATGAACCAAAATTACTGGAAATTGGATTGGAATGGCCTGCACACTCATTATTTTCATTGTATTTTCAAAAATGTGCATGACAAAGAAACCTATTGCCATTATTTTTTTAAAAATTGACTAGGCGGCTTTAGGAAAG
>NZ_SNUY01000034.1:0-21469 GCF_004376175.1 Halalkalibacterium halodurans | reverse complement strand
AAATGAACCAAAATTACTGGAAATTGGATTGGAATGGCCTGCACACTCATTATTTTCATTGTATTTTCAAAAATGTGCATGACAAAGAAACCTATTGCCATTATTTTTTTAAAAATTGACTAGGCGGCTTTAGGAAAGATGATTTCTTCAATATTTAACTGCTCTTTCTGACTGCTGTACCAAGCATCGATGTGCTGACACATCATTATGGCGTATAGGCGAATGTACCACATTTTTGTTGACCGGTGGCGTCCAGATTCCAAGTGATAATCTATTTTTTCTCTTTTATTAGAACGTTCAACAGAGGTTCTTCGTTTGTATATAAGTTTCCACTTTTCAGAGGACCTTGGTGTTTTGGTAAATAATCGTAGATTATCCTCTCTGAATGTATGGAATGTCCGACCATATTTTGCTTTTGAACACGGTGATGAGCATGTATTTTTGGTACCGCAAGCAAGTGGACAACGCCATTTTTGCCGATTTTGAGATTTGTCAAACCCGTTGGGCTTCATCTCCTTCCCAATCGGACAGATTGGAACACCTGTTGGAGATATTTGAATATCACTTTCTGTACTAAAGTTCTTCTTTGTTCGAACATTTAAATCGATGAAGGGTTCCACATTTTGATGTTCAAGTAGCTCATAAATGGCCTCAGCATCGTGCGCTGCATCAAGAAGAATTTTATCAATCGTGCCCAAGGTGTACCGTTGCGAAAATTCAATTGAACTAACCACTAGGCTGACTGAATCATGCCGGGAAGCAGGATGCAGCCGTGGATATAGCGGTAAGTCGTATTGGCTATCGCTAGTGGATATCATGTAGAGATGATATCCGTTGAAGTACTTTTCCTTAGAACTATCCCAGCCTGAGTCGATGTCGGGTTGTGAATACTGGCGTGGGTGAGTACAGTTCGTTAGTCCTTGGGCACTACAATTACAGGTTGATTTACTTCTCGGGTACCTAGCTGTTTCAATTGGTGTCCCATCTCCAACTACACCTAGAGCTTCGGGATCCCCAAGAAGACCAAGTTTCGTAGAAACCGCTAAAAATTGGGATTGAAAAAACTCAAATAATCGGTCTCCTGGCAGTTGTTTTTGTTTGGAACCATAACGCATTGCCCGATCAACGAGTTTACGAACAATTCCGGGATTCTTAGGTTCAGCTTTTTCACCCTTTTTAGGCTTCTTTTTCTTTTTTGACTTTTTCTTTTTAGGTTTGACCTTCGGCATAACATTCGGGCTTTCGAAGGCCCATAAACGTTTGAAAAAGTCTTCAAATGTTCCAACACCTGGTGTGTCACCGGGTTCAAAACCGCTAAGAATTGCATACAACGGAACGCGACGAAGTTGATCAACCCAATGAGTAATACCTTTTGTAGGTTGAACAAATAATGAAAGCAGATAAGAACGCATCATAGAAGCAGGGTCACGAGGCTTTGGTCCCTTTTTGGAATAGGAATCACCAAGCCATGTAGTTACCGAAGAGAGATCAGTTATCCAAAGCTTTTTAATTACTGGCCAATCCTTATTAACAAGGGTAAGAATGCCGCCAGAATAATGGGCATTTAACTGATTTAGAACGAAGTTTTGATAAGTTTCGTGTGCAATAAACGTTGGTTTCATTTTGGCACCTCAATCACAAGTAGTAAGGGAAAATAATCCCTTCACCGGCGATTATTGTGGTGTTTTTGAAAAGTCAAGTGTTTCTTGTCGAATTCGAGAAAATATTTTGATAATTAATTTCCAGTTTTAAAAAATGAACATTAAAAAATCCCACCTAAAATAGGAGGGATGAAATAAATTGGTTTGAGGAAAATCCTTGAACCACAAAGCTCGGCGAATGCCGAGAGTCTATTAATGAGGAAGGAGGAGATGATTGGTGAGGCTATTGTTTACACGTGCTCTTGATCCAGAGTGGATTGAACCGCTCAAAGATGAGCATGACATTCGCATGTGGACGGAAGAAAATATACCGATGCCGCGGGAGCTTTTTTTAAAAGAGCTTGAAGAAGCCGACGGTGTATTTACGAATTTAACGGATCGTTTTGATGTAGAAGCATTTGAGCGGGCGAAACGACTTAAAGTCGTAAGTACGATGGCTGTTGGGTACGATAATATTGACATCAAAGAAGCGACAAAACGCGGGGTTTCTGTTGGACATACGCCGGGGGTTTTAACCGAGGCTACGGCTGATTTAACGTTTGCTCTCCTTATGGCCACAGGTCGTCGATTGCGCGAAAGCATCGATTATGTGCGAAATGACCAATGGAAAAGCTGGGGCCCCTTTATGTTAACGGGTCAGGCCATTTATGGAACGACATTGGGGATCATTGGAATGGGGCGAATTGGCCAAGCGGTAGCCAAACGGGCGAAGGGCTTCAATATGACGCTCCTCTATCATAATCGGAGCCGAAATGAACAGGCTGAAAAAGAGCTTGGCGCAACGTATTGCTCCCTTGATCACCTGTTAGCCAGATCTGATTACGTCGTCTTGTTGGCTCCTTCGACGGATGAAACGCGGAAGATGATGGGGCCAGCGCAATTTCAAAAAATGAAGTCGACCGCTCACTTCATCAATACATCAAGAGGAACAAATGTAGATGAACAAGCCCTATACCGTGCATTGACGGAAGGGTGGATCGCAGGAGCTGGTCTTGATGTGTATGAAAAAGAGCCAATTTCAGCCGATCATCCTCTCGTACAATTGCCGAATGTTGTGGCATTGCCCCACATCGGTAGCGCCGAAGTAGGCACGAGGCGAGAGATGGTGCGCTTAGCCATTGAAAATTTGCTTCTTGGGATCAAAGGAAAATCGTTAACCCATATAGCCAATCCAGAAGTACTTGAAAAATAAAAAGAGATTCTTTTAAAAAGATTGAATAGGTTAGGGGTTATGTTTTGCCCTTAAGACTGTTTCAATCTTAGGAAGAAAGGAGCGGAAATTTGTTGATCTCACGAACAGTCTTTGATCAAGTCATTGAACGAAAACAGACAGCCTCCGCCAAGTGGGACGCTGTAGATCAGTTATTTCAAGGAGAAGATCTCTTGCCTATGTGGGTGGCAGATATGGATTTTCGTGCACCACAGCCTGTGATCGATGCGTTAAAAGAACGAGTAGAGCATGGGGTTTTTGGCTATCCTGTTCATTCCCCGTCTGTTGACGCAGCCGTTAAACATTGGGTGAAACGTCATTATGATTGGGAGATTCGAGAATCAGATATTGTGTACACTTCAGGTGTCGTGCCGACGATTAGTTACATCATTGAAGCGTTCACAGCGGTAGGAGACGAAATCGTAATCCAAACCCCAGTGTATTACCCGTTTTATCAATTAGTGCTCAATAATGAGCGGACGCTCGTGAAAAATCCCCTTCGTTTTGATGGTGAAACCTATACGATGGATCTAGAGCATTTATCATCGGTCATCTCTGAAAAAACGAAGATGCTCATTCTATGCAACCCACATAATCCAGTCGGGCGTGTTTGGCGGAAAGAAGAATTAGAGAAGATTGCCGAGCTTTGCGTGAAACATGATTTGCTTCTCGTATCAGATGAAATTCATGCAGATTTGGTCTTTGAAGGGAAGAAACATATCCCAATTGCTTCATTATCAGCAGAGGTCGCGAGTCGCACATTTACATGTCTTGCCCCAAGTAAGACATTCAATTTGGCTGGCCTGCAAACATCCTATTGTGTCATTCGTAACGATAAGTACAGAGCTAGACTGCAAAAATATTTAAAAAATCGGTTTATGGGTATGTCGAACTCGTTTGCGGAGCTTGTCACAGAAGTTGCGTATAACCAAGGCGATGAATGGCTGTTAGCTTTACGGAAATACGTGTGGGACAATTATTTATATGTGAAGGACACGCTTGAGACTTCAATGCCAAGACTTTCCGTCCTTGAGCCAGAAGGAACGTACTTGTTGTGGATTGATTGTTCACGATTAGGGCTAACGGCAAGTGAACGAAAGAAATGGTTGGTAGATGAAGCGAAAGTAGCGATGAATCACGGTGAAATTTTCGGTGTAGAAGGGCAGTCGTTTGAACGGATGAATATTGCTTGTCCACGAGTAACGGTTGAAGAAGCCATGCGTCGACTAAAAAGAGCCTATGATGCTTTAACGTTTGACTCGTAAAGGGGAGTATAGAGACAAGATTATTTGATTACATGTGTGTGGAGGAAAGGTAAGAATGGATAACATTCATGATGATGTATTGATTGAAGCTTACGTTCGGGCTAAAGAGCTTAATTTAAAGCAAGATTTCATTGAATTATTAATGAACGAAATGGTACGTAGATGTTTGCCTTTTCAGGAAGAGGAAATTGTAAGAATATAAAAAAAATTCTTTATACAAGAAAGGGTTTTCAGCAGTAGATCACGAATCTTTATTTAAGAAATTCGCGCGATGTTCATTTGTCTTAGCAAGTCAGGTTAAAAGGAGACATGATCATGATGAGGCAAGAACTAACAAAGAGTTTAGTGGACGAGTGTCAAAGTAAACTTGATCGTGAGCTGACAAACAAAGAGCTGGAACTCATACAATGGATATCGGAACGTCAATTAGAACTACAATTTTCGCAAAAAAGTTCGTGATAAAAAGCTAAGCTCATTTTCCTAAACGAAGATGAGCTCTTTTTTTCACTTTAAAAACGTTAACTTCTCATAAAAGAAAACGGTCGTTCTCGCCATTAAGAGTCGCTGACACTTTAAGAAAAATAAACGAAGGTATTTAGCGCAGGGCGAAGGCTTTCTCATATAGTGGTCTACGTTCAGTCATTAGCGGTTCGCTAAGCTCACCGGGAATCCTCTTGCTTTTGTTGCTTTAAGCCTTGTTACGATTTAGCATGAGGGCATGGCGGACGTAAAATAAGCCGAATTTTTTGGACAGGGATTGTGGACATATGGTTTAATTGGAGTAACGAAAAGGAGGGCTTCCATGAAAACGTTTAAGCTTTATTCGCTTCATGTATGGAAAGAAGAGGGCGATGAGATTAAACATGTGGACGTATCCATTGAAGATGGGCTCATTATTAACATGGAAAACAAGAAAAAAATGTGGCTCATCGATGCGGTTATGTCACAAGAGCAAGCGGCCTTTTTCCAAGAAATCAAACAGCAGGATCGGGATGTCATCGTTGAAGTTGTGATTACGAGTAAGAACAACTATCCGGCCACGATGATCACCCATGTCCGGAAAATGACACCATTAAAAGAGCAAGTGAGCGTTCTTTTAGAAGGGAAGTTATTACTGCAAAAAGAAGACGTCGTCGAGCATATGTTAAAAGAGCTCATCGATGAAGGGTATATGGGCCAGGAATTAATTGATGAATTTAAAACAAGACAAGGCTCTCAACAGACCCAATCGAATATCGTGTCAAACGGATTGTACCGTTCCTTAAAGGAGAGCGATCACTATCGGTTATGATTTTGTAGACAAAAACGTCAGCGTCCATTTCAAAAGGAATGGACGCTTTTGCACTTTTACTAATCATGCATAGAACGCTTTAATGCCCCCATACTAACGATGTAGTGATTATGAAACAACGGAAAAGAGGAGAGCAGTTGATGAAGGACAAGAAAACATGGGCGCTTATGTCATTAGCTTCAATTCCTCTTGTGATGACGCTCGGTAACTCCATGTTGATCCCCGTGCTTCCTATCATAGAACGTGAGCTCGACATAAGCTCATTGCAAGTGAGCTTGTTGATCACAGTTTACTCAGTCGTCGCCATTATCTTCATTCCTATCGCTGGTTATTTGTCAGACATCATCGGGCGAAAGAAGGTCATTATTCCGAGTTTAATCCTTGCTGCAATCGGAGGTGTTATCTCTGGCTTTGCTGCATGGAAGTCTTCTTCGCCTTATACGATGATCCTTGTCGGAAGACTGTTGCAAGGAATCGGTGCTGCAGGGGCTGCCCCAATCGTCATGCCGTTAGTCGGTGACTTGTTTCAACAAGAAAAAGAAGTCAGCCGAGGGCTCGGAATTATTGAAACATCAAATACATTCGGAAAAGTATTAAGCCCGATTTTAGGCGCATATTTAGCGACGATTGTATGGTATCTTCCGTTTTGGGCGATTCCTCTTTTTTGCCTGTTCTCTATTTTACTTATGCTCTTTCTTGTGAAAACGGAAAAAGAGACGAAGGAGCCTGTTCCTTTTCAGACGTTTATTCAAACGATTAAAACGATTTTTAAGCGAGAAGGTCGCTGGTTGTTCGCAGTGTTTGTTGTCGGCTGTATTTGCATGTTTCTCTTATTTGGCATTCTTTTTTATTTGTCGACGATGCTGGAAGAGCGCTATCAAATTGAAGGTGTCAAAAAGGGGATTGTTTTAGCAATTCCGTTGGCCGCTCTTTGTATAGCGTCGCTGGCAACAGGGCGCTGGATTGAAGAGGATAAAGCGAAGATGAAATGGATGAGCGTGTTAGGTTTAGCATTACTAACCGCATCGACCGCGTGGATTATTTTTTCTGAGAGTATCTATGTATTGCTCGCAGGGCTTTTTATTAGCGGAATCGGAATCGGGATGACGCTTCCTAGTCTGGATGCTCTCGTGACAGAAGGAATTCACAAAGAACAGAGGGGAACGATCACTTCCTTATACAACAGCATGCGATTTGTTGGTGTTGCGTTTGGCCCGCCGCTTTTTGCCTTACTCATGAAAACATCCCATAGTATCACATTTATGGTCAATGCGATCACTGCTTTTCTTACGATGCTTCTCATTTTATGGGCGATTCGGCCGGAGGAAGGGGTCAAGCCTACATGGAGCTAAGGGAATAGTCAAATCTAAACGAATTCGCTATACTTATAGACAGCTACTTAGACGCAAGGAGCGTGTCTCATGGACGTATTCAACGATTATTACGGTTATCCCGTACGGCTTGCCTTTGATTCGACTCCTTTTTCGATAAATCCCCGACACGTTTGGGTCATCTGTCACATGGATGGTCAATGGTTACTAACGAATCATAAAAAACGTGGATTGGAGTTCCCAGGCGGAAAAGTCGAACATGGAGAAACACCAGAAGCCGCGGCTATACGAGAAGTAAAAGAAGAGACGGGAGCGACCGTTCGTTCTCTTACTTTTCTCGGTCAGTATGAGGTGACCCTTCCTAGCGAGCGGATCGTAAAAAACATTTATGCTGCGGACGTGCAAGTCCTTAGCAACCGGAACTCTTACTATGAAACAAACGGTCCGGTAAAGATAGCTGAGCTACCAGAAGCGATCGAAAAAGATCCCTCCTTCAGCTTTATTATGAAAGACCTTGTGCTAAGAAAAACACTAGATTACTTAAAACGAAAGCAGCTGTTTTAACAGGTGCTTTTTTCATCTTTCTATAAAATGTTCTATTCTAAATAAAAGGTCTTGCCCTTGACGTTACGTCAACAAGTAAGGTGGAGGGTGAAAGGAGGAACGTACGTATGAGTGAGAAAGGAAGAGCATTGAACGACAACAAGAAGCAAACGATTAGGTGAATGGTTTGGAAGGTTGAAAAAAATTTTGTATGATAACAGTGATTATAATTGAGGAAAGGACGACACCATTGACAAAGTTACTCAAAAAGCAGTTCGTTCCGTCTCCCAGTCCCCATATCCGTCTATCCCTTATTTCGTATGAGGTGGGAGGACTAATTGTAAAAGGATATATGGCAGAGCCAAAGACAGAAGAACCACTGCCTGGTTTGTTGTATTTACGAGGGGGGATTAAGCGAGTCGGGATGGTTCGACCAGCACGTATGATTCAGTGGGCAATGGAAGGGTTTATTGTCGTCGCTCCTTTTTATCGAGGAAATTGGGGTGGGGAAGGTCAGGAGGACTTTGCTGGAGTGGATCGAGAAGATGCCTTTGCTGCGTTTGACCTGCTAGCAGAACATCCGAATGTGATCCCGTCACAAATTCATGTTTTCGGTTTTTCTCGTGGCGGAGTGATGGCTCTCCTTTGTGGCATTTACCGACCGGTAGCCTCTGTCACAACATGGAATGGTGTATCTGATATGGTTCTTACGTATGAGGAGCGGGTTGATTTAAGGCGGATGATGAAACGTGTCATTGGCGGTACCCCTGGGAAAAAGCCCGCTGCTTATGCGGCGCGAACACCGTTACATGAAATCGCTCTTATCACTGCTCCTGTATTAATTGTTCACGGGAAGTTAGACGAGCATGTATCGTTTGAGCATGCGAGACGGTTGGAAGCACGGCTAATAGAAGAAGGGAAGCCGTATGAAGCTTGGTATTTCCCAGCATACTCGCATCAATTTCCCGCCCAAGAACATCGAAAAATATTGACGAAAGCCGCGAATTGGATGAAGCAGCATAATACACAACCAACGAGACCTTCTTAACAAGAGGTCTCGTTGCTTTAAATAAGAAAATGATTAGGAGGCATCTACAAGTAGACGAATATGATTGCCTGAAGGATCGATCACCCATTCTTCACCATGCTTCCGTTCGACTTGAAACCCGATCGTTTCTAGTCGATTGACCGTTTTTGCCCTAACCTCTTCACTCGGATACGTAAGTGAAAACCACTTCAGGCCAACGCTATGTTCAGGAGGCGTAGGGGCACCTACACCGTTCCACGTGTTTAAGCCTATATGGTGATGATAGTTGCCGGTCGAAATGAACAAAGCTTGATTCCCTAATCGGGCAACAACGTTAAACCCTAATCCTTCAATGTAAAAAGTTTCAGCCTCGAACAAATTTGCCACGTGGAGATGAATATGCCCCAAGATTGTTTCAGGGGGGAGTGCCGTCCAAGGCTCATCTTTGCCTTCGGCTAGTAAGTTCTCCGCATGGATTGGTTCGGTACTCATCTTGACTTCCCCGTTGCTCCAATCCCATGATGAAGACGGCCGATCGGCATACACTTCAACTCCATTCCCATCCGGATCAGCAAAATAAATCGCTTCGCTCACAAGGTGGTCAGATGCCCCTTGCAATGGGTACCCTGATTGTAGCAAATGGTTGAGAAATCTCCCTAAATCAGCACGGCTCGGCAATAATAGGGCAAAGTGATAAAGTCCTGTGGTTCGTGGTTGTTTTGCAATCACCGGATCTGGTTGCTCTATAACTAAAAGAGGCGTACGACCGTTTGCTGTAAGGGTAGCCGATCGCTCCGAGCGCTCTAACACTTGAAAGCCAATGATTTCTTGATAAAACGTTAACGCACGTGATAAATCACTTACCTTAATGTTCACTAGATCGACAAAGGTGTTTGGCTGACGGTGGAACGCCATCATAAGTGCCTCCAGTCTTTTTTTGCTTATTTTTTGGATGTAAAAAGAATGTTATCCAATGCTAAAGGAGCCGTTTTTGCGAGTGCAAAATAAACAGAAATGGCGAGCAAGGCAACATCTAGTTCATATCCACCTAAGAATCCTGCAGGCCATTTGACCGTCGCAATCGCGCCAACCATAATGATAGCGAATAAAATGGAAACATATTTTGTCCCAACACCTAATAGAACGGCTAATCCCCCGACAAGCTCTACAATTGCTACCACATAGGCAAGAAAGCCAGGAATTCCGATGCTATCAAAAAATCCTACCGTCTGACCGATCCCGTCTTGAAATTTCACGAGACCGTGAATGAAAAATGTGACTCCTAAAAATAAACGTAAAAGTAGTATGCCGATTTCTTCTTTTGTTAGCATATGATTGTATTCCTCCTATGAAATTAAAGTTAATTAATTACTTTGTGTAAGTAAGTATATAATCATAATTAAATGACGGTCAAGTACATTTCGTTAAATTTGTAATCAGCTTTAGTATGGGATAAGATAACAGTAGAGGTGAGTTAAAATGAATCAGTCGAACTTGTGTCCGCGATTTGAAAAAGCGATTACGATTCTAAGTCAACGGTGGACGGGCTTGATCATTTATCAATTACTATCAGGGCCACAGCGCTTCAGGGCAATTGAGTCGTCTCTTCCGATAAGCGGTCGAGTGCTTTCCGAAAGATTGAAGGATTTGGAGCAGCACGGGATTGTTAAACGTGACGTATATCCGGAGACGCCTGTTCGGATTGAATATTCCTTAACGGAAAAAGGATTAGCGCTGGAACCGGTCTTAAAAAAAGTCGAAGCATGGTCTCAAGAATGGCTAGATGTAGAGGAGCCCTCATAAACACTTCTTTGACTGTCTCATAGATGAAACATTACCGCTATACGCTTTGCTTTTATATAAAAACCACCTGTCAAATGACCGACAGGTGGTATTACCTTTTGGAATTGTAGAGAAATATTACAAGACAAGATCTAAATTTTCTCTCGTTTATAGCCTAGTTATTTTTGATAGGATGAATGAAAGAAATATAGAGCATTAAAAGATACCATTAGAGCCAATCCCTTTTAAGGACAAGGTTTTGGCTGTCAACATGATTCTGGAATAGAAGGACCTGTCGTTTCGCTTGAATGACCTCGGCAACTAATGTTTGCCGAGGTCATTCTGTAATGGCTAAATACTTGGTCCTGCTTTTTGAATCGCTTCACTTACGTTCGTGAACCGTTTAAAATTTTCGATAAATTGCTTTGCGAGCTCCTGTGCTTTTTCGTCATACTTTTCTTTGTCGTCCCATGTGTTTCGAGGCTGGAGGACAAAGTCTGGTACCGCAGGACAACGCGTTGGGATATGCAGGCCAAATACCGAATCGGTGATCGTTTCAACCGTATTTAATTCCCCTTGAAGAGCTGCTTGAACCATCGCCCGTGTGTAGCTGAGCTTCATGCGTTGACCGACACCGTAAGGTCCTCCTGACCAACCGGTATTAACGAGGAACACTTGAACTTCGTATTGGGCTATTTTCTCCCCTAGCATCTCCGCATATCGAGCTGCTGGTAATGGTAAAAACGGTGCGCCAAAGCAAGTGGAGAATGTCGCTTCAGGTGACGTGACCCCTCGTTCCGTTCCAGCAAGCTTGCTCGTGTATCCTGATAAGAAATGGTACATCGCTTGTTCAGGAGTAAGTTTGCTTATTGGAGGCAGCACGCCAAAGGCATCAGCCGTCAAAAAAATAATCGTGTTCGGATGACCTGCGACGCTTGGGATCACACTGTTTGGAATCGCTTCAAGAGAATAAGCTGCCCGTGTATTTTCGGTTAACGATGTATCGTTGTAATCCGGTAGCCCTGTTTTTTCGTCAACGATGACATTTTCAAGAACGGAGCCAAAGCGGATCGCATTCCAAATTTGCGGTTCTTTTTCGTAGGATAGGTTAACACATTTGGCATAGCAGCCGCCTTCAATGTTAAAAACGCCACGCTCCGACCAGCCATGCTCATCATCACCGATGAGTTTGCGGTTTGGATCAGCTGATAGGGTTGTTTTTCCTGTACCCGACAACCCGAAAAATAGAGCGACATCACCTTCTACCCCAACATTGGCTGAACAATGCATCGATAAGACATCTTGCTCTGGAAGGAGGTAGTTCATAACAGAAAAAATTGACTTTTTCATTTCTCCTGCGTATTCCGTTCCACCAATAAGGACGATACGCTCTTCAAACGAGATGATCACAAATGCTTCCGATCGTGTGCCATCTACCGACGGATCAGCTTTAAAACCTGGCGCTGAGACGATTGTAAACTCAGGTGTATGTTGCGTTAACTCTTCAGTTGTTGGCTGAATGAACAGCTGTTGAGCGAATAAATTGTGCCATGCAAATTCGTTTACGACTTGAAGGGGAAGACGATACGTCTTGTCAGCCCCTGCAAAACCGCGAAATTCAAACAATTCATCTTTATCAGCTAAGTACGTAAGAACTTTTTCGTATAAATGTAGAAACGTTTCCTTTTCAATGGCTTGGTTGACTTGTCCCCATTCGATTTTTTCATGGACAGAAGTCTCATCCACGATAAATTTATCTTTTGGTGAGCGTCCTGTATAAGCCCCTGTAGCTACTGTTAACGCACCAGTATCAGTCAGCCTTCCTTCGCCACGAAGCAATGATTTCTCCACTAAAGTAGAAGCTGGTGCATTTTTTAAGACGTGCTGGTCGCCCAGCAATTGTTCAAGACGTGTTGTAGTTGATATCGTATTCATGCAAGCAGACCCCTCTTCCTAAAAAGAATGTCATGATTTTTATTTAGTATAACACATTTAAATGAATAGTCTATACTATTATTAAAAAATGATAAATGTGACACTTTTTAAATAAAATTAGCTATACATCTTAAGGGAAGTAATGTTCTGCCATTAAGGCTTAGCTTTAGCTAAGTTTTCCTAAAAGGTTCCCCTTTAAGTGAGAGATGCATACGATACAGAAGCATCGGCTTAAGGAGGCTTTTAGCATGCAGGATGTATTTATTCTCGACATTGCAACAATAGCCGCGGTGGTGGCAGCCCTTGTGACCGTCGTCGGCAATGCGGTGAATATGGATAAAAATTATCGTTCGCTGCTTGCTGTTGCAATTGCTTCGGTTCTTTGGTTTTTGCCGAAAGAATGGGGAGAGCAGGTCATTATTGCACTAATCATCGGGTTAACTGCTAGCGGAGTGTACAGCCAAGTAAAACCGAGGGATAATGCAAATGAATTATTACGACTGCAAATGCGAGAAGAAATCAGGCAAGAGATGGAAGAGCATAAGAGTCGTGAGGACCGTCTCCATTCAGAAGAAGAAAATTCACAGCAAACTCGAAAAGAATAGTTGACCATTTTTTCGTCATGAATAACAAGACAAAAGAATGAACATTTTAATAAACAATGATTACCATATTGACACAGTGCCCAATCTACGTTATGATATGTCGCGAACGGATACTCTTATCCAGAGTTGGTGGAGGGACAGGCCCGAAGAAACCCCAGCAACCAACACCTGTTAAACAAAGGTGAAAAGGTGCTAACCTGCAAGGCGTTGCCTTGAAAGATAAGAGGCGAAAGGTATGTTAATTAACCCTTTTCCTCATAATGGAAAAGGGTTTTCCTCATTTTTATACTTTTGCAAGTGTGCTGTGGAGAATGAGTGCCGTATCATGTTTTGCGCAGCCTGCCGTTGGTAAGGGTGTGCTTAAGGGAGGATATTCGTAAATGGCAGATACAAGAAGTCGTCGCTTATTTACATCAGAGTCTGTTACAGAAGGACATCCTGATAAAATTTGTGACCAAATTTCTGATTCCATTCTTGACGAAATTTTAAAGGAAGATCCGAACGCTCGTGTGGCATGTGAAACATCTGTTACGACTGGTTTGGTTCTCGTTGCTGGAGAAATTACGACGAGCACATACGTCGATATTCCTAAAGTCGTACGTGACACCATTAGAAATATAGGATACACTCGTGCAAAATATGGCTTTGATTCGGAGACGTGCGCGGTGTTAACGTCAATCGATGAACAATCACCAGATATTGCTCAAGGTGTTAACCAAGCGCTTGAAGCCCGTGAAGGTCAAATGACCGATGCTGAGATTGAAGCGATTGGCGCAGGTGATCAAGGGTTGATGTTCGGTTATGCGAACAATGAAACGCCTGAACTCATGCCACTACCTATTTCTTTAAGTCATAAACTAGCTCGCCGTTTATCAGAGGCACGGAAAGATGAAATCCTTCCATACTTACGTCCAGACGGAAAAACGCAAGTCACAGTTGAGTACGATGAAAACGATCAGCCTGTTCGCATTGATACCATTGTGATTTCAACACAACACCATCCGGAAGTGACGCTGGAGCAAATTGAAAGCGACCTAAAACAGCATGTCATTCGTTCGGTTGTCCCAGAAGAGCTGATGGATGAAGAAACGAAATACTTTATTAACCCAACAGGCCGGTTTGTGATCGGTGGCCCTCAGGGAGATGCTGGTTTAACGGGACGTAAAATTATCGTTGATACGTATGGTGGATATGCTCGTCACGGCGGTGGTGCGTTTTCTGGAAAGGACCCAACGAAAGTCGACCGTTCTGGAGCATATGCGGCTCGATATGTAGCAAAAAATATTGTAGCCGCTGGTTTAGCCGACAAGTGTGAAGTCCAGTTAGCTTATGCGATCGGGGTTGCCAAGCCAGTGTCGATTTCGATTGATACATTTGGAACTGGTCAAGTGTCAGAGGCACGTTTAGTAGAGCTTGTACGGGAACACTTTGACCTTCGCCCAGCGGGGATTATTAAAATGTTAGATCTTCGTCGTCCAATCTACAAACAAACAGCGGCATACGGTCACTTTGGGCGAACCGATGTTGAGTTGCCGTGGGAGCAAACAGATAAAGCTGAAATTTTACGCCAACAAGCGTAGGGGAGAAAGATGACTTCATGATGAGTGGAGTCATCTTTTTTCTTTTGGCTCTATAATATTTGTTGGGGTTAAGAAACAAATATGAGCAAAAAAAAACACGCAAACATCCAATTCTTTTATACTTGAGTTGACTAGAAACAAGTTTGAAAGAATGGAGTTGCGTGCATATGAATTTTACCATGAATTTTCCTGGGTTAAAAGATACATTCATTACCAAGGTTGAAGAGGTTGGAGAGATCGTGCGTCTTTATGTGGAGATGGAGCGGAAAGTACACCGTTGTCCTAAATGTCAGAAGAGGACAAAAAAAGTTCATGATTATCGTATTCAAAAGATCAAACATTTAAAGTGGTTTGAAAGGCAAACACAGATTTTTTATAAGAGACGTCGTTATGTTTGCGCTTGTGGGAAGAGATTCGCCGAGAATAATTCGTTTGTAGAACGATACCAACGTACTTCTATTGAGTGGAACCAGGCAGTTGCTATTCGAGCGATCAAAGGAAAAACGTTTAAAGAAACAGCTGAGAATTATGGAAGTTCTGCCACAACCATCGTTCGCCGGTTTGACCAAATTTCAAGCAGTGAAATTCGTCCCGTAGAGGAATTGCCAGCTATTATTGCCATTGATGAGTATAAAGGAGATACAAAGGAAGGAAAATATCAGCTGATTATAGCTGACGCAGTGACAAAAGAGCCCTTAGATATTCTGCCGAACCGTTATAAGCGTACGATTAAAGATTACTTAAGAAGACATGGAAGTAAGGTCCAGATGGTGATTATGGATATGAGTCCATCCTTTAAAGCTGCTGTTCAAGAGGCTCTGGGAAGGCCAGTTATCATTGCAGATCGATTCCACTTTTGTAGATATATCTACTGGGCACTTGACGGAGTAAGGAGAAGAGTACAAAAGGATTTTCATGCATATGACCGCAAGAAGTGTAAGCGAATGAAACATGTATTCCACAAGGAAAACAGCAGGTTGACAGAGGAAGAGCGTTGGTACTTGGATCGTTACTTAAAAATGTCAACAGAGCTTCAAAAGGCTTATGAATTAAAGGAAGCTTATCAGGACTGGTTTAAACGTTCCAAAGAAATAGGGGCAACCCAAATAGAAAGAGTCAAAAAGGAATTAAAAGCGATCTATAAATTAGTTAAGAATTCAGGGATACCAGAAATGTGCAGAGCTATAGGCACCTTCGAAAACTGGCAGACGGAAATTTTAAATAGCTTTGCGTATGGTTATTCAAATGGATTTTTAGAAGGGATTAATAATTCCACAAAGGTACTAAAGCGAAATGCATTTGGTTTTAGAAGCTATGAACGCTTTACGGAGAACCAAAAGAAAAGAATAATAGGCCTATCCTCTGTCGCATTTACAACAGGTAATAAATCTGTTAAAGCTATGTATAAAAATATACCTGCAGTTAATGAAAGCGAAATGGCAAGTAGGCTACTTTGTAAAGAAACTAGTTCTGTTAGAAACAAAGCTGCTGTAGCCCCCACTATGGTAGATAAACCTAATAAAACAGCTGCACCTATAGCTTTCTTTTTGCTTTTCAAGCTTGCAAATACAATGGAAGATATAGTTAAACCATCAGGTATCTTATGTAGTAGGACACCGATTAATACGACAAAACCTAATTCGCTGTTTATTGCAAAACTAGCTACAATTGATAACCCATCAAAAAAAGTGTGTATCATCATGCCTATTAATGCACCATACATTGTAGTATGGGTTTGAGATTGATGTGTTTTTTCTCCAAAATGAAAATGTGGTGCTACCAGCTGTTGAAATAAAAATATAATGCCAAAACCTAAAATTATATAAATTGAACTTGATTCCATTATTTCTAAAGCTTCTGGTACTAGATCCATAATTGTAATTGAGAAAAGTAATCCGGAACTTAGAGCCATTAGAGCATATATACTTCTTCTGTACCAATTTTTCTTAAGAAAAATAACAAAACCGCCCAAAACATTAGCTAAAGCTGCCGTTATTAGATAAAAAATGATTTCCTTTAATCGTCACTCCAAAATAAATAATTCGACCTGCACGTATGATTGTGCAGGCCTAGTTAAATTAAATATGCTCTAACTGTTTGAATTATTTTTTATTCAACATATGAATAGCATGTCCCATAACGCCTTCAGCTGCTTCCATGAGTGGTTCAGGTAAAGTTGGGTGTGCATGAATTGTAAGGCTGAGATCTTCTGCCGTTGCCCCTGACTCAATTGCAAAAACGGCTTCAGCAATAAGAGATGATACTTCTGGCCCTACCATCTGTACACCTAAAACCCGATTAGATTCTTTATCCGCCACAACTTGTACAAAACCATCGGCATCCGAAACAGATAAAGCTCTGCCGTTAGCTTGGAATGGAAAACGACTAGAAACCGTTTCATATCCTTCTTCCTTTGCTTCCTTCTCCGTTAAACCTGTATAGGCTACTTCAGGATCGCTAAAAATAACAAAAGGCATTGCCTGAAAATCAATTACACTTTTTAGCCCACTTATTACCTCTGCAGCTATCTTACCTTCATAACTAGCTTTATGAGCAAGGAGGTAACCACCAGCACAGTCCCCGATCGCATATACATGTTCAACATTTGTTTGGCATGTATCATTTATCTTAATAAAACCGCGTTGGTCTAATTCAACCCCGATATTTTCCAATCCAACTTTTCCTGTGTTCGGTTTTCTTCCAATGGAGACTAAGCAATAATCCCCTTTAATTATCTCTTCCTTCCCATTAACCTGAACTTGGACATTTACTTCATCGCCTGTATTTTCTCCTCCTTGGACTAAAGCATTCGTTATAACTGTGATTCCAAGTTCCTTTAAATGACGTTTTACTACATTTGTAAGCATAGGGTCCGTACCTGGAAGAATTGTATCTGATCCTTCAAGGATGGTCACTTTAGCTCCAAATTTAGCATAAGCAGTACCCAATTCCAAACCAATATAACCACCACCTACTACAACTAAATGTTTTGGTACTTCTTGAAGCATCAATGCCTCAGTTGACGAGATAATTCTTTTTCTATCAAATGGCATACTTTTTAACTCAGTAGGTAATGATCCTATCGCAAGGATTAAGTCTTTGTATGAAAAGAATTTTTCTTCGTTACCAATTTTGATTTTGGCAACATAGGGTTCAGTAAGATAAGCTTCCCCACTAATGACCTCCACTCCATTGCCTTTCAGTAAAGTCCGAACTCCATTCGTTAGTTTATTTACTATACCGTCCTTCCACTTCACTACTTCTAGCATCTCTACTTCAACTTCACCAGAAACCTTTATTCCCATTGAATTGGCATGTTTTATGTGTTTTACTCGTTCAGAAGCACTAATAAGAGCCTTTGAAGGTATACAACCACGGTTAAGGCAAACCCCTCCTAGTTCTGCTTTATCCACCAAAACCACTTTTTTCCCTAACTGAGCAGCACGTATGGCAGCTACATAACCTCCTGATCCTGCGCCTATAACTAACAGATCTACATCATTTTTTCCTTCAAAAGTCATTTCAGTTTCCTCCTTCGATTTTATAAAGAATGAAAAGAATTATTTTAAATTAAGGATGAAAGCATTTTTGTCCCATGCGGATACCAATATGTAATATAAAAGCTACTGTTTTACTTATACCCAATCTTTCCATTTTTAATTAGGCTGGATATTTAGAAGTTATACTATTAATGAGATCATTTTTAGAAAAGGGCTTTCCATTCTGTCTGGAAAGCCCTTTTTAGCCCTTTTCCCTTTATTCTTTCACTCTCATTAGTCGCAAACCATTTAGTGCTACCAGAAGGGTTGCACCCATATCAGAAAGGATAGCAATCCAGAGAGTTAACCAACCTGGGATAACCAATAGTAAGGCAATAAATTTAATAGCAATTGCAAAAGTAATGTTAGCTTTGATTATATTTAGAGTTTTTCGGCTAAGTTTTACAGTGAATGGAAGTTTTCTTAGATCGTCACCCATTAGAGCGACGTCTGCCGTTTCCAGGGCTGTATCTGTACCAGCTCCACCCATTGCAATACCAACTGTTGAGGCCGCCAATGCAGGTGCATCATTGACACCATCTCCTACCATAGCTACGTTGCCATACTCAGATCTCAACTGTTTAATAAAGTCTAATTTGTCCTGTGGCATTAGTTCTGCCTCAATATCAGATACTCCAACCTGCCCTCCGATAGCATTAGCAGTACCTTTGTTATCACCTGTAAGCATAATTGTTTTTTTGATTCCAAGTTGATGTAACTTTTGAATAATTTCCTTACTTGATTCACGAACTTCGTCAGCAACTGCAATAACTGCAAGTATTTCTTTTTCGGTTCCAATAATCATGGCTGTTTTACCTTGATTTTGAAGAGTAGTAACATTTTGTTCTAATTCTTTATCGAAATCAGTAGTCAATAATTCCTTAAAGAGTTTCGGGCTACCGATATAATAAGTCGTCCCGTTTACAATACCTTTTATACCCTTACCTGTAATAGAAGAGAAGTCCTCTACCTGTACGTCAGAATAAGTAATGTTCTCCTCTTCTGCTTTTTTCATAATCGCAGATGCAAGTGGATGCTGAGAACGATACTCTAATGCAGTAATGATGGATAATAATTCTTTTTCATTCATCTGTTTATTCAACACATTATAATCAGTTACAGCTGGGACCCCTTTTGTTAAGGTACCTGTTTTATCAAATGCTATAGCCTTTAAGGCACCCATTTCTTCTAAATACACTCCGCCTTTTACAAGAACACCTTTTTTCGCAGCATTCCCTATCCCTGAAACAATAGAAATTGGAGTCGATATGACCAACGCACAAGGACAACCAACAACAAGAACAGCTAATCCTTGATAAACCCATGTTTCCCAACTGCCATCAAAGAATAAAGGAGGGACTATAGCAACTAATGCTGCAATGATCATAATGATCGGTGTGTAATATTTTGCAAATTTATCGACAAATGCTTGCGAAGGAGCACGTTCTCCTTGTGCTTCCTCTACAAGATGAATAATTTTAGAAATCGTTGTATCTTCTACAAGTTTCGTTACTTTTACTTCAAGTAATCCTTCTTCATTTAATGTACCTGCAAATACTTCATCATCAACTGTTTTCTCAACAGGGACTGATTCACCGGTAATAGCTGCTTGGTTGACTGCAGAGTAGCCACTTACGACTACACCATCCATCGCAATCTTTTGACCTGGTTTTACAATCATAATATCCCCAACAGCAATATCATCGACATGAATCATTATTTCTTGTCCATTACGTCTAACGAGTGCCTCTTTAGGAGCGATATCCATTAATGAACGAATCGATTGTCTTGCTCTGTCCATAGAGAATCGCTCAAGTGCTTCACTAATCGCAAAGAGAATAACAACAATGGCAACTTCTCCCCATTCACCAATAATGGCTCCACCTATAACAGCTACTGTCATAAGGGTTTTCATGTCAAATTCAAAGCGTAATAAGTTTTGCAAACCTACTTTAAAAAGCGACAATCCACCTACCAACATTGATGCTAAAAATAATAGGGTTGTAAGAAGATTTTCTTCTCCATTTACAAAGTAGGAGAGATAACCGAAAGCAAGGAACGAAGTTGAATAAAGTAATGTACTATACTTTTTATAAAATGGAACTTTTTCTTCTTTCGTATCTTCTTTTACCTCTTGTGAAACTTGGCGAGCAGATTTTTCAGGAGTCACTTTAAGATTCTCGAATGCACCGGCTTTTTCTAGTTCTTCAATTGTTGCATTACCGTAAACAGCAATTTTAGATGCACCAAAATTTACTTTTGCATCCTCTACTCCAGGAAGCTGTTTTACATTATTCTCGAATTTTCCTGCACAATTTGCGCATGTAAACCCCTGAACGCGGTAAACATTTTTTTCAGCCTCTAATGCTTTTGCTTCAGACAATTTTTACAACCTCCTTATGATGTGCAGATGCAACTTGTATTAGTTGCTTTACATGCTCATCATCTAATGAATAGTAGACTAACTTTCCTTCTTTTCGATAATTAGCTAATCCAAGATTTTTAAGTAACCTCAAATGATGAGATGTAGTGGCAGTTGTAGCACCAACAATATTTGCTACATCACATACACACAATTCATCTTCTAAAGAGAGACTATATGCAATTTTAATCCTAGTATCGTCTGATAATGCTTTAAAAATTTTGGCTACTTCCAAAGGATTTTGTTGGATTAGTTCATTTTTAACTCTTATGACTTTTTCGTCATCTATACACGTAACTTCACATGCATCATTTTGCAAGTTTTCCACCCCCACATCAATCAAATGTTTGTTTGATTATTATTATATGCAAACAAAAACAAATAGTCAAATATATGTTTGAATATAAATCAAAAAATATTTTTTATATTTTTGTCTCTTCACCACTTTCTGTGGTACACGCACAATTCCAGAAATAAAGTTAGCGAGATTAGATACTAATCTAGTCGAACTCCTTCATCTGCTTAGGCACCATTCAGTTGGTAGGTTGAAAGCGGTCAAGTGGGTTCCTTGACGGGTTTCAACCTACCAACTACCCTTTGGCTAGCTGATGAAGGAATTTGTAAGCTGTTAAGCTGCCTGTTTTTCATTAGTTTTTCCCGTACACTCCAAAAATACACGTAAGCGAAATCGTTGGATATTTCGAAAGCCATATGCTCGCCTTTTGATGTTTTTAATTTTATGGTTTGTTCCTTCAATTCGACCATTAGTGTACGGAGTGAGAAAGTACTGAAGGATAGATGCTTTCCACTTCTCCAGTGTTCTGGCAACCTCTTGATAAGCTCTAAATGGGCTTGCTTTTGCTTCATTGATCCAGTTATCTAATAGTTCTTCAGCTGTGTCATAGTCACTGGCTTGGTAGAAGTCACGGAATGATTCTTTTAAGTAGTAAGCCAAGGCCAATTCATCATGTTCGTCGAGCCATCCTTCTAGCTGTTGCTTTTGTTGTTCAGTTAGATTTTCGTAGCCTTTTAATAAGGCAAATCTACCTTTTTTAAGTGTTGGAAACCGTTTTCTAACTTGATCTAAAGCTTGAGTCACTTTTTGAACGACATGGTATTTATCAATGACAAGACAAGCAGCTGGAAATAGCGTTTGGATGGCTTTATGGAACGGCTTCCACATATCGACGACAACCGTTTCTACACACGACTGAGAGAGTAAGTTCTTTGTTAAAAGGAGTTGAGTGGATTCAAAGCTTCGGTTCTCTTCCATCGCTA
>NZ_SNUY01000033.1 GCF_004376175.1 Halalkalibacterium halodurans | reverse complement strand
CTGGAATTGGGTGTTGTGGTAACCTCAATTATCTACAGAATTTAAGGGGGTGGCAATTTTTTTGCTTATAAAGCCCTCTAATATAGGATTTAATAACCTATTTTTATATAAAGTTTTGACAATACGCAGATTTAGGGAGGAGTATTAAGATGAAATATGTTGATGCAAACGTCGTTCAAAAAAAGATGAGCAGTCGGGTACTGATCAACCAAATGGCTAAAGGACTATTTTTTCTTGCGACGATCTTTGGTTTGGTTGTGCTCGCTGTGTTGATTGCTCGTGTTCTTGCTGATGGCGCTAGTTGGATCAATCTTGACTTTCTCACAGGACGGCATTCATCAGACCCTGAAAAAGCTGGGATTATGGGGGCGTTGTTAGGGACGTTATGGCTCATGCTGGTTGTTACCCCAGTTACGATGTTTTTAGGCGTTGGGACAGCAATTTATCTCGAGTGTTATGCAAAAAAAGGACGACTGCAATCTTTGATTGAAACGAACATTTCCAATTTGGCGGGGGTACCTTCCATTGTTTTTGGGATATTAGGCCTTACGGTGTTTGTCCGCACAATGGATTTAGGAAGTGTCGTGCTCGCCGGTGGATTGACGATGTCCTTACTCGTTTTACCGATTGTGGTCGTGGCGAGTCAGGAAGCGATTCGGGCGATACCGTCCCATTTGAGTGAAGCATCTTTCGGCTTAGGGGCAACGAAGTGGCAAACGATTAAAAATATTATTCTACCAGCAGCATTACCAGGGATTTTAACAGGGGCTATTCTATCGCTTTCACGTGCGATTGGAGAAACAGCTCCGTTAATTGTTCTAGGCATCCCAGCTTTGCTTATTCCGTTTCCGGGCGGTTTGATGGACCGTTTTACGATTTTGCCTGTGCAAATTTACTATTGGACGATCGACTCAGCATTAGTGGCTGAATATGCCAACCTGGCAGCGGCAACCATCATCATCTTGCTTCTTGTCTTGTTCTTGCTCAATTCCACGGCAATCATCATTCGTAACAAGTTTCAAAAACGATATTAAGGTTTAGGGGGAACCGATTATGGCATTAACAGTGAAGGAAAAGAAGAATGTGGAGGTTGTTGTACCACAACCTCGTCAAAAGCATGTTATACAAGGGGAACCTACCGTTGCATATGAAACGCGGGATTTGAACCTATGGTACGGAAAGGATCATGCATTAAAAAATATCAACCTTTCGATCTATGAAAAAGAAGTGACCGCGATTATTGGTCCTTCAGGATGCGGAAAATCAACGTATCTTAAAACGTTAAATCGTATGGTTGAGCTCGTTCCTAGCGTGCGAATTTCTGGGAACATTTCGTATCGTGGCCGTAACATTCTTGATAAATCCTTTCAAGTGGAGGAGTTGCGCACTCGTGTAGGGATGGTGTTTCAGAAGCCCAATCCATTTCCAAAATCCATTTTTGATAATGTAGCCTATGGACCAAGAATTCACGGCATCCGCAACAAGAAAATTTTGAGTGAGATTGTCGAACGGAGCTTGCGCGGGGCTGCGATTTGGGATGAAGTAAAGGACCGTCTTCATGAAAATGCCTACGGTCTCTCTGGTGGTCAGCAGCAACGCCTTTGCATCGCCCGCTGTTTAGCGATCGAACCAGACGTGATTTTAATGGATGAGCCGACATCAGCCCTTGATCCGAAATCTACGTTAAAAATCGAAGAATTGATTCAAGAATTGAAAAAAGAGTATTCGATCATTATTGTGACCCACAATATGCAGCAGGCGGCTCGAATTTCAGACAAAACAGCATTCTTTTTAAACGGAGAAGTGGTCGAGTATGATAGTACGGATATTATTTTCTCCAATCCTTCTGATAAGAGAACGGAAGACTATATTACCGGACGTTTCGGGTAAGGAAGCGATAAAGCGTGTCAATGCGTAAATTTCATTCCCAATTGGATTATTTAAAGCAAGGAATCTTAATGATGGGCCATCAAGTGGAAACTGTTATCGAAGAGATGATGGTTGCCTTTCAAACCTTCGATCTTGAGCGGATGGACAGCATTATTGAAGGGGATGTGCGAATCAATCAGCTTGAACTTGACCTACACGATCAGGTCACCTTGCTTATTTCCAAACAACAGCCTGTGGCGACCGATTTACGAAAATTGATTGTCGCATTGAAAATTTCCGGTGATCTTGAACGAGTTGCAGACCTCGTCGTCGATATTGCCAAGCAATCGAGTCGGCTTAAATCAGACAGTCTACCCGACTATAAACAGCAATTAATTGACATGTTTCAGATTGCTCAAAGCATGATTCAACAAGCCCTAGTTGCTTATGAGAAATCTGATGTGCTTATGGCGCAAAAATTGGCGCTATTAGATGATAAAGTGGATACGATGTATGGTCAGTTTATTCGTGAGCTGTTCGCTCTGCCGAGAGAAAGTATCGAGATTGATCAGGTGACACAAATGGCTTTCGTTGGCCGTTATCTTGAGCGTATTGCCGACTATGCGACGAACGTATCAGAGTGGGTCGTCTATGAGGTGAATGGGAAACACTTTGATTTAAATTAGAGACTAAAAGCAAAACACGTCAAGCCGACGTGTTTTTTGCATGTAGAGAAAAGTGCTCTGTCCTAGTTGAAAGAGCGCTTGCTAGTGTTGAAAGCTCTAAGCCAATCGCGTGCGTACTGGCTACTTGCTCACTTTGTATGCTGCTTGTATGTATCATTTCCTCTGTGCTTGCTAACGTCTCTTGTGAGACGGTCATGAACTGTTGAAATGTTTCTTCGAGCTCAGGAATGATCCGTTCAATGGAGTGTAGATCTTCCTGAGTGCTTGTTAGACTCCAACCTACCTCGGAAATATCGGTCATTAACTTATCAAAGGCGTTTTTAGAATCAAAAGCAATTGTCAGGTGTGTCATCATTTTTTCAAGCACGTGTTTAAATTCTTCCGAGGCTTGCGTTGTGACCGTTTCTAGCGAAGCAATCGAGTGAGTGATTTGGTCTGTTGCTTGGGAGGATTGTTCTGCTAGCTTCCGAACCTCTGTGGCAACAACAGCAAAACCTTTGCCCGTATCTCCAGCTCGCGCCGCCTCTATAGATGCATTCAGCGCCAAGAGCTTCGTCTGTTCTGATATTCTTTGAATTAATTGTACGAGATCCGAAATCGAAAGGGCATGATCGCTTACATGATTCATCGTTTTTGTCAGTTGGTGAAAATCTTCTTTGCACGTATGGATCGTTTCAATCAGCTGCTGCATATTCGCTTCGCCTCCTTTAGCAGAGACATTCATTGCTGCTGCTTTTTGAAAAAGATGGTCCGTTTTGTTCACCATGTCCATGAGCTGATCACTCAAAATGTGAAATCTGTCTGCATTTTGTTCAGAACGGCTTGCAGTTTGCTCAGCTCCTTGTTGCACGAGCTGAATCGCTCGTACGACTTGGCTGTTAGATGCTAATGCCTCTTCTGACGAAGCCTCCAGTCTAGCGCCTGTTCGTTCAAGTTCGTGACTTGTTGTCTTTAACTCCTGTAACATTCGGGTCATTTGTGACATTAGAGCATGGTAACTTTCATAAAGAGAGATAAGCTCAGGAATCGTTGTGTCAGGAATGGTCTGTTTCTGTTCACCAAGTTGAGCGCGTTTCATTAATGTGCGTAAGGCCATCAATGGCTTTGTAATGGAGCGAACAAATAACAGAATTAGCAGACTAGCCATTAGACAACTAACAACTGCGATTACGAGAGAATACAAAGCCATTTGATTAATCTCGTGCATATATGTATCGGTAGGAACGGCTAAAAGATAAATTCCATCGATGGCCTCCATTTCTTGAAACGAGATTGTGTAGGAATCACCAGCAATCGTTGTATGAATTTGGCCACGGCCCATGTCAATGATTTGCTCCACAAGGGATTCGGGCCATGGTGCTGTTAGATGGTTCGGTTCAATAAAAGGATTGATTTCACCATGAACGATGGAAAAATAATCTGACGCGATCCCATCATCAAAAAGAGTTGCCTGTTGTGAACGGACGTTGCTCGTGAGCTGCTGCATAAAGTATTCTGGATCGCTAACATAAAGAAAGTGCAAATTTTCGGAAAGGTACTCCATTAACTCTGTTTCACGAACGAGTCGGTCTTCGATTGTCTTCATCGTCACATCCCTCGCTTGGAAATATGAACTAAGACCGACAATGCTAATTGAAAAAGTCATAACGGAGATAAAAAGAAGAAGGAGACGGAGGCGCAAGTTTAGTTTTTCCAAAATTGTTGTTGCCCATCTACTTCCTTTATGTTTGTTTGATAACGTTTGTTTCAAGCTGAGACCCCCAATTCATTGTACTGTCAAGCTTGATCATAACAATGAATTGTTAAGGGAATGTAAATGACGCATAAAAATACCTATAATTTTATCATTTAATGGTAATCATTTCGTGTTTATAGGTTTTTTTAATCGCGTCCATTGTTGTGCTGACAGTCATTGCAACAGCAGTTCTTTCCTGCCCAGTGGATATTAAGCGTAGCTCCACCGTCAAATGTAGCTTCTAACTTAAAGAAGTGAATATCGTCCTTTGATAACTGAAGCTGAGTTAGAACGTTTTGAACAGCTTGCATGTTACTCGTGCTCGGCAGCAATTGCAATGTTCCGATAAACGATTGGACTTTTTCAACTGCTTCTTGCCCCTTTATGGTCGGTTCGTTTGGGACGTTATAGGTGGCGTCTAGTACATTTTCACTCATTTCGTATTCAATGTCATATGTTGAGTAATCCTTTAAAACCATTTCAAGTTCGAAATCAATGATGCTAGGAGTTGCATAGCTAATCGATTGGTTCATTGAAATGAAAAAACAAGAGAAGCCTAAAAGTAAGACGAAAGATTTGAGCATCCACTTCATGAGGAAGCGCCTCCTTTTTCTTTGTTATCATCCTTTGTCCATACCGTTCCCCCTCTACTTGCCTTTATTCGTGTTCATAATTTGTGGATGACTGGGGCATGCTTTTATTGAACATACATAAAGGAGGTTAATGAAAATGTTGTCCAAGCGACTAGGTTTATTCCTCTCAATGATGTTATTAAGTGTCATGATCATTGCGTGTGGGCCACAGGCAGACCAGCCGGGAGCACCTGTAGAGGACGAAGAGATGATGGATGAGACCCCCGTAGATGAGACCGAACAAGAAGGGGAAGTAGGCGATGAAGGGGAGGTCACCAAGCTTGATTTAGAAATTGAGCTTGAAGATGATGAAGTCGTAGACATCGAATTTGAGGAAGAATGGGATGAGACGGAAGCCAAATACGTGGCAGCCGGAGAATCATTTAGAGGAGAAGAGGCTAGAGAGCGAATTGATGAATTGATCAATACGCTAGAGCTCACGCCAGATATGGAAGAAGATCAAGTAATTGATGCAGTCCTTGATTATTTCAATCTCGATCGAGAAAATGTCGTCGAATTTGACATGGAAGTTGCCTTTGCCGGACAAGATCGCTTAGAAATTGACCGGGATCAAGTGTAAAAAAGAATGAGACACTCTACGGTTCTTCATAGCCGTAGGGTTTTTTATTGGTTTTCGTTTACTTTAGACTCAGACATCTACTCAAGGCATTAGACGCAATCACCTTTTGTTCTAAAAGATGTGTCAGTCGGTAGTTCATTGTATTGACGGCATTTTAGTTTGTGTATCAGCATGGTCGGGATTCTTTTTTTCATCACAGTTGAATACTGAACGAAAAACGTTTTTAATGGAGGAAGAGGTTTGCTTTTGGGAGGAGTTTTTCAGCATGCGACAGACTGTAAAGGAAATTGTCGCCATCGGCATCGGTGGAGCGATCGGTACGAACTTTCGCTTTCTCCTCAACACGTGGATGTTAACAACTGGCTATCCGTATGGAACACTCATTGAAAATATAGTAGGCAGCTTTTTGCTTGGCTTTTTAACTTCTTGGTTTCTCGTCATTGTTCCTAAAGAATGGCTGAAGAAAGGACTGGGTGTCGGCTTGTGCGGAGGATTTACAACGATGTCAACGCTGGCGGCTGACTCGGTGTTGTTATACAGTCACCATCCGTTCAGTTTTCTTATATATGTGGCTGCGTCCTTATTTGGCGGAATCGGATTCGCGCTCTTAGGCTATTTGCTTGCTAGTAAGATTGCTACGAGACGGAAACGAGAGGTGGCAGGCTCATGAATCTCTTGATTGTGGCGATTGGTGGAGGCATCGGCGCTATTGCCCGTTATCTTGTCGGTCAATGGATGATGAAGCGGTTCCCAGACCCGCCTTTTCCTATAGCTATGCTTGTTGTCAATCTGCTTGGCTCATTCGGGTTAGGAGCTTTTTTCGGACTTTATTATCATGAACTGTTTGCTGCATCTTATGATGATATAGGGTATCTTTTCGGTGGAATTGGCTTTTTTGGTGCCTTTACTACGTATTCGACGTTTAGTGTGGAGGCGGTGCTACTCATAAGGGAGCGTGAGTGGAAGAAGCTTTTTTCCTATGTGTTGTTAAGCATTGTCGGTTCGATCGCCGCGTTCCTTCTCGGTTTTTATGGAACGAGTTCGTGGTGAGGGAGGTCACTCAATTGTGATCTCCCTTTTTGCCTTTTAGAGAAATCATACTGTTGACCACGTCGATCTGTTATAATTAATCTAAGGATGGAAGAAAAAGTATTTTTATTCATTAATGTATATTTTTATGTAAACGTTCTCGGCAGTCAATCTTAAAGGAGGCGATCGGTTTTGAACAGTGCAGCCATTAAAAAACAAACAGAAAAATATGGGGCAAGTAGAAGGGGTTTGAGGAGGGAGCCCTAAAGGAAATCGTTACATGAATATGTTGAGTGCCTATTCAGCAGTCAAGCAAGGTCACCAACCCCCACTCTCGTGATTACAGAGAAAGAGCTAGAGTAGGCGATGAACAAATGTTTTGCTAGTAAATAAGGGAACTTTGACTTTACAGCTGAGGTGAAGAGACATGGATCGAAAGAAAATTGCTGTCATTGGAGCACCGATGGATTTAGGACAAAATCGTCGGGGGGTTGACATGGGGCCAAGTGCGTTACGCTATGCTGGATTAATTGAGAGGCTTCAATCAATTGGCTATCATGTGGATGACATGGGGGATATTCCGATTGATCGCCCCGGGGAAGTAAGCGAGGAAAAAACAAATTTAAAAAATTTAGGCGAGGTCATCAAGGCGAACGAGCAGCTCTGCCTCCATGTGGAGAAAGCTGTGGCGAAAGGATACTTCCCGCTCGTTCTAGGGGGGGACCATAGCATCGCCATTGGTACGTTAGCCGGGGTGGCAAAGCGCCGACACCAACTAGGGGTCATCTGGTATGATGCCCACGGGGACTTGAATACGGCAGAAACCTCCCCATCTGGGAACATTCATGGTATGCCACTGGCCGTAAGCTTAGGCATCGGGCATGAAAAACTTACATCAATCGGCGGCTTTGCACCGAAAATAAAGCCAGAAAACGTTGTCATTATCGGTGCCCGTTCATTGGATGAAGGGGAAAAGGCATATATTCGCGAACATGGGATGAAAATTTTTACGATGCATGAAGTGGACCGACTAGGGATGACGAGGGTGATGGAGGAAGCGATTGCCCACGTGTCAAACGGGACGGATGGTGTCCATTTGAGCCTTGATTTAGATGGACTTGATCCGAATGATGCCCCTGGTGTCGGCACGCCGGTGCTCGGTGGAATTTCCTACCGGGAAAGCCATTTGGCGATGGAGATGTTAGCCGAAGCCGAGATTGTGACCTCAGCAGAATTTGTGGAAGTAAACCCGATTCTCGATGAGCGAAATAAGACGGCGGAGGTTGCTGTTGAACTGATGGGCTCATTGTTCGGAGAAAAACTTTTGTAGCGGGTTCATAAAAAGTAGATTTTTTAATCTAACAGTTTTGTGACGGGAGGAGATGATTTTGGTAAATCCGTTTTCAATCCTTTATAATGGACAAGAAACGGGAAGATTTAGATTGGGAAAGGAGGCGTAACAATTGTCACCAGAACTTTATAACATTTTCTATGAATCTCACCGCGGATCATGGGCCATTTTAATTATTCTCTTTCTCGTTAGCTATTTTTTGATCAAAGCAGGGAAAGGGAAGGCTGGAAAAATCCTTCATATGA
The DNA here is from genome assembly GCF_004376175.1 of Halalkalibacterium halodurans. Classification (GTDB taxonomy): domain Bacteria; phylum Bacillota; class Bacilli; order Bacillales; family Bacillaceae_D; genus Halalkalibacterium; species Halalkalibacterium halodurans. Next base: position 36,086 of record NZ_SNUY01000033.1, on the reverse strand, counting down.
TCGTCCGGTTATTCTTTGTGATCATGCTAATCACAGGGGCTGGCATGCTCGTCTACTGGCAGTTTGCTTTCTTGTTTATCGTAAAAGGTGTTCTTGCAATCGTGCTTATCTATGCGATGGAGATGTTGTTGACACGTACGTCCAAAGGAACGATCGGCCAGCAGGCTCGTATCTATTGGATTGTATTCATCACCTGTCTTGTGCTCGTCGCATTGATCGGCTATAATGTGATTTCGTTTTAAGACATGGAGAGTGGCGCTTCCTAAACGCTGCTCTCTTTTTGCATGTTTGCCTAATGATCGGGGCAACAAGCCAAGTTTTTCTAAATAACCAAACGTATGTTTGAATGTGATACACTAGGAGTACAAATAGCAAGGGAGGAAGTCCGTTGAAGTGGCACTGCAAAACGTTTCAAGAGTTAACGAAAGATGAATTGTATGAGCTTTTGCGGTTACGGGTTGACGTGTTCGTTGTAGAACAAGCTTGTCCTTACTCTGAACTTGACGGGTACGATCAACAAGCGAGTCATTTGTTTGGGATTGATCATGGAACGATACTGGCCTACGCTCGCCTTTTTCAAACAGGTGTCAAATACGATGAGCATGCCTCCATCGGACGAGTCATTATCGCTCCAAGTGGACGTGGTAAAGGACTTGGGCATACATTAATGGAGCAAGCCATCGGTTTTTTACATACATTCGAACGTGCACCTTCGATTCAAATACAGGCCCAAGCTCATTTACAAGCTTTTTATCAAGTGCACGGTTTTCATGCGTGCTCAGAAGAATACGTGGAAGATGGCATTCCACACGTAGAAATGATTCGTCCAAGCAGGAAGGAGGATGACGGTGGCTGAACAAGTAGTCTATGAATCAACAGTGAAGGAGATTGCCAACAGAAAACGTCTTACGCACTGGTTTCAGTGGCAGCAAATGACGGGGACGCCTCTCTATTACATTCTTCCATCGGCAAAATGGTTATCTCTCGGAAGAAAACGGCAGCCAGGCATTCGTTACATCACGTTTGATGATCTTGCGGAGCTCATTTTAGACGAGACAAAAGAATCCTATGTTGCGATTGGGGAAGAAGACCGGCATTTGTTTTTTCAGCAATTTTTAGAGGAAGACGCACTAGGTGGTACACATGATCGACATCAGGCGAAAGCCTATGCTGATACATATGGTCAAATCAAACGGTTAGGCTTAGAGGTAGAGGAATATACCGCTGGACTTGAGTCGTTAAAGCCTCTATTTAAACGATATGAACAAGCAACCGTTAACGAAAATCGGCTACTTGACCCCGAACAAAAAATACTGGTAGCAGCGAATCGCTTGAGTAAACGTCCATCGCTCATGACAGGAGCTGTTGTCGTGGACGGCTTTTATGATTTCAGTCCGTTGCAATATCGATTGATCACGGCCTTGAAAAAAGCGGATGTTCCCTTTCATGTTTACCTCCCGCAAGCTACGTTTGCGATTGCCAAACAAACGTTAAACGATCTACTTTCGTTAGGGTTTGAACAGAAAACGGTCCATCATCGGAACGACCTTATGACAGAAAGTATTTCCGTAAAGGCGGCCTCGACGACAGAAGAACAATATTATGGATTGATGCAAGACATTATACTGAGCGAAAAGCCGTATGATGCGTTTGGAATTGTACTAGCAGATGAAAAGGCGGATGAAGCAGTCCTTTTTCGAGTGGCGAAATTTTTAGGTGTGCCATTGCAACGTTCCAAGCGACGTTCGGCTAGAGATTCAGCTATTCTCCATTGGCTTGATTACGTTCTCCGCATGCCGAGCCGCGCAGCTACAAGCTGGGAGCAGCTGCCACTGCTAGAACTAATCATGAAGCTCACGTTTACGAGCGGTGCGAGCTTTGCATTGGCTAAAAAGTCGTTTTTGGCAACGGGGGATGTAGCGGATGAGGGGATTGGACGGTTGATTGAGCTAGTACGCGGGAATGTTTGGCGGAAGCGAGATACGTTTTTAGCTTATTTGCATCAGCTTGAAAGATTACTGGACGATAGTGAACTGTCTTCCCTTTATGAGCAACGCATGCGAGAGAGCCATGAGACGTGGCGAGCGCAGGAAATCGCATTTGAATTACACGTCATGACCTATTTAAAGTCATTGGTGCAAGAGAAGCGACAAGAATTAGAAGAAAAAGGTCTCATGGCATTTACGATTCGCCTTGACCTGTTTAGGGAATGGCTTCACTATCAGCTCGAGCGGAAAAAGTTCACGATTGAGAAAGGACGAGAGCGCGGTGTTTCCATCCATACGTGGCGAGACGTGCCGCTGTTTCAAGGGGATAAACTGTATGTGACAAGTATGAATGAAGGTACGTTTCCAGCTCCCCATTCACTCCAAGGTTATGTGCAGGAGCGAGATTTATATTCTTTGCCAATTCCGTACGGCGCTCCAACACAACACGTGTTTAAAATGAAGCAAGAGGCGTATTTTGACCAGCTCTTTTATATCGCTCCAGAAATTGTCTTCTCCTATATTAAGGGGATGAATCCGAACGAACCGTTCTTACCTTCGCCCTTTTTGGATCGGTATGTGGCGACAGAGACGTATGAATGGACGTTTGAAAAACGAATGGAGGCCCCTTTTGCATTGACGGTAGGAGAACAACAAGAAAAAGCTGCGCATTTTTTAGGGAAAGGCTACGTCATCAATGGATTATCTCCTGAAATAGAGCGTATCCATCAACACGTCGAGCGGTTGAAAACAGGGGAGGAAACTTTATCAGAGCCGCTCTCCGCCCAGTATACCCTATCCGTGACCGCCCTTGAACAATATGCTAGATGTCCATTTCGTTTCGGAATGGAGCGAATCTTCAATGTTAAGGAACCAATGAAAAAAGAAGTACGCGTTTCACCGCTCGATCTTGGCTATTTGATTCATCAAGTCATCGAGCGCATTTATGAGGAAGAAGACTTGATCGGACAACCATTTCATCGCTTATCTGAGACAGATAAAGGGCGGATCGGCCAAAAAGTAGAATTGGTATTTTTAGCTCTTTGGGAAGAAATAGAGCAGCGGTATCTCAGCTTATCTCGACTAGAGCTTGAGCTCATAAAACGTGAATGGCTGAAACGGTTAAGAAAGTGGTGGAAAGCGGAGCGAAAACACTTTTGGGATCATGAACCGGTCAAGGAGATGGCCATCTATTCCTTGGAACGATCAGTGTCATTGCCGATTCGGTTACCAAGCGGGACGACCATTACGCTTACAGGAAAAGTCGACCGAATCGATGTGGATCATGAAGGGTTTACGATTTACGACTATAAAACAGGACAAGCCCATTTGAAGATGGAGGAAGATGTCCCGTCTGGATTAAAGCTACAGCTCCCTTTGTACATGATTGCTGCTGGACAGCAACTGAAGGAGAAAAAAGCGTATGGGGCGTCCTACATCTCGCTTAAGGAACCAGAAAAACGAGCAAACAATGGGCTTTGGAAGCCAGAACATGTGGGAAAAGGTTCGCGTTTTCGCGTATCGGCTTTTTGCAAAAATCGCCACGAGCAGCTTGGAACGATTGACTTTCTTCATGCGTTCAACTTGGATGAGAGAATCGAACAGCTCTGGCAAGGGATGCATGAAGACTTTTCTGTGATGCCGCTAGATTGCAGTAAAAGCTGCCCCTATCATGCAGTCTGTCGCGTAACCCCTGAACAGCGAGAGGAGGGAGAAACTTCATGGCAATAACATTTAACCAGGAGCAAGAACAAGCGATTTTTAGCCGGGCTCCGCTCGTCGTTCTGTCGGCTGGAGCCGGCTCAGGGAAGACTCGCGTTCTGACAGAGCGCTTTGTCCACATTTGTGAACAAAAATGGCAGGAAACACAAAATGATCTAGAGGCTTCATTTGGTGCTGAGGTGGACGAGCTGGTGGCGATCACATTCACGGAGAAGGCAGCACGTGAAATGAAAGAAAGAATCCGGCAACGGTTGCTCGAAAAAGTAGAAGAAGCGAAGGCCCACGGTGATGCGGGGCAGATGATTTTTTGGCAAAAGCAAAAAGAAGGGTTGGAACGGGCACGAATTAGTACGTTTCATAGCTTTTGTCAAAGGCTCTTATTAGAGTATGCGCAAGAAGCGGGCATTCCGCCAACATTTATCGTATTAGATGAAGTGGAAGCAGCGATCATGAAACGAGAGATACTTGACGATCTATTCCAAGACGCACTTTTACGTCCCTTGTTCGCAAAGCTCCTTGAATGCTATACGAAGCGTTCCCTTGAGTCTTCTCTACTCCAAGTATACGAACACATTCGAGACATTCATGCCGATGACGACGTATTTAAACGCTTGGATGGTGATGCGATGCTCAATGTGCAAACCCATGCACTCCTTCTCGAAAAAGAACAGCAGATCGCGGTGTTTCATGAAAAAGCGTCTCGTTTAGTGGATCGGATCGATGGAAATGATCCAAGCTTGACGAAAGCGCTCAAAGATCACATTCACAATCTACTCAGCTGTTTTCATCAGCTTAATCCTGAAGCGCCAGATTTATATGTACAAACGCTGACAGCAGCCATGCCAGCACGAGGGCATAAAAGCTGGGGGGAGAAAGCACCAGCCTTTCAACAACTCTATGATGAGTGGAAAGGGTTAAAAAAACAATGGACCTCTTTTTCGGTAGAGGTACAACCAATAACAAAGGAGGTTCTTACAGCCTTTATCGACTTGTTGCAATATTTTGCGGCTCGCTACAAAGAACGGAAACAACTTTTAAGTGCTTTCGACTTTTCTGATTTGCAGAGGAATGCTGTTTGTTTGTTGGATCAGGAGGACGTGCAGAAAAGCTGCCATGACCAGTTCAAACATATGATGGTCGATGAATTCCAAGATACGAATCAAATGCAAATGGATGTGCTCACAAAGATCAACCCTTCCTATCAGTTTCTTGTCGGTGATGGAAAACAATCGATCTACCGTTTTCGCGGAGCCGATGTAACGCTGATGAATGAAATGAGTGAACAGGCACGGGATGAGAAAGAGGCGCAATTTATTGAGATGAATACGAACTACCGAACAACCGCCCCTGTCATTCATGTAGTAAACGGACTGTTTGCTCATGCAATGAAAGACGTAAGCGTTCATTCAGTCCCTTACGCCTCTCTCATTCCTGCGAGAGAACCAGAAAAAGAGGATGACATCCGGGTGAGCTTGCACATAACAAAAACAACGGAGAAAGAAAAGGATAATGATCAGGTACCCTATCACCATATTGCCGATCGCTTGCTAGAGATGGTGCGAACAGGGGAGCCGACGGTATGGAACGGTGAATCGTGGCGTTCACCGAATTGGGGAGATATGGCGATCTTGATTCCTGTGCGGACGGAATTGTTAGCCTTAGAACGGGCGCTAAGCGATAAAGGTATTCCGTACCACGTCTATGGCGGTGTTGGCTTTTACGAACGACAGGAAATTCTAGACTTCGTGACACTGCTACGGTGGCTTGACCGCCCGTTTGAAGAGCTCTATCTCTTTGCATTGCTTAGAAGTCCAATGTTCGGACTAACGCTCGATGATCTAATGTTTGTCAAGGAACGTTTTTCCGATGAACTAACATGGTTTGATATTGTCGTTGATAAGGAGATGGCCAGTCTTTTTGCTGAACGCCCCGTCGTTACGGACGCTTTCGTAAGGTTGCGTACATGGCTTGATCGGTGGGTTCCGTTCCGTCCAGTCCCTTCATTAATCGATCACCTGTATGAGTTGTTCGACCAAACAGGATTAAAGATGTCTCTTTTTGTTCAGGAAAACGGAATGCAAAAAGTGAGGAATGTAGAAAAGCTCATCGATGTGATGAGCGGTTGGAAGACGAACGTGTTGGAAGAACTGCTCCAACGTTTTGACTTGATTCAAGCAGAGGTGGAAAAGGAAGGAGAAGCCGAAGTTGAGCAAGTGGCAGGAAACGTCGTCCATATTATGACCGTTCACGCTTCGAAAGGTCTTGAATTCCCGATCGTCTGTTTGCCACAGCTTGACCGTGTTCCGCAACGGGACAAAGGACAGGTTCGCTACGACCGAGAAATGGGCATTGTCCTTCGTCATGAATGGGAAGAGGATGATGGAGTGGTGAAACTAGAGACGCCTGCCTTTGCGCTTGTTAAAGAGCAAGCCGATCTTGCTACAATGGCAGAGAATAAACGGCTATTCTATGTGGCCGCTACTCGTGCACGTGACTACTTATGGATGACAGGTAAGGAACAACCTTCCACCTCGTCATGGCTATACGAAGTAGAAGAAGCGTTAGAGGAAATGCCTGAACTTAGGTCTCACTTAAAGATCGAAGAAGACGTTGCATCCCATGATCGTTGGGAAAAAGACATTCAGACATACAAGGTTCCGCCAATCGTTCCCCGTCAGCCGGAACTTGTACCATTGTCTGTAACTGAAATGATGACATTTATCCAAGACCCGGTCGCCTATTACGAGCGCTACATTCTCGGAATAGAGACGAGCGTTCAACACGAAGCAAAAACGAAACAAGAAGATTCAAATATTGATCCTTCTAAGGTAGGAAGCTTGGCTCATAAAGTGTTTGAACTCGTAGATCAAGGAGTAACCCTTGCTGGCAGTATAGAGATGACCCTTGCAGCGCATGATTGGACCCAAGATGAACGAAAGCATTACGAGGAACATATTCAAAGGTTGTTTCGTGGAGTGAACCAACATTCCCTACAATGGTTGGGTGAACCTGTCGCGAATGAATGGGCGTTCTCTTTTTCCTTTGAAGGAGCTGAAATTGTAGGGGAAATAGATAAAATCGTGAAGAACGAAAACGAGTACCATATCATTGATTTTAAAACGAATCAAATTCGTCGCTCCGGGGCAGAATTACTTCGATTTTATGAACCACAGCTTGCTTTGTATGCAGAGGCCTACGAGCAGCTATGTCATGTTCCCGTCAAGTCGGCTTCGCTCTTTGTTGTACGGGACCAACAGCAGCCTCTTCATTCTTTAACGGACCGCTCCGGTGTCATCGCAAGAGTGCGAAAGCATGTTCAGCAGCTCGTCGATTTACGAAAGAGGAAGGCGAATCGCTTCGACTACGAACAACTTGGCGTGAAAAAATAACCCGCCTCAGTGAAACTGTCAAAGGCAGCATCCGTAGCCAAGGTGCTGCCATAATAAATAGAGTTGGAAAGGGTACTAATGGTCTAGTAAAAAATGAAGTGAGGTCGTGAAACAGCTCGAGTTTAGTAGTAGTTTCCTTTAGTATAGAAACAACCATTTGTAGATTTCAGGTTTAGCTTCAGTAGAGTCTTATCCTTAAAAGGTTCTAAATGCATATAGTGAGGACAGAAAAGAAAAAACTCTCATTATTTAACTCGTTTCTCCACGTTTTCTTTCGGAATCCAGCCGACTTCACCGCTCGTTTGCTGACGACACCAAATCCAGCCGTTTAGCTCTTTTAGCTTCACTACGATTTCTCCTACGTCCACGTTTAGTTCTGTCGCTGTATAGTCGTCCAATGCTACTCCTTTTGAGCCTTCGATCGCAAGCAGTTGCTTCGGAACCCAGCCTTTTAAACTACCATCCGCTGTTTGACAGAAATACCAGTGTTCCCAAGGCTCAGAGCCGCTATATTGTTCGCCTATATGGACAGATTGTCCCTTCACAAGCGTAATCGGGTTTGGGTAATTCGTGCGATGTCTCTTTTTTACGATATAAAGCATGAAAAGTCCTCCTTTCGAAAGAAGAAGCCAGGCAAAGGAAGATTCCGATGCCTAGCTTCGTGATGCACGGATGTTAAGTTAAACAATTCGCTTACGGATCGCCGCACTAATGTAATCAATCAATGTGACGACAATGATGATGACGAGAAGAATCATTCCGACTTCATCCCAGTTTCGGTTTTGCGTCGCAATCGAAACGAGCATCCCGATCCCCCCGGCACCGACGATCCCTAAGATCGTGGAGGCACGAACATCGATTTCAAATCGATAAATCGCGTAGGATAGAAATTCTGGAAGGATTTGTGGAACGATCCCATACACGAGAACTTGTAGCTTATTTGCACCGTTGGCCTCAAGAGCTTCGACGACGTTCATATCAATCGATTCAATCACTTCGCAGTAAAGCTTCCCGAGCATCCCGATCGAGCCAATCGCGATGGCTAAGACCCCAGCAAACGGCGATGGACCGACGGCTGCGATAAAAATGATCGCGAGCATTAATTCTGGAAATGCACGGATTGCATCTAAAGCCCACTTCGATAACGTGTTGAAAAACTTATTTTTTACCATATTACTGGCTGCAAAAAAGCCAAATGGAATTGCTAGAATGGCAGCCATCAACGTTCCGGTATAAGCCATTGCCAACGTTTCCATCATCGCGTTTAATACCTTGGAATAGGTGAGCCAGTCAGGAGAAAATAGTTGCGGAATCACTCGCCCCATGTTTTCGATTGTTCGTTCACTAAAGATGCGTCCCCAATCAATATTAATAGAGGTAAACGTCCAAGTATAAATCGCAATGACCGCGATCGCAACGGCAATGTTACGAATCGTTTTCGCAGCAGAACGCGGTTTTTTTGGAGGTAACGTAAGGTTCATTAGACAAGTCCCTCCCTAATCTTATTACTAATGTAATCAATGACAACGACGGCGGCGAAAATAATGAGAATGATCGTGGAAACGTTTGGATAATTGAAAAAACCGAGCTGCTGTTGAAGAATCAAACCGATTCCACCAGCACCAACGAATCCAAGCACAACCGACGCCCGCACGTTGACTTCAAATACATATAAGCTAAACGAAACAAACTGAGGGAGGACTTGTGGCATGACAGCATACCAAATGACTTGAATGGTGTTGCCTCCTGATGCACGAATCGCCTCAAGCGGATTGAGATCGATCGCTTCAATCGTCTCATACAAGAGCTTCGCTAATAAGCCAAGCGAGAAAATAATAAGGGCCATAATTCCAGAAAAGACACCGATTCCAAAAATGCCAACGAAAATGACCGCTAATAAGATGTCAGGAATCGTCCGTAAGACATTCATAATAAAGCGAACGGGCATATGAATGGTCCGATTTGGAAACAAGTTTGCCGCTGATAGCAAGCTAATCGGAATGGAAATGATGGCTGCCACGGTTGTCGCGATGATTGCCATTTGCACAGTCTCTGCCAAGTACCCCCACACTTGAGAGGCATATCCCCAGTTCGGTGGGAACAACTCTGCGAACATAGAGAAAATACGCGGAGAGCCTGAAATTAAATCAGGGATCGAAGACCCTGTTCGTGCCGATGTAAACACGTACATGCCGACGATGGCAACGAGGAGCACGGTCATCCGGAGCTTCGCCTTGGACGAGATGACTCCTTTAACCTCTTGCTTACTCATTGTCCTGACCTCCTACTAGGTCATCTTCACGAATTTTTCTACCGTAAATTTCCTCGAACGTTTCCTCGCTCACTTCACTAGCAGGTCCATCAAATACGACCTCACCTGCACGCATACCAATAATTCGATCCGCATATTCCATCGCCATGTCGATGAAATGCAAATTGACAATCGTTGTAATTTTATCTTCCTTGTTGATCTTGCGTAAATAGGTCATCACTTGATGAGAAGTCGGCGGATCAAGACTTGCCACAGGCTCGTCGGCTAAAATTATTTTTGGTTGCTGGGTCAACACGCGAGCAATTGCGACACGCTGCTGTTGACCACCACTCAGTTGATCGGCCCGTTGATACACTTTTTCGGCAATGTTAACCCGTTGCAAGCTGCGATACGCAAGTGCCACATCTTCCTTCGGATAAAGGTTTAAAAGGCTTGCGAACGTTCCAACATGACCGAGGCGGCCAGAAATGACATTTTTCATCACAGATGAACGTTTGACAAGGTTGTAGTTTTGAAAGATCATGCCGACCTTTGTGCGAAGCTTACGTAACTGTCTTGAAGAATAGGGAAGAATGTTTTCACCATCAATAAGAAGTTCGCCTTCGGTTGGGGTGACAAGTCGATTCATGCTGCGTATGAGCGTGGATTTCCCGGCACCAGAAAGGCCAACAATGACGACAAACTCTCCTTCGTTAATTTTTAAGTTTACACCTTTTAACCCTTGTGTTCCGTTTGGATAGACGAGAGACACATTTTTAAACTCTATCATCGGACATTTCCCTCATTTCATAAATGCTAGTAAAGTGACAAACGCCTACATACAAAAGAGAAGGGGAGGTACCCACTCCCCTTCTTCTTTGTCTAAAAAGCAGCTTTGAGCTGGATCGTTAATCTAATGACACTTGGTCAGAGAATAGCTCATACGTTTCGCGAACGATATCGTATTCATCATCAGATGCTTCTTCAATAGCATCCCAACGATAAACGTCATTCAAAATCTTGATCATGTCTTCATCTTCATTGAATGAAAGGAATACGTCACGAATTTGGTCGATTAACTCTTGAGGAAGTGTATTCAGAACAGAAATAGTGTCGTTTGGAATTTCTTCTGTATATCCGATAACACGAAGATCTTCCATCGCTTCAGGATAGTCGCCTTCGATGATTTCACGGGCGTCTTCAAACGTTGTCGCCACATCAGCACCGCCTTCTAAAACAGTGATGAGGGCATTGTCATGGCTACCCGCTTGAATTTGATTACCGAAAAATGAATCAATTCCATCAGCAGGGACATCGTATTCTGTCACTAATTGAGCGGCAGGGAATAAGTATCCTGACGTTGATGCAAGGTCACTATACACCCAAACTTTTCCTTCAAGGTCTTCGATCGATTCAATATCGGAATCTGCAAGAACGGTATATTGTGCACGGTATGTACCGCTGCCGTTACGGACAGACTTGAGGATGACTTCGACTTGAGGATAGCGATCGGTTGCAAGGACATAACCGAATGCAGGAATGAAACCAATGTGTACTTGATCGTTGCCCATGGCTTCAACAAGGCCAGTGTAATTTGTCATGACTTGTCCACTAACTGGAATACCGAGCTCTTCAGAAAGACGCTCAGCAAGTGGCTCTACAGTATCGGCAATTTGATCAGATTCGCTGGATGGAACAAATCCCATAATAAGCTCTGACGGCATTTCACCAGCTTCATCGGCGCCATCTGCCTCTCCAGATCCTGCTGTGTCGCCGTCGTCAGAAGTTCCACATGCAGCAAGGACAAAAACAAGCATGCTTACTCCCAAAAAGTAAAGCATTTTTTTCATTTTGTAAAACCCCTTTTTTTATGTATTTTTAAAGTTTGTTACAGTTGAATTATATAAGATTGTGTAATAGATTGCTAGCGAATTTTGTAACTTTACGGAATTCACAAAGTTCATCGTTTTCACATGTTAACTTTACATTATTTTAATAAAGTAATTCGTAAATTCGTTTTTTTGATAAAGTTATTTGCTTGATTTGTCGTAAAAACTTATAGTGATCTTAATAAGGAACTTTTAGATGAAGTGAGGGAACAAAAGATATGAATCCAGTGTTGAAGTCAAGTAAGCTTGTCATTTTTGATTTGGATGGCACATTATATGAAGGAACAGACCATTTTGATTATTATGCGAACCACTTAAAGCAAAACGTCCCGCAGAGCCAGCAGTTAGATTTTTGGCGCGATTATACGGCGATGAAAGATGGGCATCATCCTGTTCAAATCGGAAAAGGATATGATGTGAAACGTGATTATATTTTGACGATTGACCCAATGACGATCTCTGTCCAATCAGTTCAAACATGGGATGGCTCATACGTACCAGCTGAAGAATGGGAGACGCTTTATTCTGATCCTGTTTCATTTGATTTTGAAACCATCATTGCAGTTGGTGATGGCTGGTGGTATCCATTTGTCACAGCAAAGCATTATGGTGTCGAAGATTGTTATGCAAGCTATGTTGCGACAAAAGAATATATGGTGACGGATGAGTTTGAGTTAACTCCTCTTCCTGGTTTGCGTGAAGGATTGATTGAATTAAAGGCGACAAAAGAAATCGTCCTTGTGACGAACAGTGACCGAGAAGATGTTCAGCGCTTGCTACATGAGCTTCATTTACATGATGTATTTAACCATATTATAACATCAGCAAAAAAACCGACGCGAACGACCGATATATTTAAAGAGGTGGTGCATCAGTATGAAGTGGACATGAGTCAAGTTGTCTCTGTTGGGGATAATTTTATGAATGAGATCGCTCAAGCGTTAACACTAGGCATGCAAGGCATTTACATCCATCCCCAAAGAGCGTCAGAAGTTGCTCATGACCATTTAACTGTCATTCGTTCAGTTGTTGAATTGTTCAAAAACTAGAGCTTTAGAAACCAATACATACGATAGGGGATGCACGTATGCCTAACCAATCCAACGAATCAAGACCATTCCATAAAGACCTAGAGTCGATTTTATATGCCCACGTCCCGTTACCGATGTTTACGATGGATGAAGAGGGAGCCTTATTAAATATGAATGAAGGTGCGATGGAAACCCTTCGTGTTGACTGGGAGCAAAATCAGAGAAGCAGTGTGTTTCAACTGTTTGAATCAGAGTGTCGAGAATCTCTTTATTTAGCATTGGCTACCGTCAATAAAATATCGCAGGTGGAGAAAGTCGAACTCATTAAACGAAATGGAGAAACCTTTGAAACCTTTTGCCTCTCTTTGCAGCTTCTTCCTGACAAGCAGGTGATTGCGTTCATTGCTCCTTTGATCGACAAGGGGATGGATCCGTTAACAGGGGTGCCGATTCGTCAAGAAGTTCCACGCCTAATGGAACGTACCTTTCAGGAAAATCAGGCAGAGACGTATGTGCTTTTCCTTATTAATTTGGACCGTTTTAAGCTCGTCAATGATTCGTTAGGGGAAGGTTATGGTGATCAAGTGTTGCAAACACTCGTTAGGAGGTTGCTTTGGCAACTACCGAATCAGCAATGGATCGCACGGGTGAGTGGAGATGAATTTATTGCCTGTGCTGCGATCAAAGGGGAGCTGCCAAAAAAGGAAACGTTGGCAACTTATATTTCCTCTATCATTCAGCAGCCATTTCAAGTGGATGAAGTGCAGTTTACGATGACCGCCAGCATCGGGGCAGCGGTTTATCCAATGGATGGAAAAAGTGTAGAGATGATCTGGAATTCATTAGAACGCGCATTGCGACATGCTAAAGCGCGAGGCGGTAATTGTGTCTCCTGGTTTTGCCAAGAGTTGAAAGACGAATGGATTCATCCTTTTCGGCTAGAAAATGATTTGCGTCGAGCTGTTGAAAATCAGGAGCTTGAGCTTTACTTTCAACCAATCTTTGAAACGACAACGGGAGAGCATTGTGGCGAAGAAGTGTTGGTCCGTTGGAATCATCCAGCTCTAGGAGTGTTAGGGCCAAATTTCTTTATCCCAGTAGCTGAAGAAATTGGTTTGATTGGAGTTGTCGGCAAGTGGGTGTTGGATGAGGCTTGTAAGCAAAAGGCGCTCCTTATTGAAAAAGAAGCTAGTTCGGTCCCAATGTCAGTCAATCTTTCTTTAAGGCAGTTTTTACAACCAGACATTGTCGATATGATTTTAGATAGCTTAAACAAATATGGTTTAGACCCCTCTTTGTTAGAGGTCGAAGTCACTGAGCGAATTACAATAGATATGAATCGTGCGATGAAAGTACTCCAAAAATTAAGGGCACAAGGGATCCGAGTAAGCCTCGATGACTTTGGTACAGGGTATAGCTCGCTTCAATATATAAGCCAGTTACCTATTCAAAAGTTAAAGATTGATAAATCCTTTATTGCAGAGATTGGCGTGAACTCTCAAGTGGAAGCCATCATTTCAATGATCATTCACCTAGGTCATGAGCTCGATTTAACTGTCGTTGCGGAAGGTGTTGAAACGGAAAAACAGCTTTCTTTTTTGAAGGAGAAAAAGTGTGACACTGTCCAAGGCTATTATCATGCGAAGCCGTTAACCTTTTCTGAATTTAAAAAATATTTATTGAGCTAAAATAAGACAATGCCAAAGATCCTAGGTTATTTTTCTTATTTTTATGGAGAGTGACCGTTCGAAATCGCAAAATTTATGGTAATATAAAAGAAGTTTCATGTATAATCTAGTAAAATGGTATTATGTCTTCTAGGACTATACGTATCGAGGTGAAAAATCTTGAGTCACTCTGAATATTTAGAAGTATTTATTGATGAAAGTCAGGAGCATTTACAGGCAATCAATGACAATTTATTGAAGTTGGAAGTTTCACCTAGCGATCTTTCAATTGTCGGGGAAATTTTTCGTTCGGCTCATACGTTAAAAGGAATGGCTGCTACGATGGGCTTTGAGGATTTAGCCCACTTGACACACAACATGGAAAATGTCCTCGATCTAATTCGAAATCAAAAGTTAGACGCAACCTCAGAAGTACTTGATGTGGTATTTGAGGCTGTCGACGACTTAGAAGCGATGGTTGGTGACATCGCTTCAGGTGGAGACGGAAAGCGAGATGTTACAAAAGTCGTCGTGATGCTTGAGCAGATTGAGAAGGGGGAAACTCCTGATGCTGGAAAAGCTGTGCACACACCGAGTCCTGCTGCCGGTCAACTAGAGCTTTCAGGTAGTTCCATCATTGAGTCGTACGATGAATTCGAAATGACGGTTTTGGATCAATCGTTCGAACAAGGGTATCAAGCCTATCAAATTGAAGTGACTCTTGATGAGAAAACGCTGCTTAAAGCAGCACGAGTATTTATGGTGTTTGAAGTTCTTGAGCAAGTGGGGGAAGTGATCAAATCTACACCTTCTGCGGAAGAGCTAGAAGAGGAAAAATTTGATGAGCGCTTTCTAGTAACGTTACTTACGAAAGTGGACGGCGAGGAAGTGAGGCAGCGAATTTTAAAAGTATCAGAAATTACGGCTGTCGACATTTGCTCTCTCGACAAACAGGCCTTACAAGCATTAAAAGAAACGCAACACACCCAATCGGACAAGCAGGTAGACGTTGAAAAAGCGGAAGAACAGACGGAGAAAAAAACGGCAACTACGACTCCTTCTGATAAAAAAGGCGTGGAAGTAAATAAAACGGTTCGGGTCAATATTGAGCGGCTTGATGTATTGATGAACTTGTTTGAAGAACTAGTCATCGATCGGGGGCGGTTAGAGCAAATCGCGAGCGAACTTAATCAAAATGAATTGAATGAAACAGTGGAGCGAATGTCCAGAATTTCTGGTGATTTGCAAGAAATCATTTTAAATATGAGAATGATGCCAGTGGAGCAAGTGTTCAATCGCTTCCCGCGGATGGTTCGTAGCTTGTCGAAAGAATTGAACAAGAAAGTAAACTTAGAAATTGTTGGCGCAGAGACAGAGTTGGACCGAACAATTATTGATGAAATTGGTGATCCCCTCGTCCATCTCATTCGAAATTCAATTGATCACGGCATTGAAACACCTGAGGTTCGGCGTGCGGCAGGAAAGCCTGAGGAAGGGACGGTCATTCTCCGAGCATTCCATAGTGGGAACAATGTATTTATTGAAATCGAGGATGACGGAGCCGGCATCGATCGTGATAAAGTGCTACAAAAGGCGCTGACAAACGGTGTCGTAACAGAAGAGGACGCCGCCAAAATGAACGATTCCCAAGTGTTCCAGCTATTATTTGCTCCAGGTTTTAGCACGGCTGAAAAAATTACAGACATTTCTGGTCGAGGCGTAGGGCTTGATGTTGTGCAAAGCACATTTGAATCGATTGGAGGGGTTGTGAGTGTCACCTCAAAACTCGGAAAAGGCTCTCTTTTCTCTATTCAATTGCCGCTCACTTTGTCCATCATTGATGTGATGCTCGTCGAGGTTGCGGATGAGAAATATGCGATTCCACTTTCCTCGATTGTGGAGACTGCCATTGTGAACAAAAATGAAGTGTATAGTGCCCACAACCAAAAGGTGATTGACTTTAGAGGGAAAGTCGTTCCACTTGTCTTCCTCTCGGACATTTTTGCTGTTCCAGAAAAACGTGAGGCTGATGAACTCTATTCCCTTGTGATCGTACATAAAGGGGAGAAGGTTGCTGGACTTGTTGTTGATTCATTAATTGGCCAACACGATATCGTTCTTAAATCACTTGGGGATTACTTGACTGATGTTTTTGCAATCTCTGGTGCAACGATTCTTGGAAATGGCCAAGTGGCACTCATCGTGGATACAAATGCGCTTATCAAATAGCAAGGAGGGAGTTAAATGGTGTCCAGCGAAATGGCAACAAAAAACGATTTAAAGCTTATTGTTTTTCAATTAGGGGATGAAGAGTATGCGATTGAAGTGGACTATATTCAGTCCATTGAGCGGATGCAACCAGTGACGCGAATCCCAGGAACCCCTTCATATGTTATAGGTGTCATGAACCTCCGCGGGGTGATTACACCAGTCATTAATTTACGAGCCCGCTTCGGATTACCAGCAAAGGCGCACGATGATTCCACTCGGATACTTGTTATTGCCGATGATGGGGTTGAAATTGGCTTTGTTGTAGATGGAGCTAATGATGTCGTCGACGTTCCTGCTGAAAAAATCGAGCCGACTCCTGAAGTGGTTGGTGGTGTACAGGAAGATTACTTACGAGGTGTTGTAAAAGAAGAAGATCGTTTATTCACTTTGTTAAACTTAGAAAAAGTAATCCAACGGAAAAAGGGACAACTCTCAACGTAGAATGAAAGGATAGGTAGATAAACATGGCAACCGTATTAGTCGTGGATGATGCGGCATTTATGAGAATGATGATTAAAGACATTTTAACGAAAAACGATTTTGAGGTCGTAGGAGAGGCAGCGAACGGAGAAGAAGCCGTTCAATTATATAAAGAGCATTCACCTGACCTCGTCACACTCGATATCACGATGCCTGAAAAAGATGGCATTCAAGCATTGAAAGAAATTAAAGCTTATGATGCAGATGCGAAAGTCATTATGTGCTCGGCGATGGGACAACAGGCGATGGTGATTGACGCTATTCAATCAGGGGCGAAGGATTTCATCGTTAAACCATTTCAAGGAGATCGCGTCATTGAAGCGATTAACAAAGTACTAGGAAAATAAGAGCTACCTTAAAGAAAACTCGCTGTTCATGTGGGTTTTCTTTTTTGTTCAACTTTAAGAAAGATTGCCTTCCTAAAAGATGAGAAAAAGAAGGTGCTATAGAATTCTTGTTTTACGTTCCAAATAAATGCACGCTTCTACGCTTGTATACTATAATGATGTAGAGTAGTTAAAATGTAATCTAGGAAAAAGAAAGGATGTAGTGACGAATGGAAGTGAAAATGGCTGACTTACCGGGAATCGGTAAGAAAATGACATTTATGACAGCACAAAGAAATATGATTGTTCTCATTATTCATCATACTGGTAAGCGAGAGCTCTATTTTTTTGCCCATGAAGACAACGATGAACCAGATTTTGCCATCAATTTAACAGCTGATGAAACACGAGAGTTAGGGGCACAGTTACTTGGGGCTGTGTTTCAGCCGGTGGATAATGACAAAATGAAGATGATTAAAAACAAAATGGTGATGGAATGGATTGAATTGAAAAAGAATTCCCCCATTGTCAATAAGACGATAGGAGAGGCGAACATTCGTAAGAAAACGGGTGTATCAGTTATTGGAATTGTACGAGAGGGTGAGGTACAGGCGAGCCCAGAAGTTGACGAAGTTCTTTATCAAGGGGATGTTTTAATTGCAGTAGGAAAACAAGAACAAATTGATCGGTTCGAGCGTCTCTGTGAAGGGGAGGCGTAAGTCTATTGGATATTCCAGAATTACTTGG
This sequence comes from Halalkalibacterium halodurans, assembly GCF_004376175.1. Taxonomy (GTDB): domain Bacteria; phylum Bacillota; class Bacilli; order Bacillales; family Bacillaceae_D; genus Halalkalibacterium; species Halalkalibacterium halodurans. Next base: position 18,328 of record NZ_SNUY01000033.1, on the reverse strand, counting down.
TGCTGGCCTCGTACTCTTACTTTTGTTTGTGACAGGTTTTCTAGGAGCAAAATGGAAAATACCAGAGGTGATCGTTTACATATTGCTCGGGATTGCTGTCAGCGGACTATTGACAGATTCTCACATGGTACACTTTGTAGGTGAAGTAGGAATCGTTCTGTTATTTTTTATGCTCGGCATGGAATTTCCTTTAAAGCAACTTGTTGGGGTTGCGAAAAAAGTGACTCCAGCAGGATCGATCGATGTCGTTTTGAACTTCGGAATTGCAACAGGAATTTGCCTACTTTTCGGGCTGGATCTCATCTCATCTCTTCTTATTGGTGGGGTTGTTTATGCTACTAGCTCTTCGATTACAGCGAAAATGCTCGAAAGCTCTAAACGGATGGCGAACCCTGAATCAGAGTTTATTCTCGGATTGCTGATTTTTGAAGATTTGGTTGCTCCTGTACTTGTAGCTGTTTTAGTCGGGCTAACGGCAGGAGAAGAAATTACTGGTGGGGCTTTGGCATTGTTAATGGGTAAAGTCTTTCTTTTGACGATTGTGGCTATTGTGTTAGGCAGATATTTATTTAGCAAGTTGGGACCTTTTTTTGATCGCCATTTATCCAGTGATGTGTTTATTCTTTTTGTCGTGGGGGTGGCGATAGCCTATGGAGGGTTTGCCCTTTACTTAGAATTGTCAGAAGTGTTGGGTGCGTTTTTAGCAGGAATTATGCTGGCAGAAGTGAAGCGATCCCACCAGCTGGAAGGTCTCGTTGTCCCGCTTCGTGACTTAACCCTCCCAATCTTTTTTCTCTACTTCGGGACAACCATTTCCTTTTCTGAAGGGGTTCCGATGATTGGATTATTAATAACCTTGCTTGTTTGGTCCATTGTTGGAAAAATTATTGTTGGAATGGTTGGTGGTAAACTGTACGGTCTATCAAAAAAAGTAGCTCTACGTGCAGGGCTGTCTTTGACACAGCGGGGCGAGTTTTCCATTATTATTGCAGCCTTAGCAACAGGTACAGTTCAAGCGTTTGGGAGTATTTTTATCCTTGCTTCCGCAATGCTTGGAATCGTTTTGTTTCAGTCTGCCCCTGCTATTACCAAACGATTGTTTAAGACGAAGCAGACAGAGCAAAAATGGCAAGTTCCTAGCTAAACAAACAAGGAAGGCTTTTCTTCCTTGTTTTTGTTTTGAGTAAGAACGTTATTTTCTAGCAAAAAAATATAAGATAACCGAGCGCTGCTAAATTAAGACTTAGGGGAAAGCCAAGCTTCTACTGTTTAGTCTCCAGTTTAAAAAGGTGTCGCTTCATATAGGTGAGAGTGTCGTGTTTTAATCTGGCATTCAACAATGAGAAAGTCCCTTCATATCCTTTAAAGTAGTAACTGTATTTTGTGAAAAATCCGTCGTTCTTTTCTTTTTTGATCGTTAATTTCTGTTTACGTAAATCACGCTGGAGAGCCCCGATTTCTCGACCTACTTCATGCATACGTTCCGTTAGAAACGAATGAAGCAACTCCTGACAGATGAGCGAGGAAGCCTGTAACGTGTTAAAATCTTTCTCTAGTGCTTGGCGAACTAGTGTTAAAATAATATAGCGTTGCACAAGGTTTCGCTGTACTTCATTTAACATGCCAGTCACCTCCAAAATCAAAATAGGAACATGTGTTCGTTGTTTATTGTACCCCTTTTCTGCTACAATGACAAGTACCATTTAAAAAACAAGAAGAAAGATCGGAGCGATAGGTCAAGATGAGACAATTAGAAATTATACAGCGTTGGATTGACGAAAATCAGCTTGTTGTCATCTCCTTGCTCGAAGGTGACCAAAAAGTCATCGGCCGAATATTACATTATGATTCAAAAAAAAGGGCATGTCTTGTCTACGATGATGATGGTAAAAGTGTACATCATCTAGCTCTTACAGAAATTCAGTCTATTAAACGGACAGATGGAATGAAAAAAGGTGGGTGATTGTCGATGGATGAAAAGATTCAGCACCAGTTAAAGGAAATGTTTTTCATCCATACATTTCCTGTGGAAAAGGTAGATCTAATGATCACAGAAACAGGACTTGTTGGTAAGGAAGGCGCACGGAAAATGGTGGTATGGCGGAATGGGATTTTGAAAGGGAAAGAGTTAAAAGTGGGAGGCGCAAGCATGATCAAGCCCTTCTCCCTCCTATTTGCTGCCCACTACTATTTAGCGTCTGTTAAGAACCAGTGGCTTCTGTTTGATGAACTGGCGTTTTTTTCTAAAGGCAAGGAAGTAGGCTTTGAGCTCAGGCGAGCCAGACTAGAACCATTAGCACCGAATAGCATTTCTTCATATTTTACCGCACTTGCTAAACGAATCGCCCCGATCATTGAAAATATAGCAGAAGTAGCTGATTTGCCGAAAACCCATGCCTTCGGTTTACTAGCATTTCCCCTTTATCAACAGCAAAGTGCGTGGTTAAAAAAAGAAACTGATCAAACGACCCAACTGCGAATCCGGACAGATGGTGAGGTTTTAAAGCAGTTAAGTGGAGACGCATTTGGCTTAAAACGGAATCCGTTCGATGTAAAGTTTCGTTATGTCAGCAGTTGGGCGGACCCGAACGAACATGTTCGAATCAAACCTGCCTGTTGTTTAAGCTATTTAAAGGAAGAAGGAAACTATTGTTACTCCTGTCCGAAAATGAACACAGAGCAGCGGGAAGTGCGGGCAGCGCAATTGCGAGAACAGGCAGCCCAGCAGGAAAAGTCATCCTAAAAGAGGATAAATTGATTAGTAATGAATTTTCACTAAAATAGTACGGTTCCTCACGCAACTTTTTGCAGATGATGATTGATCATAGTTAGCATCTCCTACTGTCACGAGCATAAAAAGTGCTCGCAATTGATACTAAATTTCCGAAAAAAAGAAAGAATGAAAAGGTTTTCGATTAAGTTATACGGGGAATAGAGAGGTAAACCAGAGAATTAGCACTCATCTGGTTGAATGAACGCTATGACCGGCAACAATCGGAGAATGGAAATTTAATAAGAAAGGGGATGCGGACGATGAGCCAACATTTTGCGATGGAGCGGCAGGCACTACGTCAATTGCGAAAGTTGAGAGTCGAAAAGCGTCCTGAGTCCGTTTTACAATCGTTGTACGCTCAAGCCATTTTAGAATATGCGATCTTTGCATATCGAAAAAAGGAAATTGACGAAGCGATCGATCAGGCGCTAGAAAAACGGGATCAAGACGCATTTATGTCACTTACGAACAAGCGTCAAGTATTTATAGACGAGTATAAAAACGGAAAAACAGTTGAAGAGCAAGGGCATAAACTCCAATTACTCTTTTTTTAACAAAAGAATGCTCACCCTTTCGGCGGGTGGGCATTTCTTTTAATGGCTATTCCAAAGCACTTTAATGATTAAGTTAAATGCAAGTAAGCATTTTGTTGAAGCGGTTCCTTTAAGATCATCACATCATAAAGCAAACGCAACGCTTCTTCTTCGTCCATTACTTGAATCGCATCAATGTACGTTTCACGTAGAAAGCGGTCATGCTCTAGCAACGATTGCATTTTAGCTTTCTCAAACTTCACCACGACCCCCACCTTTACAACCTCTCTTTGATAAAATATGAGCTTTTGGCCAAAGGGTGCAAGCTCTTTTACTATTAATTTTAGCATGTCCAAATAATAGAGAGATAATCCATTCCATCGTTCTTTTTTTCGCGGGAGAAGTAGATTAAGTGAGATTGTCATCAGAATTCATTGACAATGATGCGAACGTTTCATAAAATGAAAGCGGATACAAACAAAGGACTGACTAGTCGGTCTGATCGAGGAGAAGGGTGGAACGTATATTGAAAAGATCAACAAAGGAGCGAATTATCGAAACGGCCCTCCTTCTTTTTGAGGAACATGGGTTTCACGCCGTAACGGTAGATCGAATCGTGCAAGAAAGTGGGACGTCGAAGGGAGGATTTTATCATAATTTTAAATCAAAGGATGAGCTATTGTACACCATTCATGATTCGTTCATTACGTATGTGCTCGAAAAAGCGAGAGAAGCGTATGAAAAGTATGAAACACCAGCAGAACGTCTCCATGCTACGGTCCGTTCGTTTGTCATGATGTTTGATTTTTATCGTCCCCATGTAACTGTATTTTATCAGGAGTCATTATATTTAAGTTCAGATTACTTTAAGGATATTAAAAAGAAACGTGATCAATATAAACAATTAATGTTTCGCTTAGTCAAGGAAGGGATTGACGCTGGTGAGTTCCGAGAAGAAATTCCTGTCCCGATTACATCCATGGCTATTTTTGGGATGATCAACTGGACATATAAATGGTATAAAACATCCGGAAAGTACTCTGTGGCCGAGATTGCAGACATTTATGCTGATTTAGTATTGCACGCAGTGTTGACGCAAGAAGCATTGACTCGTCCTGATTATCAATCGCTGTTTCTTCAGCATGGTTTAAGGACGGGTGAAAGGAGTGTGTAAAATGGATATGTTTGATCGGATTCATGAAATGGAAGAACGTCGCGATAAAGTGAAGCTCGGGGGTGGATCAAAGCGGATCGATGCCCAACATGACCGAGGAAAGCTGACGGCACGTGAACGAATCGACTTGCTCCTTGATGAAGGAACGTTTGTCGAATTAAATCCATTTATCGAGCATCGTGGCTTGGATTTTGGAACGGCTGAAGCCCCTGGCGAAGGCGTTGTTACCGGATATGGAAAAGTCGATGGGCGACTCGTGTTTCTTTTCGCTCAAGACTTTACGGTTTTTGGGGGCGCGTTAGGGGAAATGCACGCGAGGAAAATCACAAAGGTGATGGACCTTGCCGCGGAAAATGGGGCCCCGATTATTGGTCTAAATGATTCGGGAGGGGCACGAATTCAAGAAGGTGTTCGCTCCCTTGATGGATATGGGGAAATTTTTTATCGGAATTCGATTTATTCAGGTGTCATCCCGCAAATTTCAGTGATTTTAGGTCCATGTGCTGGGGGGGCTGTCTATTCTCCAGCAATCACTGATTTTGTGTTCATGGTCGAAAAAACGAGTCAAATGTTTATCACAGGCCCGAAGGTGATTGAAAGCGTGACAGGGGCAAAAATAAACAGCGAAGATTTAGGCGGGGCCAAGGTTCATTCCACAATAAGCGGAAACGCCCATTTCACTGCCGCTTCTGAAGAGGAGGTTTTACAACAGGTGCGGAATCTCCTTTCCTATTTGCCTTCGAGTTTTGAAGAAAAGCCCCCACATCAACGAGCGAAGCATTTTGTTCCCCTCGACGAACGGGTGCAGGAATTGCTTGACATTGTCCCTGTTGACGGAACGAAAGTATATGATGTGCGCCACGTCATTGAAAAAGTAGTGGATGATGAACAGTTCCTTGAGGTCCAGCCTCAGTTTGCCCGAAACATTGTCGTTGGTTTCGCTCGAATCAACGGGGATACGGTCGGAATCATTGCCAACAATCCGAAAATGATGGCGGGTGGTTTAGACATTAATTCATCAGACAAATGCGCAAGGTTTATCCGCTTCTGTGACTGTTTTAATATTCCCCTCATTACATTTGAGGATGTAAGCGGATTCATACCTGGTGTTCAGCAGGAGCATGGGGGAATTATTCGCCACGGAGCAAAGATTTTGTACGCCTATTCTGAAGCAACGGTGCCGAAAATAACCGTGATTTTGCGGAAGGCATATGGCGGAGCGTACGTCGCATTAAATAGTAAAGCGATTGGAGCCGATTTAGTCTTCGCATGGCCGAATGCAGAGCTAGCTGTTATGGGACCGGAAGGGGCGGCCAATATTATTTTTGCTAAAGAGATAAAAGAAAGTGCCAACCCTGAAGCCACTCGGCAAGCGAAAATTTCAGAGTATCGCGAGCGGTTTGCTAATCCATATGTAGCGGCTGCCAATGGAATGATTGATGATGTGATTGACCCACGAGATACACGAAAAAGCCTAGTGAGTGCCCTTGCGATGTTAAAAAATAAAAAGAAAACTCTTCCAAAGAAAAAGCACGGCAACATTCCTTTATAGTGAGTGGGCCGGAATTGGGAAGGAGGGAAGCGGCCCTGCGGCCGCAATGAATATGACAAAGCAAGTAGATTTAGATCTTTTTGCAGAGTTTCCGATCCCTACGTACGATGAATGGCGCAAGGTAGCTGAGGCATCGTTGAAGGGAGCGGCCTTTGATCAAAAGCTGTTGACGAAAACGTTAGAGGGGCTCACCCTTGAACCGATGTATCAGCAGCGTGATGTTGATGATCTTCATATAAATGAGCGCCATGTTCATCCAGTCAAACGAAAAAACGGGAAATGGCTCGTCAGCCAAGAACTCAATCAAGGGACACCAGAATCGTTTAACCGTACAGCTAAAAACGATCTAGCAAGAGGACAGACCGCTCTTCATATGGTTATTGACCAAACGGTGCGGGATGGTTTATCGCCCGTGGATCAAAAAGGAGAGACAGGACGAACAGGACTCCTCTTATACAACCATGAGGATATGGAGACAGCGCTAGAAGGAATCGATGTCAGCAGCGTACCAATCCATTTAAATGGGGGAGCGGTTCAAACGCCGTTTCTTGCTAGCTTACTTGCGATTGCCCCCACATCCCTTCATGGTGTGGTTGGTGCTGATCCGATTCATGAGTGGGTGAAAAAAGGCTCCTTGTCATATTCATGGCGAACAGTTTTTGATGAGCTATCCCATAGTGTACAAGTGGTAAATGAGCGAGCGCTTGATCTGAAAACGATCCTTGTTCAAAGTCATGTGTATCATAATGGTGGGGCTACTGCGACTGAAGAGCTTGCCTTCCTTCTCGCAACAGGTGTCCAATACGTCCGCGCGCTCCTAGAACGAGACATCGCTATTGATGACATCGGTAGAAGCTTCTGCATGAGCGTTTCTGTCGGCTCTGATCTATTTAAGGAAATCGCTAAACTCCGTGCTCTACGTTTGCTATGGGCTAACATTATGGAGGCGTTCGGTGCTGAGAAAGAAGGGCGAAACATATGGCTCCATGCGCGGACGTCTTTTTACACAAAAACGGTCTATGACCCGTATGTGAACATGTTACGTGGGACAGGTGAAGCGTTTGCCGCCGCTGTAGGAGGAGCAGACAGTCTTCATGTCAGCCCATTTGATGAACCGATTCAAAAGCCAAGTCCATTCTCGCGTCGGATTGCGCGAAACACGTCCATAATCCTTCAAGAAGAAGCTCACATCGGCCAAGTGGAAGATCCAGCAGCAGGATCATGGTATGTAGAAGTACTTACGGAAAAGTTAGGTGAAGCCGCTTGGTCATTATTTCAAACGATAGAATCTGAAGGAGGAATGATTGCCTCCTTAGAGAAAGGTTTACCACAGCAATGGGTAGAACGATCAAGGCAAAGACAGGAACAAGCAGCGGAAGTAAGAAAAACTGTGATGGTCGGGACGAATCGTTATGTGGCGATCGATGAAAAGCCACTGACAAAACAGGAAGAAGAACCAATAGCACCGTACAGGAAAGCCATTCGGACAAAGCAAGAAAAGCATCTAAAAGCATCAAATTATCCGTCTCTCCTCCAAGCAGTAAAGGAAGGGGTCCCTTTTAGTAAGCTACTAACGGCACTACAAACAAAGGAGGCGGTACCAACCATTGCATCTATAAAAGAAACACGCCTTAGCATGAGCTATGAAGCTCTAAGAAAGGCGACCGAGCAATGGGTGAAAAGGACTGGTGACCGTCCGCGCGTGACTTTATTAACGCTAGGTTCCCTCGCGTCCCACAAGCCTAGAGCTGATTTTGCCCGGGAACTGTTTCAGGTTGGTGGGTTTCAAGTGGACACGACGACCGGGGTTACCTCAACCGATGAAGCATTACGCCAATTGCAAGAAAAAACGGGGAACCCGATCGTTTTATGTGGCCGGGATGAAGACTACGAATCATTAGCTGCTTCTCTTATTGAAGCCGTTCGCGAGGCGCATCCGAACGCCATGATCTTACTAGCGGGTAACCTTTCAAGTGAAACTTTACAAGCATACGAGCAAAAAGGATTGTATGGTACGATCCATGTTCGAACGAACGTTTTCCAGTTTATGAACGAAGTGTTGATGAAAAGAGGGGTGATCCGCGATGCAAACACCTGATTTTGCAACGATGTCATTTCCGCGAAGTTCTTTGTCTATAAAGAGCAAAGAAGCTAATGTAGCCTTTGAAACAAATGAACAGATCCCTGTCAAAACCTTTTATACAAAAGAAGACATTCATGGCATGAAACACCTTAATTACGTCGCGGGTATCCCCCCTTTTTTTCGCGGGCCTTACCCAACGATGTATAAAACACGCCCATGGACGATCCGGCAATATGCAGGGTTTTCCACAGCTGAGGAGTCAAACGCCTTTTACCGACGGAATTTAGCAGCTGGACAAAAAGGACTTTCGATCGCTTTTGACCTTGCCACTCACCGCGGCTATGATTCTGATCATCCGCGAGTGGTCGGTGATGTAGGAAAAGCGGGAGTGGCTGTTGACTCCATCTTAGACATGAAAATCTTGTTTGACGGTATTCCCCTTGATCAAATGTCGGTTTCGATGACGATGAATGGAGCCATTCTGCCGGTGATGGCATTTTACATCGTGGCAGCGGAAGAGCAAGGGGTGAAGCAAGAACAGTTGACGGGAACGATTCAAAATGACATTTTAAAAGAGTACATGGTGCGCAACACGTACATTTATCCACCAGAAGCATCCATGAAAGTGATTGCCGATATTTTTGAATATACGTCTAACTATATGCCGAAATTTAACAGCATCAGCATTTCTGGCTACCATATGCAGGAGGCCGGAGCGACAGCTGACCTCGAGCTTGCCTACACGCTAGCTGACGGCTTGGAGTATGTGCGCACAGGGATGAAGGCGGGATTGGATATTGATGCGTTCGCACCAAGGCTGTCCTTTTTCTGGGCGATTGGTATGAATCATTTTATGGAAGTAGCGAAAATGCGGGCCGCTCGGCTCATTTGGGCAAAGCTCATGAAACGGTTTAACCCGAAAAATCCAAAGTCACTCGCCTTAAGAACCCATTCGCAAACGTCAGGCTGGTCGCTCACTGAACAAGATCCGTACAACAATGTCGTCCGCACATGTGTCGAGGCCCTTGCGGCAGCGCTCGGTCATACCCAGTCTCTTCATACAAATGCACTGGATGAAGCCATCGCCTTACCGACCGATTTTTCCGCCCGGATCGCTCGTAACACGCAACTGTATTTGCAGGATGAAACGGGAATTACGAACGTCCTTGATCCGTGGGGCGGTTCGTATTACGTCGAGTCGCTGACAGCCGAGTTGCTGCAAAAAGCATGGGCCAATATCGAGGAAATCGAGGAGCTTGGCGGAATGGCGAAAGCAATCGATACAGGATTGCCGAAAATGAGAATTGAGGAAGCGGCAGCGCGTCGTCAGGCAAAAATTGACTCAGGGAAAGAAGCGATCATCGGTGTGAATAAATATCGCCCAGATACAGAAGAACCCCTTGACATTCTCGACATTGACAATACAGCGGTTCGGGAAGCACAAATTCGCCGCTTAGAAAAGCTAAAAGCAGAGCGTGATGAGGAACGGGTACAGCAGGCGTTAAATCGAATCACAAAGGCGGCAGAAACAGGGAAAGAAAACTTGCTTACATGCGCGGTAGAAGCAGCACGGGCGCGGGCATCGTTAGGTGAAATTTCGATGGCGTACGAGAAGGTGGTAGGTCGTCATAAGGCGGTGATTCGATCGATTAGCGGTGTGTATCGTTCTGAATTTGGTGAGAAAGAAGAAATGGCACGTGTGAGGGAAATGACGGACACGTTTTATGAACGTGAAGGACGGAGGCCACGGATCATGGTGGCAAAAATGGGCCAAGACGGCCACGATCGCGGGGCAAAGGTCATCGCAACCGCTTTTGCTGATATGGGCTTTGACGTTGACATCGGTCCGCTATTCCAAACTCCAGAGGAAGCAGCATTGCAAGCGGTTGAAAACGATGTTCATGTTCTAGGTATGAGCTCTCTGGCTGCAGGACATAAAACGCTCCTCCCTCAAGTGGTAGATGAATTGAAAAAGCTCGGTCGTGAGGACATTATGGTCATCATCGGCGGTGTCATTCCCCCTCAAGATTATGACTTTTTGAAAGCGCATGGAGCTGCAGCCGTTTTCGGACCAGGTACGATCATTCCTGTATGCGCCCAGCAAGTGCTTCATGAGATGAACCGCCGTCTAGGCTATGAAGGGGAAGCATAGCACTTCCCTTTACTACAACGAAGCGAAAAATGATCCGACGTGAAAGAAAGGAGGGGGAAGTGTGGAGCCACCGAAACGAAAGGAACTGACGGTGGAAGATTATATTAACGGAGTATTGGCTGGGGATCGGGCTTTGTTGGCACGGGCGATCACGTTGATCGAGAGTCATTCAGAGAGACATAGGCCGATCGCAACGGAAGTGTTAAACGGAATCATCCCACAGACGGGGAAGTCGATTCGAATCGGAATTACAGGTGTCCCAGGTGCAGGGAAAAGCACTTTGATTGAAGCACTCGGGACGATGCTTTGTGACAAGGGACATCGTGTCGCTGTTCTCGCTGTCGATCCATCCAGTCAGCTGACGAAAGGGAGCATCCTTGGGGATAAAACGCGCATGGAAGAGCTCTCACGCAACAAAAATGCATATGTCCGTCCTTCCCCTTCTAGTGGCACATTAGGTGGTGTGACGAGGCGAAGCCGTGAGACATTACTGCTTTGCGAAGCAGCCGGTTTTGATGTAATCATTGTGGAAACGGTTGGAGTGGGGCAAAGCGAAGCGGTCGTTCGTTCCATGGTCGATTGCTTTCTCGTTCTCATGCTGACAGGGGCAGGGGATGAATTGCAAGGGATAAAAAAAGGCGTGATGGAGATGGCTGACGCAATTTTTATTAATAAGGCGGACGGTCCGAATCGTCAGGTCGCACTGAAAACAAAAGCTGAGTACAATCGCCTGCTTCATTTTCTTCCTCAAGCGACGGAAGGATGGGAAACGAAAGCGTACACGGTATCGGCGTTAACTGGTGAAGGAATTTCGGAGATGTGGGATGTGATCTATAGCTTTTTCCAGTTTTCAAAGGAGAATGGTATCTTTGAAGAACGCCGAGAAAAGCAAGCCCTTGAATGGTTTTACGCTGTCATTGAAGATGAATTAAAGCTATGGTTTTTTCAGCAAGATGACATCAAGCAACAGCTCCCGCTTTTGATGGAGCAAATGAGAAAGGGAGAAGTCGTGCCGACGGTTGCCGCCTCCCAATTATTAACGACATTTACGAACGGGTTAGAAAAACGAAAAGAAGAAGGATAGGGAGAGTCCCTCAACCTTTTACAAGTGAACCCTTGCTGTTTTAGCATGGCGGCAATCTCTTGGTAGTAGGGCTGTTCATAGAAGCTGATGAGGCGATCCGACCAGGTTGTAGTCGTCGCTCCACCTGTCCGCTGTTTCGTATTACCAGATATGAGTTCGTCATAAGCAGCAAGTGTCTTTTGACTAAGTGGCTCATACCGGCCATCATGGGTGAATACATCCAACGGGAGGCGTGGCTTTTGTTCGACTGTCTCCTCCGGATATCCGATACAGAGCCCAGAAATCGGGATCACATATGATGGCAATTGGAGCGTTTCGATTACGCGCAAAGGCTGGCGCCGGATTCCACCAATCGGTACGGTTCCAAGGCCGAGCGATTCGGCTGCTGTTATGGCGTTGCTGAGTGCAATACCAACATCTGTTGCACCAACCATAAGGGCATCTACATCCTCCAAGGCTGCTAAGAATTTCCCACGGGCTTCTGCCGCCACCGCCGCACGGTGAAAATCTGCGCAAAACACGAGAAAGATCGGTGCTTGTGCAACGTGAGCCTGTCCACCTACGAGCTCAGCAAACAACTCTCGCTCGTTTGGCTCACGAATGACAATAACCGAGACTTGCTGACCATGAATCCACGACGGCCCCCATTGGGCGGCGCGAAGAATCGCTTGCAAATGATCGTCGGGAACTGGTTTGTCACTGTATTGGCGACAGGAGCGGTGGTTCATCATCGTTTGAATCACTTCATTCATGAATCGTTTCCTCCTTTTGGTTGGTGAGGCTGTGTAAAGGGCCACTAAATACTTCCGTCCCCTCTCCTTTCGGCTGGTAGAGAGCTAGTAATAATGTATCTTCTTTTACGATAACCCCTCGCTTTAGCCAATCGGCAAGGGAGAAAGGAATCACCTCTAGCATCGTATGTTTGTGCAATTCTTTCTCTGACAGCTGGTGACGGGCAAGCGCTTCAGAAAACACTTCTGGAGTCGCTGCTAATCGTTTAATAAGAGATGACTGTTTTTCCTTTGTTAACGAAAATGGCCACCACGTTTTTCGCGGCTTATGCTTGTGACCGCGGAAATAATCGTACATCATGAGTCCTTTAATGATCGGTAAGTTGTCTGTCCTGCGATCTTCAAGGAAGGCGAAAAGGCGAATAAATAAATCCTCAAGCTGGTGACCAATACGGGCCCAACCCTTTTCATCCCAATAGTCGCCAAAGGATTGAAAGAAGTCAAATGGGCTGTCAAATTCGTATTCCACTAAATAGAGGATGGTCGTATCCATTCGGTGTGCATTCCAATATTTCTCGAGCACATCCTCCACTCGCTTTATCCGTACAATTTCATCAAATGACAACACGTTGTTACCGAGAATTTCATACGGCGCTTGGTCCATAAAGAGGTAGTTGTGATCCTCCGCACGAAGGCGAAGACCTGTTCCGCGAAGCATTTTCAAAAAACCTAGCTGTAACTCATCGGGATGCATGGCAAATACATCATTGAATGTTTTCCGAAACGATTGGTAGTCTTCCTCAGGCAAGCCGGCAATCAAATCGAGATGTTGATCGATTTTTCCCCCTTCTTTCACCATCGTCACGGTCCGCTTTAACTTTTCGAAGTTTTGCCGACGTTGTACGAGTTCGTTGGTTAAATCGTTGGTCGATTGGACGCCAATTTCAAAGCGAAAAATCCCTTTCGGCGCATGCTCATTTAAGAACGCAAGCACCTCAGGACGCATAATATCTGCCGTGATTTCAAATTGAAACACGCAGCCTTGATGATTGTCGATCAGGAAGCGAAACACTTCAAGGGCATAGTCGCGCCGAATGTTAAATGTGCGATCAACAAATTTGATCAGCTTGGCCCCGCTGTTGATTAAATAAAGAAGATCTGCTTTCACACGTTCTAAGTCAAAATAACGAACGCCCACTTCGATAGAGGATAAGCAAAACTGACAGCTGTATGGACAGCCACGGCTCGTCTCAAAATAGGTCACTCGTTTACTTAAGCTAGCCACATCCTCTGAAAAGCGATACGGAGAGGGGAGCTCGTTTAACGGAAGCTTCGGCCGTGGTGGATTGATAACAATGTCATCCCCTTTTCGGTATGCTAAGCCAAAGACGAGATGATACTTTGCGGTGGTGTTCATTTCCTCTAGCAGATGTTTAAACGTTTCTTCCCCTTCGCCGACCACGATGAAATCGACTGCATGGAGGCGCTCCATCCATTCTCGGGTGTCGTATGAAACCTCAGGACCACCAAGAACGATCTTCACGGAAGGCATGACTTTTTTAAGCATTTCAATAACTTGAATCGTCTCTTGGATGTTCCAAATGTAACAGCTAAACCCGATGACATCAGGCTTTCGTTGATGAAGATCAGCAACGATGTTCATGGCAGGATCTTTAATTGTATATTCAACCATTTCAATAGGAAACTCTGGTTCGGCGTACGCTTTTAAACAACGAAGCGCTAAACACGTATGGATGTATTTTGCATTTAAAGTCGTCACGACGGTTTTCATCGTTAATCCCTCAATTCTTTAATTGCTTCCGTAAAATATGATACCATATTCAGAGGGAGTTTCAGAATTAATGAGAGAGTGACGCCACATGACGATCATTATGCCTACATGGCTCTTTATGATGGTAAGCATTTTGTTTACGATCGGGGTTTCTTTTTTGCTAAGTGTCATCATGAGCAAGTTTTTGAAGAAAGGGGATAAGCGGAAGGAAAACATGGCAGGCTTTCTAGCCGCTGTTGTAACGATTTTGCTCGTTATTGCCACATCGGAGGCTTTTGTCGAGCGAGTATATGAAGGCGATGTGTTGTTTACTGCTGATAAAGCGTGGGAAGTGGAAGACGCTACTGCTCGTTATTTGTCAACCGAGCGTCCGTTAGTAGTGGCGAATCTATTTCGTCACGGATATTATGAATCGATAGAAACGAATGAACTAGGGACTATGCGCATTCACTGGCAAGTAACCCATTATCCCGAAATCTATGAGCGAGCGATGGAGCTTCACTCAGAAGGTACACATTTTTTTCCGTTTCAAGCATATTATGAAGCCGTTGTTCAGCCTGTTGTTACGGATGTTCTCGAGGAAGAACCACCATCCTTATCGGCAATGGAGGAAATGATCAACGACAGGCTTCCCGGCCACGAAGCTAACCTGAATCAATAGAAGGAGAGGCAAGACGTGAAGCATCGCGTCTTGCTTTTTTCAATAGAAAAAGGGAAAGGCCCTCTCATCAACACGTTCAATTAGCCAACAAGCTTGTAATGGAAAAACTAGAAGGGTTGGCATTTTGCTGCTTTTCCTCTACGATGAAAAAAAGAGACTACTTGTAAGGGGTTACAGCTATGAGACGATTTCCGCTTTACCTGATGATCAAGCTTGTCTTTATGTTCGTGATGCTTCCCGCCCCCGCGTTAGCTGAGCGGCAAGTGAAGGTGGCCTATGATCCTCATCTCCCCCCGTTGCATGCGGAAGGAGGTGACGGACCGTACGGGTTTGTTATTGATATCTTTTCTGAGGTTGCTGAGAGGAAAGGATGGGACGCTCACTATGTGCCAATGACTCAGCGACAGGCTATAGAAGCAATTGATCAAGGGAAAGTGGACATTTTTCTTTCCCTGCCTTTTAAAGAGTCGTACGCGAACCGACTTGAATTTACAGATTCAATTCTCGGAACATCGATCGGCTTAATTGTGGCGACCAATAATGAGGAGATTCAAGGATTACCAGACTTGGCGAACAAAGTAACTGCCCTGCAAGCAGATACGTTAGAGTACGAGTTTTTACGAAATATTCGCGGCATTCGTTATCATGTGACAAGTCATCAAGAAGCAGGGATTGAGCTGTTGCAAAACGATCGAGCTGAGGCGTTTATTGGGAGTGTGTTGACGGCGAACTATTTGCTGGAGCAAAAAGGTCTGTCTCATAAGTATCGTGTAGCTGGAAACTATTTGCTCCCTCTCGATTATACGATAGCCGTACAAAAAGAAAACTACCCACTTTTAATGGACATCAATGACGGATTACGAGAGTTGAAAAGCGATGGGACGTATAGCACTCTTTATCGACATTGGTTTAACGGAGAACAGCTTGTCACCGAGAGGCTGTGGCTAGCGATTCAAATTATTGGGGTTCTATTGCTTATTGCGCTCATTTTGTTTTTTCTAGGGATTCGTTGGAATCGCCAGCTCCAAAAAGAAGTAGCAAAAAAAACCGTTGTCCTCCATGAGTTGAATCGAACGTTAGAAAAACAAATAGAGGAAACACGCAATAGCAACGAGTTTCAGCGCCAAATTTTAAATAGCAGTCCGCGGGGGATTGCCACGGTTAACCGTGAAGGGATCATTACTTCTTTTAACCCGAAAGCGGCTGCGATTGTAGGGACTACGAGAGAGACCGTTGGCCTTCACTTTGGAAAAGTTTCTCTTTTGAAAAAACTATTAATCGGAAAAGTACAAACGGTATTTACAGAAAAACAACGGTTTTTAGGGGAGGAAACCAAATGGGAGCGAGCTGATGGACGCACCATCTACCTGCGCTATTATGTATATCCAGTATTTGACGTCGAAGGGAACGTAACGGGAACTATTGTTACGTTTGAAGATATATCGGAAGAACGGCAGCTGCGGATGCAAATATTCGAACAAGAAAAAAGCCGTGCTCTCATCCGTGTGGTGGCAGGGATCGCCCATGAAGTGCGAAATCCCCTCACCTCGATTAAAACATTTGTCGAGTTAATCCCGAAAAAGCTTTGTAACGAACGATTCCAAAAGGAGATTTCCACTTATGTTCCACAAGAAATTGAGCGGGTTAGCACGTTGATTGAAGGGCTCATTGATTATGCAAAACCGAAGCAACCTTCTAGGGAGATGATCGATCTCGCAGAGCTCGCCCGAGAGTGTATGCTGCTTTTTGATCGAACCGTGACCAATCGGGGTTTTACGATGGACGGAGCGATCGAAGGACCCTTTCTCGTAAAGGCGGATCCTAACCAGCTGAAACAAGTCGTTATGAACTTAATGATTAATAGCTTGGACGCGATGGAGGAGAAAAATGAAGAAGGCTTACGGCTATCCATCCGCGTGTACCAGTTGAAACAGGAGTATATTCTTGAAGTTAAGGATGAAGGTGTTGGCATGACAGAAGTAGAACAGAAGCAAGCCCTTGAGCCGTTTTTTACGACGAAGGCAAAAGGAACAGGATTAGGACTTGCGATTGCCAACCAGTATGTACAGGAAAATGGGGGCAGGCTTGTGATTAGAACTACTGCAAGGATTGGTACGACGATAAGCCTTTATTTTCCAATGATAAGGGAGGGAACAACCGATGAAACGAATTCTCATAATTGATGATGAACCTTCCATCTGTTCTTCTTTGCAGTTTGCGTTAGAGGATGACTATGAGACAGAGGCGACAACCGAGGTAGACAAAGGATTGCATATCATCGAGCAAGAACCTATCGATGTTGTTCTTCTTGATTTAAAGATTGGTAAAGTCGATGGCCTTGAAGTACTTCAGGAAATTAAAAGGAAAAAGCCGGAGACGATTGTCATTATGATTACGGCTTATGGAACGATTGCCAATTCGGTCAAGGCGATTCGATTAGGGGCCTATTCGTATTTAACAAAGCCAATCCACATGGAAGAATTGTTCTCGGTTTTAGAGCAAGCATTACATTACAAAAAGCTGAACGAACAAGTTGCTTATTTAAGCCAAGAGCTTGAAAAGAAGTACGGCTATGAAGGTATGATCGGAAAAAGTGAAGCGATGACCCAAATGTTTCATCTTATTGAAAAAGTAAAAAATGTTGACTCAAGCGTCTTAATTACAGGTGAAAGTGGCACAGGAAAGGAACTCGTCGCTCGGGCGATTCACTTTTCAGGCAAACGAAAACAGGAACACTTTGAAGTTGTGAATTGTGCAGCGATTCCGGAACACTTGTTAGAGAGCGAGCTTTTCGGCTATGAGAAAGGGGCCTTCACTGGGGCTGCGACAAGAAAGGAAGGAAAATTTCAACTCGCCAATCGAGGAACGATTTTTCTTGATGAAATCGGTGACATGCCGTTAGCACTCCAGGCGAAGCTACTTCGAGTGTTGCAGAAAAAAGAAGTAACCAAGCTCGGTTCAAACAAAACGGAAAAGCTTGACGTACGTGTGATTGCGGCAACCAACAAGTCGTTACAGGAACAAGTAAAGGAAGGGACGTTTCGCGAGGATTTATACTTTCGTTTACACGTCATCCATATCCATTTGCCGCCATTGCGTGAAAGGCAAGAGGACCTTCCGTATTTGCTGCAACACTTTCTTCATACATTTAATCAGGAGTTAGGAAAAAGCATGAAAGGGTTTCGGTCTGATGCTCAACGGGAGTTACTAGCCTATCAATACCCTGGCAATATTCGCGAGCTATCTAACATTGTGGAAAGTTCAATGGTAATTGCAGATGGCGAGTATATTGAGCTTGAGGACTTGCCTATGTTCATACGTGAAAAAGGGGAAGGATTCGCCAAACAAAAAGGCTCACTCGATGATTATATCGGTCGCCCGCTAAAAGAATTAGAGAAAGACTTCATTTTGGCAACCTTGAAGCACAACGACAATCACCGTAAGAAAACAGCGGAAATGCTCGGCATTAGTGAGCGGGGATTAAGGGATAAATTAAAACAGTATCTTGTCGGTAAAAACTAATCACGAAAACGGCAAAAATTGCAGGTGCGGCATTTTTTGCCGTTTTTCAACAGGCAAACAGTTCCGATCGAATTGAAAGCGCATACAAAAACGAGCTTTTTAAAGTTGGCATAGAAATTGCATTTATAAAAAGTGACTAACATAGGTAGTGTCAAAAGTTCTATGAAAAACTAGCACGGTTCATACTACCTACCATTTATTAGGTGGAAAGGCCGCGCTATCGCTCTTGACAAACACGCCAATGGTTTATTCAGAGGTCAATCAAGGGCGA
>NZ_SNUY01000032.1 GCF_004376175.1 Halalkalibacterium halodurans | reverse complement strand
TCAAGGACAAGCAGCTACCGCTGTGGCTCTGTGTTTCACCTAAAATAGAAGTTTTACCAAGTAAAATAAGCAGGGCTAACCTATCTACTAGAAACAGGGGTATTTACACAAAATTATTGACACACCCGGGAAAATTTCATTTGGCACTGAATGTAAAATGGAATTTAGATGCTCTTACAGTAAGATAAATGAAGTAAAAAGTTTAATTCATAGCATTCACCCATACGAAGAACCTATTATAAACGTAATCCCTTTATTGAACGAATAAAAAGTTCGAAAGCATTAATTGTTCCAGACAGAACGGATCCACTCTTTCACAAAGCGTATCTCTTGAATATTTCGTTTTTCGAAATATATAATATAAGAGGTAGTAAGGACGTGATCATATGAAAGGGTGGAAGCGTAACCTATATATTTTAGTTGTTTGTCAATTTTTAGTTGTAAGTGCAATGACGATGATCATCCCGTTTTTACCTCTTTATTTACAAGAGCTTGGCGTGACCGATCCGAGTGAGGTCAGCCTGTGGGCGGGGATCATTTTTGCTGCGAACTTTTTAACAGCTTTTTTATTTTCCCCCCTTTGGAGCAGGCTTGCTGATCGTTATGGACGGAAAATGATGATTTTACGGTCAGGCTTCGGGATGGCGCTGATTATCGGGTTAACGGGGTTTGCTCAAGGTCCCCTTTCTCTCCTTTGTCTTCGTTTATTAAACGGGGTCATTAGCGGCTTTATTCCAGCTTCCATTGGACTTGTTGCCACAAACACGCCGAAGGAAAAGGCTGGGTATGCCCTAGGGTTTCTTCAAGCGGGCGCTGTCTCAGGTGGGATTTGCGGACCGCTCATTGGAGGGATTATGGCTCAGGCTTTCGGGTATCGGATGATTTTCTTTCTTACAGGCCTGTGCATTTTCATTGCCGCGCTCGTTGTTTTACTGTTCGTCAATGAACAGTTTACCCCAAACCCGAAAGAAGAAAAAACGAACACATGGGGTGAGTTTAAGAAAATTACGGCGATACGGCCGATTTTCTCCCTCTATGTCGTCGTGTTTTTAATTCAGTTTGCTGTTATGGGGGTTAATCCCCTCATCTCGCTGTTTGTTGAAGAGTTGGTTTCTGGTGTGAATGTCGCTCTGTTTGCCGGACTAGCCATTTCAGCCACAGGGTTTGCGAACATGCTTTCTTCCATGCAATTAGGAAAATTAAGCGATAAGGCAGGGGCGCACCATGTCCTATTTTTCTGTTTACTCGGCACAGTGATCTTTATGATCCCGCAAGCCTTTGTTCAACAATTGTGGCAATTGATTGTTCTTCGCTTTTTTGTTGGCTTGTCGCTCGGTGGTTTACTGCCGGCTGCGAATGCCCTTGTCCGAATGCATGCCCCGAAAGGAATGGAAAGCCGAACATATGGATTTTCTACTAGCGCTCTTTATTTAGGGAATATGGTAGGACCGACGGTTGGAGGGGCAGTCGTGGCCACTGTTGGAATCCGCGGGCTTTTTCTCATTTCGGCTTTCACACTACTCTTGACGGTATGGATCGTAAAAGGAAAGGTCATGCCTGCTTCTGATAAGCAGTTCCGCTATGAACAAAACGAACGAAAAATCGCTTCCTCATGATGAGGAGGCGATTTTTTGTACTCCAAAATATGAATTTAGGTAGACTTTGTGATGAGCTAACCGTTTATCGAATATGAGATTAAATTTTCAATTTAGCAAGGGTACACTAGGAAAGTGGGGGGATAAAACGATTCATTCGCAACACGCCAATTAAATATTGGTAGTAAAGATCTTGTTCGTGAAAGTCAGTAGAGGGCTTCACCTCTAGGATGTGGAGCTCTAGATCAAGTGCTTTCAGGCATTCATCCACAAGCTCACAACGTTTATTCGAAATCTCCTCCGGGTGGGGGATTCCTTCACGGCAAAAGTAAATCGGCATGAATTTACTGTCGGCTATTGGATCTAAAACAACCCCAAATGACACAACACGGCGTTGAGCAATCGAAGTATCGAAACGAATCACTCGATGAATGCGATGTGCATTTGTTTTCGCTAATTCAAGTAGTTCATATATGTCTGAATAGCCCGTTCCTAACTCGATAAACCGTTGAATCATGTAACGTTTCCCCTTTCTATTCTCATCCTCTAAAAATGTAACACGTCCCGTAGTATGTGTCGAGTTGTGGAAATAAAAAAATCCCCGTAAGAATTGATCTTACGGGGTGCCCGTGATCATACGTTCTGTATGTACGAGGCTATGGGAGAGGAGAAACCGGAGGAAGAACTTATGGGGAAACGTAAGCCTTCTCCGCGGTTGTGCAACATTCATCGAATGCTGCTAGTCCTAGTATGACCATTCGCCATGAAGATATACGCATTTTTTCTTGTTTTTTTCTTATTGGATTATCTGACAAGCTTCGCAAAATTATGGTAGGATGAGAAAGGCGCGAACACATTTAAATAAGCCTTTTAAGCAACAGAATATAAAGGAGCTATTCATATGAGAGTGATCGCAGGTGAGCAAAAAGGATTGACGTTGAAAGCCGTGCCTGGGCATAAAACGAGGCCTACGACAGATAAAGTAAAAGAAGCCATTTTTAATATGATCGGACCTTTCTTCGATGGTGGGATTGGGCTCGATTTATATGGTGGTAGCGGGGGACTAGGGATAGAAGCGTTAAGTCGCGGAGTCGAACGAATGATTTTTGTCGACCAGCAAAAACGAGCGATTGAAACGATCAAACAGAATCTTTCCCACTGTGGTTTAGAAGGTCGTGCAGAAGTTTACCGCAATGATGCAAAGCGTGCGCTGCAAGTACTAACGAAGCGGGGCATTGTCTTTGCCTATGTATTTTTAGATCCACCTTATGCGAAGCAGACGATCAAAAATGATCTGGCGATTCTTGCAAACCATGGGCTTTTAGAAGAGGGCGGAGTGGTCGTCTGTGAGCATGACCGGGATACGATGCTACCTGATCAAATTGAGTATGCGGTCAAGCATAAAGAAGAAACCTATGGTGACACAATGATTACAATATATAAGTATGAGAAAGGTGGGAATCTGGAATGACATCGATTGCGGTATGCCCTGGGAGCTTTGATCCAGTCACATTAGGTCACCTTGATATTATTCAACGGGGCGCCAATGTGTTTGACGAGGTCATTGTCGCTGTATTACATAATCGAAACAAAGTGCCTCTCTTTTCGGTGGAGGAGCGACTTGAACTATTAAAAAAGGCGACGGAACATATTCCAAATGTTACGATTGATTCATTTAATGGCTTATTGATCGACTATGTAAAACAAAAACAAGCAAAGGCGATCATCCGTGGACTTCGAGCCGTATCCGATTTTGAATATGAAATGCAAGCCGCATCCATTAATAAAAAGCTAGGGCCTGATGTAGAAACGTTTTTTATGATGACGAGCAATCAATACTCCTATTTAAGCTCGAGTATCGTAAAAGAAGTAGCAAAATATGAAGCAGACGTGTCGGATATCGTTCCACCGGTTGTTGCGGAGGCACTGAAAGCGAAATTTTCTTCGAGCCCTCGGAACAAGTAGATTTGTGAGTGACGCCCACCCTTTTCATCGAGGTGGGCGATTTTTTCGAACCTTCCTTAATCCTTTCGTTAAGGCTCGGCTCGCTCAAGTCCTCTCTTAGCCATAAGAAATATAAAAATGATAAGCATGATGAGGGTAAACAGCGATCCATACATATGGAGCCAATGCCACAACGTTGTACCAAGGCCAGATGAACCATTTGATAAAAAAGCAGGGATGACACTAGAAATGTTACCTCTGGAAGAATTTTCAGTATACACATACGGCCATAGGATGACAGAAATAATCGCTGCAAAAAAGCCGTGAAAAATGCGAGCGACAAAAAACGGTTTAAACCGGATGTCGGTTTCTGCTAAAATGCTCGCGACTTGGGCTTGAACAGAAAAACCGCAAAAAGCTAAAAAGAAGCTTGTCACAACCACTTGTTGAAACAAAGTGGCTTCGGTTACTTGGCTCGCAAGCTGGGCGCCGAGTGTGATTTCAAACAAGCCAGAAATAAGCGGGATGCTTAATTCGTTGGGCAGCTGAAAAAAAGAAAGTATAATAGAGAATAGCACCGCCAGAAAGTCGGTAAAACCGATCAACGTGAGGATTCGGTTCAGCACAGAAAACAAAATGATAAAGCCCCCCACCATTAACAGCGTACGGACGGATGACTGAACAGCATCTCCAAGAAGTTTTCCGAGCGGGCGCCCGTCTTTTTTACGCTCTTCGTAAATAATAGACATTGCATGGTTAAGTGACCGGTCTTGTGGTTTACGCTGTTGCCGAAGAAAACGCTCCTCCTCTGATCCATGAAAACGCATGAGAATGCCGACGCAAATATTGCCAAGATAATGGGAGAGGGCGAGCAGAAGACCGAGGGCTGCATTTTGAAAAAAACCGACGGCGATTGCACCAAAAATAAATAACGGGTTGGAAGAGTTGGTGAACGAGACGAGACGCTCCGCTTCAATCTTCGTCAATTTCTTTTCCTGTCGCATCCTTGCCGTTAGCTTTGCGCCGGCGGGATATCCAGATGCAAGTCCCATGGCCCAGACAAAGCCTCCTACACCAGGAACGCGAAAGATCGGGCGCATGAGTGGCTCAAGAAAGGTTCCGAGTAAACTAACCACACCGAAGCCGATCAACAGCTCGGACACAATAAAAAAAGGAAGCAGGGATGGAAAGACGACATCCCACCACATGGTAAGCCCTCTGGTTGAGGCTTCGAGTGCTTCTTTTGGAAAAATCATTAAGGAGGCTGCTAAGCAAGTAATCATGACAGCGATGAGAAACGTTCGAATTTTGGCGATTTCAGTCATAACATCCTCCTTGGACAGCAAAAAGATTCTCACTTAAATATACGTATACAAGCTTCATTTAGACCATATCAATGAAGAACGTAATGCGATTCCTTGGCAGAAGAGGAGCTGATAATGTGGGAAAAGTCCATCGACCAAAAATTGGATTGGCTTTAGGGTCAGGTGGAGCTCGTGGGTATGCACATATCGGTGTGTTGAAAGTATTAGAACAGGAAAAGATACCGATAGACTATCTCGCCGGTAGTAGTATGGGAGCCCTTGTGGCCTCTTTGTACGGAGCCGGTCATCCAACGGAACATCTGATTCGTTTTGCCAATCTGTTTAAACGAAAATATTATTTGGATTTTACGGTCCCGAAAATGGGGTTTATCGCTGGCCATCGCGTGGAGGAGCTTATCCGTGTCCTTGCAAAAAAGAAGCGAGTGGAAGAGTTAGACCCACCTGTGCGAATTGTAGCGGCTGATTTGCTTAAAGGCGAGCGGGTTATTTTGCAAGAAGGGGACGTTGCAGAAGCTGTGCGGGCAAGCATTGCGATTCCCGGTATTTTTGTTCCGAAAAACATAAACGACCGACTGCTCATTGACGGCGGCGTTATTGACCGTGTACCTGTCTCTGTCGTCAAGGAGATGGGGGCCGATCTAACGATTGCAGTAGATTTGACCATTTTTCGCGAGGAGCTAGAGATTCGTTCCGTTTACGATGTCATTTTGCAAACGATGGATATGATGTCGAAGGAGCTCGTTCGCGTCCAAGAAATTGATTGCACTGTTATGATTAGGCCGATGAATGATCGCTATCGCTCGTTATCGAGTTCGATCGACTTTGAAGCGGTAAACGATTTAATTCTGCTAGGGGAACGAGCGGCGATAGCGAAAATTCCAGAAATTAAAGATGCAATCGCTACGTGGAAGGAGACCCATTATGAGACAGACGAAAAAGCGTAAATTTCAAAAACGGTGGATCATCCTCATTGCGATCCTTGCCTTTATTCACTTCTTTCAACTGCCTTATTATTATTCAGAACCTGGAGAAGGAAAAGTGCTCAGCGAAGTGATTAATGTTGAAGGGGGACATGAGGAAGATGGCACCTTTATGTTGACAACAGTGCGAATGGGTAAGGCGAACCCTATTTTTTATTTTTGGGCTCAGTTCAGTGAGTATCGGGAGTTGTATCCAGAAGAGCAAATTCGCCATGAGGGAGAAACAGACGAAGAATATCACCATCGTCAGTTGATGTTGATGGATCATTCGAAAGTAACGGCGAAAATCGTTGCCTATGAACATGCAAACCGGCCGGTTGACTATACATATCACGGGGTCCTTGTGACACAAGTGATTGACGGGATGCCAGCAGCAGAAAAGCTAAAAGCTGGAGATCATATTATTGCGGTTGATGACGAGCCTGTCTTAGAAGCAGATGAACTTCTCGAAAAACTCCAAGGAAGAACGGAAGGGGAGACGGTGAAGCTAACGGTCAAACGAGAAGAGGGAGAGCCGTTCGATGTGATCCTCACCTTTGAACCTTTCCCTGAGCACTTGCAAGTAGAAGACGGACGAGTAGGAGTAGGAATCAGTTATCCTGTAACCGATCGAGATGTCATTTTCGATCCAGAAGTGACCATTGATTCTAGTGAAATTGGCGGTCCTTCTGCCGGGCTCATGTTCTCACTGGAAATATACAATCAATTACAGGAAGAGGATTTAACAAAGGGGTATCACATTGCTGGGACTGGCTCGATCAATGAAGAAGGTGAGGTAGGCCGGATTGGCGGTGTGAAACAAAAAATCGTCGCGGCCCATAAGGCGGGAGCGGATTATTTTCTAGCCCCAAATGAACATGGCGCAGAACAATCAAATTACAAAGAAGCCTTAGAAGCTGCTGAAGATATTGGAACCGAGATGAAAATCATTCCGATTGACACGTTTGAGGAAGCGCTTCAGTTTTTGCAAAGCTTAGAACCGCGCGTTTAATTCGTAGGAAACAGTCAAAACCATCCCACCGTATGTTAGGATTCGGGATGGTTTCTTTCCTTTGACAATCGAGTTGAGATGATGAGATTTCTGAAGGGATCGACTACGCTTCTTTTTTTGGTTCAGGCTTGTGATCGATTCGAATCGGCGTGCGATGGAACTCCTCTTTTAGACGTTTTTGTTGTAAGCTTGGTGGAAACGAGGCATAATAACTAAATGCCGCGCGCAAATCTAGGTTCATCATCCTGTCGTCAACTTTTGCAGGTCGTGTAATGACGGGGGTCGTCAGCTGCTTTTTTTTCCCGTTTAAATACATTTGCCCACGAGACGTCATGCCGAGCAAACGAATGTACGGGAGAGACTCTGTCCCTCGAGGTAAAACCGAGTGAATCTCTTCTTTTGTTGTATTTGTAAAAAGGTGGGTAGCATACCGCTGGATTCTTGTCCACGTGTAACGTTTTGTTTTCATCTTTGTCATCCAGTCGTGAAAAGAAGTAGCCGAGACAATCGTTTTAAGCGCTCGGTATTCAAGGCCTTCTTCTCCTTCATAAATAGCATGTAGCTGTTCAGGTGTGGCGGTGAGCAACCGATACTTTAACAAAGGAAATAGTCGCTCCCAGGATGGGAGGAAGGTTGTTTCTTTTTCAAACGATTTCAGCATCTCTGTCGTATACGAAGGGACCACTCGATCAACCATCTGCCATCCCTCTTTTGTTTTAAGCGATTTTCGAATGCTCGTTGCACTAGCGATGGAGCTTTCGTTAAGTGAATCGTCATGGTAGCCTGCTTTGATTCTTGGGATGGTCATGGCTTTAATGGAAGTATGTAAGTCGTAGATCGCTTTCACATAATGGAAGCCAAGAATGTTGTTTGGTCGGCTTAAATCCAAATGTTCAGCAGATCCTTCAAGTCGCTTGAACGCTAGGCTTGTGGCAGTTGGATAGCTCATTCCTTTATCTAGCTCTTCTTTGATCATTCGATCCCATGCCGCACGATGCTTGGCCATAAAGTGGTAGAGTCGGTGAAACGGTTCGATCGTTCCTTCTTCACTGCCGAAGCAAAGAGCGTCTGCCTCAAGCGCTGCTAAAATGGAAACAGCACCTGTGGCAAACCATTCGGCCTTTTGTGTGGAAAAGGCATATGGGAGCTCCACGACAAGATCAGCACCACCTTGTAGCGCAAGGGAGGTGCGTTCCCATTTCGGCAAAATAGCAGGTTCTCCGCGCTGTAAAAAATATCCGCTCATAACCGCAATGACAACATCGGCCTTTGCCTGTTTGCGGGCTTCCGTCAAATGATGCAAATGACCGTTATGAAATGGGTTGTATTCGACAACGACACCGACGGCTTTCATAGGCGCCTCCTTTTTGACAATTTTATTTTGTTGCATCCCCCTTTACGACAGTGGGAGGAAAGTGCTACAATGACTTTCAATTATCACGTTTGTCCAATGATGTCTTTTTCATTATAGACAAGTCAGTGTAAAGAAAAAAGGTTGACAAACAAAATAGGTAAGACTATAATTACTCTTGTTGCCTTGAGGTGATCACATGTTGAAATGGAACATGCAACAGCTTCGCGCGGCGAAGCATCGTCAATTTTCTTTTGATGAGACGGTAAACCTTGATCGTCTAAAGGAAGTAAACGAAGAAATTCGTTCAGTCTCCCCTGTTCAGGTTCGTGGTGAAGCAATCTTTACAGGTAACGTCGTTCGTTTCCCGTTACATATTACAGGAACGTTGATCTTGCCATGCTCTCGAACCCTTGCAGATGTGGAGTTCCCATTTGATTTAACAGTGGAAGAGCAATTTACTGAATCTGATTATGTCGCAGCAAGCGATGAAGACATTCATTTAATTGAGGGAGAAACGGTAGACCTACTACCGTTTGTCGAGGAACATATTCTCCTTGAGATGCCGATGCAAGTTTTTGCTGAAGATGGCGAGCAAGGTGAGGCCCCTCCTCAAGGAAAAGGGTGGGAGCTGATCACAGAGCCAGAGGCACAGGAGAAAAAAGTGGACCCGCGGCTCGCAGATTTGGCAAAGTTTTTTGATAAGCAGTAGGGATGAAGAAGGAATGAGGCTACCTCATCCCCTTTCATTTCATACATGTTGTTTTTAAGTCCGGTAAGGAGGTGGGAATGATGGCAGTACCTTTCAGAAGAACGTCAAAAACACGTAAAAGAAAGCGTCGTACTCACTACAAGTTAGCTGTACCTGGTATGGTTAAATGCCCAGAATGTGGTGAAATGAAACTTGCTCACCGCGTATGTAAAGAGTGTGGCTCTTATAAAGGCCAAGATGTTTTAAGTAAATAATGGAAGAAATTCTGGTAAAAAACTCGCCTGAAGAAAGGCGGGTTTTTTGCTTATTCAGTAATTTTATAAAGGGAAGTCGGCTTGAGTGTTGAACTTGTCATAAGGAGGGAATAAGATGAGCAAAGTGTTATACATACAAGATCATGATGTGACATGGATTCAATTTAATCGACCAGAAAAGCGAAATGCGATAGATGAAGAGACGATGGATCAGTTTGCCGAGGCTTTGGCACAAGCAAAAGGTGATCAAAGTAAGGTGATCATTGTGACAGGTGCAGGGGAAAAAGCATTTTGTGCGGGTGGGGATCTTTCCTCTTTTCACAAATTGAAAACGGAATCGGAAGCAAAGGCGATGCTAGCAAAAATGGCGAAGATCCTTCTAGATGTTTATTATTGTCCAAAGTTAACAGTGGCAGCATTGAACGGGGCTGCAGTCGGTGGGGGATGTGAAATTGCAGCGGCCTGTGACATTCGCTTGGCTGCACCTCACAGCAAATTTGGATTTATTCAAGGAACGTTAGGGATTACGACCGGATGGGGGGGCACCTCATTTTTAATGACGCGGGTTCAGCCTCATGTAAGTCTTGAAATGACAATGACTGGGAAGGTGTACTCGTCTGACGTAGGAGAAAATCTTGGATTTATCCAAAAGGTTATCCAAAAGATCCCTTTTCGTGAAGGAGTGAAAGAATGGCTTGGTCTATACACAGTACTCGACCAGGAGGTGCTTATAGCTTATAAGGAGCGTCACCTTGACAGAATCTCTAGGAAAGAGCTGATATGGCGAATCGAGCGGGAAGTAGCAAAGTGCGCACAGTTGTGGGAGCGCGATGCCCACCATGAAGCAGTCGATGCTTTTTTGAGGATGTAACGATTTCTTGATAATGGATTACTAGTCTTTTTCATCCCTCCTCTTCTAATCTTTATCTGATCATGAATAGCTTATGGTTTTTAAGGACATAATCTTCTACTAGAAGAAAGTCTATCTTTTCTAGTAAGGGCATAAGTATTAGAAGAAGCTGAAAAATAAGAGGAGGGATTGCCATTGTCAGCTAATCGTCAAGATGCATGGACAAATGATGAAGACCTTATACTAGCGGAAGTTGTACTCCGGCATATTCGAGAAGGTAGTACGCAGTTAGCCGCTTTTGAGGAAGTGGGGGAGCGGTTGTCCCGAACAGCTGCAGCATGCGGCTTTCGTTGGAATTCAGCCATTCGAAAAAAGTATGAGGCTGCTATCGCTCTTGCGAAAAAGCAGCGAAAGCATTCGAAGCAAGTGAAGAAGGAAGTATCAGAGCCTGTCGAAACAGTAGAGGTGGCGATGGAGGTTGAAGCGAAACCTCAAAAACGACAGCAGAATCAAGTGGAAGTAGTAGAGGAGCAACAAGTTTCCTCTCAAGTAGACGAGAACGGCGGTTCCATCACGATGGAGAAAGTGATCGCCTTTTTGAAAAACCAGCAAACTCTACTTGGGCAAGATCAACGACTTCAGAAAGAAAAGCAACAGCTTCTCGATGAAAATGAAACGTTACGAAAAGAGAACGCAAGGCTTGAAAAGGAAATAAAGAAGATGCGTCAAGAGAAAATGACGATCGCTGAAGACTACCAGACGTTAATTTCCATTATGGATCGAGCCCGGAAGCTTTCCCTTGTCGGTCAAGAGAACGAACAGGCAATGGAAAAATAAAAAGCGAGCGGGCGTTGCTCCCGTTCGCTTTTCTTTTAATTTTCAAGGGTTTCCGCAGATCCTTCGTCTTCAGAGAGTTGTTCTTTTACTCCTTCTGGATACCAAACGTATGGACTTTCTCCACGGTCTCGATCCGTTTGGTATGTGACAGGCTCAAAGCCCATTTTCGTCCAAAATTCGTTTGAGCGTTGTCTGGCATTTGTTTTCACAGGTAAATTGAAGCTTTTCGCGAAATCAACAAGGGCGCGGCCAAATCCTTTCCCCCGGTATGGCTCAAGCACTTCTAGCTTCCATAGCTCTAAATAATCTTGAGGTGGTTCAAAATAACGGTCATACTTGCCGTCGATTCGATAAAGGCTCATGCGTGCAACGAGCTTACCACCAAAGTAAATCCCATAAAACGGAGATTCGCTATCGTTTTCAATAATATTCGCTTCGAGATCATCCTTCATCGAAAGTTCAGCAGCGCCGAACTCACGAAAGTTTCGGAACTCTTCAAGTGTTTTGTAATTGACAAGTAAGCGCTTAACTTCAATTTGTTGCATGACTTATTCCTCCTTTGACATAACTTCTCTCCATGTGTACGTTCAAAAAGATGGATGTTAAACATCTGTAAAGGATTACAATTCTATTTTACTATAAAAGCTCAGTTCAATTAACAATTTTCGTTGCAATAAAAAAAGTTTTACTATTCTCACAACTAAATCAACTAGTCCAATTCTTGTTCGTATGGTAAAATCTTGACCAAATAGGAAAAAAGGATGATACATATGGAGAAGCCGAGAGTAGCGGTCATTGGTTCTGGTTCGATAGGTCTCTTGCTATATGCCTATCTAAAGCTTGCAAATTGGCCAGCTCTCCTCGTAACGAATCGCCCGGAACAAGCTGATCATTTAAATAAAGAAGGGTTAACATTCGTTGCAAAATCAGGAGAACATCAGCCTATTTCCGTGACAGCAACTCCTTTGTCTTCTTTCTCTGCAGAAGAGGCAGAGGTAGGGTTTATCACGGTAAAAAGCTTTGCAGTTAAAGCACTGTTACCACAACTCCAGAGGAAGAAGTGGGACGGTCTTGTTTTTTTTCAAAACGGTATGACCCATTTAGAAATCTTGCGCCAAATACCTGCTCGAGCTATTTGCTGCGGAATTGTCGAAATTGGTGCGAAACGAGAGAGCGATGTGAGGGTACAGCATACGGGAGACGGAACGATATGGATCGGTGATATGGTAGGAGATAGCAAGAATTTCGACCCGATGTGGGCTTGTTTGCATAACGTGGGACTTAAGGCTCAGAAAGTAACAAATTGGCGAGATAAAATGGAAAGAAAACTGATTGCCAATGCAGCAATAAATCCTTTAACTGGGTTATTTCGAGTCAAAAATGGGGCGCTTATTGAAAATCAGCTATTTTCGTTATTGTTGAAAGAGCTTGTGAAGGAAGCGTGTGTAACATTAGGGAGGGAAAGGGAAGTAGACGAACACCTTGCTTATACGCGGGCCATTTGTGATAAAACAGCAAATAACCTGTCCTCCATGTACATGGATTTGACTCATCATAGAAGAACTGAAATTGAGAGTATTACAGGATATCTTATAAAGGAAGCAGCTAAGAAAGGAATTGAAATCCCTAACACATCGTTTGTCTATCATGCGGTGATGGGAATGGATGAAGAGGGAAGGAAGGTGAGGATGGGTTGACAAATGCGCTCGTTTGGCTCGTGGCTACTGTGATTACAGTGCCCTTCATCGGATGGTATTTGGTTTATATTGTTGTTGTAAAATGGACGAAGAACAAGCGTCGATCTGTTCGGCTGGCATCTGATTTCTCTACACTACTGTTTATGTTAGGTGTCTATTTTATTCTAAAGTCGATGTGGACAAATATGTCTATTTGGATCATTCTTGCCGTGTTCTTTCTGATCGCAATGTTTTTTACATACATGCATTATAAGGTCGCAGAGGATATATACATTAGAAAGTTAGCGAGAGGAATTTGGCGATTGAACTTTCTGTTCTTCTTTATTCTTTACTTTCTTTTAAGTGGAGTCGGCCTTGTGGTGAACATTATGAAATTCTACTAAGCGTAATAGTTTGTGTGAAGAATGAATTTTGCTATAATTCAAGGCGTATCCTGGCGAGAAAGGACGTCTGTAAATTATGATTGTTGAGGAATTAAAGCTTCTCCCTTCATCTAAAGCTGCTAAAGATTATTTGAATAATCAGAACGACATGTTATCCTTTTTTGATTATAACATTCATCAACCGACTGTTTTTCAGCAACGCCTTAGTGACTTACAGGGGCAACCCTACGACCGCGATGCATTATCTAAAGCACTTCTGTCGTATCAAAAACGATTTGTTTTTCATGATAAAGCTGCTCAGCAAGTAGAAAAGTTGAAAGATCCCCGCTCCGTTGTCGTCATCGGTGGCCAACAGGCCGGCCTGTTAACAGGCCCCCTTTATACGATTTATAAAGCTGTGACCATTGTTTTGCTTGCAAGGGAACAAGAGCGAGCATTAGGCGTCCCAGTGGTTCCGGTGTTTTGGATCGCTGGAGAGGATCATGATCTTGATGAAATCAACGCTGTTCCCATTGAAAAAAACGGGAGATGGCGGTTACACAGAATTGAGGAAAAACGGAAGCGGATCGCAAGTGAAGCAGGCTTAAACAAAGAGACACTCGCCAAATGGTTAGCAACTGTATTTCGCTCCTTACCAGAAACAGAGCATACGCTCCCGTTGTATGAGCGTGTCAAAACGTTAGCTGGCAGATCGAATACATACACGGATTTTTTTGCCGAGCTCCTTCTCTATTTGTTTAGAGACGAAGGGCTTGTCGTTTTTGACTCAGGGGACCCGTCTTTTCGGACCTTGGAGAAATCCTGTTTTCACATGCTGATCCAAAAAACGAAAAACGTCCAAGGATCCTTTGCTCATCAAGTGAAAAAGCTTGAACAAGCTGGTTATGGAAGACCGATCATAACCGAAGAAACAAATGCTCATTTGTTTTATGTCGAGGAAGGGATTCGCTACCGTATCGATTATACTGGAGAAAATTATGAACTCAATGGAAAAAATCAAACGTTCTCTAGAGAAGAGTTGCTTGAGCACCTAACCCTTCACCCCGAGCGCTTTAGCAACAATGTTGTCACAAGGCCGGTCATGCAAGATGCGTTGTTCCCTGTCCTTGCCTTTGTGGCAGGCCCTGGAGAAATTTCGTATTGGGCAACGTTGAAACGAGTGTTTCATGAATGTGGGATGAAGATGTCTCCAGTTGTCCCCCGCATTTCGGCAACATGCGTGCCGTCTGCTGTACAAAAATGGTTTGCTGAAAAACAGTATTCATATGAAAAAGCGATCGCACACGGATTAGAAAAGGAGAAAGAAGGATGGCTAGAAGAACAAACCCCGTGGCCGATTGATCAAGTGGTGGAGGAAGCGATTACTCAAATCCGCCATAGTCATAAACCTATAAAAGACCTAGCGGAACAGATCGGAGAAACACCTGGTAAATTAGCGAATAAAAACTGGTCTATTATTGAGAGTCAACTTCGGTTTATGGAGCGCCGAATGAAGCGGCACGTTCGGGAACGATTTGAACATGAGCTATCTAAGTTTGATGAAGCAGAAAGGTGGCTCAAACCTAATGGTTTATTACAAGAACGTCATGATCATGTGATCCAATTGTTAAATATCGTAGGTGATGACTTCATCCCTAGGCTCATTTCCATGAATATCAACAAAATGGGCGTCCATTACCTCGTAAAACTGTAAATATTCGTCTAAGATCCCTGTCGAAAGAAAGGGAAGAAAAAATCCTGCCATTTGTGCAGGATTTTTTTGTTAGGAAAAGAATCAAAAATAATAGTGGTGAAAAGTGGGGGGATGTGGTAGATTAAAGGTAGAAAGTGGGGGGAGCTGGAGTCTCATGTTCATGGGGGAATATCGCCACAATGTGGATGAAAAAGGACGGATGATTATCCCTGCGAAGTTTCGTGATGAATTAGGCGAGACATTCGTTGTAACCCGTGGGCTGGACCGTTGCTTGTTTGTGTACCCTCAAGTGGAATGGAAAAAGCTCGAAGAATCACTTAAAAACCTCCCATTTACGAAAAAAGACGCCCGTGCTTTTACCCGTTTCTTTTTCTCGGGGGCTACGGAATGTGAACTAGACAAACAGGGAAGAGTAAATATTGCCTCCCCATTGCGTGAATTTGCCCAGTTGAAAAAAGAATGTGTCGTCATCGGTGTTTCTAACCGAGTGGAGATTTGGAGCAAAGAGCTTTGGGAAGAGTACTTTGCAGAGTCCGAAGAATCATTTAGTGAGATTGCTGAAAACATCGTTGATTTTGATTTGTAAACGGTCGGGACGTAAAAGGAGCTCGAATCATGTTCGAACATGTTACCGTATTAAAAAACGAATCTGTTATAGGGTTAAATATTAAGCCTGATGGCATCTATGTGGACTGCACACTAGGTGGGGCAGGGCACTCTCAGGAAATTGTTAAACAATTAACGGGAGGCGGCCATTTATATGCGTTCGATCAAGACCAATATGCTCTTTCGCATGCAAAAGAAACGCTTAGCCCTTATCGTGGTTCATTCACGTTAATCGAAAGTAATTTTCGTTATATGAGAGAAAAATTAGAGGAACTTGGTGTTCACCACGTCGACGGGGTTCTTTTCGATCTCGGTGTTTCCTCCCCTCAACTTGATGAGGATGAAAGAGGATTTAGTTATCATCGAGATGCTCCACTGGATATGAGAATGAATCGCTCACAGTCATTATCTGCTTATGAGGTTGTGAATCAATGGGATTTCATTGAGTTAATGAAGATCATTTCCCGTTATGGTGAGGAGCGGTTTGCCAAACAGATTGCTCGGAAAATAGAGCAATCTAGGGAAAAAAAGCCGATTCGAACGACAGGTGAATTAGTTGACATTATTAAGGAGGCCATTCCTGCGCCTGCTAGACGGACGGGGGGGCATCCGGCTAAACGAACTTTCCAGGCGATTCGAATTGCAGTAAATGATGAACTTGGAGCATTTGAAGAGGCGTTGGAAGCAGCCATTGACCTGACGGCTCCAAAGGGCAGGATTTGTGTCATTACATTTCATTCATTAGAGGATCGTATTTGCAAAGAAATGTTTCGCGAGGCTAGTAAGGGACCGGATGTTCCTCCTGGTTTGCCTGTCATTCCTGAGGAGTACAAAGCAACATTGAAGCTTATTACGAAAAAGCCGATCGTTCCGACTGCCGAAGAAATTGAACTGAACAATCGAGCACGATCAGCGAAGTTACGAATCGCTGAGAAACAATAGACAGGACACCTACTAAACAACATAAAGAAAAAAGGGGAGGTTGAACTATGCAAAACGTAGCAAGATCGATTGAACATGTCCGCCGACAACCGGGACAAGCTCCGCAACAACCTGCGCCAAGGCCGAGAAGGCAAAGAGGGAAAATTACAAAAGGGGAAAAAATGTTACTAGGAATGCTAACGGTCGCGTTTTTACTGTTCATCGGTTTTTCGGTACATAATTATGCCACCATGTACTCTGTCAATCGAGAGATTCATGAACTTGAACAGACGGTTGCAGCTCAAGAGCAAATTAATGATGGTCTTTCATTGCAAGTTGTTGAACTGAGCAGTCCGGAACGTATCCTGAAAATTGCGAAAAGCCTTGGAATGAAATTAGAGGATGAGAATGTGAAGGTCGTTCAAAACTAGTTCTCCCGAGGAACTAGTTTTTTCGCGTAGTAACGAACGTGTCTGGCGGAGGTGCATGTAGTATGGACATTAAACGAGCAGCGACGAATAAACGTGCAGTGCTCATGCTAGTCTTGTTTATCGTCGTATTCTCTGTTTTAATTGCAAGGTTCTTATATTTACAAATCGAAAAAGAAGTAAAAGGCTACTCTCTTCAAGCAATTGCAGAGGCAAGGTGGACAAGTTCTGAGGTTCTTCATGGGAAAAGAGGCACGATTAGGGATCGAAATGGCGATGCTCTGGCAGAAGAAGTCACGTCTTATTCTGTATATGCCGTTCTTGATAATTCTCACCAACCGGCAGTAGAAGATCCGGAGCGGACCGCTCAATTGTTGGCAGAACATATCAATATGTCAGAAGAGCGCTTATTAGAATTGCTTACACGGGATGTCTACCAAGTCGAGCTAGGTGCTGGGGCAAGGAACTTAACACAAGAGCAGCGAGATAAGATTGCCGATTTAGATCTGCCAGGCATTTATTTCACAGAAGAACCGAGACGATATTATCCGAAGCATACATATGCTTCCCACCTCATCGGTTACACAGACCGAGACATGGGGGAATCACGTATGGGTCTTGAGCGAAGCCTGGATGAATATCTTCGTGGAGAGGATGGAGAGATTCGGTTTAAGAAGGACGGCCAAGGAATTCCTCTCCCGCGCCCGAGTGAGCAAATTGAACCGGCAAAAACAGGAAATGATGTCTACTTGACTTTAGATTCCAATATTCAGACGGCATTAGATCAAGTCATGACACAGGTGGAGGAAGAATATAAACCTGAGCGAATCATTGCGATCGTCGCTGACCCGAAAACAGGTCAAATTTTAGCGATGAGCAATCGGCCAACCTTTAATCCGAATGAATATGAGCAAATTACAAACTACATGAACTACGCTGTATCAGATCGATATGAACCTGGTTCTACGATGAAGGTGTTTACCCTAGCGGCAGCTTTAGAGGAAGGGGTACTAAACGTTAATGAACAGTATCAATCTGGTACGTATACGATTAGAAATGATACGAACCCGCCGATTCGCGACCATAACCAAGGGCGCGGGTGGGGGACGATTTCATACCTAGAAGCGATGCAGCGCTCATCAAATGTTGGGTTTTCAAAAATTGCCTTGGAGAAGCTGGGTCCTGAAAAACTTTACGAATACTTAGATGAATTTGGTTTCGGTGAACCAACAGGTATTGATCTACCGAATGAAGCAGCGAGCGTCTATGCGAAAGGGTCGCTACGGGATGCGGCATCCACAGCATTTGGACAAGGGACAGCTGTGACGCCGATTCAACAAATTCAGGCCATGACGGCGATTGCAAACGATGGGAAGATGATGAAGCCTTATGTCGTTGATCGAATTGTAGACTCTGAAACAGGAAAGGTCATTGCAGAGAAGGAACCGGAAGTGGTAGGAGAGCCCATTTCTAAAGAAACGGCAAAGGAAGTACGAGACATTTTGGAAACGGTCGTTACCTCGTCATCAGGAACGGGTCGTCCATTTTATTTAGAAGGATTCGATGTGGCTGGAAAGACAGGAACAGCCCAAGTAAGAAATCCAGACGGTCCTGGTTATTTAAATGGTCATGGACAGAATATCTTTTCTTTTATTGGGGTGGCGCCAAAAGATGATCCGAGTGTGATCGTCTATGTGGCCGTTGATCGTCCGTCGCTAAACACGAACCAAGTAGGATCGGAGCCAGTGGCGAAAATCTTTAATACGATTATGAACCACAGCCTCCAATACTTGAACATTTCTCCTTCAGTAGAGGAGCTAAAGGATGAGGAAGAAGAAGGTTATGAGCTAGCCGACTTTATAGGTGAATCAGCACGATCGGCACGGGAAGAGCTTGAACAAGCAGGAATGAAAGTATACGTTTTAGGTGAAGGAGACACAGTGGAAGGACAGCAACCGTATTCAGGACATACACTGCTAGAAGGGGAGCGAGTCATTCTTCGAACAGAAAGTGAATCGTACACTCTTCCGTCCATGATCGGATGGTCGCTACGTGATGTGTTGAAAGTTGCGAATGTCCTTGATGTGAATGTGAACCTTTTTGGTCAAGGATTTGTCGTCGGTCAAAGCATTGAAGAAGGAGATACAATTACACCTGGAGACTATATGGTCGTTGAGCTAGCTTCGCCAACCCGTCAAGAAACAAAGACTGGCGAGAAAGAAGAAGACGAAGAGTAAGAAAAGCGTATAACGATTCGCATAAACAACTCCCTATTCGAATAAGTTGAAACAAGCCTACTTCTTGGAGGGGGTCGATGGTTGATTGATCGGCCCTCTTCAATTCCGCTATCAAAATGTTCCTAGGATGGTAGGAAAGGAAAGCGGGCTTTCGCAGAATTGAACCGGGGAGGTACTTGCTGTGCGAGTGTCAAATGTCACTGTCCGAAGACGTCTCATCTTCGTTCTTTTGGTTGGATTAGCAGCCTTTCTTATTATTATGCTACGACTCGGGTACGTTCAATTTGCCTTGGGTGATTGGTTAACAGGTCAAGCACAAGACTCATGGAGTAGGGATGTGCCATTTGAAGCGAAACGAGGAGAGATCACCGATCGAAACGACGTTGTCTTGGCGACAAATGTTAGTGCACCATCCATTCTCGTCGTTCCTCGTCAAGTGAAAGATCCAACGGAGACGGCTGAGAAGTTAGCCAATGTTTTGCAAATGGACAGGCAAAAAGCGTATGAATTAATTACAAAAAGAGAGTCAATCGTTCGGTTGAATCCAGAAGGACGTAAAATCTCAAAAGACAAGGCCAATGAGGTACGGAAGCTCAGGCTTCCTGGTGTTTACATTGCCGAAGACAGCAAGCGTCATTACCCGTTTGGAAGCTATTTGTCCCACGTTCTTGGGTTTGCTGGTATTGATAACCAAGGACTCACGGGATTGGAGCTTTATTATGATGAGCAGCTAAAGGGAGAGAAAGGACATGTTTCCTTTTTTTCCGACGCCAAAGGCCAACGGTTACCTAATTTGGCTGACGAATATACTGCTCCTATCAACGGCTTAAATTTACGATTGACGATTGACAGCAGGGTTCAAACGATTATTGAACGAGAGCTGGATATTGCTGAAGCTACCTATTCCCCTGATGGCGCGATCGCAATTGCGATGAACCCCAATACTGGAGAAATTTTAGGGATGAGCAGTCGGCCACATTATAACCCTGAAAACTTCCGAGAGGTTCCCCCTGAAGTATACAACCAAAACAAGCCGATTTGGATGCAATATGAGCCAGGCTCTACTTTTAAAATTATTACACTTGCGGCTGCGCTCGAAGAAAACGAGGTCGACCTTACGAACGATAGGTTCCATGATCCAGGGTTTATTGAGGTGGCAGGACACCGTCTCCGATGCTGGAAAAAAGGAGGCCACGGGAGCCAAACCTTTTTAGAAGTCGTAGAGAATTCATGCAACCCAGGCTTTGTCGTTCTAGGGGAACGTCTTGGAAAGGATCGGCTGTTTGATTACATTGAAGCGTTTGGCTTTGGTCAGAAAACGGGCATTGACCTACAAGGTGAAGCGAAAGGAATTATTTTTAACCGGGATCGGATTGGCCCCCTCGAGCAAGCAACGACAGCCTTCGGTCAAGGGGTGTCGGTTACGCCCATACAGCAAGTAGCAGCTGTCTCTGCGGCAGTGAACGGCGGTTATTTGTACGAACCTTACGTAGCAAAGGACTGGGTTGATCCATATACAGGAGAAGTCGTCGAGTCAAGTGCCCCGAAAATGAGGCGACAAATTATCTCAGAAGAGACGTCAAAAGAAGTTCGCTATGCATTAGAAAGTGTTGTTGCACGTGGAACGGGACAAGGTGCGTTTGTGGACGGATATCGAGTGGGAGGGAAAACCGGTACGGCACAGAAAGCGAAAGATGGACGATACTTAGAGAACAATCATATTGTCTCGTTTATCGGGTTCGCTCCAGCAGATGACCCGCAAATTGTTGTATACGTTGCAATCGATAACCCGAAAGATACGGTCCAGTTCGGTGGTGTTGTCGCTGCGCCAATTGTTGGAAAGATTATTGGCGATAGTTTGCAAGCACTTGGTATTGAAAAGCGAGAAAATCAGATTGAAAAAGAGCCGAAATGGAACGACGAACCTTTAGTCGAAGTTCCTGATTTGGTCGGCCGAACGAAGAGAGACCTTCATGAATCGTATTATGAACTTAAAATTGATGCAGATGGTAAAGGGGATGTTGTCGTCGCTCAAGCACCAGAGCCAGGGACGAAAGTGGCGGTTGGATCGACGATACGGCTTTACATGGATGACGACACAGAGCCTACAGATTAAAATAAAAGAGATACGTTTTAACAAAGAAGGGAAAAGGAGAGAATGACGGATAGCCGCTTTCTCTTCTCCTTCTATTTTTTCACGAGAACGTACATGCGTTTATTTACTTCAGCCAAATAAAAAGGGCTGGCTCCTGCGGATGAATTTGATGCTGAGCGACAATTTTCCTTGACGACATTTCAGTTTACATAAAATTAGGTCTTTACAATAGATGGGTGGATACGTAAGATTGATGTGGCGCTCATTTTTAAGTTTAAATAAAAGCCAATATTGTGAGGTAATGATGTATGGTAAAATTAGTTTCCTTACTGGATTCCTTGTATGGATATAAAATGATACATGAGGGAAATCCAGACATTCATTCAATACATATGGATTCACGTGAAGTTGTAGAAGGTGGGCTGTTTTTCTGCATCAAAGGGTATACGGTTGATGGTCATGATTACGCCCAGCAAGCAGTAAGCAACGGAGCAGTTGCGGTCGTTAGTGAGAGACCGCTTGAACTTTCCGTTCCTGTTGTTGTCGTCAGAGATTCACGTCGAGCGATGGCTCAAGTGGCGACAAAGTTTTACGGTGAACCGACAAATGATCTGCAGCTCATCGGTGTTACAGGAACGAATGGTAAAACTACGATTACCCATTTGATTGAAAAAATAATGCAGGATCAAGGGAAGATGACAGGGCTCATAGGAACGATGTACACGAAAATCGGTCATGAGCTCAGGGAGACGAAAAACACAACACCAGAGTCCCTCGTGTTGCAACGAACATTTGCTGACATGAAAAAGTCTGGAGTGACGACGGCGATGATGGAAGTTTCCTCCCATGCCCTTCAATCGGGACGAGTGCGTGGCTGTGATTTTGATGTGGCCGTCTTCTCCAATTTAACCCCTGATCACTTAGACTACCATGGAACGATGGAGCGGTATAAATTTGCCAAGGGGTTACTCTTTGCCCAACTCGGCAATACGTACCGAGGAAAAGTAGCTGTCTTAAACGCGGACGATCCAGCCTCTGCTGATTTCGCTGAGATGACGATCGCTCAAGTCGTTACTTATGGTATTGAGAACGAAGCCGATTTCCAGGCGGAAAATGTTCGAATTACCTCCACTGGAACGACATTTGAGCTTGCTGCTTTCGACGAGCGCATGGAGATATCGATTCATCTAATCGGAAAATTTAGTGTATACAATGTTTTAGCAGCCGCTGCCGCCGCTTATGTGAGCGGTGTTCCATTACAGGAGATAAAGAAGAGTTTAGAGGAAGTCAAAGGAGTAGCGGGACGATTCGAAACGGTGAAGCATGATCAACCTTTTACGGTCATTGTCGACTATGCTCATACGCCTGATAGTCTCGAAAATGTACTGAAGACGGTTGGCGAATTGGCGAAAGGAGACGTGCGGGTCGTTGTAGGCTGCGGTGGCGACAGAGATAAGACCAAGCGTCCGGTCATGGCGGAAATTGCCACAACCTTTGCGGATCAAGCGATTTTCACATCAGATAATCCTCGCAGTGAAGAGCCGATGGATATTTTGCGTGATATGGAGCAGGGGGCCAAAGGTGATTCCTATCTTATGATTGAAGACCGAAAAGAAGCGATCTTTAAAGCGATTGAATTGGCGAAAGAAGACGATATTATCGTGATTGCAGGAAAAGGACATGAATCGTATCAGCAGTTCCGTGATCGAACGATTGATTTCGACGATCGGATCGTAGCTCAACAAGCGATTAAGGAGCGATGGACATGAGTATATCAACACAGCTTTTAAAAGGGATCATTACGAAAAACAACCCATCTGCTCCACTCTCGTTTACCGGGGTATCGACCGACACACGCACGATTCAAGAAGGGAACCTTTTTGTTCCGCTTATCGGTGAGAGATTTGATGGTCATGATTATGTGGAACAAGCGCTATCTAAGGGAGCACAAGCTTCACTTTGGGCTACTTCTGTTCCGGTACCTGAGTCATTAAAAAATGAGGATCGCCTTTTGTTCGTAAATGATACCCTATTTGCGCTACAAGCGATGGCGAAAGCTTATTTGCGGCAAACAGAACCAACAGTTGTAGCCGTAACGGGAAGCAATGGGAAAACGACAGTGAAAGACTTACTCTATGCGACTCTTGCTCCGTTAGGCTCTATTTATAAAACGCAAGGGAATTACAATAATCATATCGGGCTGCCGTTAACGGTGCTTTCCATGCCAGCTAATTGTCAAACACTCATTTTAGAAATGGGGATGAG
This sequence comes from Halalkalibacterium halodurans, assembly GCF_004376175.1. Classification (GTDB taxonomy): domain Bacteria; phylum Bacillota; class Bacilli; order Bacillales; family Bacillaceae_D; genus Halalkalibacterium; species Halalkalibacterium halodurans. The sequence continues at coordinate 21,202 of NZ_SNUY01000032.1, read as the reverse complement.
CGGGTTAGGGGAAATTGAACTGTTAAGTAAACTAGCAACCCCGGATATTGCTGTCGTAACGAACATAGGAGAATCTCACCTTGAACAGCTAGGGAGCCGCGAGAACATTGCAAAAGCAAAAATGGAAATTGCCCTCGGCTTAAAGCCAACAGGTGTCCTATTTCTCGACGGTGATGAACCGTTGCTTTCTCCTTATGTGAAAGAAGGCGTGCAAACGGTTGGATTCTCTTCGGAAAATAAAATCGTGATTCACGATCTAGAAGCTCGTGAAGATGGCTATTCGTTCACCATTGATGATCATTCTTATGACATCAAACTGATTGGTGAGCATAATGTTAAGAATGCAGCATACGCTGTCAGCGTAGCACTACACCTCGGACTTTCACCGGAGCAAGTCGCTAGATCATTAGAGAGTGTAGCAATTTCAAAGATGCGGCTTGAAAAGGTCGAAGGTCAAAAGGGAGCCCTTCTTTTAAATGACGCCTATAATGCTAGTCCGACTTCAATGAAAGCAGCGATCAAGACGTTAAAGGCATATCCGAACTATGAAAAGAAGGTTGCTGTTTTAGGAGATATTTACGAGCTAGGAATAGATGAAGAAGCATTGCATCGCTCGGTTGCCGATGAAATAACAGAGCCGATAACGACCGCGGTCCTTGTTGGGGAAAAAGGTCAGTGGATAGCGGATGAGATGAAGCGAAGAGGGAGCAATATTCCTTTCGTTTCGTTTGTTGAGAAAGAGGAAGCGACGGACTATATTGAAGGTTTATTAGATGGAAAAACAGTCGTTTTATTCAAAGCCTCTCGGGGATTGGAATTGGAATCGATTGTAGATAAATTGAAACGGGAGGAGGGATAACCAAATGATGCTAGAACGTGTCTTACTTTTAACCCTTATTCTGTCCTTTGTGATTACGGTCATTTTGTCACCTATCTTTATCCCGTTTTTACGCAGGCTTAAGTTTGGGCAAAGCATTCGTGAAGAAGGACCAAAATCACATCAAAAAAAGAGCGGGACGCCGACGATGGGGGGTTTAATGATCCTTCTATCCATCCTCGTGTCATCCTTGTTCGTCTCGTTTCAATTTCTATCTTTATCAATGGACGTCTTGCTTTTACTATTAGTGACAATCGGCTTCGGTGTTCTCGGATTTATTGATGACTTTATTAAAGTGGTCATGAAAAGAAACTTAGGGCTTACATCTAAGCAAAAATTGATCGGACAACTGGTTGTCGCTGTCCTGTTTTATTTAGGCCTAAGAAACATGGGTCTCTCTACAGAGGTGACGATTCCAGCGACGTCCCTTTCGATTGATTTCGGGTGGTTTTATTTACCTCTCGTGATCGTCATGCTTGTTGGTGCATCCAATGCGGTCAATTTAACAGATGGCCTTGATGGATTAGTAGCAGGGACTGGTGCGATCGCATTCGGTGCATTTGCGATCATTGCTTGGGCCACTAACTATTTTGAAGTGGCGATCTTCTCTGCCGCTGTTGTTGGCGCCGTACTCGGCTTTCTTGTGTTCAACTCCCACCCGGCTAAAGTGTTTATGGGAGATACAGGTTCCCTCGCACTTGGGGGTGCCATTGCGGCCATTGCGATTATGGCGAAGCAGGAAATCTTGTTAATCATTATTGGCGGGGTATTTGTCATTGAAACACTTTCCGTCATCATTCAAGTCATTTCTTTTAAGACGAGAGGAAAGCGGATTTTTAAAATGAGCCCGCTCCACCATCACTATGAGCTTTCAGGTTGGTCTGAATGGCGCGTCGTCGTTACGTTTTGGACGGTCGGTCTCCTATTTGCTATGCTCGCGATCTATTTAGAGGTGTGGATAACATGAAACATACAGAACAATTTCATCAAAAACATATTTTAGTATTAGGTTTGGCAAAAAGCGGAGAGGCCGCGGCCCGTCTCCTCCATGATTTAGGCGCGATTGTCACCGTAAATGACCAAAAACCGTTGGCGGATAACCCTCAAGCGCAAAAGCTGCAAAAGGAAGGGATTCACGTCGTATGTGGAGAACACCCAACCTCTCTTCTTGATGGAAAAGAATTAGTCGTAAAAAACCCAGGGATTCGCTATGATAATCCGATTGTTGAGGAAGCGATCAAACGGGGGATCTCCGTCGTGACCGAGGTCGAGCTCGCATCTAAGGTGAGTGAAGCTGAGATCATCGCAATTACAGGGTCTAATGGGAAGACGACGACGACGTCCTTAGTTGTGGAGATGCTGAAGGGAAGTGCCCGAGAGCCGAAAGTAGCAGGAAACATTGGGGTCGTGGCTTCCGATGTAGCTAGGGAAGCAACGGCGGATGATGTGATCGTCATGGAAGTGTCCAGCTTCCAATTGATGGGGACGAGCCATTTCCGTCCTAAAGTGGCGATCCTCTTAAATATTTTTGACGCCCATCTCGATTATCACGGCTCGAAAGAAAACTATGTGGCGGCCAAAAAGAAAATTGTTGAAAACATGAAAGAGGAAGACTACTTTGTCTACAACGCAGATGATCCGCTAGTCTCCAAGGTTGCCGCTGAAACAAAGGCAACACCTATTCCTTTTTCACGGTCCACCGTCGTCAAAAGCGGAGCCTATGTTGATGGGGAAACCTATATGTTTAGAGGGGAAAAGATTGTGGAAAAAGGCGATGTCGTATTGCCAGGAGACCACAATGTGGACAACGTATTAGCTGCTATGTCGGCTGCCTTGCTCATGGGTGCGACAAAGGAACAAATTCATCATGTATTGTCCACGTTTTCTGGTGTGGAACACCGCCTGCAATTTGTTGGGACAGCTTTTGAGAGGAAATGGTATAACGATTCGAAAGCGACAAACATTCTCTCCACTACAGCGGCGATTCAATCCTTTACTGACCCTATTGTATTGCTAGCAGGCGGGTTGGATCGAGGAAACTCATTTGATGACTTAATTCCAGCACTACAAAAGGTGAAAGCGGTCGTGCTTTTTGGAGAAACAAAGCATAAATTAGCACAAGCAGCTATGGAAGCTGGCGTTGAGACGATCGTGGAGGCTGAGCGGGTAGAAGATGCAGTACGTAAGGCATTAGACGTATCTGCGAATGGGGATGTCATCCTTTTATCGCCTGCATGTGCGAGCTGGGATCAATACCGTACGTTTGAAGAGCGCGGTGAGGCGTTTGTGACTTCGATCGAGGGATTACAAGAATAGGATAATAAAGGACATGTTCGGTTTGTCTGGCGCATACAGTTTGGTAGAGGGGCTTTGTCCCGTACGAACGAAACTCAGTAAATGAGGTGTTCCGATTGCCAAGACAAAAAGCAGCACCAGACTACCTTCTCGTTGTCGCAACGGTAGCCTTACTTATTATAGGCTTAATTATGGTTTACAGCGCGAGTGAGGCTTGGGCTACCTACCGATTTGACGATGGGTTTTTCTTTGCGAAGCGACAGCTTTTTTTTGCGAGTGTTGGTTTTATCGCCATGCTCTTTATGATGAGGGTTGAATATTGGACGTGGCGCGTATGGGCAAAACTGATGGTGATTGTTTGCTTCGTTTTGCTCATTATTGTTCTCATTCCAGGGGTTGGTCTCGTTCGCGGTGGAGCACGAAGCTGGCTCGGTGTAGGAGCGTTCTCCATCCAGCCTTCAGAATTTATGAAAATGGCGATGATTGTTTTTTTGGCTAAGTTTTTGGCTGAAAATCAAAAATTAATCACATCGTTTAAAAAAGGGTTGCTCCCTTCGTTATCCCTTGTTATGCTTGCTTTTGGCATGATCATGCTCCAGCCTGATTTAGGAACAGGCGCGGTCATGGTCGGTACGTGTGTGGTGATGATTTTTGTTGCCGGTGCGAGGATTTTACATTTCGTCATGCTCGGCATTGTCGGAATGGCTGGTTTTGCAGCATTGATCATTTCGGCTCCATACCGGATTAAGCGCATCACCTCTTTTCTTGATCCATGGTCAGACCCCCTTGGGAGCGGATTTCAAATTATTCAATCCCTTTATGCGATCGGTCCAGGAGGACTCCTCGGTCTTGGTCTAGGGGAAAGTCGGCAAAAGTACTATTACTTGCCCGAGCCACAAACCGACTTTATTTTTGCGATATTATCGGAGGAGTTAGGCTTTCTCGGTGGCTGTTTTGTGATTGCTCTATTTGGGATCGTCTTATGGCGTGGCATACGAATCGCCTTAGGGGCTCCAGATTTGTTTGGGAGCTTTCTTGCCACAGGGATCGTCGCGATGGTGGCCATCCAAGTGATGATTAACATTGGCGTCGTGACAGGACTCATGCCAGTGACAGGAATCACCCTTCCACTTTTGAGCTATGGTGGATCAAGTTTAACACTCATGCTCGTCTCTCTCGGCGTGTTGCTTAACGTCTCGCGTTATACGCGAACGTAAACCGAGTTAGAGGTCGTCTGGTTGCCCATTCGACCTTTTTTTTATGAGTGGATCACGCTTTGAAATAATTTTTGAGTATTTCACATTTTTACACTAGCCTTTGTGCGATACAGGTATAAACCTAGCCTAAATCATGATAAAATGGAAAAAGAGAGAAGGTGTCTTTGAACATGAAAATCGTTGTTAGTGGTGGGGGAACAGGAGGACATATTTATCCAGCCCTCGCGTTTATCAATGAGATAAAAAAAAGGGACGAACGTCTCGATGTTTTATATATTGGAACAGAGCGGGGACTTGAAAGCGAGATCGTCCCAAGGGAAGGAATTCCTTTTCAAACGATTCATATCACTGGATTCCAGCGTAAGCTCTCCATGGAAAACGTGAAAACCGTCGTTCGCTTTTTGCGTGGAACAAAGCGAGCCAAGGCGTTGTTAAATGAATTTAAGCCAGACGTTGTCATTGGTACGGGCGGGTACGTATGTGGTCCTGTTGTTTACGCAGCGGCAAAGCTCAAGATACCTACGGTGATTCATGAACAGAATAGTGTACCAGGTTTAACAAATAAATTTTTGAGCCGCTATGTGGATCGGATTGCGATTTGTTTCAAGGAGGCCGAAGCGTTTTTTCCGAAAAACAAGGTTGTCTTTACAGGCAATCCCCGTGCTTCTGAAGTGATGAGCGGCAACCGCGAGGAAGGGCTAAGGTCTCTTGGCATTAAACCGAATAAAAAAACGGTGCTGATTGTTGGCGGGAGCCGAGGGGCTCGTCCAATAAATGATGCGTTTATGTCAATCTTGAGCGACGTGAAGGCGAAACCTTATCAGTTTGTTTATGTCACAGGTACGGTCCACTATGAGCGTGTACAGGAACAGATGAAGAGTATAGGCCAACCAGAAAACGTCATCGTTCAACCGTTCATTCACAACATGCCAGACGTTCTTTCTGCGGTCGACTTAATTGTTGCCCGGGCAGGAGCAACGACACTAGCGGAAATTACGGCGCTAGGACTGCCGAGCATTCTCATTCCGAGCCCTTATGTAACGAACAATCACCAAGAAAAAAATGCTGCAGCGTTAAGCAAAAAGGATGCCGCAATCTTGCGAAAGGAATCTGAACTTACGGGGGATCGCTTACTGCAAGATATCGATGACATCATGGTGACGCCAGGTCGACTTGATGCGATGAAACAAGCAGCCAAAGCACTAGGGGTGCCTACATCTGCTGAAAAGTTACATATGCTTGTGAAAGAGGTAGCGAAGTAAATCACCTCAGACTACTACATTTCATTTTATGTAAGGCGTATATGTTTTGAAGAGAAAAGGGGTTTGAATAGATGGAACAACTAGTGGAAAGCTTACGTGCCCTTCAAGTAGGAGAAGTACGGGTGAATGAATCTCTGGCTCATCATACGACGTGGAAAATTGGTGGACCTGCCGATGTTTTTGTCATTCCAAACGACATAGAAGGTCTTAAAAAAACGATGAAGCTCATTCAAGAGACAGGATGTAAATGGCGGGTGATTGGTCGTGGTTCAAATATTCTAGTATCGGATAAAGGGTTGCGTGGGGTGACGGTCAAACTAGATAAAGGCCTTGATCATTTGGAAGTAAACGGTGAATCAATCACGGTCGGAGCAGGATATCCAGTGGTCAAACTGGCAACGGTGATCAGTCGGCAAGGCTTGGCAGGTCTCGAATTTGCTGCGGGCATCCCTGGGTCTGTCGGCGGTGCCGTTTTTATGAATGCAGGAGCCCATGGCTCAGACATATCACAAATTTTGACGAAGGCGCATGTGTTGTTCCCAGACGGGACACTCCGCTGGTTAACGAACGAAGAGATGGCCTTTTCATATCGCACATCGTTATTACAAAAAAATGACGGAATATGTGTAGAAGCCATTTTTTCACTAACACGAGGCGACAAGGAAGACATTAAAAAGAAGCTCCAAAAAAACAAAGACTATCGCCGTGACACCCAGCCGTGGAATCATCCAACGTGTGGGAGCGTGTTTCGTAACCCTCTTCCTGAATATGCAGGACAGTTGATTGAAAAAGCTGGCTTAAAAGGATACCAAATTGGAGGAGCGCAAATTTCGACGATGCACGCTAATTTTATCGTAAACACTGGAGATGCCAAGGCAGCTGATGTGCTCGCACTCATTCATCACGTAAAAGATACCATTCAAAAGCAATACCAAATTAACATGGAAACAGAAGTCGAACTGATCGGAGAACGGTAAAAAACGTTCACATGGGTTTGATTTAAGCTTCAAGGATAAAAGTTGCAGGCAAATATGCCGATTATTAAAGTATAACGTCAGATGGGGGGACGGTTATGGGAGATGAGAAAGTTGTTACGATTCATGAACGAATTCCATCGTTAAAAGAACAAAGAAAACAGCGAGCGAATCGCAGGCTCATCTTCTTCCTATCGTTCTTCTTTCTCTTGCTCCTCCTTGTGATTTATTTTCAGTCTCCGCTAAGTCACATCCGTAGCATTAAAGTTGAAGGGAATCAATTTGTTGATGATGACGCGATCATTGAAGCAAGTAAACTTTCAAATGAGACAAGCATTTGGAGCATCTCTGATGAGCAATTAAAGGCAAATGTGGAATCGCTTGAGGAAGTAGAAGCAATAGAGTGGCATAGAGTACTCCCTAATACGGTCGTTCTTGAAGTGAAGGAGTACGAACGAGTTGCATACTTGTTTCAAGAGGATCAATATTTCCCGATTTTAGAGTCAGGTTCATTTTTATCCGAACTGCCGAAATATAAAGTTCCGGCAGATGCTCCTATTTTAGTCAATTGGGATCAGCTCTCACTTGTGAAAGAGTTAGCAGCCGAGCTAAATGAGATGCCGGATCGAGTGGTGCAACGAATATCGGAAATTTATCATACGCCCAATGATGGAGATCCATTACGTATCACCCTGTATATGAACGACGGCCTTATCGTTCAGTCCACGATTCGTCAATTCGCGGAATATATGGCTCCTTATCCAGTGGTTGTGAAAGAGCTCGACCCGGATGCTGAAGGGATTTTACACATGAGAATGAGTCCATATTTTGAGTCGTTTAACATTCCAGAGGAAGAGGAGGATCAGGAGGTTGAAGTGGAAAGTTAGAAGTAAACATGTACTCCTGTCGCTAGTCTTCCTCGTTACGGGCTTTATTCTTGCTTTGAGCTATGAGTTAGCCAGTGAGCAATTAGCGAACCAAGGCGAGCGAAATACGAGTCAATGGCGGTATGAGGACGAGCTTCGCAATCGTATTCTGTTAGAGCAAACAATCAATCGATCGTTGCAGGAAGATTTGCGCAATTTGCAATCAGAAGTGCGGGAGCTTGAAGAAGAGATCGCTTCTGCCACTGAACGCTCAGAAATTCGTACGGCCAATTTAATAGAAGACGTGGAAAAGCTTCGTAAAATTACTGGAGCTGTTCCTGTCCAAGGACAGGGGATCGAGATCACCCTTGATGACAGCTCATACATTCCTGAAGAAGGGGACCCTAACAACTATATTGTTCATGAGCACCATGTTCAAAAGGTAGTCGATGTTTTGCTTGTGGCAGGGGCGGAGGCGGTTGCGATTAATGGCTACCGTTTGTCACATCAATCGTACATTCAATGTGTAGGTCCTGTCATTACAGTGGATGGTAATCGTTCGTATGCACCATTTACTATTTCAGCGGTTGGTGATCCTTCAGTCATGAAAAGTTCCTTTGAGCTTCCAGGTGGCGTCCAAGACTTTTTATTAGATGATTCAATCGAGGTGAGGGTTGAAGAGAAAAGCACGATTGTTCTAGACCCTTATCTAACTGAAAGAAGATGAGAAAGATGGAACGAAAATGGACATTCACAATTGTTACCTTGCTGATTGGCTTCATGCTAGCGGTTCTTTTTCAAACGACAAAGGAGCCGGTTGTCCGTGATACACGAGATGTTCGAGAATTACGGCAGGAATTGGTGCAGGAGCAAGAAAAGAGACAGCAACTGGCCGATGAGATCGAAAATACGGAATCCTTACTTTCACAATATCGACAATCCTTAGAAGAGCAGCAAGAGATAGATAGTGTGATTGAGGAGCAGATCGAAACGTTACGAGAAAGTGCCGGGCTTACTGAGGTATCGGGGGAAGGGCTCGTAATTACGATCAAGTCACTTTACGAAAATGATGCCTATGTAGGTTCAACAAGCCAGAATGTCTCACCAGATTTCCTCCGCTCCTTGCTAAACGAGCTGAACATCTATCAAGCGAAGGAAATAGCGATTGGAACGGAACGGATCATTTCAACCTCTACTTTTTATGAGGTGAATGGTACGACGCAAGTGAATACGCGGAGACTCCCACCATTGCCGATCGAAGTAAAAGTTTTAAGTGATGATGTGGAGCGACTTCATAATCAAATGGTCGTGTCCGCCGCTGTCGAGTTAGCTGAGATTGAAGGGTTACAGCTTGAGTTTGAGATAAGAGACGAGATAACCCTACCAGCTTTTGATCAAACGCCGAGGGTGCGCTTTATGGAAGAAGTAAAGGAGGAGTAGGTGAACATGTGGTTGCCAATTGTTGGACTGCTAATCGGGATATTACTAGGCCTATTTTCCGATTTTCGCGTACCAGATGCGTATACAAATTATTTATCCATTGCGGTATTAGCTGCCCTTGATACGCTTTTTGGTGGGATTCGTGCACAACTTCAAGACACTTTTGACACATACGTCTTTTTGTCTGGTTTTTTCTTTAATATTATATTAGCCGCAAGTTTGGCTTTTCTAGGTGTGTATCTTGGTGTAGACTTATACTTAGCAGCCATTTTTGCATTTGGCGTCCGCCTGTTTAATAACATCGCCGTTATCCGGAGAATGATGCTCTCACGTTTTCAAAGTCGGCGAGAGACGCCTTGATCTGTTACATCTATTGACCTCGTTTTTGAGGGACGTAGCATGAAAGATTCGAAGATGTCTTTTCTTTTTAAGAAAAAGAAAGGAAACGGCACTTATTCTGTTGAATAAGTTACGTAATTCTATACGTTTTCTAAAAGTTTCTTTAGAATAATAGGACAAGCCTCATTGGAAAACAGATTATTAAAGGAGGTGCCACAGATTGAACAACAATGAGATATATGTGAGTTTAGACATCGGTACATCCAATGTTCGAATCATCATTGGAGAAATTACAGATGGTTCAATTAACATCATTGGTGTTGGGAATGCACCATCTGAAGGAATAAAGAAAGGCTCGATCGTTGATATTGATGAAACCGTGCGATCCATTCGCAGAGCAGTTGAACAGGCAGAGAGGATGGTCGGTCTTTCGATACGACAGGTCATTGTCGGTGTCAATGGAAATCACGTGCAGCTCCAGCCTTGCCATGGAGTGGTAGCTGTTTCAAGCCCAGATCGAGAAATTGGAGATGAGGACATTGCAAGGGTGATCGACGCCGCACAAGTCGTCTCAATTCCACCAGAGCGGGAAATTATTGATGTGATTCCGAAACAATTCATCGTGGATGGCCTCGACGAAATCAATGACCCTCGAGGAATGATCGGCGTCCGTTTGGAGATGGAAGGGACGATCATTACAGGATCAAAAACGTTATTACATAACCTATTAAGATGTGTGGAACGTGCAGGGTTAGAGGTTGCGGATATTTGTCTACAAGCATTAGCGGCCGGATCTGTAGCCATTTCAAAAGATGAGAAAAGCCTAGGCGTTTGTCTGATCGATATTGGCGGAGGGTCAATGACCATTTCATGCTTCGAACAAGGAAGCTTGGTAGATACTTCTGTCATTCCTGTAGGCGGGGACCATGTAACAAATGATATTGCCGTTGGTTTGCGAATTTCTACAGAAGAAGCTATCAAAATCAAGCATACGCATGGACATGCGTACATAGACGAAGCATCGGAAGAAGACCGATTTGAGGTGAAAGCAATCGGTAGCACAGAGCCAGAGGCTTTTTCTCAATTTGAGCTTGCCCACATCATCGAGCCGAGAATGGAAGAAATGTTTGAGCTCATTAACCGTGAGCTAAGACGCCTAGGACAGCATGATTTCCCTGGTGGCTTTGTTCTCACTGGTGGGTCGGTGATGATGCCGGGAGTTCTTGAACTGGCGAAGGAGACGCTCGGCCGTAACGTGCGCGTCGCTATTCCTGATTATATTGGTGTTCGTGAACCACAATATACGACGGGCGTTGGATTAATCCAGTTTGCGTATAAAAACGTAAAAATTCAAGGAAAAGAAGTTGCTGCTGCAGTTGCGGAGGCTGGGGCCGAACAAGAACAAAGGCCTAAAAAGGAGAAAGAGCGGTCTCGCACAAATGAAGGTCCAGGGGTCAAATCAAAGGTGAAAAACTGGTTCAAAGTCTTTTTGGAGTAGGATGAAATCGGAAGTGCAAATGGGACAATTGTTTGATTAGGGGGACCTGACATGTTAGAGTTTGAAATGGATATGGATCAATTAGCACAGATTAAAGTAATCGGTGTCGGCGGAGGCGGAAGCAACGCGGTAAACCGAATGATTGAAAATGGCTTGCAAGGCGTTGATTTTATTTCTGTGAATACCGATGCCCAAGCGCTCCACCTTTCTAAAGCGGAAGTGAAGCTACAATTAGGTGGTAAACTGACGCGAGGGCTAGGTGCTGGAGCTAATCCTGAGATCGGGAAAAAAGCGGCGGAAGAAAGCCGTGAGCAAATTGAAGAAGCTCTTCAAGGTGCTGATATGGTGTTTATTACAGCTGGTATGGGAGGCGGCACAGGTACAGGTGCTGCACCTGTCATTGCTGAAGTGGCAAAAGAGATTGGCGCGTTAACGGTTGGTGTGGTGACACGTCCGTTTACGTTTGAAGGGCGAAAACGTTCCACTCAGGCAGCGGCAGGGATTGCTGCTTTGAAGGAGAAAGTAGACACACTAATCGTCATTCCGAATGATCGCTTGCTTGAAATTGTCGACAAGAACACGCCAATGTTGGAAGCGTTCCGTGAGGCTGATAATGTGCTTCGTCAAGGGGTTCAAGGGATTTCCGATCTGATCGCGACGCCTGGATTAATCAACCTTGACTTTGCGGACGTAAAAACGATTATGAAAGATAAAGGTTCTGCCCTCATGGGAATCGGGATTGCCACTGGTGAGAACCGAGCGGGTGAAGCCGCGAAAAAAGCGATTTCCAGCCCATTGCTCGAAACGTCTTTAGACGGAGCTCAAGGGGTGTTAATGAACATTACAGGCGGCTCCAACTTAAGCTTGTATGAGGTTCATGAAGCGGCGGAAATAGTTTCTGCTGCATCGGACGCAGAAGTCAACATGATCTTTGGTTCAGTTATTAATGAAGATTTGAAAGATGAAATTGTTGTAACTGTCATTGCCACAGGTTTTGATGATGCAGAAAATCGCCGTGCCCAACAACAAAGCAACTTTAACCGGCAGGCGGCACCAAAACAACCGTTGAAGTCGAAGGAGAAAGAAGCGGAGAAGAAAGAACCTCGCTTTACTTCACAGCCTGAAGCCGATGACAACGAGTCACTTGATACATTAGACATTCCGGCCTTTTTACGAAATCGCCGGCGGAAATCAAGATAACGTTAAGAGACTGGGACAAAATTAGCCAAACGTAATAAAAAAGGTTCGGATCATTTTCTTTTGATGATCCGAACCTTTTTTCAATTAACTCCGATGGTTTCCTTCCTTGCTTTGGGCACTTCGTATGGAATGGGCACCCTAAACCAGCTTCACATTCACACTGCCATATCCAGCGCAAGATTAAATTCTTAAGGGTACTATCACTTGAATCATGTTGTCATGTTTAAACATAAGGATACAACCGATTCTGTTTTAATGTGGTGACACTAACTTTATCAGAAGGTGTTCTTTTTGTGTATACGCATTACTAGACGGACGTTTTCAAGTTAATTGTCAAAGTACGAGACGCCTGCGGGAAAAGCAAGAGCTGAAGATCCATCGGGCGATTTCCTCCGATTAACTGAAGCCTTGCCCCCGGCAAGCGAGTGATTTTTGACACAATCAACCTTTATAAAAAAACAGCTGTTAGCAACTGTGTTTTGTCTCAGCCTCTTTTCATACTTACAATTGCTTATTTATTGGGCAATATTTCCCGCTGACAAAAAAACTGAAAATCTCTCAAAATAACTAGCTTGTCCCCGTCATAAACTGACAGACTTTCCCTTCTCTCTTGTTTTATACTAGGTTCATCTTGATGGAAGAGGAGGAAGAGATGACCTTATATGCGGATGTTATATGGTTGCTCAACTTGTGCATTGATTATTTGCTTATTGCCTTGACGGCAATTTTGCTGAAGCGACCGTTCCAGCAGTTTCGGTTTATCTGTGCTTCCTTCGTGGCTTCTCTCATCGTTGTCTTTATGTTTACCCCGGTGGCGGACTTCTTTCTCCAGCCGATCGTCAAAGGGCTCTATTCAACTCTCATTGTTTGGATTGCATTTGGGTATCAGCGTTGGCGTTTCTTTCTTCAAGCGCTTTTCATGTTTTATTTCGTTACGTTTATGACAGGAGGTGGATTGTTCGCACTTCACTATTTTTGGCAAACAGAAATTCCGTTTTTAACCGATCACTCATTGACAAGCGGCTCCTTTGGCAGTGGGATTAGCTGGTTGTTTGTCTGTCTTGGTTTTCCTCTTGTATGGTATTTTTCAAAGCAACGTCTCGAGACGATTGAAGTGAAAAAAGTTCAGTATGAACGACTAGTCGATGTAGAAGTTTGGCTCGAGCAATCGAAACTGACAATCCGGGGAATCATCGATAGCGGAAATCAGTTGCAAGACCCGTTTACGAAAGCACCGGTTATGATTATTCAAGCGGATGTGCTACGTGGGCAAATACCGGACGAATGGATTGAGCAAATGCTAAATGTTGAGTCGATCGGAACGACAGACGGTGATGAGCGGTTTATGAGGCGGATGTCTGTTATTCCTTATCGTGTAGTCGGACAACCACAGCGGTTGCTCGCTGTTTTCAAGCCTGACAGTGTACGGATCCGACATGAAGAGGAATGGATGACTGTGTCTAAAGTGCTGATCGGCTTAAACGATAAGGCGCTATCGCCTGAGGACACGTACCAATGTATCGTTCACCCGAAAATGATCGTTCACGGAATAACCGATAAACTTGCCTAAGGAGGAGACGTTCGTTGTTGAAATTAAAAGCGACTTTAATATGGTATCGACTGTTGTACCGGTTAGGGATGAAAGCAGATGAAATTTATTATATCGGTGGGAGTGAAGCCTTGCCCCCGCCTCTCTCAAAAGAGGAAGAGGCACACCTGCTCAAAAAGCTTCCGAGTGGTGACAAGGCGGTGCGTTCCATGCTAATCGAACGGAATTTGCGTTTGGTTGTCTACATCGCCCGTAAGTTTGAAAATACGGGGATTAACATTGAAGATTTGATTAGCATCGGAACGATTGGCTTAATTAAAGCAGTGAATACGTTCAACCCTGAGAAAAAAATTAAATTAGCCACTTATGCTTCGCGTTGTATCGAAAATGAAATTCTCATGTATCTGCGTCGCAATAATAAAATCCGTTCCGAAGTGTCTTTCGATGAACCGTTAAATATTGATTGGGATGGGAATGAGCTTCTTCTATCCGATGTCCTTGGAACCGATGATGACATCATCACTCGTGGAATAGAAGAAAAGGTCGATCGTAAGCTGCTCATGAAAGCTTTACATACGTTAACCGATCGGGAGAAGCAAATTATGGAACTCCGCTTCGGCTTAGCGGGAGGGGAGGAAAAAACGCAAAAAGATGTAGCTGACCTTCTTGGAATTTCACAATCGTATATCTCTCGATTAGAGAAGCGAATCATCAAACGGCTGCAAAAAGAATTCAATAAAATGGTGTGAATTCAGAATATATGTTTTTTTTCGGGCTGCTGACTGATATGAACACGATTTAATTTTTCCTCCTTTTCTATGGTCAAACGCTTGTGCATATTTTTCCCTCCTAAGGAGATACTTTACGTGACATCATCTCCCATGTTAGGAGGGACAGCGTTGACACGAAACAAAGTTGAAATTTGTGGTGTCGATACATCCAAGCTACCAGTGTTGAAAAATCAAGAAATGAGAGAGCTGTTCGCACGATTACAAAGTGGAGACACGAGCGCCAGAGAAACGCTAGTCAATGGAAATCTCCGCTTAGTTTTAAGCGTCATTCAGCGATTTAATAATCGCGGGGAATACGTGGATGATTTGTTTCAAGTCGGTTGTATCGGCTTAATGAAATCGATCGACAACTTCGATTTAAGCCAAAATGTCAAATTTTCAACGTACGCCGTTCCTATGATTATCGGGGAAATTCGTCGCTACTTACGCGACAACAACCCTATCCGAGTATCACGGTCACTCCGGGACATTGCGTACAAGGCCCTTCAAGTTAGAGATCAACTCATGGGAGAAAAGCAGCGTGAAAAGGAACCGACCGTACAAGAGATCGCCAAGGAATTAGGCGTGCCAAAAGAGGACGTGGTGTTCGCCCTTGACGCGATACAAGACCCTGTTTCTCTCTTTGAGCCCATTTATAACGATGGCGGCGACCCTATTTATGTGATGGATCAAATCAGTGATGATCGTAATAAGGATGTTCAATGGGTTGATGAAATTGCCTTAAAGGAAGCAATGGTGAGGCTCAATGACAGGGAAAAGTTAATTTTAAACATGCGTTTTTATCAAGGGAAAACGCAAATGGAAGTAGCAGAAGAGATTGGCATCTCCCAAGCGCAAGTATCAAGACTAGAAAAAGCGGCTATCCAACAGATGAGTAAACATGCACAAAGTTAACGATGTGTGCATATGCTAAAGCTTTTTCATAAAAAATGGTTGACCGCGGACCTGTTCTTGGATAAAATGTAGCTATCAACTACATAGCTTTTAAGGGGAGTAGCTAATTACAATAAAGTCGTCATGACAGGGATCTCCCATAAATCCTTCGGCTTTATTGGCAACGGATATACGGTTGTTAGCAAGACCTTTACCAAATGGGGTAAAGGTCTTTTCCTATGCTTTTTTAGACCTTTGCCTATGGGGCAAAGGTCTTTTTACGTTCCGTAGGAAAGCAGCTTTACAGAAAAAGAACTAAAGGGAGTGGGCGTCATGGAATTATCATTAGTACTAGAATACAGTTGGGTCATCCTCGTCTTAATTGTGTTGGAAGGGCTGCTCGCTGCAGATAACGCACTCGTGCTTGCTGTCATGGTTAAACATTTGCCAGAAGAAAAGCGAAAGAAAGCCTTATTTTATGGATTAGCTGGAGCGTTTTTGTTCCGCTTCGCTTCACTGTTTGCGATTTCGTTCTTAATCGACATTTGGCAGCTACAAGCGATTGGGGCGCTTTACTTAATGTTTATTGCCGTTAATCATATTGTCCGAAAGGTATGGTTACGCGGGCACGAAGAAGTAGCGGCAGCGACAGAAAAACCGGTGAAAAAAGCGGGATTTTGGACGACGGTATTAAAAGTAGAAATCGCTGATATTGCATTTGCCGTTGACTCGATTTTGGCAGCGGTAGCGATCGCCGTTAGTTTGCCGAAAACGAACCTCCCGACCATTGGTGGGATGGATGGCGGACATTTCATCGTCGTGTTTATTGGTGGTTTTATGGGTGTCGTCATCATGCGATTTGCGGCTAACTTGTTTGTTACGCTATTGCAGAAAAAGCCAGGGC
This sequence comes from Halalkalibacterium halodurans, assembly GCF_004376175.1. Classification (GTDB taxonomy): domain Bacteria; phylum Bacillota; class Bacilli; order Bacillales; family Bacillaceae_D; genus Halalkalibacterium; species Halalkalibacterium halodurans. Next base: position 5,117 of record NZ_SNUY01000032.1, on the reverse strand, counting down.
TTGAGATTGCTGCATTCTTAATTGTCGGGTGGGTAGGTGTCAAATTAACGGTCTTCACTTTATCTCATCCAACGTTAGCGATTTTACCTGAAGGGTTTGCCGCGTCTTCGGCTTGGAAAATTACGTTTTACGTCGTGTTGATTGGGATTGCGGTAGCTGGGTGGTTTTTATCAAAAGAGGTTGAGCATGTGGAAAAGCAAGAGAAGAACGATGTCACGAGTGCGTGATGTCGTTTTTTCTTTATAAAGGGCATTAACACTTGATGGTAAGCCAAGTTGTTCTGATCCACGTGTGGTTTCAAAGAAAAGCCATTTGACGCAAACAATGTTTGCCATCTTTCGAGAGGCCGAACGGCATTATCATAAAAGGGATAAGGACGATCATATAATTGAAAGAGCTCCTTATTATGAAAGGCGGTAGAAACATGTTGAAAATATCCGACTTACAAGCGAAAGATATTGTGAATATGGAAAATGGGAGACGTCTTGGAACCATTACCGATCTAGACATTAATTTAACGACAGGGCAAATCTCTTCGTTAGTCATTGGCGGTGGGGGGAAGGTGATGGGGCTGTTTGGTCGGGGGGAAGATGAGGTCGTCATCCCATGGAAAAACATTATTAAAATTGGATCTGATGTCATTTTAGTCGAAGTCCCACAGTTTAATGACCGCTTTAAGCCGAAGAGTTTTGAACGCCGTTCGTAACAAACAGCGGAACAAACATTTATCAGACATTGCTTATTGTGACATGCCCCTTTCGCTAATCGCTAAAATTTTCCGTTATGATGCGATTTTTCGTTCCTTGAGAAGAGAAAAATATGTTAAACTATAGACACGCATGTAAGTTTTTATCGAAATAGCAAAAACAAAAAGAGGGTCGTGAAAAAATGGAACCCTTTCAACAAGTAAGTAACCGATTTTTTGAACTTTCAGAATGGACTCGTAAAAATCCGCAGCTGCGGGTCGGATTTACGACACGGCTTGATGGAGTAAGTAGCCCCCCTTATGACTCGCTCAACCTCGGTCTTCATGTGGGGGATGATGAACAAGCGGTGATCCAAAATAGGGAGCTACTCGCGGCGGAATTACAAGTGCCCCTCTCGCAATGGGTGTTTGCCGAGCAAATACACGGAAGCGAAGTGGTACACGTGACCGCACACGATCGGGGAGCTGGCGCCTTTGAACGGCAATCGGCGCTGAAAGGTGCAGATGGTCTATATACATCGGATCAAGGAATATTGTTGTGTAGCTTGTATGCCGATTGTGTGCCGCTCTATTTTTACGCGGAACATAGAGGAGCTATCTACATCGGGTTAGCCCATGCTGGCTGGAAAGGCACCGTCGGGCAAATCGGCGCCAAGCTAGTTCATGCATGGACTGAGCGTTTCCACCTGCCGAAGGAAGCGATCCATGCAGCGATTGGCCCTTCGATATCGTGTGAAGCATATGAAGTCGATCAAGTCGTCATTGATCAAATCGACCGCGCCCTGTCCTCCGAGGCAACGCGTCCATACGTAAAAAGGGAAGAGGGACGCTACCAGTTAGATTTGAAAGCTTGCAACGAGCAACTCCTCATTGATGCAGGGCTTGAAAAGGCGCAAATTCTAGTTTCATCCCACTGCTCGGCTCAGTCAAACTTGTTATTTTCTCACCGACATGAAGGGGGAAAAACTGGGCGAATGATGAGTTTTATTGGCGTTTTTTCGTGAATTCATCTATCGAACGTTCACCATAGAAAGGAGCCCATTCAGTGTCTGTGAAAGATCAGTTAAAGCAAATTCAAGAGCAAGTGAATGAAGCATGTGAGCGAGCTGGACGCAACCCTGATGACGTTCACATTATTGCTGTAACGAAATATGTAAGTGAGGCGAGGACACGAGAAGCCCTTGAAGCAGGTATCACGCATATAGGAGAAAACCGCGTCGAAGGTGGCGTTGAGAAGCGACGCGCGTTTCCTAACGAAGGTACGTGGCATTTTATCGGCAGTCTCCAGTCAAAAAAAGTGAAGAAAATGATCGCCGATTTTGACTATTTACACTCACTTGACCGATTATCGCTAGCAAAGGAAATCGATCGGCGCTTGCCGGATGGACAAGCTTTAAATTGTTTCGTCCAAGTAAATGTATCTGGAGAACAATCCAAATCCGGCTTAAAGCCAGAGGAGGTTCTTCCATTCATCGAGGAGTTACAAACCTATCCGAGCATTCGGGTCGTAGGCTTGATGACGATGGCTCCATTTGTGGAAGACCCTGAAGACACGCGGTGGGTCTTTCGCGAACTTCGTCATCTTCGCGATGAAGTGCAGGCGAAAAGGTTTGATCATGCCCCTTGCTCGGAGCTTTCGATGGGTATGTCCAATGATTTTATCGTAGCGATCGAAGAAGGAGCGACGTTTGTTCGAATCGGGACCGCGCTCGTCGGAAAAGAAGTGGATTAATTGAAGGGAGGTTCTGCTGTATGGGAATGAAGTCAAAATTCAAACGTTTTTTCGAATTGGACGATGATGCCTCAATGTATGAAGAAGAAGCGGTAAGCCGCGATTTCGTGGAAGAGGTTGAGGAACCTAGGCGCAGGTCACGCACTGGCGTGAAACAAGAACGAGAAACAGGTCAAAATGTCGTTAGTTTGCAAAGTGTGCAAAAAACCGCAAAAGTCGTTTTGCTTGAGCCAAGAACGTACGATGAGGCGCAAGAAATCGCCGATCAATTAAAAAATCGTAAAGCGGTCATTATTAATTTGCAGCGCATCTCCCATGAACAAGCGAAACGAGTGGTCGATTTTTTAAGCGGAACAGTGTATGCTATAGGAGGAGACATTCAAAAGCTGGGGATGAATATCTTTTTATGTACCCCTGATAATGTGGATGTTACAGGGACGATTACCGATATGATCCAGGATGGGTATCGGTCATAATCATCCCTCATTGTAACAAGAAAAGGTGGTGACACTTTGGCTACGATTGGTTCATTGCTTCTATGGGCAATCACAATTTATTCTTACATGATTATTGCATATATTCTCATGTCTTGGTTTCCAAACGCGAGGGAGTCATCGTTCGGTCAATTTTTAGGTTCTATCGTGGAGCCTTACTTGGCGCCGTTCCGCAAAATCATTCCTCCGCTCGGGATGATTGACATCTCTCCAATTGTCGCGATTTTTGCCCTGACGTTTGCTCGTTACGGTGTTCACGCGATCTTCTTTTAGAAACGAATAAGAGGCAAGGAGAATTCATGGATATCTATCAACATTTCCGGCCGGAAGAGCGCCCGTTTATTGACCAAGTGCTGGAGTGGAAAGCTGATGTCTCCATGCAATACACTTGGAAACGAACAGACTTTCTCGACCCCCGGGAGCAGGAAATCGTTGGCGCATTAGTTGGACGGAACGATGACGTAAGCGTATCATTTTGGGGCGGTTCGGAGCATGCTGAACGGAAGCGGGCTTGTTTGATCCCGCCCTATCTGGAGTTGGCCGAAGAGGACTATGGATTGACGTTATTCGAGCTTTCTTATCCGAAAAAATTTCTCACCATTGATCATCGTCAAGTGCTCGGTGCTTGTATGAGCTTAGGCGTTAAACGAGAAAAGTTCGGAGATATTCTCGTAGCCGATGAGCGCATTCAGCTTGTTGTGGCAACGGAAATCGCAGAATTTGTTCGCCTTCATTTAACGAGTGTCGGTAAAGCACAGGTGGAGATGGTGGAGCTTGGTTTTGAGCAAATGTTAGTTACAACCGAAAGCTGGCATGAACGAACAGCGACTGTTTCCTCCTTGCGCCTAGATGCCGTGATCGGTGAAATGCTTTCTCTTTCACGGGCGAAGGCAGCGGAGCTTGTAGAAAAAGGGCGCGTAAAAGTAAACTGGAAGCTAGTCGAATCGGGAGCTTTAACCCTTCAAGCTGGGGATCACATATCTGTACGCGGCTTTGGCCGCCATAAGCTTTTAGAGGTAGAAGGAAAGACGAAGAAAGATAAATTCCGGCTTCGTATTGGACGGATGGGACATTAGCCGTACATAAATGGGGCAAAAGGGCCCCTCGTGGCATGCAGGAGTTTTTCGCATAATGTCGAACAAGGTTTTTTAAGAATGTTGCTACTATTGTGATGGAGGTGCTGACTATGCCTTTAACCCCTTTAGATATTCACAACAAAGAGTTTACCCGTGGTTTTAGAGGGTATGACGAAGATGAGGTGAATGAGTTTCTTGATCAAATCATTAAAGATTATGAAGCTGTTCTCCGGGAAAAGAAAGAACTGTTTGACCGAGTGACCGATCTCGATGAAAAGCTCGAACATTTCCAAAACATCGAGGAAACGTTAAATAAATCGATTTTGGTCGCTCAAGAATCGGCGGAGGAGGTTCGCCGTAACGCGCAAAAAGAAGCGCAGTTGATCGTGAAGGAAGCGGAAAAGAACGCCGATCGCATCATCAATGATGCTCTGGCGAAATCGCGCAAAATTATGCTTGAAATGGAAGAGCTGAAAAAGCAAGCATCCGTTTATAAAATGCGTTTTAAAATGTTAATTGAAGCCCAGCTCGAAATGCTGAACACGGACGACTGGGATGAGGTAACCGAAGATTCTGGCGATGAGCGTTCAGAAGAATACGCTGAGTAGAAGGGAGCTTTGTAAAAAGCAGCTTAGTATGAGTAAAATGTTTGTGGGAGAAGAAAAAACCTCCTCATCCAAGTAATGGAAATTTCCGTTACTTGGATGAGGAGGCCACCAAGCGAAAGCGCGGTAGGGTTTAAGCAAAATACATGAAAAAAGGGTCTCTCCTTGGTAGAATCATAGTCGACGAAAACCCGATTCAAAGGAGAAACCCTATGCAAAAGAATAACACAGAATATCCAACTTTAAAAGAACTTGAACAGCTAGTCTGGAGGAAGTTACAGGAAACCTTCTCAAGTGTGATGACCTCCATGTTAGAGGCATATGACGAAGAAATTGTGAAACAACGTGATAAGCAACGCTTTCATTATAAAGATAAGCGGCCTCTAAAAATAGACAGTTTATTTGGTGAGATTGAGTTGAAGCGCTCCTACTATCGCGATCGTGAAACAGGCAAATATGTCTATCTCCTTGACCAATACCTACAATTCGAGGGGATCAAAGGGT
>NZ_SNUY01000031.1 GCF_004376175.1 Halalkalibacterium halodurans | reverse complement strand
AAGAAGCTCCTGTTAATCAGCCTTATCGAAAGCTTCAAATTGATGATTTACCTATCATTGAAAAGGTAGAAAAGCTCGATTATCAGCTTTTATTAGCGGAACACCTTCAATCAAAAGGAAAACCGTTAAAACCAGTACGCCGTCGAGCCAATTCTACGCCCGTACCTTCTGCATTGTGTTGTCCTAAGTGTGGTGCTCCTTCTGCGTATTTGTACGCAAACAACGGAGGAAAAGGACAATATCAATGTAAGGAGTGTGCGTGTGTTTTCAATAAAAAGAGTCGTTATCAGAAAGAGGCCATCCTTAAGTGTCCTCACTGTCTTAAAACGCTATAAAAATTTAAAGAACGTAAATATTTTCAAGTTTTTAATTGTAATAATGATCGTTGTTCTTATTATCAATAGAACTTGAATGCCATGACCAAAAAACAGAAAAAAAAGTTTAAAGAAGATCCTCAATCGATGAAAGTTCGCTTCATTTACCTGAATTTACACTTCTACTATCAAACGTTATCTAATCATTCAAAAAAGAAGCCAAAAGTCGATTTATCAAGATTGTATGTTTCACCGCATACACTTGGGCTCATCTTGACGTACCATGTCAATTACGGATTATCGGCCCGTAAAACGGCCGCGATCATGAAGGATATTCACGGCGTGTCTGTCTCCCATCAAAGTATCCTAAACTACGAAAACAGCGTCGCGTTATGGCTTAAGCCTTATATTGACTACTTTCCGTATGAGCTCTCGGATCAATTCTGTGGGGATGAAACGTACATCCGGGTCAACGGTCGTTGGCATTACCTGTTCTTCTTTTTTGATGCGGTCAAGAAAGTCATTCTTTCGTATCCAGTATCACCAAATCGCGACACCGCAACAGCGATACGAGCGATTGATGAAGTACTAGTGAAACTGAAAGAAATACCAGAAAACCTACAATTTGTAGTAGATGGTAACCCTATTTACTTGTTGGCACAGCATTTCTTCGCAGAGAACCACATATCGTTTGACGTAAAACAGGTCATCGGGCTAACAAAAGAAGACGATGTCTCTAGAGAGTATCGACCTCTCAAGCAAATCATCGAGAGACTAAATCGCACGTTTAAAGGGAATTATCGATCGACGCACGGCTTTGGTTCTGAACAAGGATCTGTTTCTTTTGTGACATTGTTTGTGGCTTACTTTAACTTCTTACGTCCACATTCTTCACTCGAAGGGAAAGTGCCAGTAACAATTCCAGAATTAGAAAAGCTACCAACCATGCCAGCGAGGTGGACAGCCCTTATTGGATTAGCTCACGACTGGATTCAACAACAGTCAGCCTAACTTTTGTTTAGCTGAGCCCTAGTCAGCTATCGGCGAAGCGAACTCTTGACAAACCGAACTTGACAATGGTTTAAAAAGGAAAAAGTCAAGGGTTATTGGGCATGCCTACGTTTGTTCCCTTCGCCCTGGATTGACCTCTGAATAAGCCATTGGCGTGTTTGTCAAGAGCGATAGCGCGGCCTTTCCACCTAATAAATGGTAGTAGTGTTAGATCCAAATAAGGTTTTCATAGAAGTTTTGACACTACCATAAGGGAAGAGACACTCATTTATGAATGCAAAAAAAGATGGCAGAGCTTTCTCCACCATCTTTAAATTAGTCGTTTGTGGGTAGATGTCTCTTCCTGGTATTTTTCCCTATTTAAGTGTGTGCAAAAGGGCATACGTATCCCGTTGATTAGACACGTGGGAAAAAATAGCACGACGGATCCATAAATAGTCTTGAATAAACGTCACGCCTTTACCAGTTCGATTCACCTAACCCACCTCCTTTTCATAAAGTATCTTCATTTTAGTTAAAAATCGTTCGCTCGTCAAATGTCTTCTTTTTTTACCCAATGGCACTTTACTTCTTTAAGAGGAGAACAGTGCTACCGGCTAAAAGGAGAAGCAAGCCGACAAGGATGTAGGCGAAATGATTCGTTGCTGTATTCGGTAAAAGTCCTCCTTCTTTCCCATCTGTAGGCGATTTCCCATCGGTATTTTTTTGATTTAATAGCTCCTTGTTCTTCAAAGGATTCCTGTTATCGTTCTTATTTTCGGGACTAGGAAGCTGCTGTTCCTTTTCTTCTGTCGAATTAAGATTGTCGTCATGATCCGTATTGTTTTTTGCTGGCTCTTTTCCACGGATAGGCTCCTTCGTTGGCGGCAACTTCTCTTCTTCCACGTCCCCTATCCGATATAAGGCAAAGTCATCTAACGTTCCCCACGCCCCGCCGTTCGCTTGAATTTTCGCACCGATCGTAATCGTACCATCTAGGATAAGAATTTCCGATATTTCAGGATTGTGCCAATTTACCCAGCCGTTCACAGATGTGGACGTTTTAAATTGTTCGCTGCTTGTCTCTGCAAATAGGAACATATCCGAATCATGGGCATCTCCGCCTTGGATAAACATCGACAGCGTATAATAGCCTGGCTCTAAATCAGTAATTGTTTGCTTTACCGTAAAGTCGACAGTCTCGGGCGAGTAAAAGTGCAACGAATAGTCTCCTGTTTTTGCATCGGATGGTTTGTTTTGATAGTTTGTATGTGGTGATGTTCCGTTCTCATAAGATATTTTCCACATGCTTCGATCATTCTCTTCAAAGCTTGGATTGCGAACGTAGTTTTGCTGGACGATTTGCAGGTGGGCTCTTACTGCTGAGCCTTCTTCGACAATCCCCTCGATTACATACGATCCCGCTCCACTCGCCAACGCCTCTGCCAATGCTTTGCCATCCCATGTGACGTTCATTGTCCCAGTTGCTCCGTTGTTATAGCGCACCTCTACTGTTTCAGGTAATGTCACGGCTTCGCCTACAAAAACGGTAAGATAGACATCTTTAATTTCATCGATTTTTACTGGAGAGATCGTTCCGGTTTCTACATAGTTGAACACATGTAAGGAAGGTAATGGATAACCTTGAAAATCAAACAGCGCTTGGTTGTCGACAGCACTTCCGCCGTACCACTGACCTGCATCCTCTGGATCGTATGCGGCCGCATAACTTGTCGCCCAGCCGGAGCCGTCTCTTTCCCATAACTGTTTGTTTTGTTCAATGTTTTCAGGTGGACCGACGGGAATCCACGCAGGTTCCCAGTAAAAGACGCCTATTCCCGATTTGCCTACGTTTACAACGGCTTCAATAACATCACGAACAGCTGTCGCTTGGCCTTGAACGGTGATCGGATAATTTAATGTTTGACCGGAGCTCGGCGCTGTGTTTGCATGTCCGTCGCCATCCTCGCGCGTATACGTATAAGAGGTTTCTGCAACCATGACGAGTTTGTCGTACGTGTCAGCTACATGGGATAAAACAGTCGATAAATTGTTTAATGTCCCGTGCCAAAACGGATAATAGGAGCTTGCAAACACATCATAGTCAACATTGTATTCGTTTAATCGTTGGGCAATCGTCTCATATCGACCTGGGGTCTCCGGATTTGTAAAATGAAGGGCCACTAAAATCGTCTCATCTACCTCTCTTACGGCGCGACTTCCTTCATTGAATAACTCGCTCATTCTTTCCCAGTTTGTCTCCCCGACAAAGGCGTTCGTCGTTTCGTTACCGACTTGAACCATCCCTATATCGATGCCTTCATCCAACATCGTCTCTACACTTTCTTTTGTAAATTCATAGAGCGCTTGTTTCTTGTCTCCGAAACTTAACGCCTCCCATGCTTTCGGGGGCTTTTGCTTGGCTGGATCGGCCCAAAAGTCGGAATAATGGAAGTTTGCAAGTACTCTCATTCCATTTTTCGTTGCTCGTTTACCCATTTCAATAGCTTTTTCAAGGTCATTATTTCCACCGCCATAACCATTTCCATTGGAATCGTATGGATCGTTCCAAATGCGGATGCGAATGTAATTGACTCCTGCCCCTTGTAACGTTTGAAAAATGTCTTGAACATTCCCGTGTTCATCATGAAAGGTCACACCACTTTGCTCTAAGGCGATGATGCTTGAAATGTCAACTCCTTTCATAAAATCGTCAGGGATTCCGTCTACTCTCTCAACGAAAATATCAGCCTCAACTGGATCTGGGATCACATCATTACCTCCTTGCTCCTCAACTAATGTTAAGGAGAATTGATCGAGATAGCCCCATGCACTAGGTGTTCCTGTTATAATGGCTCCAACTTCAATTGTTGATTGTTCATCTACTTCAAGTGGCAACGTAATCGTTTGCCACTCGTTGTAGCCTGTCGTCGTAACGGCTGAAGTCGTCTCATCTTCGGCAATCAATTGGATCGCTCCTGCCTCCTCATTAGAACCTCCCATCGCTCGGACCGTTAGCTCATACGTGCCTGCTCTTAATTCAGAAGTTGTTTGCTTTATGGTGAACGATTGAGATCCAGTCGCTGTGTCTCTTATCCAAAAGTTAAGGGCGTGTTCTCCTTCATCAGCTGTGATCCACGGATCATCTGCATAGGCAAAATGATGGATATCGATCTCATCAGGCAAATGCTCAATGGTCCACGAGCTATCTTCCCAAAAGTCTATTTCAAATCCACCATTCGTTACATGATTAGGGCTGCTGGATGCTTTGGCGATTGGCTTGAACATAAGGCCAGTGAATGTGCTACTAAGAATGACAACGATTGCGAACATAAGGGCGATCCATGTGATCGTCTGTTTGCTTAACATGTCCTCCTCACCTTTCATTTCAATCTTTCTCTAGTAAACGCTTACATTTTAAACAGGAAGAGCACGCCCAGTTTAAGGTGCTCTTCTAAGGGCTATTTGTTAGATTTAGAATGGACAAGGATCTTCACTTCATAGGGCTTTAACGTAAATTCAGCAGGTATGTTTTCTTTCGTTACTAGATCCTGTACTTCAGATTGAATAGTAACCGTTTGCTTTTCTTCGGTAAAATTCATGACGAACACATAGTCGGTTACGGTATCTCGCCTTGCTTGCACAGAAACACCTGGACCATGATTCACTGGTAGAACGGATGTTAGAGATAAATCAGTCATGAGACGACTATAAAAATCACGATGGAACTCATCGTCTAGCCGAGCGCCAATGTAGTATGCTTTTCCACCTTTGTAAGAGTGGCTCGTAACGGCTGGAAGCTTTGCATAAAAGTCTTCTTTATACAATCCTTCCGCTTGGGCTGATTCAAGCTCAATAATGGTGGCGTAATCTTTTATCGGGTACGTTTTATCTTGGTAGGTGACATAATTTCGATCACTCGGATACAACGTATCGGTTTCGAGTGGTTTCATCCCGAAAATGTCTTGTAAGTCCTTTGGCCAACCGCCTGTATAGGTCAAATCATGTTCGTTCACGATCCCGCTAATATAAGTCATCACAAGCGTACCCCCGTTTGCCACATACGTCTTTAAACGGGCGATCGTCTCTTCGCTGGCTAAATAGAGCATAGGAACAATGAGCAATCGATATGCGGAGAAATTCTGCTCCTTCGTAATGACATCGACTGGAATATCACGTTCCCAGAACGTACGGTAGTGTTGCTGCAGCGTTTGTGGGTACCTTTTTGATTTCATCCCAAACCCTTGGGCATCCCCGAGGGCCCAATGGTTTTCCCAATCAAACAAGATGGCTACTTCAGAGGTGCGGTTCGTACCGACGACTGGTGCTAAATTTTCTAATGTTTTCCCAACTTCAGTGACATCTTGCAACACCCGATTATTCAGACTGTTATCATGATCAACGACAGCTCCGTGGAATTTTTCCGAAGAACCTCGGGATTTCCGCCACTGGAAATACAAAATGCTGTCCGAGCCATGGGCAATCATTTGCATCGAAGAAAGCAAATGCATTCCAGGGCGTTTTGCCTTATTGACGTCATGCCAATTGACTTTACTTGGCGTTGATTCCATTAACAAAAACGGTTGTTGTTTTAGGCTGCGATATAAGTCGTTAATAAAGCCGACCTTCATCGCCAAATCAGCGGTGCTTTCCCAATCGTTATGCCATGCAGGATAAGCATCCCAGCTAATGACATCGAGGTGTTTGGCAAACTTGCTGTAATCAAGGGCTTGAAAAGGAATAAGATCAAATGTATCCGCCATAAAGTTAGTCGTAATTGGAATCTCTGGCGTAAGCTCCTTCAACGGGACAATTTCATTTTCAAAAAAGGAGATCGTTTGGTCTGTAACAAAGCGCCGCCAATCTAAGTTTAAACCGTGCACCCCCTTCTCTCCGATTGGAGAGGGGGATTCAATTTGTGACCAGTCGGTATAAGTGTGACTCCAAAACGAGGTCCACCAAGCCTTGTTTAACGAATTTAAATCGTTGTTATACGTTGATTTAAGCCAATCTCTAAACGCTTCTTGGCATTTTTCGCAGTGGCATTCGCCGCTATATTCGTTCGAAATGTGCCACATTAAGAGGGCTGGATGGTTTCCATACCTTTCTGCGAGCAAGCGATTGATCTGCTGTGTTTTTTTTCGATACACTTCAGAGGTAAAGCAATGGTTGTGGCGTCCGCCATGAAGCTGTTTGACACGATTTTCATCGACGCGAAGCACCTCAGGATATTTTTGCGATAGCCAAGCTGGTCGAGCCCCGCTTGGTGTCGCTAAAATAATGTTTCCACCGATTTTATGGATGTTTTCAAAGATGTCATCAAGCCATTCAAAATGATAAACTCCTTCTTCGGGTTCTAGTGTGCTCCATGCAAAAATACCGACTGAAAAGGTGTTTGTATGGGACAGCTTCATCAAGTGAAGATCGTCTGCTAAAATATCTGGCCTATCTAACCATTGATCGGGGTTGTAATCCCCGCCGTGAAGCATATGCTTAGCCTTTGTGACAAATGTTTTACCGTGTATGGACATAGCTCTCTCCTTCTTATCTCTCGTTCTTTTTTTACTGAAGTTTGACTTCGTATTAAGAAATCGGAGGCTTTCGTTGTAGGATTTGCGACAAGCCTAGTCTTTCTAGCTATCCTTTCGTTCCGCCCGCTGTTAAACCGGAAACAAAATGGCGTTGCAGTAAAACGAAGATGAATGCAACGGGAATGCTGATTAAAATCGCTCCTGCGGCAAATTTTGTGTAGCTCGCCCCCATAACATCATTTACTAGATTGAAGAGCCCGATTGGTAACGTATACGCATCTGGCGTTCTTAAAATCGTGGACGCTAAAATAAAGTCGCCGAGAGGACCTGTAAAGCCGTTCATCGCTACAACAGCAAGCATCGGCTTTGAAAGGGGCATGATGATTTGGAGAAAGATCCGCGTATGGCTCGCACCATCGATTCGCGCGCTTTCATCTAAATCGATTGGAATGGAATCCATGTACCCTTTCATTAAATAGGTGTTCATCGGAATGAGCCCACCGATATAAAGCATGATCAACAGCCAATGACTGTTCATTAATCCGAGCATTTGTGCTAGGACAAAGAGGGCAATTAACGCTGAAAACTGTGGAATCATTTGTAGCAGTAAGAAGAGCGTTAAGCCATGCTTTCTTCCTTTGAATCGAAAACGAGAAAAGGCGTAGGCAGTAAACGAAACGCTGATCATCGTCCCGACCATCGTGAAAAGACTAATTTTTAGCGAGTTTTTGTACCATTGGCCATATTGCAAGCTATCTTTTCCTGCAAACAATTCTTGGTAATGAACGAGCGATGGATTTTTGGGAATGATCGATGTACTAATTAAACTGTTCCCAGGGTTGAAGCTTGCTCCAACGGTCCAAAGCAGGGGATAAATGATGACACATACCATAAAGGCTAATAGTAAGTATGAAAGAAGAAGTCGAATGAACTTCTTTTGCTTCATGTTTGTTTTCACCGCTTATGCCCCCTCCTTGAAAGAGTTAGTCCGTCTAAATTGCCATAAAGCAATTGAGATAACGAAAATAGATAATAGAATCGTTAAAGCAGCCGCTAATGAATATTGACTGGATTGCATCGTTAATTTATAAATCCAGGATACAAGGATGTCCGTGCCTCCTGCTGTTGACCCAGGCATCGCAGGCCCCCCGCCATTAAACAAATAAATAATGTTGAAGTTATTAAAGTTAAAGGTGAACTGGGTAATGATCACCGGTGCAATGGCAATTAAAATCATTGGCAGCGTAATGTGACGAAATTTGGCAAACACTGATGCTCCATCAATGGTAGCTGCCTCATAAAGATCATCAGGAATCGATTGCAACACCCCTGTCGTCACAAGAAAAATATACGGAAAGCCAAGCCACCCTTGTATCGTAATTAACGCCACCTTTGTCCAAGTAGAGTTCGTCATCCACGGAATCGGATCAATCCCAAAAGCGGCGAGAATGTCGTTGTTAATCGCACCGAAGCTATCGTTAAACAGTCCGGCAAAAATTAAAATCGTAACAAAGCCTGGTACCGCCCAAGGCAAGATCAGAATGGTGCGGAAAAGCTTCTTAAATTGTAAATCCTTCTGGTTGACAACCACGGCTAGAAGAATCCCAAGGCTCACTTGAAATGTGGAGGCTACAAGAGTCCAAATTACGGTCCATGAGAGCACATCGAAAAAAGTGGCACGCCATATATCAACGGTGAAAATTTTTGCAAACGTTTCAAGTCCAACCCAATCAACTAAATTGGCTGGTGGTGAATGATACAAATTATAGTTTGTAAACGCTAAGGCGAAGCTAAATAAGATCGGAAAAATAACCGCGAAGATTAAAATAAACAAAGAAGGCCCACTAACCAAATAAGGGTATCCTTGTTCAACAAGGTTTCGGTATTGATCTTTCAAAGAGTAAAGTGGCCTGTTTTCATCGCGCAATTCTCCATTTTTATAAGCATCTCGTAAGTTTATATAATAAATGGCAAGACCAAAACATGTGACAATCACTGCGATAATCCCTTCCGCTAATAAGAAGATCGAATTATCACGAGGGACTTGTGTCCCCAATGTGAACAGGCCCCAAAATCCCATATTTAATAAATCGCCAAATACGAAAAAGAACGATATGGCGAGAAAAAAGAAAAGCAAACCCTTCACCCATTGTCTGTTATAAAATTGGCCTAGTCCCGGGACCACAGACAATAATAAAGCTATTTTTCGATGCTGCATGTTTTCACCTCTTTATATCCACAAATGACGAAACGGAAAAACGTTGAACAAATGGTGTCTAGCGCCTTCTGAGCACTGGACACCATTTGGTTCTAAATCCTTCTACTTGCCACTATGGTTCGCTTCAATTTGTCCTCTGATCGTTTCAACCGCTTGAGTTAAAGCATCTCGAGGGCTTGCATTCCCTGTGGCGATCGTTTGTAGTGCGGCATCAGCCGGGGTCCACACTTCATTCATTTCAGGAATGTTCGGAGTCAGCTCAGAGAATTGCGATTGTTCTGCGACCGCTTTTGCCGCATCGCTTTCAGTGACGACTGGATCCTCAGCTAATGCTTGGACTGCTGGAACCTCTTTTGTTATTTCATAACGCGTGCGTGAGTTTTCTTCGTTGGCGATAAATTTCACAAACTCCTCAGCTAACTCGGCGTTTTTAGAATACGAACTGACATTGTAGCTTTTTACACCCATAAATGAGCTCATATTCAAACCATTGTCTAGCTCTGGCAATTTTACAACGCCGTAGTTGATCCCTGCTCTTGCATATGGTTCAAGGTTCCACGGGCCAGAAATGACGGCGGCTGCTTTTCCTTCTGTAAACAATGAATCAAGCACATTGATCCCTTGCTCGCCGATGATTCCTGACGGGAATAAGCCTTCTCCATAAAAACGTTGAATTTGTTCGGCCCCTTCAATGGCGCCTTCTGTATCCAAGCCAATGTCTGTCGGATCATAGTTTCCTTGATCATCAAGTCCAAATACGTATCCACCATAGCCACCTAGTACACTTTGTGCATAATAAATTTGGTCAAATAAGGCTAACAAACCGTACATGTCATCTTCACGAAATTCCTTTGATAGGTCATACCATTCATCTAACGTTTCGGGTAGATCATCCTCGGAAATAAGCTCTTTGTTATAGTAAAGCATCGTTGTTTCCACTGCTTTCGGTAAGCCATAAACTTTACCATCAACGATTTGCGAGAGCATCGCTGCTTCTGTGTATAGGGATTGGATGTCCTCACCCACGTCTAATTCTTTTACTAACCCTTCGGTGACAGCTGTTCCAATTTGATCCCCAGGCATCGTAAACACGTCGGGGCCAGTCCCTGCTGGGCCGTCAAGTCGCAAATCTTCAAGCTGCTGAGCATAAGGCTTTTCCACTACTGTAACGGTGACGCCGTGCTCAGCTTCAAATTGAGCAACCGCTTCTTCGATACCTTCTGATTTTTCTTGGTCTTCCCAAATGAGTAACTCGTTGCTCGCAGGTGCCTCAGCCGAGCCTTCCCCACCTTCATCTTGCGGGCCGCAAGCCACTAAAGCGAGACTTAGTGCTATTCCACTTACGATCCCTATGAATCGTTGACGTTTTTTCATCATCAGAACTCCCCTTCTTTTTTATTTTTTGTGTGTCTATCTATGAAAGCGTTTTATAAGACTAATATAGCACCAACAAAGAAAATAATAAACAACTTTTTTACTTAAATGAGTAAAATATTTGCGGAAAATAAAAACCTAAGGGGAATTTCCCTTAGGTTTGCATCAATTCGTGCTTTTGCGAATGACGAGCTCGGCTCCAATGTAGAGTGTTTTCACGCTTTTTCGTTTATCCACCAGCCGTTCAAGCAACAATTTGATCGCGTTATTGCAAAGTTCTTCAATATCGATATGAAACGTCGTTAACGGTGGTGACACGTATTTTGCAATGCTAATATTATTTATACTTATAATGCTCACGCGATTTGGAATGGCTATTCCTTCCTCGTTAAGCGCTTGCAAGCAGCCAACTGCAATAGGGTCGCCAGCGACAAAAAAAGCAGTTGGTAAATCATCAGCGAGGGTTTCGATCGCTTGCTTCATTAAGTGGTAGCCGTTATCGACGGAAAACCCTCTACGACAAAAAATAAATCCTTCCTTCAGTCGTTGTTTTTCGTCTAAATATTGTCTAAAGGTACGTTCACGAATGTCCATCTCATCCATATCTGTATTAGGATTATGATACGTTCCACCGATAAGACCAATCTGCTGATGACCTTTCATAATCAAAAAATCGATCGCTTGTTTTGTCATTTGTGCTAAATCTGGGCGGACAGAATCAAAATGATTCGGATCTGGGGTTGAATCGATAAATACCCCGTTTGTCGTTTTTTTTCTTAAAAAAGCAAGCTCTTCATCTGAAAAAGTTCCTACGGCAATAAAACCTTCAATGCTGTCGGGGATTTTTTCAATCCCGTCAGAGATTTTATACGTTGCTAATTCTACATTAAATGCCTTAGCGAGTTTTTCGATCTCTAGCCGCATCGTTTTAAAATATACATCTTCTAACTCTTCTTTATCGGTAAGCCAATATAAAAAAGCGACATTTTTAACGAGCACTCTTACAGTTTTCTTGCGATAGTTTAATTTGTCAGCGACCTCGTAGATCTTTTCTCTTGTCTCTTCTGTAACAGAAAGATTTTGGTCATTGTTTAACACTCGGGAGACGGTGGAGATGGAGTATCCCGACATTTCTGCTACGTCTTTTATTGTTGCCAATTGTGTCCCCTCCTACAAATACTATCAGTAAAAACTTTTACTAATATTTTTACTTAATCATTTAATAAAGTCAAGAGTGCTTATGAGAATAAACGAATGGTTTGATTCCATGTCATTAACCATAAAACGATGTTTCCACTTTATTATAAACTTCTTTTGCCCATTCTAGCATTATCAAAAAACATTTAAAGAAATCGCTTACAATCATTTTTTAATTTATGGCATACTTAGGGGGAGTGGCTTCAAGCTCAAATTCTCTTTGGAAGGGAATGTGATTCCGATCTCGATTATTGGCACGTCGAATAGTCTGTTGTTTTTATCCCTCATTGTGATCGTTGGTGTCCTCTGGCTCATTTTTAGAAAGTTGAAGAAATCATAAAAACCAAAAGAGCGTCCATGTTCTCTTTTGGTCTTTTTTCGCGTTTTATCAATTCCAGAAGGTGCTCTCTCCCCTTGTCGGGCGCCCCGGACTTAATTTAGCTCTTCTAATTGAAACGATTCCTTCATCGGGTCAGTAACGACCTCTCCGTACGAATTCCATGATATCCTTTTCTTTTTGACCTCCCTTCCCTACATAATGGCAGAAACGCGATGAAAAGGAACACCTGAATAAAAAATTCTTAAGTTTTTCTAAAATCTAGCGAAAAACTCTGTTAGCATTTTATAACTTTTGATATGATGAGGAAGGGTTTCCAATGTTTACATTTTGGGGACAGGAAGAATGATAGAGATGAATGGGTAAGGATGAATTAGATGAAAGAAACTAAACATGTTTATATTCTACTAACAGACACTGGAACGTTGTTTACAAGAATGATAAACCATGCCTCCATCGCCTTTGATCGAGAACTTTCTGAGCTGTACAGCTTCGGCCGAAAAAGACCACACAATCCTTTTCTTGGGGGCTTTGTTAGGGAGAACGTCCATGCACCACTCTTTTATCGGGCGTCTTGTGCCGTCTACCGTTGCGAGGTCAGTCTAGCAGATTATAAAGCCATGAAGCAGAAGGTAGCGATGATTGAAAAACAACAGGACGATTATCGATATAATTTGCTAGGCTTAATAGGTCTCATGTGTAAGTGGGATATTCAACGAGAACGAGCGTTTTTTTGCTCACAGTTCGTCGCGACCATTTTAAATGGTGGATCGACAAAACTAGTGTCAACTCCGCCTCAATTTGTGCAACCTTATCATTTGACGGATTTAATCTGTACGGAGAAAATCTATGAAGGTAAACTAGCAGCCTATCCGTTTCTAATATGGGGAGAGACAAGTGAAGGAATGTCTGTTGCAAAATGTGAGCAATACGCAGGCTAAAGCAGGTGTCATAAATCGTCTCAATAAAAAAGGCCCTTTTCCCTTTGTGGGAAAGGACTTTTTATAACTATTGTAGTTGCTTTTTCCATTCGTTATACCAGTTTTCAATGCTATCACTCGTATGAATGCCATATTCTGCTTCTAATACGTGATTGAGCTTTTCATATTGCGATTTCACCGAGTGATTATCCCCCATTTTGGCGTATACTTGCATTAATAAAAAGTAGCTCGTTTCCATAAGTGGATGCAGCGTTTGTACACGCTGGCAAAGGGTGATAGCATCCGTATAGTCCCCGCACTCCAAGTAGTAAGTTGTAACTTTATTAAACGTGGAATGATAGAGTGTACGCAAGCGCTCTCGCTCATTTTCTGCCCATAGATACGCTTCCTCCGCTAAATAATCACCTTTATACGTTTCCAATAGTCTTCGATAGCTTGGCAATGTATCTTCCGTGATGTTCGGTAGTTGTCTAAGCTCTCTCTCCCATTCTTCTACATCAAGCTTCGTTCCATTAAGATGGAGCTTGTAGCTTTTATCAAAGCTGACGACTGTACTATTCATTTGCAAGGAGTCCAACATTTTACGAATTTGATAAATCGCTGAGTAAAGTTGAGCGTATCCTTTTTTTACATCTGACTCAGGCCAGAAAAATTCGAGCAGTACATCTTTTCGTACAGGTTGTTTTCGATGTTGCACAAGATAAGCGAATAATTCTCGAGCTTTTGCTGTCCGCCAATTTACATCAATTGGCTCAGCTTTTCCTATTTCAGACCCCTTTTGAAAATGCAAGGTTTGAAAGCAGCTGATGATCTTCGAGTCCGTCTGTGACCTAAGCGGTTCAACCGTTTTGCGATCGGTTATCCGGTTAATGGTACGGTTTAAGCGATCTCGCTGCACAGGCTTCATCACATAGTCAATTGCGTTAAGCTCAAAAGCTTTAACAGCATATTCATCATAGGCGGTAATAAAAACGATATGGACCTCGGGCAGGATAGATTGCACCTGTTCGGCGAAGTCAATACCGTTGATGTCAGGTAAGTTGATGTCAAGAAAAATGAGGTCAGGTTTGTGTTGGATCACCGATTGAATCGCTTGATTTGGGTTTGTATAGGATCCAATGATGGTGAGACCGCCAATTTCAACTAAAAGTTTTTCCAAGTATGCTAGAGCTAAGGGCTCATCATCTACTAGTATGATCCGCAAACTGGATACCTCCCGCTGTCATTTCCAACATCATACCTTTTTACCGACGCCTCCATTCATCGTAACAGCAAGCGGCTGAGCCCCACCCATGCCTCCAAGTCCTGCTGTTAACGTGAGCGTTCCTTTTAAACTTCCCCCGAAGTGTTGTCTCGCCAGTTCAGCAAACGTCTCATACGTCCCTTGTAATATCCCTTGCGACCCGATATAGATCCAGCTTCCTGCCGTCATTTGTCCGTACATCATAAGCCCTTGTTTCTCAAGCTCATTGAAATGCTCCCAATGGGCCCACTTTGGCACTAGAACAGAATTTGATAACAAGACGCGCGGCGCCTGCTCATGGGTTTTGAACCGCCCAACTGGTTTACCAGATTGAATCAAAAGGGTCTCATCCTTCTCTAACGTTCGTAGCTGCTCGACGATCGCTTCGAAGGCAGCCCAGTTGCGAGCGGCTTTTCCAATCCCACCATAAACAATTAACTCGTCAGGTTTTTCCGCTACTTCAGGGTCCAAATTGTTGTACAGCATCCGTAACACCGCTTCTTGTTCCCAGCCTTTGCATTCTAGCTCTATACCTTTCTTTGCTTGGATCATACGTTTTGTTTCCTTTACCATCATCAAAGCCTCCCTTTTAGTAGTGATTGGTCCTTTCCTTTTCACGCATTTTTGTGAAATCCCAACTGCCATCCTTCAGCCATTTAGCAGCGCGTTCAATATCTTTGGCAAACATTCGATCCTGATCAATATAAGGAACATGCTCTCTTCCTTTTTCTAGTATGTTTTTCGTGAAACTAGCCATCTTTTCCCGGCCGCGAATGTCAACCGCCTGCATGGCACAAATCAATTCAATCGCAAGAACGTTACGGACATTTTGGATGATTTGATAAGCGTGACGAGATCCGATCGTCCCCATGCTGACATGGTCTTCTTGATTAGCAGAGGATGGGATCGAATCGACGCTTGCTGGATGGGCTAACGTCTTGTTTTCAGAGACAAGTGAAGCCGCACAATATTGCAAGATCATGACCCCTGACTGAACGCCAGGTGCCGCACTTAAAAATGGCGGCAAGTCATTTAATTGAGGGTTCACTAAACGCTCGATACGGCGCTCGGAAATATTGGCAAGCTCAGCCATGGCGATTCCTAAAAAGTCCATGGCCAAGGCAATTGGCTGCCCATGAAAATTTCCGCCAGAGATCACTTTTTGACCATTATCAAAGATTAATGGATTGTCGGTCGCTGCATTCATCTCAATTTCTAGCTTTTCCTTCACATAGCGCAACGTTTGCCACGTGGCACCATGGACTTGGGGGATGCAACGCAGCGAGTACGCATCCTGGACTTGGAGCTCTCCTTGCCTAGTCGTTAATTGACTGTCTTGAAGATAGGACTCCATCCTTCGAGCGACGTCGACTTGCTCGATATAGCCGCGAGCGAAATGAATTTGTTCATCAAAGGCGTCGATGATGCCACGTAATCCTTCCATTGTTAAAGAGGCGATGATTTCCGATTGAAAGGCCAGCTTCTCCGCTTCCAAATAAGCAATCACCCCCATTGCTGTCATCGCTTGTGTCCCATTGATCAAGGCGAGCCCCTCTTTTGCAGTTAACGTAATCGGCTCAATCTCTTCTTCCTTTAAGGCGAAGCTTGCCTTCGTTTTCGTGCCTTTGTAAAACACTTCTCCTTCTCCTAGGAGTACGAGGGCTAAGTGAGACAACGGGGCTAAATCACCGCTCGCTCCAAGTGACCCTTGCTGGGGAATAACGGGATGAATATTTGCATTCACAAGGGCGAGAAGTCGTTCAATCACAAGGGGCCTTACGCCAGAAAATCCTTTTAGTAGGGCATTGGCCCGAAGAACGAGCATGGTTCGGCTTACTGTTTCTGGGAACGGGGGCCCTACACCGCAAGCATGAGAATAGATCAAGTTGTGCTGCAAATTCTCCACATCGTCTGGATCGATGAAAATATCGCTAAACTTCCCAAACCCGGTCGTAATCCCATAAATAATTTTTTCGTCTGCGACGATTTGTTCAACTGCTTTTCGACTCTGTTTTACCTTCTCCATACTTTCATCTGAAGCTCCTACCGTCTCACCTTCATAAATGATTCGATGCAAATCATGAAGGGATAAGGAGCGTCCATCTAACAACTTCAAGTTCGTCACCTTCCTCCACTTATGCCCTTGTTTAGACACAAAAAGGGGCTATACCAAAGAATCATCAAGATCCTTAGATATAGCCCCCTCATGTCTAATCACTCTGGGCAAATTAAATATGGTTGATGCCTAATCCAATTGTTTCATGCTCTTGACCTTTGATCGGAGCACCGATTGTTCCATAAAGGGCAACCGCGATCCACTCTCCTTCGGCTTCCTCCTTGTAAGGCTTGCCGCGGACAATGGCGAACCGTAATCCAACCGTTCGCTGAAATGAACCTAATTGGACTTGCCCCCTTGTGACTCCGTGCAATGCTTCGATAATTGCGTGGTACAAGGCATGGGCTTCTCGGTAAACCCCTTCACGGATGAATCCATTTTTCTTCGCTGCCGTCTCAATCGCAGCAACAATCTTATTTGACTCCATGGACCCAACTCGACCGATACAAGATTGATAGTCTGATGACAGAATGCTCGCTTCAACAATGCCAGGTTCTTCACTGACCGCTAGTAAAATCGCGAGCTGACCGATGCGATGACTTTTATGTTTGGACAAGAAGGTTCCACCTCTAATAACTAATAACTGCTTTTATTGTAAGCGCTTTAAGTTAGAGGTGTCAACAAAAATTTAGATGATTTACGTTTTTTTGTTAAATGTAAACACCCCTCGCAACTTAATGAAAGGGGCGTTCGTCTTACCGCTTAACCGGACAATTTGCCATCCTTAAATTCCCGCATCCAATGGCGGTGCTGGGCAATGGCATGGATCATTTCATCGCTAAATGGCTTAAAATCTTTATCTGTTTGAATCGTAATGATCCCTAGGTCGTTCACAACATGACCGTTCGAATCAGGACCTGCGAATGTAATTCCTTGAACTTGTGCAGCTATTAGTAGTTCAATGCCTTCATTTGTAGCTCCGATTGTTTTCGCATGTTTAAATGCTTCATCAACAAAGGTTTTCGATTCACTGTACAAATTGAGGCTACTAATGGATTGGGCACCACCGCCGATGTAAAGTGCGTCGTACATGATGGCACCGGTAGTGGCGAAGCTTTTGTTTGCTTCTAGTTGCTCCCCTTCATCGCTGGAAATCATCCCTAACTGCTTACTCACGAGATCTACTCCGAGACCAGCGGATTGTAGCGCAGTGACTACTTGTGACACCTCGTCGAAAGCAAAGCCATGATCAATTAGAACGGCCACTTTTCGCGTTCTTGCCAGTTTGATCGTATTTTCTTGACTGACGGCTGGAGATGACGCTGTTACTCCCGTTCCCCCAGGTGTGGTCGGAGGGTTGACACCGATTCCTTTCGCGATCTCTGCCGCTAACTTTCCATCGACTTGATTAAACATCTCAACAACACGTTGTTTGAGGTTTTTATCCTTTACACTTCCGACTTCAAAATGGAACGCCTTGATCAGGTGTTGTTTTTCCGCTGTCGACAAACTGTTCCAAAACAAAGTGGCTTGGCTGAAATGATCGTTAAAGCTCTCACTGCGCCTGCGAATTTTTTGTCCTTCGACCTTTTCCATATAATGAACGTATCCGTGTTCTTGATCCGATGCTGGTTCAGGCGAGTTATTGCGAAGCGTATTTGGCGAGTAGCTAACAGCCCCCTTGTCAATCGTCATCCGATGGAATCCATCTCGCTGGTTGTTGTTGACAGGGGCAATTGGTCGATTGATCGGGATTTCGTGAAAGTTCGGACCACTTAAGCGAAGCAGTTGGGTGTCAAGATAAGAGAAAAGCCGACCTTGTAAGAGCGGGTCATTGCTGAAATCAATCCCTGGGACGACATTCCCTGCATGAAATGCGACTTGTTCGGTTTCGGCGAAGAAATTGTCCTGATTTCGATTCAATGTCATTTTCCCGATAAGCTTTACCGGAACCATTTCCTCTGGCCAAAACTTCGTCGGATCAAGGATATCGAAATCAAACGAAAACTCATCTTCTTCCTCAATCATTTGCACGCCTAACTCGTATTCAGGGTATTCTCCCATGTTAATCGCTTCCCACAAATCGCGACGATGGAAGTCAGGATCTTTCCCGGCAAGCTTTTGCGCTTCATCCCAAACGAGCGAATGAACTCCGAGCTTCGGCTTCCAATGGAATTTTACGAATCGGGCCTTCCCTTGGTCGTTCACGAACCGGAACGTGTTGACGCCAAACCCTTCCATCATTCGAAAGCTGCGCGGGATTGCTCTGTCTGAAAGGAGCCACATAATCATATGAGCGGTTTCTGTGTTGCTAACGACAAAATCCCAGAACGTGTCGTGTGCTGCAGAAGCTTGCGGGATTTCATTGTGCGGTTCAGGTTTTAAGGCGTGAACCACATCTGGGAACTTAATAGCGTCCTGAATAAAAAAGATCGGGATGTTGTTTGCTACTAGGTCATAGTTTCCGTCCTCTGTGTAAAACTTCGTCGCAAATCCCCTTACGTCACGAACCGTATCGGCTGACCCGCGCGAACCGACCACTGTAGAAAAACGGACAAACACCGGTGTCTTTACATTAGGGTCCTGTAAAAATGATGCTTTCGTATATTCGGTCATTGGCTCATACACTTGAAAGTAGCCGTGGGCACCGAAACCTCGCGCATGAACGACACGCTCAGGAATCCGTTCATGATCAAAATGAGTCATTTTTTCCCTAAAATGGAAGTCTTCCATTAAGGTAGGGCCTCGATCCCCTGCTTTAAGGGAATCGTCCGTGTCAGATACCCTCACCCCTTGATTCGTTGTGAGCTTCGTGTTTTTGTGATCCACCTTGAATGGTTCTAGCTGTTCATTCTTCTTATTTTCAGATGATTCGGTTCCTTGTTGGTCTTTGTCCACTCCGCTTTCCTCCAATCTGTTTTTACGTACATGAAATGATGTACATATCGTACTGGAAATTTTTATGACAACCTTAGTTTGTCGCTGACTTAAGGTTCTATACGATAAAATTGTAAAAAAGAGGACGTCTTTCCTGATTAAGACCTGTTTGACCTGTATTGCAATAGCTTTTCAATCACTCTCGCAATGATCATTATTTCATTCTTGACTTACATCTCAAAGTAAAATTTCATTCAGTAAGAGGTCTCTTTTCCTTCCCACTGAACGTGGTGTATGTAGTCTGTGGGGAAAGAGGTTCTTTAGCCTAGTTAAACAGGTTAAAAAAAGAAAGGGCCAGTGAATGGTCCCTTTCTTGTCAAACAAACGTTATTGTTGGCTTTGTTGCTGTTGTTGCGCTTGGGTTAGCTGTTGTGTCGCCTGTTGTAACAGTTGCTGAACCTGCTGAAATTGTTGCTGTTGGGCAGGTTGTGCGCTTGTTTGCGCTTGCTGTACGAGCTGAGCGGCTTGGTTTAACTGTTGCTGTGCTTGCTGAATCGCTTGAGGATTTGCTTGTTGTGTTGCTTGCTGGATGGCTTGTTGCGCCTGTTGAATCGCTTGTTCTGCTTGTTGTGCCGCTTGTTGGGCTTGCTGGTTTTGTTGCATGTTTGATCGACCTCCTCATGATGATTGTTGCTGTTTCATCGTTAGTATGTAACCTTCCGTAGTCATGCATACCCTTTATTCTCGAGAGCCATTTTTTAATTGATCTTGGACCGCTTTTACTGCCTCCTCAATTTCTTGGTAACCTGTGCAACGACATATGTTCGATTCTAACCAATCCTTGATGACGGTATCGTCTGCCGTCGGGTATTTTTGCAAGAGTGTATGGCAATTGATAATAAACCCCGGTGTACAGTACCCGCATTGGAAGGCGAACTTCTCAATGAACGCTCCTTGCACTAGCGTACCTTTTAAGCCTTCAATCGTTGTGATTTTTTTCCGACAGCCTCTACGGCTAGCATTAAGCACGCTTTCATTGTTTCCCCATCCACCTCGATGGTACATGTGCCGCAATCTCCATTTAAGCAACCTGGCTTCGCTCCTGTTAACCCTAATGGCTCACGCAATACATCTAACAATAGATCGGCATTTCTCACATAAACCGTTCGCTGTTCGTTGTTTACGTCTAATGTGATTTCTGTTTTATACATGACCTTCGCCCTCCAACTCATTCAGTACATCAGTCAATGTGTTTTTTAGGACAAACGTTCGGTACTCGGATGATCCATGCACGTCATTTACAATCGGCGCCGGCACTTGCTCAATCGATTTTTCAATCCGTTGTTCTGTAGATAATTGATGATCATTTAACCATTGCTCCATGGTTTGATCTCGAAACGGAAAAGCGCAAAGCCCGCTAAACGCATGCGGAAATTCCTTTCAGATCAATGATGGCACCTGATTTTAGTTGGTTGACTCGCCCTAGCGTAATGAGTTCGGTAGCGCCCGAAACATACATCGGGTCTTTCCCCGCTTGATCCAACGATTGAAATAATGTTGTCGCTTCTATGACGGAGGCTGGTTTGTAATATTCAAATTCAAACGAAATCATGAGGAGGACCGCCTTTTCTCTTGCCAAATGAGCTCCGGAGTTAATGGCAGCTGATTGAGATCCACACCTGCAGCAAGTGACAGACTGTTGGCCAATGCTGCCGGCATGCCGATTAAGCCGTGTTCACCGATGCCACGCCCACCATAGGGTCCATCAATATGGGGAGTCTCGACAAAATCCACTATATATTCAGGGTGGTCACCATAACGAAACGGTGTATAGGTTCGCAGGCGAGGATTTAACACTTGACCATCCTCATTGAACACGAATGTCTCACTGCTACCAAAGTTTAACCCCATGCTCATCGCCCCCATTACTTGCCCTTTTGCCGCCTTTTCATTTAACACTCTTCCGATATCGATTACGGCGTAAGCCTTCAAAATTTTATACGTATAGTCTCGCAGGTCAAATTCCACTTCTACCCCTTGGGCACCAACAGCATATTCAGGTCCAGGCTTTCCGACCCCAGTATCATGCTCCAGGTGGGTGATGTGCCTTAATGTGTAGTGACCTCTTCCAACAATCGGTGCCCCGATGGCGTAACCACTCGGGTATTTATAGCCATGACAAATATCGGAGACTTTAATAAATGTGTCAGGTTCATCACGAACGTACACCCTCTCATTTCCAACTTCTAAATCCTCAGGGGAGCAGATGAGAACCCGTGAGGCCAAATCCTTTAATTGACGAATGACGTCGTCTGCAGCATGTAATAACGCCCTTCCCGCCATTAACGTCCCTCTACTTGCCACGGTTTTCCAATGCTCTGGCATCGATTGGGTGTCTACTTCCATTTTGGCGTGGATCTTATCCACATCCATGCTCAACTTTTCTGCAAGTAATTGAGCTAGGATTGTTTTTGTCCCTGTCCCGATTTCAACTAGACCCGATAGGACGTTGATGCTTCCGTCTGCATTAAAGATTAGGACAACACCGGAGCTTGCCTGTGAATCAATTGTTGATGTTTTCCAAAGACAGCTTACGCCTTTCACCCGTATTTTTTGGTCATTAATTGGAATAACTTGGCCTTCTGTCCAATTCATTAACGTTTTCAATTTATTGATACACTGCGGCAAGTCTCCGACAGTGCTTTGATTTAATCGCATTTGCGTCGGGGTTGTATGCCCTGGTAAGATGGCATTTTTCAGCCGTAATTCTAACGGGTCCATCTCTAGCCTTCGTGCGAGTTGATCCATCGCTCGCTCGAAAACAAATAGTAGCTCAGAGTGACTGAATCCTCTGTAAGCTGTCGCATACGGATGGTTTGTATAGACACAAAGGGAATCGCACCAAATGTTTTCGATGTGATATGGGCCTGTACAAGTGACAGCCGCCGCTCGGCTGATCGTCGCCCCTTTATCAGAATAGGCCCCTGTATCAAACTTGTACAAGATTTCGGCTGCTTTTAAAAATCCATCTTTTGATGCTCCTAGTTTGATATCTGCTTCGAGCCCGATGTGCACGGGCGATGTAATCATATCCTCCTCCCGTGTATTTAAAAGTTTCACCTTTCTTCCACCGACTGCGAGCGTTGCCATATAAGCAATGAGTTCAAGTTGGACCGCTACCTTCCCGCCATAGCCCCCTCCTACTAACGGAGTGTGCACAATCACGCTCCCTTCATCAATCTCAAAGTATTTTTTCATTAACTTTTTGATGATATAGGGTGATTGGGTCGATGAGGTAAAGACAACTTTCCCGTCTGGGCAGATTTCCGCTGTAACACAGCGAGTTTCCATCGCGATATGGTCCGATGGTGAAAACGAAAAGTGAGCATTGACCGTCACATCACTTTGCGCCCAGCCTTCTTCTATGTTTCCTTTGCGGATTTTTGTATGGTCTGCTATGTTGCTGTTTGCTTCAGGATATACATGTTCAATCCGTTCATAGGTTTCGACATGGTCATGAACCAACACCGCGTTGGGATGAAGCGCATCGGTGACCGAGTTCACAACGGGAAGGGGTTCATAGGTAACCTTAACCTGTTCCGCTGCTTTTTTTGCTTGCACAGGATCATCTGCAACAACCGCCGCGACAGGCTCCCCGTGGTAGCGTACTTTATGATAGGCGATCGGAGGGCGATCTTGTAGTTCTTCTCCAGTAAGAGGAAATGGCTGTCCGATGACAATTCGCCGAACACCCGGTACTTGATAGGCTTCGGTTAAGTCAATATCTTTTATGAGTGCATGGGCATAAGGGCTTGTGACAAGCTTGATATGTAGCATCTCGGATGTCGCCCAGTCTGCCGTATATTTTGCAGCCCCTGTCACTTTTGCCATTGCCTCTTTACGATAAATGCTTTTTCCAATACTTCGACTCATCATAAAGCACCTCTGAAAAACAAGTTTTTCCAAACAAAAAGGTTCATTTTGTTAGTATTGCTTATTAACGAAAACCCATTCGCATACTTTGGGGATGATTTGCTATTGAATAAAAATAGACGTTTTATTCATCCTAATAGCAAAATTGTTTGTAAGGAGCTCACCTTTTATGTCAAATAACAATGACATCATTTCACCAGAAATGTTAGTGTTGATTATTACAGCAACAGTGATTGGCACGATCGCTCGGCTTCTGACTATTAAATTAGACTATCGGCAATATCCGAATTATCCGAACGGATATCTTATTCATGTCGTCACAGGCGGACTTGCCTCCGCATTAGGGGCTATTGTCATTCCAACATTAATGGCAAAGGACTTTGCTGCTGTAACCTTTCTTGCGTTAGCCATTCAGCATTTCCGTGACGTGCGAAAAACCGAACGGGAAAGCTTGCTTGATCTTGAAGGCGATGAATTTGCAAAACGTGGAGATGCATACATCGATGGGATTGCAAAAATCTTCGAAGCGCGAAACTATATCGCCATGCTTGTTTCGTTTACAACAGCCTTGACAATCCAGCTACTTCAAGAGTTCTTAAACGTTTCTAGATGGGTTGAAATTTTCGTTGGGGCCGCGGTCGGTTTGGTTCTATTTTATTTGTTGAAACGCTTTACGGAGCGGCAAAAAATCGGGGACATCGCGTCAGTGACAGAAGGACTTATGGAAATTAAAGGATCAGACCTTTATGTGGATGGTATGTTCGTCTCTCATTTAATGGGGAGAGAGGAAGCGAAACAATGGTTTTTAGAGGATGGGCTTGCAGCTGTCATACATCCGAACCATGAGCACTATCAAATTCCTCTCCTTAACAGTGGACAACGGCAAGCGATTTTATTTGAAACGACGAGGAGGTTGGGGCAACGAAAGCTGTATAGTGTGCAAAATCCAGCAGACGGAAAAATTATTATTGCCCTCGTACCGATCATTAAAAATTTTCAACTGTTAAAAGAAACGATCCTACTGACACCTTTATTAGAAACCGTCAAGAAAAACCCTGAACTTTTTAATAAACATCAAGGGACCGTGAAATCTAACTAGGCAATCGAAAGGAATATGAAGATGGAGAAAAACGATAATCAAATTCAAGGAATCCTTGCGTTCATTACGACGAATAAAGACCGATATTTAGGTGGAGATCCCCTTTGTTTATTTGCAAAGGATGCTGAAGAATTAAAAGAAATCGCGAATGCAATCGCTGAAGTGTTTTTAGCGGATCTGTTCTATCTAAAAGATGGAGATTGCTTGATCATCAAAAAATAACGAAACCTATTCTCGTCTATGTTCTATCTAGCTTCACGTATCATACACATCATTACAGGTCACTGGAAATAAGGGATGTGTTGATGCGTGAGCGATATTGAGTTGTTAGAGACGCTAGCTGGAACTGATCAACCTAG
Source organism: Halalkalibacterium halodurans (assembly GCF_004376175.1). GTDB lineage: Bacteria > Bacillota > Bacilli > Bacillales > Bacillaceae_D > Halalkalibacterium > Halalkalibacterium halodurans. The sequence goes on along the minus strand of NZ_SNUY01000031.1, from coordinate 20,374 downwards.
TGTGATGGCAACGATTATTCATGTAGAAGGCTCCTCTTATCGAAAAGAGGGAGCGATGATGCTTTTTCAGGAAGATGGGACACAGGTCGGTTTATTGAGCGGCGGCTGCTTAGAAACGGATTTAACCATAAAAGCACAGAAAGTGTGGCAAGAATCATTGTCTCGTACCGTTGTTTACGATTTAAGCTCGGAGGACGATCTCTCATGGGGACAAGGAAGCGGATGTAACGGGACAATCTCCGTTCTCTTAGAGCCGGTGGATCTCAAGCTGAGACAACACTTAAAGCGAGTCTATGATTATTTATGTGCAGGAAAATCGGTTTTTCATGTGAAAAAGCTGTCAACGTCAGGTGCCGTTTTGGAATATGCGTTTATCCTTGACGAACGTGTTTATTTTGGGGAATGGCATAGCGGCCATCCCGTGGAGTGGATTCGTAAAATAGATGAAAATGAAGAATCATTAATGTTTACCCACATCTATTCTCCAAAAGAACGGCTAATTATTTTTGGGGCAGGACCTGACGTTCCACCTCTTGTTACATTTGCGGGCAACGTTGGATTTTATACGGTCGTCACCGATTGGCGTCCCAATCAATGTGAGAAGCATTTTTTTCCTGACGCAGATGAAATCATTGTCGATTTTCCCGCTCATTTTTTAAGTAAGTTCCCTATTCAGTCAGATGACTTCGTATTGATCATGACCCACCACTTTCAAAAGGATCAAGAGATTCTCCATTTTTTATTGGAAAAAGAGCTTCGCTACATCGGTATATTAGGATCAAAAGAACGAACTCGTCGTTTATTACAAAACCATCAGCCTCCTGACCATCTCTATTCACCCGTTGGCCTCTCGATTCACGCCGAGGGTCCGGAAGAAATTGCGATAAGCATTGTCGCACAATTAATTGAGATTGCCCATTCTAAAAAATACTCACGCTCATCATTCCCTCCCTTTATTACGTCCATTCGCCGGTAGCCAACCGTCGCACCTCTGTTTGGCTTTCTTCATTCAGCTGGTATGACTTGCAAAAAAACGATTTTCCCCTTTAAAAGCAGGAAAATCGTTTTTTTTAATCATTAGCAGTGGGCTATGCTCCTTTGCACTATCAAGGACCCGTTAACCTAGTAGCCACCATAGGTAAAGCAAGCGCAACCTACAATGATTAAAAGGATGAACAAGATTACGACTAAAGTGAATCCGTCTTTTCTATCGTGCATGTGGCCCCCTCCTTTACTATGAGTTTCCTACAGAAGCTCATTTGAGAACTTCTCTTACAATTTATGTTTGAAAACAAAAGTGGTATAGGGGAATTACCAGACTTGAACAAAAACGTGCACTTGCCTTTTTATTCAAGAAATAGTCATAAACACGAGCCATTATGGTCCACGATCATAAAGTATCTTAACGACAACTAACGCAAGCCTTACCATGGCTACATTATGGTGCACTCATGTAAGAAGGAAGCCCCCAAAGCTTCCTTCTTTTTAGTTTCAGTCCAACAATCTTTTTGTTACCGAAAGAACTTGATACACACCGTTTTTTTATTATGATTCGTAAAAATAGCTCAAACTTATCGAACGAGGATAATCACGATGCTAAATACTCAATTAACAAAAGAGATTTCACACAAATTTCCGCTATTATGACGAACCTCATATGATCAAACATTTTGTCATAATTCCCGGAGTTTCTTTTTACAATGAATCTGATAAATATTCAAGTATACTGAACATACAATGATTTTCTATGGTAGGTGATGGAGCATTTAAGAGCAGCTTGTAAGGCTAAATTAGGAGCGACAGAGACATATGTTGAAGATTGGAGTGCATTCAATTACAAGATCGGCGGTAAAATGTTTGCCATAATTGGAACAGACGGCAAGAAAAAGCCTTTAATTTCTTTAAAATGTGATGTTGGTGAGTCAGAGATTCTGCGCCAACAGTATGAGGATATTGTTGCGGGTTACTACCTTAACAAGCAGCACTGGAATTCAATTTATTACGATAATCATCGAGTGCCGATTGAACTCATTGAGGAGCTCATTGACCATTCCTATTCCCTTATCTGGCATTCGTTACCGAAGAAAAAACGAGCGGACATTTTAAAAAACAGGGGAGGCGTTAAACCTCGCCTTCCTTAATCGAGCTCGCCATTCGAGTCAATCCTTCATTGAAGGAAAGTCATATCCTTTCTTATTTCGCGCATACTACATATACATTTATCTTATGTTCGAGGTGAAACAGATGGAATGGGCTCAGGATATTCCTACGGTATTAGGTCGAGTCGCCATGATCTTGCCTTTGCTATTAGTCGTTACCCTATTTATGGGAAGGCGCTCAATTTCAGAACTTCCCGTCTTCGATTACATTGTGTTTTTAGTACTGGGATCGGTCGTTGGGGCAGATTTGGCAGACCCGGACGTCAAGCATCTTCCAACGGTGATTGCCATACTTGCGATTGCCCTTCTTCAAAAAGCTGTGGCGACATCACTGATTAGCTTTGATCGTTTCCGCAAATTAATCACTTTTCCTCCTACGATCGTCATCCAAAACGGGCAATTTCTTGAGCAGAACTTAAAAAATATACGCTATACAGTCGATAATATCCTGTCCATGCTGCGCCAGCAAAATGTTTTTGATGTATCCTTGGTCGAGCTTGGAATCATTGAGGCTAACGGTGATTTAAGCATACAGATGAAATCATCGCACGTCCCAGTCACAAGAAAGGATTTTCAGTTACCACCCGAAAAAGGGACGATTGCCTACCCCATTATTGTGGAAGGAACGGTTCAAAAGCAAGTGCTGGACAACTTAGGCTTAACGGAAGACTGGCTGCATCAAACGTTAAAGCAACTTGGCTATCACAATATTTCCGATATATTTTTTGGATCCATCAACGAAACTCATAACATGCACATCTCCCTTTACTCACATCATATTGCACCTAAACATCCTGTTCTTCGCTAGCAGAGATCGTATCTAATCATCATTTAACATTTGGAAAGAATGAAATCTTGACTTCCGCACAACCTTAGTATAAAAAGTAAGGAGTTTTTATATATAATGATGATTAGTTTGATTAAAAAAGTGCTTCGCCACAGCATCCGAATTGAACATTGGAAAATCATCTTGTTTGGAATTCTGTTTATTCTCATTAGCTCATTTGTGATTCATTGGATTGAACCTGAAGAGTTTAAAAGCCCTTATATCGGATTTTGGTTCGTTATGACAACGGTATCTCAAGTTGGCTTCGGAGATTATATTCCAGAGACCGTTGCAGGAAGATTGTTCACGACCGTGATTTACCTTTTCGGTATTAGTTTTTTTGCGGTGATGATTGCAAAATGGATCGATTTTATTCTAAAGTATGAGGAGTTAAAGGAGGACAACTCGATGGTCTATCAAGGCAAAAATCATGTCGTGATGATCACCTGGTCTGAGAAGGCAAAACTCTCCATTATGGAAATTCTAAATGAAAAGAAAACAACGAAGATCGTCGTAATCGATGAACGGACGGACGTTTCGATTGACGATGCAAACGTTTATTATGTACAAGGCGACCCAAGCAAGGTTGATATTCTTGAAAAAGCGAATGTACTGCAAGCGAAAACGGTTTGTCTTTTTGCCTCCGACTACCCGGTTGACGCAACAGCTGAAGATGGAAAGGTATTGTTAATCGCGTCAACCATTAAACAGATGGCCAAAATGAAAAATACTGATCCGTACATTGTGTGTGAGATTTTAGACGAAGATCACATAAACAATGGTCATGCTGTTTGGGTCGATGACTACATTTTATCCCACAAACCGTTCTCCAAATTGATGGCAACAACTGCTCTTTCTGAGAAATGAATGTTACGCAAAAAATCTATGACTAAGTGGAAGGTGTCTCTACCATGTGTGCTGATAGCTCATGAAAGAGTTGATCCATTTGCTTTGCATGCGCTTTAAATTGCTCCTTCGTTTTAGCATCTGTCACCTGCATGGAAATTTGGATGAGATCGGCCTGCAATTGTTTAATGTTTGCTGCCATTAACAATTTTTGTTTCACTTCAGGCATGTTTGATTGTTGATCATTGTATAAATCGACATAGACGTTCCCTTTTGAATCAATTTGGGCAAGAAAAACATCCTCAAATCGTTTTGCCCCTTGCTTTGTCACTTCTGCGAGCAACCATTCTTTCGTATATCCATAATCCTGCAAACTTTTTTCGAGCACATTCCCATCAATCATGACAATTTGCGGAGAATGGTCTAGCTCGATCACTAGTCCAGCATCCTTTGGGGTGAGCGGTTGAACATTGCTTTTTTTCATAACACTTATGAGTCCGCTCTTCTCCATTACAGCAGATTCAACGTCATCAAGTTTAAACGCATCCTTTTGTCTAAGGTGAATCATTAGCTCATCAACGGTTAAGTTTTCCTTTTTTAAGTTTTCCTCAAGAATCTTTCCATTTTCGATTAAAACCGTTGGTTCACCTTCCGCTAAGGAACGAAAACGAAAAGACTTTAATTCAAGCTTTGACAAAACCATCGGAAAGATCGCCCAGATGATCATTCCAAATAAAAAGTTCGACATTCTTACATGTGGACTAAACGTTAGTTCCGCAGCAATGCTACCAATTGCAAGGCCTACGATGTATTCATAATACGTCATATCGGTGATATGCTTTTTCCCCATGATTCGGGCTAATACTAACAATACTAAAAAGCCAACGGCACCTCGTATCAAGACATTCCCTAAATCAGTCATCTGTTTTCCTCCCTCTTTAAAAAAAGGCGATTTTTTGTTTATTATGGGGCAAACTAAAGGAAACCATACTTCTTCTATTGACCGAGGGAGGGATCAAAATGGGAAAACCTATATACGTCGTAACAGCAGCTCTTCTTTTGACATTATTGTCTAGCTGTAATGTGGGAGACTTATTTAAGACGAAAAATGATGAGCTTCTTTTTGATCAAGTAATGGAATTGCAGCAGCAAATTGTACATGAGAAATGGGAAGAAGCCCTAGCAAACATCGAAGATTTTGAAGCGCACTATGCCAATCAAAAATGGAAAATGCAACTTTTAGGAGAGCTCGAAGACTACCAAGATATTGAGTTAGAAATCGAACGATTAAAAGTGAGCGTGCAAGAACAGGATGAGTACGAGTGTATGCTTGGGTTGAAACAAATCCAGTATCGCTTGGCGGTTATTTATACGATTTAGAGCGATTGCTGACTTCGCTTTGAGGTATTTCAAAGACGAAGTCTAATCAACGCTCATGATACAAAAGCTTAAAAGTGCATTTTAAGTCCTTCGTGAGAAGCTTTAAAGCCTAGCTGCTCATAAAAACGCAAAGCGTCGGGACGCTGTTTATCTGTTGTCAGTTGAATGAGGTGGCAGCCTCGTTCCTTTGCTCGCTCGATGGCCCAACATACCAATTGGCTCCCGATTCCTTGGCCGCGTGCAGCTGAATGAGTTCTTACCCCTTCAATCGTTGCTCGCCAGCTCCCTTGATACGTAAGGTATGGGGTAAATGTTACTTGCAACATACCGACGATCTCTTCCCCATTACAAGCGACAATTAACTCATTATTCTTATCTTTTTTAATTTCTTTAAATGCGCGGACGTAGCTTACTGGTAGTGGCTTTTCATAACGCTCCCGTTTACGGCCTAACACGTCATCAGCGAGCATATGAACCATTTGCTCTAAGTCTCCCTCTGTCGCTTCACGAATAGTAACATGAATATTCAATTTCATTCCCCCTTTCTTTCATTGTATCGAATTTTATTTATAAGAAAAGTTAGGATTATTTATGAATTTTGATTATACTTTCTTATCATCCTAATGATAGTCGAAAAGAATTCCTTTCTGCCTTCGAATCGCATTCACGTGAAACACCTTGAATCCTCTATCCGGGGAAAGAACATTCAAGGTGTTTATCGGTTCATTTTAAAAAGTTTTTGCCACTTGCTTCGCTTTTTGGAGACCTTTCTGTATAATGGTCTCACTTCGATCGGGAAATTGATTGTGCCCTTCAATAATGACGGTAGTAATGTCCGTGATTCCAAATACGTTTAAGTGATTTTTCACGAATGAAACGGCCATCTCTGATCGATCATCCTCTGCATACACACCACCCCTTGCATTTAACAAGGCGACCTTTTTATTCGGTAATAAACCGACCAAGCCTTCTTCCGTATACGTAAAGGTTTTACGTGGGTGGTGCAAGTAATCAAGATACGTGTGCAAGACAGCGGGTACAGTTAAGTTCCAGAGCGGAAAGGCGAAGACGATTTTATCTGCTGCTAAAAATTGATTCAGGTGTCTTTTTACGATGTGATTAACTTCTTCTTCAGAAATTGATAATGGAATTCCTTGTGCTGCTTTATAGTTTACTTCAATCATTAGCGCATTTAAGTACGGCATGTGTTCCTGAAATAAGTCGAGTTCTACAATCGAATCATTAGGGTTTAATGCTTTGTAGGTACTAATAAAAGCCTCATAAAGTAGTCCTGTTACAGAATTTTCTCGATCATTCGCCTTTACAAATAAAGTTTCCATTAATTATCATTCCCCTTACATATTTTTTGCGTACATTTTCTTTTGTTTCACCTTAGCCAACCCCACATAAAGAGCGAGAACCAACAGGTGCAATATCGCTAAGACGAAAAAGATATTGCTGTAGGTGAGTACATTGGGCTCTACATTCATAGAAAGCCAATGGGATTGGGAGCCTAGATCGATAACCTTTCCATACACTCCTACCGCCATCGCTGTAGACAAAAAGTTCATTAATGCTAATAGCCCCATCCCAACACCTTCTTCCTTTTTCGCCAGTGTCATTGAAACCGAGTTCGAAATCGCAACCATCATAAACGTTTGCCCCACGTTGCCCAAAATCAAGAATGCAGCTATGAACACGGGTGAAGCCCAGGTAAAGAGTGCAAGCAAGAAGAAGCAACCAATGAGCAATCCAGAGGCAGTGAAAAACAAAAATGGATTCCCTTTCGTATCGGCGAGTTTCCCTCCTTTCCGCCCCATAAGTGCTGACGCTACCGCGGCAGGAACCATGAAAAAGCCACTCCAGTTAGCAGGCAGTTGTTGAACTTCAGCTAAGAGCAACGGACTGAGGAAATAGAGGGAAACCCCGATTCCACTTATGAGGAATGCCATAGCCAAACCTATCGTATAGGCTTTATTTTTAAATAGCTGAGACTCAATGAATGGCTCAGATGTTGAGCGAATACGAAAAATGAATAACCCCAGCGGGACTGCACTCCCTACTGCTAATAGCAACGTGCCATTTGTAATGCTGAGAAGGAGAAACGTAACTGTTATTGCAAGGAAACCACCTCCTATCCAATCAATGGTTCCTCCTGACTGATGTGCTTCATCTTCCTGTAAATACTTGTGGTAAAAAGGCAGGGTGAGCAAGATGAAGAGCGGTACACAGAACAACCAGCGCCAATGGGCAAAGCTGACAATCAATGCAGAAACGATCGGGCCTAGCGCGGTTCCGAGCGCTAACCCTACGAATGCCGTGGCTATTGCTGAACCTCTTTTTTCAGGAGGAAAATACCGTAATGGAATGAGCATGGCCGTCGCCGGTATCGCAGAAGCACCGGCCGCCTGCAAGCATCTGGCAAATAAAAGTACAGAGAACGTTTGCGACATCAATCCAATCAACGAGCCAGAAGCGAAAATGATGAGACCAAATGTCAACACATGCTTTAATCGATAGCGATCCGCGAGTTTTCCATAAATAACCGTACCGATGCCATAAATCAAGCCATAAACAGACGTGACCCAACTTACCTGTGCTGTCGAAATCTGAAACGTGTCTTGAATATCCGCGAGGACAAAGTTGAATATGAGCACACTCATCGCTGAAAGAGCAAGGGTGCACATAACGATCCGCATTAAGAGTTTCCCTCGTTTTTGATTCTCTTCTATCATTGTGATAACCACCTTTCCTATAGAGGAACGTCAGTACTGACTGACATTCTGTTGTTAGAAAAACTAGGGGGTCAATCCCCTAGTGAATACTCGGACACTGTTCGTAATAAATTCCTCAAGTGATACATTTGTAAACCTTTTCTTATCGGAGTCAAGTTCATTAATAAACGCGCCAAAATTCAAGAGCATAAAAGAAACAGCCGTATGTTCAGGATGAACGTCAATCATTTTCCTTTTCTTGATCATTTCCGAAAAATAGGTGGTTAAAAATTCTTTTAATTGTTGGGGATGACGATGAGTCCTTTCACGAAACCCCGGTAAATTCTTTCCTTCTTTTATGGCAATCTGTATCATCTTTCGGTTGCGGTTCATAATCGTGTGATACGTTTGGCTAATCATAAGTAAATCTTCATGCAAATCCCAAACGAGCTTTTCTTTAAATAATCCCTTCATTTCCTCTCCATAATGAAACCGATCGAAAGCTTGCTCGAGTAAATTTTGCTTGCTGCCAAAGTGGCGAAACAATGTTTTTTCGCTAAATCCAGCGGCGGCTGCTATCTCTAACGTGGTGACACCATTGTACCCTCTTTCTGATATGAGGTCGATTGCTGCTATCATCAACTTCTCACTTGTACCGAGATGGTTGTTTGTCATTTGATATGCCCACTCCCTGACTGTCAGTAGTGACTGTCATTCTTGTTGATCTTATCATATGAAAATGGAATAACAATGTCAAGAAAAAATTTTTTCTTACACAGCTTAATCACATTAAGATTAAAGGAGCCACTCTCGCTGTGCTATTTTTTCAACCTTTCCTCCAACCGAGACGTTGATTGATTTTTTTTTGAAAAGCTCGTAAAAACAACAAAGATGACCTGCCTATTTCATAACCTTGCTCTACACGAACATCGATGCGATCTGTACCTAAATAGCGATATTTTACTAAATAAGCGGCTAAACAGCCGTTTGAGCTCCTAGTCGCAGGATCTTCAGGAATTCCATAATAATCTGCAAAGTCTCGAACATTTAAATCATTTTCCTCATGGTATGTTTCTGGAGAAAACACAAGGATTCCTTTTGCGTTGGTTTGTTCAATCAATCGGTAATAATGCTCTTTTTCAATTCTTACTTTTTTTACGGCATGTAAAGAGATTAACGGCACAATGATCACGGGTAATCCCGTTTCCACTTCTTGAATCGGATAACGAGTATCCATATATTGTTCAGGAATGCCTAGAAGTTTACTAAGTTGAGCGTTTGAAAATGTTTGCCCGAACGTAGGCTCATTCTGCTGCATCCAAAAAACTTCTCTCGTTTAAATATACGACTGAGATAACTAGGATCTTCAAAACCAACAACATAGGCTATATCTTTAATTGTTAATCCTGGATTTTCTAACAACAACTCTTTTGTCGCCTCTAATCGAAGTTTCACAATATATTTTGCTGGATAATCAATGTTTTCCTCCTCATTTTCAACCGACGTCCTGAATCAAAAATCGACAGATACTTATTCGCTCAGCATTTCACATGTATCAAGAACTGGATTTTTCTGTAATAATAACACCATCCTTTAAAAGTCAAGAAGATTTATTTAATAGAAAAATCAGTCGCCCAGGTACTATCGGTTATTTCCTCAATCTATAGTAGTTTCAACGTATTTCTTTGTCAATTTCAACCGTTTTAGTATGTTTTTTTTGTCTTTTCGCGTCCACCCTTGATCTTCTTTACTTTTAAGGTCTTTTGCCTCATTTTAAAATCAGATCAAAAGAACTACACGAAAAAAGATCACACTCATTTGATTGGTGATCTTTTCTTAGCTAGCGGAAGGCGTGCTGCTGTTCCTTCACTAAAAGCAACATCTGCTCCACAATCTCATTGGCAGCATTTGGTTTTTTTAGTTTTCTCGCATTTTCGATCATCGGACCAAAGCACGCTTCTTCGTAAAGAACTCGCTTGATTGTTGTAGGAATTTCCTTGCTTCCCTTTACCCTTAGCGCTGCGCCAGCGTCAATTAAAAATTTTGCGTTGTGTTCCTCATGACCAGGCACTGGCTGGTGAATGATAATTGGCGTCTCACACACTAATGATTCAGCCATCGTTAAGCCCCCGGCCTTAGACAAAATCGCATCGCTTGCTTTGAGGTAGAGTAAAAATTTATCGGTAAATTCGATTACTTTTAGCTCGTGTTTGCTTTTGATTCGTGAAATTTTTTCTTTCACCTGGTAATTGTGACCAATCATACATAACAGTTGAATGGGCTCGGGTAAACATTCAAGGGCGCGGATCACTTGAGCGTAATTGGTTAAGCCAATGCCCCCTCCTGCAATAATCAATACTTTACGTTGAGGGTCTAATCCTAGATCGTTCCTCACTTTCCATTTCGGTTGATCGATTGATTCCAGATTAGGAATCGGGATACCCGTTGGAAAGAAGCGATCATCGGATACGTTGTTCAATTTCGCAAAGTCGGTAAAGTTCGGATCACTTGTAAAGTAGCCATCAATTTCAGGGCGGAGATAGGCTGGGTGAAGAACGAAATCGGTAATCACTGTATATAACGGCAGATTTAACTGCTTCTTGCTTTTTAAACGAACGAGAAAGGCGGTGACAAACGGATGGGTGGAAACTAAAAAGGAACACCGGTTGCTTTTCACAGTCGCATGGAGGCTTTCTACAAAGAAAGTAGCAAACTGATCTAAAAACAAAAATAACGGATATTTTTCCGCTTGAAAGTAAATCTTTTTCCAGATCCTTGGACCCACCTTGAGCAAGTTTACATAGCTCGTAAGCATAAATTTGTGTAAGGCCGGACTTAACGAATAAAACGTATCAATGATTTCTGGTTGATATCCTTTGTTTTGAAACTCCACTTGAAGGGCTTTGGCAGCCTGATTATGTCCATTGCCTATAGAAGCGGAAAATATCAATGGTCCTCGTTCCATTTTCATTTCCTCTCTTTCAAAGATGTCGAAGCCATGATCGTCCTTATATATTGTGACAAAGGGGCGTGTGAATCATTCAATGGATTGTTGCTCAATTCCTTCCATTCATCTTCAAATCATCTTCAAAGAAATCGCATCACGATAAGCAACAAAAGTATAAATTTGGCGGAGTTTATCATACTAAGTGACAACTTACATTTTTCGATCAAAGGAAGGTTGACATGTCTGAGAACAATCCACGTGAACATGTGATCATGATGATGCTTGATACATTAATGGACGAACCTCTACAACGGGCGTTAGAGGAAGAGTCATTGCCGGCATTACAGTTTTTCATGGAGAAAGCAAACCATTATTATCCTGATGTCGTTGCTCCTTTTCCAACGATGTCTGTCAATGTGGAAAGTACGTTTATCACTGGCCACTATTCAGATCAGCATCACATCCCCGCGTTAGCTTGGTTTAATCAAAAAGAACAGCGAATTATTAATTATGGAACCCATGTCATAGAACAGATGAAGCTCGGTTTATCAAGGTGTGTATATGACACGTTTTATCGTTTAAACAACGAGCATTTAAACCCTAATGTTACAACGATTTATGAAGACCTCTATCAAGAAGGGAAGACAGCCGCTTCGGTCAATGCGCTCGTTTATCGAGGGTCTGTTGAAAATGAGTTAAAGCTACCTCGCTTGCTCCGCTTGTTTGTTCCGTTAGATCGGACCATCCCAACCAAAGGCCCTTCGCACTTTGTGTACGGGAAGTTTTCAAAAATGAGCCCATGGACAAAATACAGTCATGTTTGGAATAAATACGGTTTTAACAACCACTTTTCCATACAGGAATTTACCTATTTTGTTGAACAGGACATGATCCCCCACTTCTCTATCGTCTATTTGCCCGATCATGATAAGCGCGTTCATAAGCATGGCCGAATGGACCTAAAAGGCATAAAGCAAATGGACGAACAACTACAGCAACTGTTAAACGCGTTTTCTTCTTGGGAAGAAGCCCTTGAGCGCAACATTTGGATTCTTATGGGTGATAACGGTCAAGCGACGGTTGGCGAAAACAAAGAGCAGGCACTAGTGGATCTCCGTCGCCTTCTGGAGCCTTGGAAAATCACAAAGTTAAGAAAAGGTGTGCAGCCTGATGACCAAATCGTACTCGGGATGAATTTACGTTCTTGCTTTGTCTACTCCTTGCATCCAGACGTTCTCCCATTAGACGAAATTGCGAAAAAACTACAATCTGACGCTCGAATTGAAGTCATCGCGTGGAAAGAGCAAGAGTGGATTCACGTTATTTCTGGAGATAAACAAGGCACGCTGCGATTTAAGGAAAATGGAAACGTAAAAGACGTATATGAGCAGATGTGGACGATTGAAGGCGACACCACCGTCCTTGATTTGAATGTAAATGGGTCGAACCTGTCGTTTGGCGAGTATCCTGACGCCTTAAAAAGGCTTCATAGCTGCCTTCACTCTCATGACGGTGATTTTGTTGTTTGCGCGACAAAGCCAGGCCATGAATTTATCGGAGAAAGTACCCCCCATCATGAAAACGGAGCAAGCCATGGTGGCTTTCATAACGATGACTCCCTTATTCCGTTACTCGTGGCGGGAACCGAGTCTCAGCCACCGTTTTTGCGAATTGTCGATTTGAAAACGTGGATTTTGCAATTGACGAGGGAACTAAAAGAAAGGAGTGAATAATGTGAATTTGTCCTTTGATCAAATGAAGGAAACGATGACAGAAGTAATTTACTCCCTTATCCAGCATGAGTACGGTCAGGTGTTTGAGGAAGAAAAGCCTCATCATGAACAGACTCAGGATGGCCAAGATTGAACATGACTACCTTTTCACTAAAAAAGATGCCCTCACACAACGGAGAGAGCACCTTTTTTAATTTGCAAACGAACAGGGCTTTCCATTATTGGTTCCCCATCGCCTTGGACAAGGACGGGGGTATCAGATTGAACGTAAACATCCTTACCGGTCAAAAGAGTCACATGTTGTTCCATCACTACATGTTTTCCTTTGTACGCTTTCGGAAACAATCGGAGCAGCTGCCACTTTGACATTCCGTGTACCACACAAATGTTTAAAAGGCCATCATCGTAACTAGCTTCTGGACAAATCCGAATCCCTCCCCCGTAGTTAGGTGAGTTCGCCACCGCCACAAGCCAAACACCAGAGAAAAATAATTCCTTTCCATCGACTGTGATTTGAATATTCGTTGGACGGTAATCCTTCAAGACTTCTAGCATGCTTAACACATAGGAAAGCCCACCAAAACCGAACTGGTTGAACCAATTTTTATAGATCGCCTCATTCACTGTTTTTGCTATCTTCCCATCAAATCCAATACCTGTAACCGTTAAACAATGTCGCTGTCCAAGGTGGAGCAAATCCACTTTTTTTTGCTTGTTTTCAAAAATACGGTGTAACGCCTTTTCATAATGCATCGGAATATTTAAACAGCGGGCAAAGTCGTTGCCAGAGCCGGCTGGAATAATTCCTAGTGGGACGCGATGGTTAACAAGACCATTGGCTACTTCATTAATCGTGCCATCCCCACCAACGGCAATGATTGTTTTCACTCCCTCTGTTAAAAGCTCTTTGACAATCGTTGTTGCATGACCAGATCCGCTTGTAAAACGGACAAGGTAGGGCGTGTTTCTTATTTGTAGCTCATACTCAACCTTTTTCCACGTACGTTGCCCTTTCCCGTTACCAGAAGCTTTATTGACTATAAAACCGTACATGACCTGTACCACCTTCTTTCTTCCTCTTTCCCGTTCGTCAAAAAAAACATCGTGTGTTTATATGTATAATTTTGGTTTTCGTTGAAGATATTATTCATAAGAAGAGAAATTTATATACATTCTAGAGGTTGAATATATGAAAACATTTACATTTCACGGTATACCGAATCAGCCGTTTTCCAGTTGGTTAACGGAAGGAATGAAAGAGATTTTTTCTACGCGAGGCTATACCTATTTGCCTGCTCCAGAAGATCACCCTAAGCTCGTGTTTCATTTAGCGGATATGGAGAATCCACGACCTTATCGCAGAAAATCTCAAGCGACATTTGTAGTAACTATCATTGAAACGTTTCAAAAACCAAAGGATATTCATAAAGAAGCGTATCCCTATTTAGTGCGGACACTTGCCAACCACCTAATGTATGTTGTACACCATAGCGACGGAACCGAGCTATATTTTCTAACGCCTGAGCAAGGGCGATATTCGATCATGGTTGATTCAAATCAAAGCGATGAGGAAATTTTCGAGAAAATCTTTGAACGGCTGGAACCCCTCGCATCCTCAAGGCTTGTGATCAACAATGATTTCTATGAAGATTTACCAGAGCCGCTCTGGGAAGGAGATGAAGTGACGGAATCCTTAAGTGTGTCAGGTAAGAAATTAGATACGATGAATTTACTCCCTGCTCCCTTCCCGTTAGAGGAAGTTCTTACCCCAAGGGACATTCGTCATTTGAATCGCCTTTATGGTATCGGTGGCCTGAGCTATGGAAACTTGAGTGCACGAAAAGATGAGAACAACTTCTGGATGAGCGCAAGCGGGATTGACAAATCAAATATGAGCGATGTAGGCAAAGACTTTCTATACATTTCTGGCTACGATGAAAAAAGCAATGCGATGAAGGTGAGCATCCCGCCAAAAATCAAGCCGAAGCGGGCGTCTGTAGATGCGATCGAGCATTGGATGATCTATCGTGAGCATCCTGAGGTCGGTGCGATCGTTCATATTCACGCATGGATGGACGGGATTCAAGCGACACAATTCAATTATCCATGCGGCACCCTTGAACTAGCCGAAACCGTTGCGCAAATGGTTAGTGAATCGGAGGATCCGTCTCGAACGGTAATCGGCTTGAAAAACCATGGGCTCACGATCACCGGTCGTGATTTAGATGACATTTTCGAACGGATTGATGGAAAAATCATTCCTCAAGTTCCGATGGATTAGGATCATTATAACGAAATTCACCATAAAAAAACAGAAGAAATAGGTGAAAACATGAAAGCGATCCAATTTGATCTAAGCATTCCTAAATATGCATTAAGCAAGGCGATGGGAAAAATGAATTCGTCTCTCTATGTGGAATCGCCGTTTTCATGCCTTCAACTAAGAGACGTAGAAAAACCGGCTCTCCCGAACGACCACTGGGTAGAAATTAAAGTGAAATATGGGGGAATCTGCGGGAGTGACCTAAACCTCATTTTTTTAAATGACAGTCCAGCTACCTCTCCTTTCGTTTCCTTCCCGTTTACCCTTGGGCATGAAATGGTTGGGACGATTTCTAAAGCAAGAAAAAGTGTGACAAATTTACAAGTGGGTCAGCGCGTTGTCATCGATCCGCTTCTTTCCTGCGAGGTTCGCGGCATTACCCCCGTCTGTCCTGAATGTGCAAACGGAAACTATAACCTATGTCACCATATGAACGACGGCGACATTGCCCCTGGTTTATTGACAGGAACATGCAAAGACACAGGTGGTAGTTGGGGCCGATACTTGGTCGCCCATCAAAGTCAGGTTATTTCGTTGCCTTCTAGTGTGGATGATGACAATGGTGTACTCGTGGAGCCATTTGCCTGTGCCCTTCATGCGGTCTTGCAAAATAGGCCGAAGCCTTCAGACACGATATTTGTCATTGGATCGGGGGTGATTGGCATTTGCGTGATCGCTGCCATTAGAGCGTTAGAGATTCCATGCAAAATCGTGACGTTAGCCAAACACCCCTTTCAAGCGGAACTTGCTAAGCAATTTGGGGCGGACGAAATCGTATTTCTTTCGCGGAAACGAGACTACGTTACAGCGGTTGCCGAGTCATTCAACGCCAATGTCCTTCATCCCGTTTTTGGTGAACCGATTGTACATGGAGGGGCGGACATCGTATACGAATGTGTCGGAAATCGCAAAAGCCTGCATGACTCTTTGCGATTTGCCCGTAAAGGGGGCAAAGTCGTCTTGATCGGACTCGCAAGCTTTATCGACAACCTTGATATGACGATGATTTGGCTAAATGAGCTAGAGGTTAAAGGTAGTTTCACTTACGGCATGGAAGATTGGCAGGGAGGAAAAAAACGAACGTTACAAATCGCAGTCGATTTAATAGCCGACGGGAAGGTAGATCTCTCCCCTTTAATTACCCATCGTTTTCCGTTGGAAGCATACCGTGAAGCACTGGCAACTGCGGCAAATAAGAAAAAAGGCCAAACCATGAAAGTCGTTTTTGAGCCTTAATAATAAAGAGAAGCGAGCTGACGTTTTCAAAGGATCAAGCAGCTCGCTTTTTTGATTAAATGTGTCTCCTGTATAGTGCTTCGCCTGATCTGACAGCAAACAACGACGGTATCAGCTACTTTTTCTGGCAACAAAGGCGAAGCAATCAAATGAAGCGTCTCATCTTCTAATCCATGGGGGCGAAGATCATCACACAGCTTTTCGTCAATCCAAGCAACGGCGCTTTTGGCTGCCCCCGTCACGATGATTGATTGTTCGTTTAATGTGATAACTACTCCCCCTTTTGCTATTCGAAAATTAAATACGAACTTCAAACTCCCTTATAAGCACGGCATTACCTGAGATTTCGATCATGACATCATCCGTTTGCTCAGTAACTGTGACGGCAATACGACCATCTTTACCGATTTCATGCCCTTGTTCGACGATTAACTGGAGCGAAGGTGATGACTCTATGTATTTATGATAATAGGCGCCCATCACGCCAGAAGCCGTTCCTGTAACTGGGTCCTCTACCGTACCGGAATACGGTGAAGAAAAATGGCGAGCGTGCATATCGGCCTCTTGGTCATACGTTTCTAAACAAAACGGATGGACAGAGGCGCGAGGCATTTCTTGCAAAATATCAGGGAAATGTTGATTGTTTGGCTGCATTCGCTTAAAAGCATCGAGCTTTTTAATCGGAATCAGTAAGGTCCACATACCAGTACTACCATAGACTACTGGTAGCTCCTCATGGAGATCCTTTTCTTCAAGGGCAAGCGAAGCGGCCAATTCCGATCGTGATCCACTAAATGCTCGAAGCTGAGGTGCGGCTTGCTTCATCGTAATCATCATCGAACGATCTACATCTATGCTCAGCCGAATGGGCAAAATGCCTGCTTTCGTTTCAATCGTGATCTCGTCTCGATCTGGAAGTAATCCTTTCGTCTTTAACGCATAGATCGTTGCCATTGTGGCATGTCCACAAAGATTTATTTCGTGACCTGGTGTAAAGAACCGAATGTTTACATCTGCTCGTTCGGATGGAAGCGGGAAGGCAGTTTCATTAAAACCTACTTGCTTCGCGATTTTTTGCCTATCCGAATCAGTCAAGCCCTCCCCGTCTAAAACGATTCCAGCAGGATTTCCTTTCGATGGTACTGTACTAAATGCTTCGTAATGTTCTACTTTGATTGATCTCATCTCATCCTCCTTTTATTTCATCGACTGTTCAATTGGTCAATACGTTTACGCATTTTTTAAAATCAAGAGTGTCTGCTTGCTTGTTTTTTATTAAATAGTTCATAAAGCTCATCGCATACAGCTTTTTGTAGGCTTGCAGCACTTCTATCTCCGTGTGATCAAATTCGTATGCTTTAAGAAACGTTGTTTCAGAATGAACGGATTGAATCAGATACCGAGCCAAATCCCACAACGGGTCCCCGATGATCGCCAGCTCAAAATCTAGGAAAAGAAAATGTCCATTACGTCCTTGCCCAACATTCGCAAGCCTAGCATCACGATGGATGAGACAAAGCGCTCTTTGCTTTTTATTGTAGGCTGCTCGGACAGAATTGATAGTCGAACAATACATAGACTCATACTTATCTGTTCCTATCGTCTGGAGCCAATTCGGTGCAAACGATTCAAGATAGTCAAGCCAAGTTTCTTTTGTAACACCATTTCCAGGGTCAAACACGCTTGTTTTTTGGGCGGTATGTTGATGGAGCTGACGTAATAAGCTCCCAATAATCTCATCTAAATCAGCCGCTTGGATGTCTTTCTGTAGCGGTTCATATGTCGTGTAGATCGTTTGCTGCTGCTCGTATGCATCCACGAGAGAAGGACAAATGGTTTGAGGAACGGTACGTAGCGCATGCACTTCTCGCAAGTAACCTTCTTTTTTTCGGTATTGCTTTTTAATCAATTGACTCCCGTCTACCGTGACTAAGTGAACCGTATTACCTGACCACGGACTCGACAAATCCTCGATGATTTGTTCGTTCATATCACCCTCTCCTTTTATCTTGCCTTTAACATTTTGAAGGTATTTGTCAGCTTTTTCGTAAAGCAATCGAATATCCAGATTCACGTTCGTGTCAATTGACCTTTCCTACGATCGACACACCCTCGCGGCAAGATTCTCTTAGCATACAAATGTACTCCCGCCTAGAACTGTTGTTTTTTACCAACTCCCTTTCTATTGTATGACAATTCATTATAAAAATCATCCGTTTTAAGCAATGCTGAGCTGAGGATTGTTAAAGTGGGAACCATACAACTTCTTGAAAAGGTCTAGAATCTCACACTTTTCATGTCATTCCTTATAAGAACGATCGGGCAATTTTTTTGTATGTTCTCTCGCGCGTTAATGGGAGTCGAACGAGAGACAGGCGGCGACTCCTTCGGGAAAAGCAAACAAGGAAGCTGGAGCGTTGCCCGCGGCAAAGAAAACACAACGAATGCAAACAAGATGTGCGTGAGTCGATGGTTGCACTTGTGCTTTTGGTGAAAGCGTCCGCCAAGTCGCGATTTTAAACGAATCAGAAAAGCTGCCTCTAAAGATAGACTTTTGAGGCAGCACCTTTTACGTTATTGCGGCAAATATTGAAGCAATGCGGTTGCGATCGAAAAATAGATGAAAAGGCCAAGAATGTCATTCAAGGTCGTAATGAACGGCCCTGATGCAACCGCTGGGTCAATTTTTAGTTTATTAATGATGAGAGGGATTGTGGCTCCTACCATTGTCGCGACACTTAATGTCAATAGTAACGAAACACCGACGATTCCCGCTAACACGAAGCTTCCATAAAGGAAAGGAATGACGATTAAAAGGGTTACGGCACACATGATTCCGAGCATAATGCCGGTTCCAAACTCTCGCTTCAGCATTTTACCAACGGTGGATCGGTCTACTGTTCCAACAGCTAATCCACGAACAACAACCGCCAAAGCCTGTGTTCCCGTATTTCCAGCTGAATCCATAATGAGCGGGATAAAGACAGATAAAAGAATGACAGCTTCCAACGTTTCTTCGAATTGACCGATCACTTCTGCGGTAATGAGGCCTAAAAACATCAGCATAATGATCCATGGTGCCCGTTTTCTTGCAGCTGTAAAGGCAGAAATGTTGGTATCCATCGAGCCTCTAGCAGCGGCCATTTCTCCAAAGTCTTCTTCTGTTTCCTCCTCTAGTACATCGATAATGTCATCAACCGTCACAATTCCAACTAATGTCCCTTGCTCTGTAACGACAGGTGCTGCGAGGAAATCGTATTTCTTAATTAATTTTGCCACGTCTTCTTGGTCCTCACCTACCAAAACAGAAACTACGCGAGTGCTCATAATCGTTTCAATGGTTTGATCCGATGGGGCGGTTATCAAATCCCGTAACGACACAACGCCAACGAGTTTTTTCTGTTCATCCACTACATATAAATAATAGATCGTTTCCGCATCAGGGCCTTCTTTTCGCAAATGGTCGATGACGTCAGCAGCCGTATCGGTCGAGCGAAGGACAATAAATTCTTTCGTCATAATCGCTCCAGCCGTCTCCGGTGGATAGGACATAAGCTCCTTGATCTCGCTTGCTTCCTTTTTATTCATCGCCACTAAAATTTCTTGTGCCTTCACTTGATCAATCTCTGCTAAAAAATTGGCCGCATCATCGGCGTACATATCATTAAGCATCGCAGTAGAGTATTCACGATCCAACTCTAAAATGAGCTCTTTTTGTTCGCTGACATCTAACTGCTTGAACACTTCCGCCATTTCTTCTGGCGTTAAAGCAGCGTAGACAAACTGACGATCCTCCGCATCAAGCAATAAGTATAGATCCGCTTGATCGGTCGGGTGTAGATCTAAAAACAGTTCACGAAATCTCTCGATCTTTTTCGATGTAATAACATCAACCACAGTTCGAATATAATCATCTCTTGTTTGTTTTGTTAATCTTACCATTTAAATTCCTCCTTTTTTATGAAAGGAAGAACATGCCTCTAAGAGAGTAAGGCACGCCTGCCTTCCTTAATTCAGTTGTCTTGATTGATGGCATCAGGCTGGGTTCAGGACTACTATCCATCGTGCCTCACCTCCTTGAAATTTAATAGACTCTCGGCATTCGCCGAGCTTTGTGGTTCAAGGATTTTCCTCAAACCAATTTATTTCATCCCTCCTATTTTAGGTGGGATTTTTTAATGTTCATTTTTTAAAACTGGAAATTAATTAT
>NZ_SNUY01000030.1:18235-45638 GCF_004376175.1 Halalkalibacterium halodurans | reverse complement strand
ACCCTTTGATCCCCTCGAATTGTAGGTATTGGTCAAGGAGATAGACATATTTGCCTGTTTCACGATCGCGATAGTAGGAGCGCTTCAACTCAATCTCACCAAATAAACTGTCTATTTTTAGAGGCCGCTTATCTTTATAATGAAAGCGTTGCTTATCACGTTGTTTCACAATTTCTTCGTCATATGCCTCTAACATGGAGGTCATCACACTTGAGAAGGTTTCCTGTAACTTCCTCCAGACTAGCTGTTCAAGTTCTTTTAAAGTTGGATATTCTGTGTTATTCTTTTGCATAGGGTTTCTCCTTTGAATCGGGTTTTCGTCGACTATGATTCTACCAAGGAGAGACCCTTTTTTCATGTATTTTGCTTAAACCCTACCGCGCTTTCGCTTGGTGGCCTCCTCATCCAAGTAACGGAAATTTCCATTACTTGGATGAGGAGGTTTTTTCTTCTCCCACAAACATTTTACTCATACCATAACCTAAGAGTGGATGAATATAAGATCACTATTGAGGGGATGTTTTTTCGGCGTTTGACCAACTTGTATATACAAGTTATACTTAAAGGGATAGAGATGAGAAAAACAATGTTGTTTACAATATAAAAAAGCAACGAGATGTAGCGGAGGGATGCTAGTATGTATCAAGAATGGTGGAGGAAAGCAGTTGTTTATCAAATTTATCCGAAAAGCTTCAATGATACGACAGGGAACGGTGTCGGTGATTTGGAGGGCATAATTCAGAAGCTTGATTATTTGAAAACACTTGGAGTTGATGTCATCTGGCTGACTCCGATTTATGCTTCACCACAAAAGGATAACGGCTACGATATTAGCGACTACTATTCGATTCATCCAGAATATGGGACAATGGAAGACTTTGAACGATTGCTCAATGAGGTTCATGATCGAAAAATGAAGGTAATTATGGATATCGTCGTTAATCATACATCGACAGAGCACGAATGGTTTAAACAATCGGCACAATCAAAGGATAACCCGTACCGTGATTTTTACATTTGGAAAGACCCGGTGGATGGTCTTGAACCGAACAACTGGCAATCAAAATTTGGCGGTTCCGCCTGGAAGTTTGATTCGAAAACAGACCAGTATTATTTGCATCTGTTTGACGTATCGCAGGCTGATCTAAACTGGGAAAATGAAGAAGTACGCAACCGAGTGTATGAGATGATGGATTTTTGGTTTACAAAAGGTGTGGATGGCTTTCGTCTTGATGTTATTAACCTCATTTCGAAGGATCAAGCCTTTCCAAACGATGACGGCTCTGTTCCTCCGGGAGACGGTAGACGCTTTTACACGGATGGCCCACGTGCCCATGAATTTATGAACGAGATGAATCGCAAAGTCTTTTCGAAATACGATGCGATGACGGTCGGAGAAATGTCATCAACGACTTTAGAGCATTGTATTCAATATACGAGACCTGAAAACAAAGAGCTGAGCATGACGTTTAACTTTCACCATTTGAAGGTCGATTATCCGAATGGTGAAAAATGGGCGATCGGTGACATGGACTTTTTTGCCCTGAAAGAAATTTTATCTAAGTGGCAAGTTGGTATGCATAAAGGCGGCGGTTGGAACGCGCTGTTTTGGTGTAATCACGATCAACCACGAGTCGTGAGCCGTTACGGAAATGACGGGAAGTACCATGAAAAATCGGCGAAAATGTTAGCAACAACGATTCACATGATGCAGGGAACTCCTTATATTTATCAAGGAGAAGAGTTTGGAATGACCGATCCGAAATTTGATCGGATTGATCAGTACCGTGATGTAGAAACGCTCAACTATTATGACATTTTAAAAGAACAAGGACTATCAGAAGAAGAGGTCATGGAGATCATTAAACGAAAATCCCGTGACAATTCTCGGACACCTGTTCAATGGGATGATAGTCCACATGCCGGGTTCACGTCAGGAACCCCATGGATTGATGTGGCGTCTAACTATCGATCAATCAATGCGAAAAAGGCATTGGCGGATAAACAATCGATCTTTTATCATTATAAAAAACTGATTGAGCTTAGGAAGACATATGACATTGTAACGTATGGGGACTATGAATTACTCTTACCTGAGGACCCGCGTGTGTTTGCGTATGTTCGGCGCTATCAGGACGAAACCTTGCTCGTCGTCAATCATTTTTTTGCTGGAGAAGTAACGATTCAGGTTCCAGAGGATGTGACGGCCGAGAAGCATCAGGTTGATGTCCTTCTGGCCAATTATCATGACCCTTCTCGTGAGTTTCAGCAGTTAATCTTGCGTCCGTATGAGTCTGTTGTTTATTATATGAAATAGAACTCGAATGCGGTGGTGAGGCGTTTTGCTTAATAAATACGATACGATTTATCAACAGTTAGCGAAAGAAATTGATGATGGTAAACGTTTGCCGGGAGAGAAACTCCCTTCCGAACATGAATTAACGGAGCTGTTTGCCACGTCACGAGAAACGATTCGCAAAGCGCTTAAACTATTATCAGAACACGGATATATTCAAAAAATTCGCGGGAAAGGCTCGATTGTCCTTGATCGGTCTACGTTTGACTTTCCTGTCTCGGGGCTTGTTAGCTTTAAAGAATTGGCCCATAAACTAGGGGATGATGTCGTCACAACAGTCCATTCATTACAGAAAATCTCAGCCAATGATTTTTTGCAAAAACAGTTGGGCTGTGATGCTGAGGAACCGCTCTGGGCTGTAGTGAGAGCACGAAAAATAAGCGGAGAATCAATCATTTTAGATAAAGATTATTTTCTCGAGGAATATGTTCCAAATTTAACAAAAGAAATCTGCCAGGATTCCATTTATGAATATGTGGAGAAAACCCTCGGATTGACGATTAGTTTTGCGAAAAAGGAAATGTTTGTCACTGAGGCAACAGAGGAAGACAAACAGTATCTTGATTTGCAAAACTATGATTTAGTGGTCGTCGTCCGTAACTATGTCTATTTGGACAATGCCGTCTTGTTCGAGTATACAGAGTCCAGGCATCGGCCCGACAAATTTCGTTTTGTTGATTTTGCCCGAAGGAATCGTTAATGATAGAGCAAAAGGCTGTTTACCGTTAGTAGGTGAACAGCCTTTTGCCGTGTTAGCTCGCTTTTTCCCACTCAAGATCCATCACATCTGCGAGGATGAGTGGTATTTCTGTGTTGTCTAACAATCCATGAAGCCGATCAGAGCAAGGCCCGAACGCATAAATAGGAATATCCGTTCCCGTGTGAACAAGGGTCGTCCATCCTATCAACGCACGTCTGCTAATGACTTGATTAATGGCATTCGTTAAGTGATCCGCCTTTTTAATTTGTTTGAGCTCTTTTTTTGTTAGCTCAAACCCAGTGTATGTTTTCATAACGTCAGCTAGGTTGGTCCGGCGTTTGTTCACTTGACTGGCAATAAATTTCCCAGTTGCTTTTACTTGTTTGAGCATATCGGGTTTTGCTTTGTACTGTCCATATGCACCTACGGAAAGTCCACCCGTATCATGGTCGCCTACGACAACGACGAGGGTATTCCCGTCCTTCTCCGCAAAATCAAACGCGACGCTCACCGCTTCTTCAAACGCTTCAATATCCTTCATGGCCCACGCAGCATCATTGTCATGACCAGCCCAATCAATTTGGCTTCCTTCAACCATTAAGAAGAAGCCGTTCGGATTTTGTTTTAACGTGTGGAGCGCAGCTTCTGTCATTTCTGCTAAGCTCGGCTCTTGTGTCCCTTGTCGATCCAGCTCTGGTGCCAAGGCTCCCTCGGAAAATAGGCCGAGAACCTTTGCTGAATTTACATTTTGCAGTTCTTCCTTTGTTTCGATCAACGCATAACCCGCGTCCTCCGCTTCATTTAGTAGATGCCGGCTATTTTGCATTCCTCCTTCTGCTTCGGGAACAAACATTTTTTTCCCGCCCCCTAGTAACACATCCACCTGTCCGATCATTTGCGGCGCAATCTTCGCTTCATCGATTCTTAATGGAACACTTGCTACGAAGGCGGCTGGTGTCGCATGGGTAAGTCGAGTCGTAACGACGATTCCTGTCCCTTTTTTATGTTTTCCAGCAGCTTGTAAAATGGACTCAAGCTCTTCTCCTTCAGTGGACATACCGATCGTTCCGTTGCTCGTTTTTGTACCTGTCGCCAGCGCAGTTCCGGCGGCAGCCGAATCGGTGACCCAACTGTCAGCCGAATGAGTTTTTACCATCCCGACAAGATGGGGGTCCCAGATCGGCTCCTCCTCGCCTTTATAAATACGATAATTGGTAGCATAACTAGCCGAGTACCCATCGGGGATCATATAAATAATGTTTTTAACTTGTTCGCTGTCAGGTGTGATTGTTCCCTCCTGAACAAAAGAAGCAAACACGGTTTCCGCTGGCAAGATAAGCACAATCATAACAAAAAGTAAGACGGTTACATGTACGCGATGTTTCATAAAAACGACTCCCTTCTAGTAGTATAGGATCAAAAGGAAGAGCGACTAATGATATGTAGCTGGCAGCTTGTGCATCGGTCAAAGTGTCGTTATCTAGCTTTTACCATGAGGGATGAGAACATGTGTCGTTTTCGTTCTTATTTTCAAAAGAACCGTGAGCAGAAAAATAGACAGGTAAGCGAAACGATTGAATAATGGGTAGTGAGCGGAATGGAGGGATTTAATTGAAATTAAGTGTGTTAGACCAGTCACCGATTGCTTACGGCAGCAATGCAAAAGAAGCTCTTAGGCAGACAACGGAGCTAGCAAAAGTGACCGAAGCTCTAGGATACCATCGATTCTGGGTATCAGAACATCACGATGCATCGACCCTTGCTGGATCAAGTCCAGAAGTATTAATAGCACACCTAGCCGCCCATACGAAAAAGATTCGTCTCGGGTCTGGCGGTGTGATGCTTCCCCATTATAGTGCGTATAAAGTTGCTGAGAACTTCAAGCTATTAGAAGCGCTACATCCTGGGAGAATTGACGTAGGGCTTGGTAGAGCCCCAGGAGGGATGCCAATTGCGAAAATGGCATTACAAGAAGGGAAAGAGCAAAATATTCATAAATACCCTCTTCAAGTGAAAGATGTAATTGGGTACTTGCAGGATGATTTGCCAACGGATCATCGTTTTCATGGCTTAAAAGCGACCCCACTTATCGATACAGTACCTGACGTTTGGCTGCTCGGTTCGAGTGGAGGAAGTGCCAATGTAGCTGCGGAAAATGGTACAGGCTTTGCGTTTGCTCACTTCATTAACGGAGAAGGAGGCGTGCAAGCGGTTGAGTCGTATCGCGAGACTTTTCAGCCATCTGCTTTGTTTGACAGACCACAGACGAGTGTCGCGATCTTTGTCATTTGCGCAGATACGGATGAACAAGCAGATCAGATTGCTTCCAGTTTAGACCTTTCGTTAATCATGCTTGAAAATGGGCAGCTATCAAAAGGAACACCTTCCATCGAAAGCGCCCTTTCCTATCCGTATAGTCCATTTGAACGGGCACGCATACGGGAAAATCGGAAACGGATGATTGTCGGCTCACCAAAAGCTGTTCGGCAACAATTGGTGGAGCTAGCGAGGGCTTATGAGACAGAGGAGGTTATCGTTGTCACGATTACCCATCGCTTTGAAGATCGGATTAGATCATATGAACTATTAGGGGAAGAATGGAATGTAAACGTCCATTGACGAAATCTCGAACCCGGTGGTGAAATCCATCGGGTTTTTCCTTTAAAAACTTTCGTAGAGGATAATACAAAAGCTTCCGCTAATAGACTTGACGACAAGCCTGTTTAACATGTAAGAGAAAGGAATCATGATAAGCATGAATCGAGTGAACATTTACGAAACAAAGAAAGATTTGCACATTTTACAAGAATACAAACTATTTTGCTTATTTTTGTGATATTATTTTTAATGTAGGGTTAAAGTACTAGTTCTTATGTTCTGTTTATCTGTGCAAATAAAATAGGAAGGGGCTTTTCAGTGTCTGTAGGAAGAAAGATTATTAGTTCATTTATTATTGTGGCATTGTTGTATGGTGTAGCAAGCGGTGTTTCCCTCTATTCGTTATACAAAGTGAACGATACATACACCACGATTATTGGAGAAGTAGAGGGAGCACGTGCAGCCGCTCTGCAAATTGAATCGTCAGTCAGTCAGCAAAGCAACCATTTACGAGGATACTTGCTCTCAGGAGAAAGGGAGCTACTCGATCGATTTTATCAGGCGAACCAAGAGGTGAATCGGTACATTGAAGAAATCGAGCTACTTCTTTCTGACGAGGAATATCTAGAAACGGTTGAGCTCATTCGTGAGAATAACCGCTCCATGGTCGATTCAGCCAACGACGTTGTTAGTAAATATAGGCTTGACCCAGAAGGTGCAATAGAACAAGCGAACAGTGAGGTCGTTCCACTAGGTACCGTGATTAACAGTCAGGCAAGTCAATTTGTAATGGCAATGGAAGACATTATTCAAGAGGCTGAAACTCAGGCGAATACGACTGCGAACATTGCGTTTGCCGTTGTCGTGGCCGTCAGTATAGTTGCTTTTGTTTTAGCGATTGTCCTTGCATTTATCACATCAAAAATGATAACAAAACCGCTGGCAAGACTGACGAAAGTGGCGCGGCTTGTCGCCGATGGGGATTTAACGACGGAACGGGTAAAGATTAAAAATCGCGATGAAATCGGACAATTAAATGAATCATTCGAAGCAATGAAAGAGAACTTACGCGGATTAATTCAACGTATTTTACAAAATGCAGATCAAGTGGCTGTTTCATCAGAGCAGCTTTCAGCGAGTGCGGAGCAAACATCTAGTGCGACAGAACAGACGACTAGTGCGATTGAATCCATTTCCCGTGGCGCCGATATGCAGACAAGTGCTGCACAAACTAGCGTAAAGACGTTAGAAGAAATGAATCAAATTGTGACAGAGATGACGGATGGGGCGAAGCAGATCGAAAGCAACGCGAATTTGACCCTTACTTATGCGAATGAAGGGGATACGCTCGTAAAAGAAACCGTTGAAAATATGCAGTCCATTGATGAATCAGTTAAAGGCTCTGACCAAGCGATTCAAACCCTATCGAAACGCTCGGAAGATATCGTTGAAATCCTTGATGTGATTCAATCCATTGCCGAGCAAACGAATTTACTTGCTTTAAATGCTGCCATTGAAGCGGCCCGGGCAGGGGAGCATGGAAAAGGGTTTGCCGTTGTAGCAGAAGAAGTCCGAAAGCTTGCAGAGGAGTCTTCTCAATCGACAAAGAAAATTCATGATCTTATCGATGAAATGGTAAAAGAAACGAACAATTCTGTTGAGAAAATGGGGCTAGTAAAAGAAGAAGTGTCCGTTGGGTTAAAGACAGCTGCGCAAACATCGGAGAAATTCCACTCCATTGTTGCTTCCATCCAAGGAGTAACGAGTCAGGTAGAAGCGATGAATCGTGTCACGCGGGAGGTTGCTGAAAAGTCTACTGAGGTAGCGACATCCGTGCAAAACATGGCGTCCGTTGCGGAAGAATCAGCGGAGCAATCCTCATCCGTCAGTGCAGTCGCTGAAGAGACGTTGGCCTCCATGCAGGAGGTTACCGCGTCTGCGAACCAACTAACGGAAATGGCTGAAACATTACAGGAAGCGATTAAGCAATTTAAGCTATGATTTTTAATACGGCTTAAACGAAATAACGTTGCGTTTTTGACTATTTAAAAAAGCTGTTGGGATGGCCCGACAGCTTTTGCTATTCGTCCGTTGTCAAATCCTTTCGCAAATAGCGTTTGTCTTTCATAAACAGCCACCAAAATAAAATGAAGGCAGGTATGAGTAACGCCATACCGATTAAATAGCCGATAAATAGAGAGTAGAACATCGTTTCGTTCGTAAACGCATCATAAATCGTTAAATGAGGGTAGAGCAAGTATGGCATGTGAGCCGACCCGTAGGCAAAGCTAGCGAGACCAAACTGGGCAACGATCAATAAGACTGCGACCCGCGGTTGGCCAATCTCCCCCTTTTTCGACGGCCACCAAAGAGCGCTATAGCCAATGGCAAATGCAAACAAGGATAGGGAAAATAATAGCCACTCGTTCACCATGTTTTCTACCATCCACGCTGCTTCGGGCAGAAGGGTAAAAATCGCTGCAACAGCAAAGGCGAGGGTGATCGGTCCAAGGACGATTGCGTTCCGGCGGTAGACGGAAAATGTCGACTCAATTTGTGCTTCACGGGCATAATCACTTAAAAGGAGCGCCGAGAGGAACAATTCTGTGCTTAATCCAAATCCAATATGAGTATAAAACGTAGGACTTGTAAAGAGTTGATTCAATAAGATATATTGCCGATCACCCACCGTTTCAATAAAGCCCCCAATGGCAGCAGGTAAAATGCTAATGAGCAAGGCAGGAATGAGGAGGCCAGTGATCCCTGAGATGACGATGAGCATATTCGAATATTTTTGCACGGAATACGAGTAGACCATAAACGCGCTGCGAATAATGAGCAAAAACAGCACGAGGCAAAACGGAACAATCATTAAGGTGCCGAGAGAAGCGGCAGCCCCAGGAAAAAAGCCAACAAGGGCAATGACGAGCAACACGAGGAAAACATTCGTCACTTCCCACGACGGTGATAAGTACCGGTTCGCAATACTGGCAGCTTTCGTTTCCTGCCGCTTTAAATAAAACATAGCCCAAAAACCAGCACCAAAATCGATGGAGCCAGCAATGGAATAGATGAACAGAAACGACCAAATAATGATGATCGCGATATACACTTCATTCATGAACAGCACCTCTCCTTACGTGGTAGACGACATCCACTCGTTTGACACAGGATTGCGGTGAAAGTAAAAACGCATGACGAGAGCAGTAATGACGAGCAACACGGCATAAAGGGTTATAAAGAGGATGAAGAGAAACCCTAAATTTCCTGATTGTGTTGCCGCTTCTGATGTTAGTTGAATGCCGTAAATGGTCCATGGCTGACGGCCTGTGCAGCTAAAAATCCATCCGGTTTCAATCCCGATCATTGCGAGAGGCCCAGAGGCAATCAGACCAGCTAATAGCCATTTCGGAAACGGCTTCCTTTTGAAAAAGAACCAAAAGCCCCAACAGGCGACAGCTAACCCGATTAAACTAAATCCAATCCCGACCATCATGTTAAACAACGTATGGACAAATAATGGGGGCCACTCGTTTCGTGGGTAATCGTATAATCCTTTTACGACGCCATCAGTCGTTCCAGTGGCAAGCCAACTGAGCATTCCGGGAATTTCAAGCCCTCCTATCACCCTTCCAGCTTCCGGGTCGGGTGTACCGAATATGGCGAGTGGTGCATTGTCCTGTGTTTCAAACAATCCTTCAGCGGCAGCAAGTTTAACGGGGAGGTATTGATGTAACATCTTCGCCGTATCATGCCCGTTGATTGCCGTATAGATCGACATGATCAAGCCGATGGCAAGGGCAAACATCATTCCTTTTCGGTGATAGGAAGCTTCTCGTTCAGACAGATTGCCACGGAACAGCTTATATGCCGCAACAGAGGCGATGACAAATGCCCCGGTCATATAGGCCGTTCCGACGACATGCATGGCCGTAACATAGATGCTTGGGTTGAAGACAGCCTCTAAAGGTCTGACATTCGTCACAGCACCGTCGACTATCGTAAAACCTCGTGGGGTGTTCATCCATGCGTGAGCATCCGTAATAAGGACGGCCGAGGCAGTCGCTCCAAGGGCAACAAAAAAAACACTGACCAGGCGAAGCGCAGGAGTCAGACGATCAGCGGCGTAAACATAAATGGAAAGAAACAATGCTTCGAGAAAGAATGCAAAGATTTCAATTTGGAACGGAAGAGCGATCACCTGTCCGACAATTTCCATAAAGCCTGGCCATAATAAAGACAACATGACGCCGACAATCGTACCGGATGGAATTGCAACTCCAAGCAAAATGGCGACTCCTTTCGTCCAGCGCTTGGCCATTAGCCCGTAGTCTTCGTCTTTCCGAAGCCAGCGCATGAGCTCAGCTAATAAAATCATAAAGGTGATACCTACCCCAAGGGTGGCAAAAATAATATGAAAAGCCATAGAAGAGCCAAACAGCATTCGAGCAAGGAGCACAGAATCCATTTCCCATCTTCCTTTCTTATTTCAAAATGGAGAAGAAGTTCTTTTTTACTTTTTGACTAAGGTTGGTAAACTATGCATGAGGTTGGAAAAAGAAGCGGATGTTGGAGGAATCCCCATGAAACATTATGAAGCCTACGGAATAGCTACAAGGAATACGAAGATTCAGGGGCAATTTTATCGACTGGCCGACGAGGAAGTGTTTATTCATCACTTTGAACCATTGCAAAAAAACAATGACACCATTTTATTACTTCACGGATATATGGATCATAGTCTTACGTCTGCTCGCTTGATCAATCGCTTGATTAGCGAGGGATTTGAAGTGGTGGCGCTTGATTGGCCAGGACACGGGTTGTCGAAAGGGGAAACCTATCATATTCAATCATTCAGGCAGTATAACACGATTTTTCTTCAACTTGTTCAGGATATGATCGAAAGGTGGGGGAGTGACCGTATTCACTTAATAGCCCATTCGACAGGGGCCGGGGTTGTTCTCGATGGGTTAACAAACAATCTAAAAGAGATGCCAACAGGAGGGATTGTGCTAACATCCCCTTTAATTAAGCTGCCGTCCCATCGTATAGGGAAGCTTTTTCTTCCTTTTGTTCGTAAGTGGAGAAAGCAAGTTCGACGAATTTATCGGACAAACTCCTCTGACCCATTGTTTATGAAAGCTATCGAGGAAGATCCATTACAGCATGAAGTCATACCTCTTACGTGGTTTGATGCCTATTTACAGTGGCATGAGGATATGAGAAGAAGAGCAAAATGTTCAGCTGAAAATGTAACGATTCTACAAGGGACGAGAGATACGACTGTTCATTGGAAAGCAAACATGAAGTGGTTGGCTGAAACATTGCCATCAGCTGAGCGGATTCTAATCGATGGAGGTGGGCACCATTTATGGAATGAAGGCGATTTGATTCGTGAGCTCGTGTTTCGTTTCATTTTAAAAAGACTCAAAAAAACGTAAAAGCAAATCCCTCCGACAACAAATCGAAGGGATTTGCTTTTGTGCTAATTGGCTTTTTTAATCGTTTTCTGCGCTTGTGCCTGTTTTTCATCGAGACGTTTTTCGATCTTGGACAGTTGTTCGGGATCGTTCAGAAGCTCTTTCTTGTTTTCAAGGACAAGCTCTTCAAACGATAAAAGTTTTCTACCCATACGGCACCTATCCTTTTCAAAGTATTTCTTAGTACTTATTATATCGACAAAAAATAGGTATTTGTTAATAAATTGTTACAATATTTCGAATAAGAGAACTGTTTTATTTTTCAAGCAATACGTTAAAAGAATACGTGAATACTACTCACAAAATCGTCCTCTTAAAAAAATATATAAAAATGGGGAAAGAGGCATTTACTTTTCATCGAATTGTTGTTAGAATATTTTTAACTTTAAATTAAAAAGTACAATTGTCTTTGTCGAGAGGAACTGAACAACCGCTCATGGAGAATGAATGAGGAGGAGAGGGAGACCATGACAGTATCAGAGAAAAAGCAGCTAGATGACATGGAGAGAATGATTGAGCGTTTAAAGGTTGAGATCAAGGAGTTAAAGCAATCAAAAAAAGAGGGCTTTGATTCTCTAGAAACCGATCATTTTTTAACAGAAGCCTATAATTAAATGTTATGATAAAGGTGTTTAACAAAATTTGTTAAGCACCTTATTTTTTACGTAAAGATATGCAGACGTGAAATGTTAGGAGGAAGTACTATGGAACCATCCATTCATCAGCTAACCATTCCGACCCCTTTCCGCGTTGGTCCCGTTCATCTTTATTTAATCGAAGGTCCTGTGCTAACTCTTGTTGATACAGGTCCTAACACGGCGGAAGCATGGGATGAACTGACAGTACAGCTTCGGTCAATAGGGGTCGATCCGTACGATGTGAAGCAAATTATTTTAACCCACCACCATCCAGATCATGTAGGCTTAACATTTAGATGGCCAGAGGCAACCATAATCGGTCACTCGTTATTAAGGCCTTGGCTCGAAAAGGATGAACAGTTTTTCGCAGAGTATGCTAATTTCTTTTACCCGTTTTATCGGCAACATGGCTTATCAGATCAGCATTTGAAGCAGGTGAAAAAATCGTATGTGGATTATCTCGGATTTGTAAAGGAGACAACGCTAGACACGGAAGTGGGGGAGGGAGATGAACTTCCATTCTTACCGGATTGGGTTGTTTATGAAGCGCCAGGTCATGCGCAAAGCCATATTCTCCTTTATCACCGCAAAGCCCAAGTCGCGATTGGTGGTGACGTTTTATTGGCCTCTGTTTCCTCTAATGCTTTGCTTGAAGCACCAAAAAAAGGAGAGCCAAAGCCAAAGTCCTTGCTTCAATATCGCGATACGTTACGAAAGGTTAAGCAACTTTCGATTAAAAAGCTTTACCCCGGTCACGGTCCGGTGATTGAAAATGTCGCAGAGCTTGTTGACCAACGATTGCTTGCCCACGAAAAACGAGCCCAGGATATTTTACAATTGATGAATGGAGAGGCGATGACTGTAACGGATTTATGTGAGCGTTTGTTTGCAGATGTTCACCAAGGACAGCCGGAGCTTACATTTTCTGAAGTTTATGGTCACTTAGAGTTATTAATGGTAAACGAGCAGGTGGAACAAGTGCAACAAGGAGAACGTTGTTTGTTTAAAATGAATGACTGATCATTCATGAAAAGTGCCTTTTCCTCCTTTGCAAAAGTTGGTAAGATGGAGAATAGGAAGTTCATACAGTAAAGGAGGTATGGCGTATGGAAACAAAGCAACGATACGAAAAAAAATCATCGTGCAAAACGTTATGTAAAGGTCTATTAGTAGGCGGAACCGTTGCTTTAGCTGTCATCTTGAGTCGAAAAGAGTGGCGAACGAAAATCGTCCAAGGAGCAAAGGAAGTTAAACATTCATCAGCAGAAGCGGTTTCTTTTCTCCGAGAGAATCGTGAAGAAATCATTAGCTCTATTCGAGGAGCGGCCCAGGATGTATCGACGGTGATTCGGGAAATTACCGAGGATGTAAAAACCATTTCAGAAACAGCAAATCACCTGAAAGAAAGCTCTGAGGAAATTGTGAAAGCAACGAAAGAAGCAGCCGAACAATTGAAGCAAATGAAAATCAAAGAAGATGAATAAGAAAGGACGATTCGGACAAGCTACTATCATGGCAGCCATTGCTGCCCAGTTCCATCCACTCAAGTTGATGTTCAAAACACAATAGGCAAGCAACGATTTCGTCTATGTCTCGATTGAGGTGATGACGTTGGAGAAGATCAAGAAGTTTCTAGTATGTTCTTCGTAACATCAATGAAATGAGGTGTCTCCAAAAGATAGTAATCGTTTCGACCCCAGATTGTTCATTGAATAAATGATACTTGGGATGGTTGGAGCATAAGAGGTGGTCATGAGTGGGCCACCTCTTTTTGTTGGTTTTTCATTGGTGCATGAGAGCGAAAACAAATACCAAGGAAAAAGATGAGCAGAAGAATACCACTAACAGAGTAATAAAGACTTCCCCGTTCAAAAAGATCAATAAAGACTCCTCCGACCATAGGACCGATCATACTGCCTAGTCCAAAGCTGACAGCCATCATTACGTTGCCGGTCGGCAATAAGTGGGGCGGAAGCAAATCAGCCATATACATAACGCCAAGTGAATAAAGAGATCCTACGAAAGCTCCGGCGAGGGCGAAAGAGAGAAAGAGTCCAATAAACGTATGCTCCAAATAGACCATGGACATAAATGTCGCGCCGCCGAAAAACAGGACCATAAGAAGAAGCGGTTTACGCCCCATTCTGTCACTTAAAAATCCTAGTGGCATTTGCGTAATTAATCCACCAACGACAAATGCGGGAAGCAGGATGGACACCTGCTCAACGGTTAATCCTGATCGTAATCCGTATACCGGGAAGTTACCGTGTAAGGAAGATTCTAAATAGCCGTAGCAAAACGCTGGGAGAAGGGCGAACCAACCTAGCTTAACGACTGCTTTATAACAAGTCCACGTCCCTGATTGGGAGCCGGTCTCAACATCTTGGGCTGGATACTCGTTTCGAAGTCTCAAAATAAGTAGCCAAGCAGCAAAGCTCGTAATGGCAGATAGGATAAATGGTAAAAATTCATTGATCTGCAGCAGTCTTGTCATGAACGGACCGAGCCCAAATCCGAGACCGAAGGCGAACCCATAAAAGGAAATGTTACGGCCGCGCTTCTTCATCGGGCTTGTCGTCGTAATCCACACTTGAGTGGCAAAATGAACCATATTATCTGCTATGCCAATGATCATTCTTAACACAAACCAGAACCAAAACGCTTGCCATAACGGTAATACCAATAAAGAAACAATCATCGCCATGAGTCCAATTGTAATAATCGGCTTATAGCCATAGCGGCGCAATGGTTTTTCGATGAACGGTGAGGCAAGCAAAATGCCGATATAAAGGGCTGCAGCATTCAATCCGTTCAGTGACGATGAGACACCTGCCTTCTCTAGCATAATGGCAAGAAGGGGTAAAAGCATCCCTTGGGCAAAGCCAGCGATAGCGACCATGACAATTAACACAAATAATCGGTAGGTCGGAGAATTTTGTTTTGTTGGAATCGTCATGTATAATCCCCTTTTCGGTCAAAGAATCAACATACCTATTTTACTTCGTTTCCCGAAAAGATGGAACCATTTTATTTCCATCATAGGGAGTACGCATGAACACGGAAGAGAAAAGCTCGTTCATGATACAATAAAGAAAAATGACTTTTGAAAGGGAGAGCTTGATGAATTTTTCAATGAGAGAGAACAGCTTTATAACAGAGCTTGACTTTGGCACGTTAGAAGTATCAGGAAATGAACAGTATGGTTTTCGGCCGTACCAGTTGCTCGTGTCATCCATTGCTGTGTGCAGTGGTGGTGTCTTGCGAAAAGTGTTAGACAAGATGCGGATTAGCTATGACGATATGAAAATTACCGCGGACGTTAAGCGAAACGAACAAGGGGTCAATGAAGTGACAGACATTGCGTTACATTTTAGCTTGTTTGGGGTAGATGCTTCTGAAGAAAAGATAAAGAAAGCCTTGCATGTGACGTGGAAAAACTGTCCGATTGTTCAGTCCGTAAAAGATAGCATACGTATAACTGAAACATTTGAATTGAAATAAGCGCTCTGTTTTCATGGAGTGTTTTTTCTTTTTCTAACAGATCGGACATCCTATAATGAAAGAAGAGACATTGGCAGATTGGAAAGGACCTAGGATGAATAACAAGCAGCTTGACTTTACGGAAGGAAGCATCACGAAAAAAATGGTGGTGTTTTCTTGGCCGATTTTCTTAAGCAATTTATTGCAAACCTCGTATCAGATCACAGACAGTCTTTGGGTTGGAAATTTGCTTGGCGCTAGTGCTTTGGGGGCGCTCTCCATTTCTGCGACTGTTGTTTTTATGGTTTTGTCGTTTATTATTGGTTTAAATGGAGCGACGTTAACGGTTCTTTCTCAACGACAAGGAGCGAAAGATGAAGCGGGGCTGAAAGCTTCTTTAAATGCGTTCGTGTTTGTCTTAGGGCTACTGGCGATACTCCTTGGCTTGATCGGCTATTTCAGCGCATCATCGATTTTACAACTACTCGGCACACCAGAAGAGATTTTGCCGCTAGCTGAATCATACTTAAAAATTAATTTTATCGGGATCCTATTTCTCTTTGGATATAATTTTATCGGAACGGTTTTGCGTGCGATGGGTGATAGCCGTTCACCAGTGCGGTTCATTTTTATTGCCGTAATCTTAAATATCATTCTCGATCCGTTAATGATTGCTGGCTTTAACCTAGGGATTGACGGAGCGGCTTATGCGACGATTGTGTCACAAGGAACGGCTTTTATCTATGGTTTAATCTATTCCGTTCGGAAAGCTGGTGTCCCGTTTCAAATCCCTTATGTACCGGAAAAGCGTTATTTTTTCGTCCTCTTTAAACTAGGCTTGCCAGCGGGACTATCGATGATCACGATCTCATCAGGTGTTACGGCCATTTTATCGGTGGTGACAAGCTTTGGAGAGGAGGCGGTTGCTGGGTTCGGTGCAGCCCAGCGCCTCGATAGCTTAATCATGCTTCCAGCGTTGACACTCGGTTCGGCAGTTAATACGATTGCGGGGCAAAACATTGGTGCAAATAAGTGGGAGCGAGTCCGCGCCACAGCAAAGCAAGGGGTTATGCTGATCATCGCCGTCACACTTTTCAT
Organism: Halalkalibacterium halodurans; assembly: GCF_004376175.1. Classification (GTDB taxonomy): domain Bacteria; phylum Bacillota; class Bacilli; order Bacillales; family Bacillaceae_D; genus Halalkalibacterium; species Halalkalibacterium halodurans. The sequence continues at coordinate 29,288 of NZ_SNUY01000030.1, read as the reverse complement.
AGGATTGGTTACTTTTATAGGAGCTCAATTTTTCATTCGTCTCTTTGTCCGAGATGACGCGACCGTTGCTTTTGGCGCGATGTATATTCAAACAATTGCCTTCTTTTATCCGTTTCTCGGAATTAATTTTGTTTTAAATGGAATCGTTCGTGCTTCGGGTGCTATGTTCCCCGTTCTTTTACTTAATATCATTTCATTTTGGGTCTTACGATACCCGCTAACGTATTGGATGTCCGATCTTTTTGGGGAGCGAGGGATTGCTTTAGGTATGGGGTTCGCCTTTGTTGTGAGCAGTCTGATCGCCACCGGCTATTATTTCCTCGGAAATTGGCGAAAGGTTGGCGAAGAATTGGCACAAAAAACCGGTCATTCGAAAGTATGAAAAAGACGTTTCTCAAAGGGAAACGTCTTCTCTGCGTAAAAAGGTTCTTAAAGAAGGCTAAATGACGATTGTTTTTGGTGGATTGATTTTAATGACGTTTCTAGTTGGCTCTTGCCTGAGCTCTTCCATTAGTCGCTTGCACCGCTCGTTGCAACGCACCTTGGAAGTCATCATGAAGCAATGATTGTAATCCAGCAGCCGTAGCTCCCCCAGGGGTTGTCACTTGTTCACGAAGTTGTGTTGGATCTTTATACTCCTTCAGCATCTTGGCACTTCCTGTGATCATACCAATGACAAGTTCTCGAGCTTTTTCAGGGGCCACTCCATAGGATTGGGCTGATTGCTCCAATGCTTCAGCGAGAAAGTAAAGAAAAGCCGGAGCACTTCCCGTAATGGCAGTAAGATGATGAATTTGTGATTCGGTGAGCTGTTCAGACATACCGATCGCATCAAGGATAAATGAGATAAGCTGTTTGTCTCTCTCTTTTACATGTTGACCGAAACAGTAGATCGACATTGATTCCCCAACACTTGCCGCCGTATTTGGCATAATCCATGCAGTGGGTGTTCCTTTCGGAAGGTGGGTCTCCAAGTCCGTTGGGCCAATGCCAGCAGCCACCGTTATCACGAGCTGTCCATTGCAACTAGGAGATAGTTTTTTTAGCACATTCTCGTGAGCAGCGGGAGGGCAGGCGAGTAAAATGACATCTGCTTTTTCTGCCATCGCTGTCCAATCGGTCGTTGTTTTGACGGGATACGTCTTTTTTAGCTCTTTTAACCGGGTCACGTCCTTATCATTACTCACCGTGATATGAAAAGGGTTTTCTTCTCGTTTTAAGATCCCTGAAAAGATTGCTTCTGCCATCCGTCCAGCCCCAATGATTAACATATGATGTTGTTTCATCTTGAACTCCTTCCTGAAACGTCCTATTCCTTTTATTCTCTATCACCGTAACAAAAAAATCGAGTAACGGAAAGGATGGATAATTTTCGGAGCAACGAAAACAATATGAAATATCATCATGATCTACTCAAGGAGGAATTAAGATGAAGCGTTTGTTGCTCATTGCTCTTGTTCTTTGTTTTACGTTGCAAACCGTTCCAGCACTTGCGGAAAGTGACGACCAAGCCCCTGAAGAGAAAGGCATAAAAATTCCTGATTCAGTGATGACAATTGCAAAGGAAAATACGTACCCGAACCCTGCACAGGATTTACCCCGTCTTCAGCCAAGTGAGCTCGCACAGCAGCTTTTAGACTCGACGGACGTTCCAATCGAAAACCCAGAGTTGATTCGGATGTTTAACGAATCGACTTTTAGCTCATCGCCGCTTGCTCTTGCGTTTCGAGCATCCATTTATTTAGGTGAATGGCCCCTCTATTATGAATCATCGGAAACCCACGTCAATTGGGAATATCAGCGTGTCAACAAAAATGTGCTAGATAATCGTGGTGGAAAGTCAGTTAAAACTCTAACTTATAATCAAGAAGAACAAAAGAAAGTCACTGGTGGCTTGACAGCACAAATTCCGAAAAGTGACGCAGTGATGAAAATGATGATGATCAAAGCTGCGGAAAATACAGGCCTGCCCCTTGCTTTTGAGACAATCATTGGGGAAGGAACGAAGAAAGCGCAAACGTATAACATCCAGCCGAAGCACATCGGTTACTTGCATAGCTATGTTCCGGCAGCAAATGAAAAAGGAAAGGTCACGTACGGTGAGGTCTATTTAACGTTCCGAGCAGGAAAACCGAAGCTAGAAATAAAAAATGTTACTCAGCAAGGCATCGGCGCTTGGATTCCAGTTCAAGATCATCTCTCATTTACTTTCCTTTCTGGTACAAAACCGCAATAACTAAAAAATGGTGACCCTAAAACGGAGTCACCATTTTTTTACTTATGAAGCACTGCCTTTCGCTTATGAAAATCTACTTCGCGATAGTACGTGTTTTTCACTAAAATGTTCGGCCCTAAGCACTCTGCCATTGGGCAATGACAGCTCAACTCCTTGCTAATTTCAGAATGCTGCCATTTTTCATACGCTTCGATGAACGACGTTGTCATAATGTTACCAAGGGGAGGTGTATCCCCAAAGTCAGTTACAATAATGTTTCCATCAAACAAGTTCACATTTAGTCGTGAGCGCCCATCTGGGTCGTTACGGACGGTTACGTTTGGTTCACCGTAAAGCCGTTTGAGAAGCATCAAATCCTCTTCTTGATCACTGCACGGATAAAACGGAAGTGTACCGAACAGCATCCACGTCTTTTTGTCACGAGCATCAAGAAGGCGGTGAATCCCTTTGCGAATTTCGTCAAGGCTTGCCACATCAAGGGCGCTCGCAAAATCACTAGGGTACATCGGGTGAACTTCATGACGCTGACACCCCATGGATACGATTTGTTCATGAATCTTTTCAAGGTGTGGGAGCGTTCGTTTGTTTATCATCGTTTCTGCAGAGACAAATACACCTTCTTGCGTCAACATTTTCGCGTTTTCCACCATGCGATGGAATAGAGCTTCTCGCTGTTCGATGGACGGCTTTCTCTCCATGACAGCAAAGCCAATATCTGTGAAATCGTTAATGCTTCCATAGTTATGAGAAATATGAAGAACATCAAGGTACGGTAAAATCTTTTCATATCGTTCGATATTTAACGTGAGATTGGAGTTAATTTGCGTCCGAGCACCTCGTTCATGGGCATAACGGAGAAGGGGCACGACGTATGACTCCACTGACTTTTTTGAGAGCATCGGCTCACCACCTGTAATGCTGAACGCCCGTAAATGGGGAATTTCATCAAGGCGGCGGAGAAGTAGATCGAGAGGTAATGCATCTGGATCTTTCGTTTGCAGCGTGTAGCCGACGGCACAATGCTCACAACGCATATTGCATAACGTTGTTGTCGTCACTTCGATATTCGTTAATGTCGGTTTCCCAAACATTTTTATGTCATCATACGCTTCCCACGGGTCGTTGTTTGGCGTAATCGATGGTACAGCATGGGTCGTGTTCACATGAAAAACTCCTTTTACCAAGCAATCTATATCTATCTCATCATAACGTATAAGCTACTAATCGAAAAGACTTAAGCAAAGAACAGGTGGATAAACGAATTTATATACGTTGTTATGAATATACATTCATAGTGGAAGGAGATTGATGATGGAATTATCTTGTGAAAAGCCAGAGCTAAAAAACTATTTGCAGGAAACAGAGGTGATTAATTATTCACATCGGTTGATCCAAAAGACGATAGCAGCTTTGGCTTTAGACGAGCTAGATGAAGTAGGGAAAATCAAACAAGCCTTTTTGTTTGTACGAGATGAGATTTCCCACTCTTGGGACATTCAAAGCCAGAAGGTGACATGTGCCGCTTCAGATGTACTTAGGGAAAAGGAAGGAATTTGCTATGCAAAAAGCCACCTGTTAGCAGCTTTGCTTCGCGCCCAAGGGGTTCCGACTGGCTTTTGCTATCAACGGCTCATGTTGTTTGATACACTTGAAAAAGGGTATGCGCTTCACGGGCTCAACGCCGTATAAGTCAAACATTACAACGCTGGATTCGGCTTGATCCAAGAGGAAATAAACCGGGGGTTGACGCGCAATTTTCTATAACAACAGAGCAGCTCGCCTTTAAGCCCGATGAAAAGGTAGGAGAGAAAGATGGCCACACGATTTATGTAAATCCTCTACCAGTCATCGTTGATACGTTGACGAAGCATAAGGATGCTCTTCACATGTATGTTTATCACCAACCTGATGCGTTTTGATTTCTTACCTCTAGGCTTAGAAAGCAAATTTTCATAGGATTAAAACGGTTTTCCTAAATCATTGAGCAATGAAAAGCTTTCTGCTACACTTTTTCCATAATACTTAGCCTTTTGCTCAGAACAGGCGAGAATAGGTGAGAACATGAACTTATACTTAATTAGACATGGAGAATCCATGGGGAATAAGCTAGGCAAAATTCAAGGAACAGAAGACTTTCCTCTTTCTCCATTAGGCGAAAAACAGGCAGCAGAACTCGGGTCCTATTTCAAAGCAATCCCCCTTGACTACATTTACAGCAGTGACTTAACGCGGGCTCATGAGACAGCGAAAGCCATCGGGCAAGTGAAAGGTTTACCTGTAGAGGCTACAGCCCTTGCACGGGAAGTCCATCTCGGACCGTTCCAAGGGAAAACTCGCGCCGAAATTTACGAACACTATCCAGAGACGAAAAAAACTACGATCCTAACCTCTGGAATCGAAGGCACAGAAACGGTAGAAGAGCTAACGAAACGATGCAATCATTTCCGCTCGGAGCTGTTAATGAAACACCGAGGTGAAAATGTGGCGATCGTATCTCACGGTGGATTTATTAGTATTTTTCTTATGTATCTAGTCGTTGGCGAACAATGGTACAATTTCCATCGGCCGTTTCGGATTGACAATACGAACATTACCCGAGTCGAGTGGACAGAGGATGACCGCTTCTTCATCCACTACATCGGACGCAATAATCATTTAGAGACATTATCCAATAAGTCAAACACTCTTCTATAACAAGCCGATCCCCTTGACGAAAATCGGAAAGGGGATTTTCAGAGTAAGAAAAACGATTGCCTCCTCTATTATGGCCTAGCGATAAACCGAGCTTTTCTAAAGACTTTCATGGGCAAATGGTGTGCGAGGGCGAACGGCCTTATACCATTGCATAAAAAAGACGAAGATCAAGACAATATCCACTGCATCTCCACCATAATACATAAGCACTCCGCCCATTTCTGCTTGGTTCAGTGGAACAGAGGCTGGAGGCGAGAAGTAGATATACTTAGAAAGAATTCCGTGGGCTGCCAACGCAAGGACAAGGACAATCCCGCGATAGGTAAAACTCGTACGGTGCGGCATTGGATCAATTGAAATCATCGAAGCTGTAAAAAGATAGCCTGCCAAAAAGACATGAAGGTGGATCACAATATGAAGTAAGGGATGCCCATGCATCGCATTATACAATGGGGTTGTATAGAGAATCCACAGTCCTCCGATGTTGAGGATGGACGCAACGATCGGATCACTAATCACTTGAATGTAGCGGCTTTTTAAAAGTTTGGCCAACTTACGGGCATGCTGTACAGGAAGGGCACGAAACGCGACCGTGAAAGGGGCTGCTAGCACCATTAATAAGGGAGCCAGCATCCCGAGAAGCAAATGACCGACCATATGTAGCGTGAAGTCTGTATGGGAGCGAGTAGCAATCGGGCCACAGACGGCTAGTAGGGCACAGACGGAACCCAAGATCCAAAGATTTGTCCGGTATAAAGGCCACGAGGAATAGGAACGGTTGGAATGAACGATACTCAACAGGTACAGTACAAGACCGATGACAAAGGGGATCGCCAGAACGATTTGCTCTTCAAGCCCTAACGTATGAACGTGGGTCGAATGATTACCGTTCATAACTGACCTCCTTTTCTTGGGGGGATTTTCGTTTGGCACGGAAAAGTACCACAAGCCCGATAATGACCATTGCTATTGCAAGTACGTTCCAAACGAAGTCATACACAATGACATTTTCCACGTAACGAATTTGGTGAATGCGCATAAGTTTATGTTGGATCGTTCCATCATACAGTTGAAAGAGTCCAGCCCCAAGCCATAACCCGCCCCACCAATAGCTACGCTGAAAGGTTTTTTTTCGTTTTAAGTCAGCAAACATAAACAACCCCCCAATGGTGGCAAACCAACTGAAGGCATGGAAGAGGCCGTCCGAGATTAAGCCTATTTCGGTTGTGGACCTGTCGTAAAAGTGATGCCAATGAAGCAATTGGTGAAATAACGCCTCATCAAAAAAAGCCACAAGCCCAAGGCCGAACAAAATACCAGACCATAGGCTACGCTTTGAATCAAATGGAGAAGTCATAGCAACCTCCTTCGTTTTTTTACCGTTAGTTTTCCATTTTTTAACGAGATTATGTAGATTAAAGGAAGACGAAAAACGCTTACAGTTCCATCTTTCGTAATCGTTTGACTAGGCGTATAATAGAGTCTGTATGGACTACCCGCAGCGGAAAGGGAGATGAAAGATGGAGAAACTGCAGGAAAGCATGTATCAACTCATCGTCGAAACGTCAACCAATTTACCGAATGATGTGCGCCGTGCGATTGCAGAAGCAAAGGCAAAAGAGAACGCTGGAACACGGGCAGCACTTTCTTTATCGACCATAACAGAAAACATTAAAATGGCCGATGAAAATATCTCTCCAATCTGTCAAGATACTGGAATGCCAACATTTGAAATAAAGGTTCCCGTTGGCGTCAACCAAATTGAGATGAAGAAGGCGATCTATGCAGCCATTGAACAGGCAACAAAAGATGGAAAGCTTCGTCCCAATTCTGTTGATTCGCTAACAGGGAAAAATAGTGGCAACAACCTTGGAGAAGGAACGCCGGTCATCCATTTTGAACAATGGGAAGAGGATTACATTGATGCCCGCTTGATCCTAAAGGGAGGCGGCTGTGAAAACAAAAACATTCAATATAGCTTACCTGCTGAACTAGAAGGTTTAGGCCGTGCTGGACGTGACCTTGACGGAATCCGTAAATGCATTATGCACTCGGTATACCAAGCTCAAGGACAAGGCTGTAGCGCTGGTTTTATCGGTGTTGGTATTGGCGGAGACCGGACAACGAGCTATAGCCTTGCGAAGGAGCAGCTGTTCCGCAAAGTCGATGATGTGAATCCGAATGACGACTTGCGAAAGCTCGAAGAATACGTATTAGAGAATGCAAATAAACTTGGGATCGGTACGATGGGCTTTGGTGGAGAAGCAACCCTTTTAGGCTGTAAGGTCGGGGCGATGAACCGTCTCCCAGCAAGCTTTTTTGTCTCTGTTGCGTACAACTGCTGGGCGTTTCGTCGTCTCGGCGTCGAGCTAGACGCGGAAACCGGTGAGATTAAAAAATGGCTCTACAAAGATGGTGAACGAGTCGACTTAAATGAAGTGGCAAGCCAAGTCGCTGCAACCGCTGAGACAACGGAAGTACGTGAGGTTGTGCTTGAAGCGCCAGTAACAGAAGAGCAAATTCGGGAATTAAAGGTCGGGGATGTCGTTATTATTAATGGCATGCTTCACACCGGTCGAGATGCGATCCACCATCACTTAATGGATCATGATGCACCGATCGACTTGGACGGACAAATCATTTACCACTGCGGACCGGTCATGCTCCAAGATGACGCAGGGGAATGGCATGTAAAGGCAGCAGGTCCAACGACAAGTATTCGTGAAGAGCCGTACCAAGGAGACATTATGAAAAAATTCGGCATTCGTGCAGTCATTGGAAAAGGTGGCATGGGACCAAAAACATTGAAAGCCTTACAGGAGCATGGCGGTGTGTATTTGAATGCGATTGGCGGCGCTGCTCAATATTATGCGGACTGTATTAAGAAAGTGAAGGGTGTCGACTTAATGGAATTTGGAATTCCTGAAGCGATGTGGCACTTAGAAGTGGAAGGGTTCGCAGCGATTGTGACGATGGATTCTCATGGAAACAGTCTTCACGAAGATGTCGATAAATCATCACTTGAAAAGCTCGAACAATTTGCAGAAAAGGTCTTTTAATCGATAACTGCGGTGCCTGTATGGTGCTGCAGTTTTTGCTTAAAAAAGGAAGGCATAATCGTCAATCTGTGCTCTCACACTAACGACAAATCGGAAAGGGAGTACAGCGTATGACGAAACGAATCATTTTAGCGCTCATCTTTTGCATCGTTTGTTTTTTTATTGTGTGGAAGCCGTCTGTTGAGGCCTATAGTAACAAAACGTACAACTGGAGCTTTAAGCCGTCACGGAACAACGAACCTGCAACAACGGAGTCCCATTACATCGAATTGCTCGACAAATATGGTGGCTTTTTTATCGGTGACACTTCAAGGAAAGAGCTGTATCTTACATTCGATAATGGCTATGAAAACGGCTATACGGCAGTGATTCTTGATGTGCTAAAAGACAAGCAAGTGCCTGCCACTTTCTTTGTGACGGGGCATTACTTAGAAACCGAGCAGGAATTGATCAGGCGAATGGTAGGAGAAGGTCATATTGTCGGCAATCACTCGTGGCATCATCCAAGTTTGCCGAATGTGAGCGATGAGCGATTAGAGCGAGAATTGGAGAAGGTAAAGGGAAAGTTCACTGAAATTACGGGCATTCAAGAGATGCACTATTTGCGACCACCTAGGGGCGAATTTAGTGAACGAAGCTTAGCTTTATCTGAAAAGCTCGGATATACGAATGTCTTTTGGTCGATGGCTTATAAAGATTGGGAAGTGGACAAACAAAAAGGGGCTCAATATGCTTACGATCAAATTATGAAACGAATTCATCCGGGTGCCGTCATGCTTCTTCATTCCGTTTCAAAGGGTAATGCCGAAGCGCTCGAACGTGTCATTGATGATGCACGAGCTGAAGGATATGAATTTAAGAGCCTTGACGATTACATGCTGGATAAGCAGCTTAAGCCACTATAAGCGAAAAAGAGCTGGACGGATTCCAGCTCTTTTACATTTTTCAAATTAGTTAGCGTAGCTTTCTTGGCCGATGGCTGTTGCAATAGTCTCGAGCGTACTCACATCTGTCACATCAAAGGCAATCGGTTGAAGTGTACGAACAATTAGCATACCGACCTCTTTGTCCTCATTATTTTTGATCGGAAACTTTAATTCACCGTTGCAATCCCAGCGCAAATCCTCTTCAAAATTAGAGGCAGCCACAAGCTTATAGTCAAGCTGATCATACATATAGATACCGGCCCAATCTATGTAAGGGACATGCTCGACAAGGCTTTCGACTGTTTTCTTAAAAATCGATTGCAAGCCTTTCTTCTGGTACACTTGGGCCATAATTTGCAATGACACGACGTCGGTAGGAATCGACATTCTCACACTTCCTCTCATCTCTCTATTACTATTATTATTCTAGCAAAAAAGATTGGCTCGCCCGTCTAGTAAGTTTAGGAAGTTTGCAGGGCATGCTATAATGGAAGCGTAGCGAAAAAGAGAGGTATGAAGGAAAATGACGAAACAAGCGACAAATGCTGTATTAAAAAAAGGACAGCGGTTCCCTTTGACCATTAAGCGACTGGGGATAAATGGAGAAGGTGTTGGCTATTTCAAGCGTCATGTGGTGTTTGTTCCAGGAGCGCTTCCAGGAGAAGAAGTGGTTGTAGAGGTGACCGATGTGAAACCTCGTTTCGCCGAGGCGTCTATTCGGAAAATTCGCAAGTCGTCTCCCGACCGAATCAGCCCGCCTTGTCCTGTCTATGACCAGTGTGGAGGCTGTCAATTACAGCATTTATCATATGAAGCAACATTAAAGGAAAAGCGAGAGATCGTAAAGCAAGCCTTTGAACGGCATACTACGTTACGAGCAGATACATTAACGATTTTGCCAACGATTGGCATGGAGGATCCTTGGGCGTATCGCAACAAAAGTCAATTACAGCTTAAGACGGAAAAGGGTCAGGTGAAAGCAGGATTGTATGCGATGAATACACACAAGCTTGTGGATCTGTCTAGTTGCCTCGTGCAGCATGATGCAACGAATGAAGCGTCTGAAGCGGTAAAACAAATCGTGCAAGACTTACAGATCCCTACGTATAACGAACGGAAGCGAACAGGGATTTTACGCTCGGTCGTCAGTCGGGTCGGATTTGAGACAGGGGAATTGCAAGTAATTCTTGTGACAACAAAAAAGGATTTCCCCAAGAAGAATTTGCTTGTTGAAGAAATTAAAAGGCGCCTTCCTCATGTTAAATCGTTACAGCAGAACATCAATCCGAAAAAAACATCCTTGATTATGGGCGACGAAACGATTTCCTTGTTCGGTGAAGAAACGATCGAGGAAACGCTCGGCGACATTTCCTTTTCTTTATCGGCACGGGCCTTTTTTCAACTAAATCCGAAGCAAACGGTTAAGCTCTACAACGAAGTGAAGCGAGCCGCCGCGCTAACAGGAAAGGAAAAAGTAATTGATGCCTATTGTGGAGTCGGTACGATCGGCTTATGGTTAGCTAATCAAGCAAAAGAAGTTCGCGGCATGGACGTCATTGCTGAAGCCATTGAAGATGCTAAAGAAAATGCAAAAAGGCAAGGGATAACAAACGTTCAATACGAGGTTGGAAAAGCCGAGAAAATCATCCCCGCTTGGGTTCGATCTGGTTGGATTCCTGATGTCATCGTTGTCGACCCACCCCGAACAGGCTGTGACGACCAATTGCTGAAAACGATCAAGCAAACAAAACCGAAACGGATCGTCTATGTATCCTGTAACCCGTCCACCTTAGCGAAGGACGTAGAACAGTTGCAGCGATCAGGTTACAAAGTGAAAAACATTCAACCCGTGGATATGTTCCCGTGGACAGCTCAGGTGGAGAGTTGTACACTCCTTGTTTATGAAGGGAAATAAATAAATTAACAATTAACTTTATCAGAAGGTACCCTTTTTGTGTATACGTATAACTAGACGGACGTTGTCAAGTTGATGGTCAAAATCGATTGTGTCAACCTTTTGTGGGAGGAGTATTTTCCATCCTCATGAGTGTAAGCGAATTTATGAATTTATGGTTCTCCTCTGTCTAGAATCTTATGGTTTTTAAAAGCCTTTCAAGTCTTTCAGTGCTCGATACACT
>NZ_SNUY01000030.1:0-18225 GCF_004376175.1 Halalkalibacterium halodurans | reverse complement strand
AGAATCTTATGGTTTTTAAAAGCCTTTCAAGTCTTTCAGTGCTCGATACACTGGAATATTCGCTCTTTGTTTGAGATACATGACGTTGTTACGTGTCGCTTCGCCAATTGTACTTTCTACCTTCTCCACAAAATACTTTGGAGGACGTTCTTCTTTTGGTTCTGTCCATTTTTCAACGCGACCAATCAGTGTTTTGAGCGGAATTTTATCCATCAACGCAACCATCGCTGTCATCATGGCACTAGCACCTTTTTCAACCCAACTTCGTCCATTTTTTAGACGCTTCGCAAAGACACTCATCGTTCCCTCGGCACTTCCCATTGGACGGAACCCTGTCGGATCAATTCCTTGATCTTTCAGCCATTCTCTATAATCTCCCAATGCTTCAGGGTATTGCTCAAGCTGATGAATCAGCGCCTCTAAACGCTCTTCTTTCGCTTCTGTCTCAAGCGTTCCCACTGCACTGTTTAGCTCTATCATGAGGGTTTCTCCATCGTACTTTGCGAGGGCTTTCTGCATAGCCCGATAACGCCGATGACCTTTGAACAATCTTCTAATATCACGTGCTACATGGAAACGATCAATCGTAAAGAAGGCTCGCCCTTGAAAATAATCTCGACAACTGGTGATCCAGGTGGCTCCATCCCCATTAATGACCAGTCGATGCACCGCAGGGTCGTAGTCAAACGTCTCCATGAGAAAAGTCTCAAGCCCCTCCCAAAACGGTTCTTTCCCTCGATGAACATAATGTCGCTTTTCTTTTAAACTCACCCTTTTTCCGTTAATCTCCCAGCCTTGATGAACCGCTGCGATCTTCTCTTCCTTCCCTTTGATTCGTTTCTCTTGTCGCTTTAGGTAGAGTCCATCCACTTCGATAAACAATACGGGTAATGTCAACGGTTGACGCTCTTTCTGCATGGCTTCTACCTCTAGCAGATGTTGGCGAATCGCTTCGTGACTGATAACGCGATAACCAAGAAGGGTCTCAAGCGTGTTCGATGCCTTTCGGTAGGAAGGACTTGTCACAGCGAGCTCAATCGCCGCTTCTTCTACAAGTGGGCTAAACCCTTTGATCCCCTCGAATTGTAGGTATTGGTCAAGGAGATAGACATATTTGCCTGTTTCACGATCGCGATAGTAGGAGCGCTTCAACTCAATCTCACCAAATAAACTGTCTATTTTTAGAGGCCGCTTATCTTTATAATGAAAGCGTTGCTTATCACGTTGTTTCACAATTTCTTCGTCATATGCCTCTAACATGGAGGTCATCACACTTGAGAAGGTTTCCTGTAACTTCCTCCAGACTAGCTGTTCAAGTTCTTTTAAAGTTGGATATTCTGTGTTATTCTTTTGCATAGGGTTTCTCCTTTGAATCGGGTTTTCGTCGACTATGATTCTACCAAGGAGAGACCCTTTTTTCATGTATTTTGCTTAAACCCTACCGCGCTTTCGCTTGGTGGCCTGCTCAACCAGGTAATGAACTTCCATTACCTGGTTGAGCAGGTTGTTTCTTCTCCCACAAACATTTTACTCATACCCATTTTAAAAAAATATGCTGTAAAGGCTTACAAAAAAGTGTTGCACATCTATTTTAGGGAGGATATTATATGACTAATTAAATGAATACGAAGATTTGCATTATGGATTGTTACTGATTAAGCAGGCAAAACCGTAAACTACTACTACAGAGTGAATGTAGTATAGATACTGGGGTGAATACGCTTCCAAGGACATCAAAAAGCTTACTAATAATATTTTGTTTCTTTTTTGATCCTTTGGTTTGACTTTTATGTTCAGAAGAAAGGTTTGTCACTTTCATTTAATGACGGCTTCACAAGATGCTCTTCGTGCGATGGTAGACCATATTGCGACAACGTACGATATGACAAAAATCGATGCATACCTGCTTTCAAGTCAATGTGTTGACTTGAAAATATCTGAAATCGTTGATGCAGGTCATTATGTTGTTAGTGCAGTATTGCCGCTGGCGATTTTTGAAACGAAATAGGTAAAAATTTGATTAATAAGGTTAGCCAGATTAATGTCTGGTTAGCCTTATTTTTATTTGTGGGCTTATATACGAGCTAACCTCTCAACATAGAGATTAAAGGGTTCTAGCATAATTCGACATTTCTATTGTAAGTTAACCTTCCAAACCATCGCACAAAATGACTAATACTGTTTAAAATAAATGAACAAAGACGGTTCTTTTGGAGGAGGGAATGAAGTAGCCACTTATACGTAGATGAAAATGGAGGAAGTTATCATGAACCAATTATTTAAACCTGTTGTATCATTAAACATTCAAATTAGCCGTTTCAATCATCATGAAGAAGCGGCTAATTTTTTTTAGTGGTTTAGAAAACCCCTGGCTATGCCGGGGGTTCAAAAGAGCTTCTAGCGTGGTATTAAAAAAACCTCACTTCATGATAGGATAAAGTTGGTTTCCCGACCACTTCATCTCATCATCGAAGGAGGTATGCCCTGTGAAGGACATGAATAGTTTAGCACACACAACATGGAATTGTAAGTATCACATAGTATTTGCGCCAAAGTACAGAAGACAAATCATATATGGAAAATACAAAAAAAGCATTGGACAAATTATAAGAGATTTATGTGAACGGAAAGGAGTCGTTATCCATGAAGCCAATGCTTGTCCGGATCACATTCATATGTTAGTCAGTATTCCACCAAAGTTAAGTGTATCTCAATTCATGGGTTACTTAAAAGGGAAAAGTAGTCTCATGATATTTGATCGACATGCCAATTTGAAGTATCGATATGGGAACCGGAAGTTCTGGTGCCGGGGATTCTATGTCGATACAGTAGGCAGAAATAAGAAACAAATACAAGAATATATTAAGAATCAGCTGAGAGAAGACTACATGGGTGATCAGTTAACATTATTCGAAGAACATGACCCTTTTACTGGTGAGAAAAATAAGAAGAAATAAGGAAATTCTTTAGAATTAGTGAGTGAATGTGGTGCAGACGGGAAACCCTTTCAGTGGGCCTTTAAGGCCAAGGCCGGTAAGAGAGGCTTTCAGCCGCAGAACAAACCACCAGTTCACACTGGTGGTTTTGATTGGTAAATGAGCTTACTTCTGTAAAAGAAACGATTGAATAAAAAAAGCCATTCTTAACCGCATCGTTTCATCAGAGCTCTTAATATCTCTTCCGAGTAGTTCCTCGCATTTTTTGATTCGATAAATGACTGTATTACGGTGAACAAACATACTTTTTGCTGTTTCGGAAATTTGGCAATTATTGTTCAAAAAATAGGATAGCGTCTGAACTAAATCCTTCTTTTCTTTGTCTTTCGGATAGGCCAATTCTTTCAGAGAGGATTGATAGAATTCTTTTAACTTTTGAGATGGAATTGTTTTCAACAGTTCGGTCAGCTCTTTTGTGCGATATGTTTTAATGAATTTATTTTTATTCTCTCGATAGCCCATTCTGAGAGAATCAACGGCTTCTTGAAAAGCTATTCCTATGTCGTTTAATTTTTCAGCTATATTGCTTATCCCAAATGATAAGCCGATATCTAACGTGTGATACACTTCATCTTGTGTTTGGCGAATCACATCCAGCAGGTTCTTCTCTACGGATTCATTGTAGAAATCAAACCCGATTAAAATGCCAAAAAGATCGCCCTTTGAAAATACAATACTACTGTTGAACTGCTTCCCAATTAAGACTTCAACTAATTCATAGATCACGTCTCTTTTGTTATTCATTTCTTTTTCAGCTTGCAATGGATAATTTTCTAAAGAATAGTCAGAACCACCATCGATTTTAAACGTAATGCAAACGTATTGAAGAGACTTGTCTAATCCATATGTTTTTCCTCGACTTTGAATTTCTTCTTCTGTAGCAATCGTACCATCGATTAAATCTGTGAAAAATTCATTTTTCAAACGTCTTGAATGCTGTTCAAGAGCATGTAGCTTCATAAATTCAAATGAAATCACATTAGAGGCTTGCTCAATTGCAAGTAAGGAAAAGTTATTATGTGATTTGGTTTTCCCTAGTATGACGACATATCCTTTTTGTTGATTGACTGTGTTAATTGGATAAAGGGAAAACTCTTTATAAGGGGAAGAGTTCTCTTCATTAGGTAGCGTTAACGCTAAATATTGATCAATTTCTTGGCGATGAATCAAGTCATGAATGTGCCAATACACTTCAAAAAATGAATCTTGATCAATTCTATGAGAAGAGCTCAAAATATCAAGACGGTAGTTTAATAAAACGACTGGTGCATCTAATAGCGATGAAAGACTTGCGATGACACTGGAAATTCCTCCGCCAGACATCACAATATTTGAAAATTCTTTATGGGTGTTTAAGGCATAATTCAATTCCTCAGTCCGTTCCTTAAGAATACAGCCTAATGATTCATTAAGCATTTCTCCTAACGAATAGTGAAGGGGCAACTCAATAATGGGAAAGTTTAATTTGTTCGCTTCGGTAATGATTTCTTCCGGAATTTCCTCGATGTATCTCTTTGTTTTTAATCCTAACCCAGCGCAGCCTTGTTTAGCCATTTGCTGTACT
The DNA here is from genome assembly GCF_004376175.1 of Halalkalibacterium halodurans. Taxonomy (GTDB): domain Bacteria; phylum Bacillota; class Bacilli; order Bacillales; family Bacillaceae_D; genus Halalkalibacterium; species Halalkalibacterium halodurans. The sequence continues at coordinate 13,665 of NZ_SNUY01000030.1, read as the reverse complement.
AATTCGATCAATGCTTGTCGGTCATGATGAAGAGAGTAGGCTGTTGTCAAAAGCAGTTGTTCGGGATTTAAATAATGAATAATGTCAGGAGCATCCATCAAATTAACGGATTGGACTGGGTTCGTTAAACCGAGTTGTCCAGCCACGACTGTTGCGTCCTTGAATGTGGAAAGGTTCAATACATCTATCAGTTTCATTTTTGATTCACTCCTTTATGTAGAAAAATACATGGTTAGCAGGATCTTTCTCTTTGTTGTTAATAATGTACAAAAAAAATGGCGGCGCGAAAACTTCTATGGGATATTTTCTTACAAAATTTATCAATTATTTAGTTGGATCAGCCAAAATAGATAAAAATAGATCATATGGGTGGAGATGTCTGTGAAACAATTGATGATAAAGAATGGAACAGTTTATACAGACGGTACTTTTAAGCGGGCACACGTTATTGTCCACAAAGGCCTGGTTGAGCAAATCATTCTTTCAAAAACAGAGGTAGATGAGAGCAACTTTTTAAAAGTGGTTGATGCATCTGACAGCTATGTTCTTCCTGGTTTTATCGATTCTCATGTTCATTTTAATGATCCAGGGAGAGAAGAATGGGAAGGGTTTTATTCTGGCAGTCGAGCTGCGGCAGCTGGAGGTACAACGACGGTTTTTGATATGCCGCTAAATAGCAGTCCCTCTGTTACAAATACTCATATTTTAGAAATGAAAAAGAAGCATGTCAGCTCGCGTTCGTGGATTCACTACGGGTTATGGGGTGGAATAACAGCGGCAAACGTTGGAGATGAAGAAGAACTCAAAGGCATGAAAGAAGCAGGCGTTATTGGTTTCAAAGCCTTTTTATCTGATAGTGGAATAGGAGATTTTGAGAAGATTTCAAAGGATCAGTTAAAAGAGGCGATGATCAAGGCGAAAAAATTAGATGCTATTTTGGCTTTGCATGCAGAGGACCAGGATCTTATTGAACACTACACTGCCCAATTACTATTGGATAAGCGAACGGATCGTCAAGCGTTCTTAAATAGTCGCCCACCGAGTGCCGAGCTTGCCGCGATTACAGATGCATTGAAGAAAGTCGAACAAACGAAGGTGTCAGTTCATTTTGTTCATGTTAGTTCACCACTCGCGATTGAATTAATCAATCAATACAAAGAAAACGGGTTCGATGTTTCAGTTGAGGTTTGTCCTCATTATTTACTTTTTGATGAACAAGATTTCTTGAATGTTGGTCCACTGTTAAAATGCGCCCCACCTCTCCGAAGTCGTGACATGGTTGAAGAGTTGTGGAAGTGCGTGGAACGAGGATGGGTTGATATCATTGGCACTGATCATTCTCCGTGTCCGATTCAAATGAAATCAGAAGGTGATCAAAATATTTGGAAGGCTTGGGGCGGGATTCAAGGGATCCAATTCGGCTTTCAATTCTTTCTGCAAGAAGCAATGAAGCGTGGTTTTTCCATAGAAAAGTTGATTCCGCTTTTAACTTCAAATGTAGCAAAACGCTTTGGTCTTTCTGAAAAAAAGGGAGACATACAAGCTGGATATGATGCGGATTTGACCATTGTAAAGATGAATAGGCAATGGTCAGTGAATAAATCTAACACGTATACTCGTCATCCTTATTCTCCTTATGAAAAGCTGGAAGCGACGAGTAAGATCATGGCTACGGTTGTAAGTGGTGATGTGATTTATGAAAATGATCAATTTATCGAGAGAACCAAAGAGCCAATGGACGTTTCGGCTTTTAGTGGATTTAGCTAATATTGCAATCTAACTTTGTTTATTATAAACAGTGTTTCTGGCATTCTCATTCTTTATGATCAAAACATAGGAGAGGATTTTAGAGGAAAGGAGTGCTGAAGAGTGCTAACGAAGCAAATCGTTTGGAAACCGAAAACTCTAGAAGAAGCGTGGAATATTCATGATCATCTTGAACCGAACAGTTATTGTTACGTTTCAGGTGGGACTTGGCTCAGGACGCAGTGGGAGGCAAATCTTCGTAAGATGCCTCCTCATCTGATTAGTCTTGAACAGATTTTAGCGATGAGTCAAATTGAAGAACAAATTATCTCTGGACAGAGAGTCATTACAATTGGCGCAGCGACAACGCTCGCAGAATGTATAAAGAGTCCACTTCTAAACAAATATCTACCAACCATTGTGAAGGCTTGTCGTCATATTGCTGCCATGTCAATCCGTAATCAAGCTACAATAGGTGGCAATATTTATACGGCTATTGGCGACTCGATTCCAGCTTTCCTGATTTTTGATACACAGCTGCAATGGTATAACGGTACGGAAATAGAGGTGGAATCGTTGGAAGGTTGGTTATTTAAGCTTCAAGCAAATGAGTTCAAAAGGGATAAACGTATACTAGTTGGATTAAGAATCGAAATTGATGAACAACAGCTACATGAAGGTTTCTCTTTTTATATGAAAGTAGGGAGAAGGGAAGCATTTACACCATCTGTTGTGAATCTGGCGAGTAAAGGATTTATTGATCAAACGGGTGTCTTTCGTAACGTTGCGATAGCGGCTGGGGGTGGTGCCATTTCGGCAAAGAGACTATCGAAAGCAGAATGGGAGCTAGAACATCAGCCATTTTCAATTGATCGACTTAAAAAGGTTCATAAGCTGATAGTAGAGGAGCATGAAGCACAAACAGATGCGTTTGCCACTGCTAATTATAAAAAATCAGTTGTTGCCAATCTCATAACGAGTGAATTATATCGTCTTAGCAAAGGTGGTGATGATGATGCTTTTAAGTCGTGCGTCTAGTAAATGGAAGGTGAGGCCAGATGGCAAGGAGAAGGTAACGGGTAGGCTCCGCTATTTAACGGATATGAAAGGTGCAAATATGCTTTACGGCAGAGTACTTCGAAGTTCGTACCCTCACGCACGCATTCATTCTATTGATATTTCAGTGGCATTGAGGCATCCAGGTGTAAAAGCTGTCCTCACTCATCGTGATATCCCTGGTTTGAACGGATTTGGGATTAGTCAGCCAGATCAACCAGTCTTTTGTGATGAGCTTGTCCGCTTTGAAGGTGATGCAGTTGCTGCTGTAGCTGCAGAGACAAAGGAGGCTGCAGAAGAAGCATTGCAGCTAATTCAAGTGGAATATGAGGAGTTAGAGGTACTGAGTTCTCCTGAAGCTGCCTTGGATGAAGGAGCACCTCTCATTCATCCAGAAGGGAACATTCTCCATGAGACCGATTATTCACGGGGGGATGTAGAAAGGGCTTTTCAAAATTGTACTTACATTGTGGAAGAAACGTATGAGACACCTAGGCAAATGCATACGTATTTGGAAACCGAGGGTGGGCTTTTTGTTCCTAAAGCAAATGGAAAGCTAATTGTCTATGCTCCGACACAGCATGGTTATAAGGATCGGATGCAATTAGCGCGAATCCTTGCCATACCTGCCCAATCGGTGGATCGTTTGGAGGAAAGGATGAATTAAATGTACAGCCTTACGGGGCATTGCTCGCTCTACATTGCCAAAGGCCAGTCAAGATGCATTATTCAAGATGGGAATCTGTGAAAGCGGGATTAAAGCGTCACCCAATGAAAGTGACAATGAAGACAGGGATTGATTCTGACGGTAAGCTACTTGCTCATCAAGTTCGTATTCTTTCTGATACAGGTGCCTATTCGACACTTGGGGGACCCGTTTTAAATTTTGCAACTGAGCATGCGATGGGGCCGTATCTGATTCCACATGTTGATGTGAAAGGGAAAGCTGTCTATACAAATAACGGAGTGTCAGGTGAGTTTCGCGGCTTTGGAGGGAATCAAGTTATTTTTGCTTTAGAGGGTCAGATGGATCGCTTAGCTGAACAATTACAGATTGAACCATGGGAGCTGCGAAGAAGAAATCTACGTCAACTCAACGATCTTGGCCCGATGGGACAGCGTATCGTTCCAACAGATGGGCCAAAGCAAGTGTGGGAGGCCTTGCAGCGATCACCTATTTGGCAAAAAAGAATAGAATCAACAAAACATAGTAGTCTGTGGCTGAGACGCGGAATCGGTTTGGCGATGGCGATGCATGGTTCTGGCTTAGGATACGGAATTCCTGATCATGCAGGCGGAACAATGCGCCTTAGTAAGGAAGGGAAAATTGAAGTTGCATTCGGTCATGAGGAGTTTGGCCAGGGTTTACTTTCAACCTTAGAAATATTAATGCAAGATCATTTTCAATGTGAAAGAGACGACTTAAATATCATTATTGGCGATACCGAGCTTGTGCCATCAAGTGGGTCATCTACTGCATCACGGACGACCAATATGGTTTGGCAATCTCTTAATCGTTTGAAAGCCCCATTTTTAGAAGCTCTATTTGAAAGAGCATCGTTACTTACTGGGATACCAAAGGAGCAATTACAAACAGGACCAAGTGGGATTTGGATGGATAAAAAAGGCTATAGACAGCGAGTACTTACGTATAAACAGATAGCTGATAGTGGTGTTGAAGATCTGGAGTTTACAACTGAGTTTCATTATCCCATTACACCTGATCCAATTATCGGGGCGCATTATCTTTATACAAGTACGGCGGTTATTGTAGAGGTTGAAGTGAATATGCTAACAGGAATGGTTACCATTATTGGCATTGATCATGTTGTTGCAGCTGGCCCAGTCATCAACCCGATGGGGTATGTTGGTCAAATCGAAGGCGGGAGTGTGATGGCTTTAGGTTTTACGTTAACTGAAGATGCCGTTATGGATGGGGGACGATATGTCACAAAAAATTTGGATACGTATATGATTCCCACCATTTTGGATGTGCCAGTGCAACATGTTGAAGCAATTGAGGAGCTGCCCGACGGTGATTCATTTGGTCCGCGTGGAGTGGGTGAAGTAGGTTCAGTTGCGCTCGGCCCAGCTATTGTCTCTGCTGTTAGGCAGGCAACAGGCAAATGGGTGAAGTCATTACCAATCAAGCCAGAAGAATTACTTCAGGACTCACTTTTTCTTGAAGAAATAGAGGGGGAGAAGACGTATGAGCCAAAAAGTCAATCCGTCAGTAAGTGAAAAGACGATAACGTTTGAAATGAACGGAAAGACAATGCATCTTTCAGTGGATCCTGCAAGACGTCTAATTGATATTCTCCGATATGATTTAGATCTAACAGGAACGAAGATGTCATGTGAGATTGGTCGGTGCGGGGCGTGTATGGTTTTAATTGATGGCAAAACATACAATTCATGCTTAACAATGGCTTATCAATGTGAAGGAAAAAAGGTGGTGACGATTGAGGGAGTAAACGCGGACGAGGTGGATCCTATTTTGCAAGCCTTTTTAGAAGAAGGTGGATTTCAATGCGGATATTGCACACCAGGCATGGTTATCTCGATAAAGGCTTTATTAAAAGAACATCCACACCCTACGGTTGAGCAATTGAAAGAAGGATTAGCAGGAAACTTATGCCGTTGTACTGGTTATGGTGGAATCTACAGGGTATTAGAGCGATTAAGTAGAACAGAACCCGTTTAAATGGAGTGGGGGAGAACAATGAAAGAGCTTTATAAATATCTGAACATTATGAAATTGAAACCAGATCAATCATTTGCTTTAGCGACGGTGATTCAAGTGAAGGGATCTGCTTACCGTCATGAAGGCGCCAAAATGCTCTTTTCTGAAAATGGTGAGCAATACGGAATGATCAGTGGAGGATGTCTTGAGGAAGATTTGTTTAGTTATGCCCAAGAAGCGATGACGTTACAGAAGCATCAAACGGTTACGTATGATTTACGAACAGAAGATGACTTAGGCTGGGGAAAAGGTGCGGGCTGTAATGGGGAAATCACCGTTTTGCTTGAGCCTATTAAATGGAATGATACGGATCATTTTTTGTCTCAAGTTTTAGAAAGATTAGAGAGAGGAGAACGCCTCGTTTCCATTAGTGATTTGAGTAGACAGAAAGATGGTGTGCGTTTATTTATAGCAGAAGATGGAGAAGTGATAGGGACATGGCTTCCTTATTTAAAAAAGGTTGTCATGCCTACAGTAAACCAAATGTTTAAAACAGAGCGGACCTTCGAATATCATCATTTTATCGAATTGAATACGACTTTCATGTTTGAATTACATGAGCCACAAGATACTCTCTATATCTTCGGTGCGGGTACTGATGCCGAACCAATTGTAAAGCGAGCAGCTGAATTTGATTTTTTGCCAGTTGTCATTGATCCAAGGGAAAGTCGCTGTCAGAGAGCATATTTTCCAAGTGCTAGCTCGTTCATCATTGAACATCCTGAAAAATTCCTCGCAAAAAACTGTCTTAAAAAGAATAGTTACGTGTTAATTATGACTCATCAGTTCCAACAAGACCAACAAATATTAACGTATTTCTTAGAGCAAGAAAACCGACCTAAATACGTTGGTATACTTGGTCCGAAAAAAAGAACAGAAAAACTTGTAGCGCCTCTCCCATTACCAGAATGGGTCCACTCACCAGTTGGTATTTCGATTCATGCTGAAGGAGCAGAAGAAATCAGCATCAGTATTTTAGCAGAGTTGATTCAAGTCCGAAATGAAAAGAGAATGTTGATGAGAAAAAAGAAGAAGCGAGAAACGGTTATGTAAAGGAAGGTGTGGGATGAAGCGTGAGCCAGTTTGTGCAGTTATTTTAGCAGCAGGAAAGTCGAGCCGAATGGGGGTAAACAAGCAATTATTAAAGTTAGACGGCATGTATTTACTTGAGAGAGTCATAAAAAAAGTGTTGGCACATTCATTTGATCAAGTGATTGTCGTGATTGGCTTTGAAGCAAGCCGTATCCAACAACTCATTCAACTTGATTCCTCTTGTATTCAGTGGGTGATGAATGCTGATTATGAAAAAGGACAGAGTACGTCCTTTTTGACAGCTATACGCCACTTACAGAAAAACATTCAGTCGGTGATGTTTTTCTTAGGAGATCAGCCGTTTATAACAAATGAAACAATAGAATCTATTTTTGAAAAAGGGCGAGAACGGGTAACGAGTGATTCTAGCCCTTTTGTAATCCGACCTTTTTTTGAAGGAAAACCAGGTCATCCAGTGTTTTGGGGGAATGTTCGATTAGTAGATTTCGAAACACTTTCAGGTGAGAAAGGAGGACGGAGGTTAATGGGCAGTTTTGCGATGGAAAAGTGTTCAGTTGACGATCCTTATGTGGTGTTTGATATTGATACCCCGGATGATTTTGAGGAAGCGAAACGATTAAGCTGAGCTAGGTGCAGGAGGACTGTTTAGAAAATGCAAAGTCTATTAATCAAAAATGCGAGAAACATTATTACAATGGATAACAAAAGAAGTCGGATACCTAGCGGAAGCATTTATATTGAGGGGCAAGAAATAAAAGCGATTGGTGTCGACCTACCTTATGAAACGGCAGAAAGAGTGATTGATGCGAGAAATAAAATCATCTATCCAGGTCTCATTAATACCCATCATCATTTGTATCAAACCTTTACCAGAAACATTCCATTTGCACAAGACGTCGAGCTATTTGATTGGTTGCTGACGCTTTATGATATTTGGAGGCATTTAAGACCAGAGGATGTTTACTTAAGTGCAATGGTTGGAATAGGAGAATTGTTAAAGAGTGGTTGTACCACGACTTCAGATCACTTTTATGTTTTTCCAGATGGGGTTAGTGATCAATTAATAGACGAAGAAATACGTGCTGCTAGTGAGTTAGGTATACGATTTTTTCCGACACGTGGTTCAATGAGTTTAGGAAGATCAAAGGGTGGCTTACCGCCAGATGAAGTTGTCCAAACGGAAGACCCTATCCTTCGTGACACAAGGAGGCTCATTGAAACCTATCATGATCCAAGTAAATTTGCGATGGTGAAAGTAGGTGTTGCTCCGTGTTCTCCCTTTTCAGTTAGCAGGGACTTATTAAGGGAATCTGCTCACTTAGCTAGAAGTTATCGTGTTCGCATGCATACTCATTTGGCTGAAACAAAAAACGAGGAAGATTATTGTCTGGAAATGCTCGGTCTTCGTCCATTAGACTTTATGGAAGAAATGGGGTGGATCGGCAATGATGTTTGGTATGCACATGGTATTTGGTTTAACAAAGATGAAATCAGTAAAATGGGTTCATGTGGATGTGGAGTTGCACATTGTCCAAGTAGCAATATGAAGCTCTCTTCTGGCACATTTCCGATCATCGAGATGCTAAAAGCAGGAGTGAAAGTTGGCCTAGGGGTGGATGGCTCTGCTTCAAATGACGCTTCGAGTATGCTGCTCGAGTTAAAAATGATGAATTTATTACATAAGCTGCAGCACGGTCCTACTGCGTTACGAGCAGAAGATTGTTTGCACATTGCAACGAGGGGATCGTCTAAGGTTCTCGGTTGGGAGGATGGAATTGGATCGTTAGAAGTGGGAAAAGCAGCGGACATGTTTATGGTTGATGCAAGTCGTTTAGAATTTGCTGGAGCTCTTTTCGATGATGCCACACTTCCAATTGTGACAGGTACAGCTCAAGTAGATATGACAATCGTAGGTGGGAAGGTCGTTGTGCAAGATGGACGTTTAGTTCATACAAATGAAGAGCAACTGGCTAGACGAGCGAATGAGGCAGCTTTTCGAATGGTCGAAATCGCAGCAAAGCACACGAAAATTGATTATAAAAAAATGCGTGCAACTGCTGTGTGGAATGACATGTAAATGAACGAAAACACCGACTAAACGGTTTTTTTCTTATTTAAGAAGTATAAGTTGATTTTCTTTGTTAGCTTTCATAACGAATAGTATCCTTTATTTGGTTATTTGCTACAAAATAAGAATAGATAAAGAAATGAAAAACTTTAAGATGTCATGAAAAAGAGGAGTCTGGATATATGAGCAAAATAAATCAGTTGGTTGAAAACACAAAGTGAATAAATCTAACACAATCTTTATTTCCTTCCTTTCTCTAAAAATCTTAGATCTTGCAATACATTCATTTAGGCCATGTCAGATCAGACCATAAAAAGCATCATGAAATCTTCTAGTATTGGTCAGATGAGCTAATTTCGTTCATGATTTTTAGTCACGCTACACAATGACCGTAAAGCTGTTAATGAGTATGATTTGACTATAACCAATACTAGCTGAGTGCAAGTAGAGTACTAGAATTCTAGAAAGAAGGTGGAGACTATCAACTATTCAATGAAAGAAGTCAACGAAATGAGTAAAACAAATTTTGTAGATTCAATTGGGTCTGTATTTGAACATTCACCATGGGTTGCTGAAAAAGCATGGATGCATCATCCTTTTTCAAGTTTGGAACAAATGTATCAGAAAATGATTGAGGAAATGTATGCGGCAGATCCGTTACTACAGTTAGCGTTACTGAGAGCACATCCTGACTTAGGAACGAGAATGGAAATATCAGAAACATCTACAAATGAACAGTTACATGCTGGGCTAAGTCAATTATCTGAAGAAGAATTCAATGAATTTTCGCGTTTGAATAAAGATTATGTTCAGGCATTCAGTTTCCCATTTATTATGGCTGTCCGAGGTCAAGATAAGAATTCGATTAAACAAAGTATGAAAAAAAGAATAGCAAACAGTTATGAAGCTGAATTACAAACGGCTTTAAATGAGGTAAGTAAGATTGTTAAGTTCAGGCTTTTGGATATGGTGCGTGATGAAGAGACTTTAATATCTGAATATTAAAATAGTAAAGGTGGGCTCTTTATGAAAACAAAGTCAGTTCAAAAGGCAGCGACAAAACGAACAATGTATTACGGCAAAGCAGATGTATTTGTTTACCGAACATACGCCAAGCCACTTGAAGGAATTCGGGAAATTCCTGAATCGAGTTTTAAAGGACGTAGCAATATTATTTTCGGAATGGATATTCAAGTTGCAATCAAGGGGGATGCGTTTCTATCTTCCTTTACAGAAGGGGATAACACTCAAGTTGTCGCAACAGACTCGATGAAAAACTTCATACTCCGACATGCAGGAGATTATACAGGGGCGACGATGGAAGGATTTTTAGAATTTGTTAGTAAGGAGTTTTTGCAAAAGTATCCGCATATTGAAGGAGTGACGATGTCAGGACAACAGTTTCCTTTTAATGAAGTAGAGATCCCTACAGAGAGTGGATTTGCTCCAAGTGAACTCGTTTTTCGTCAAGGATTAATGGAACAGCCATCTGCTTCGGTGCAGGTAGAGAGAACGGCAGATGACCAATACGAGGTAATTGAGCAAACGAGTGGTGTCAAAGGGCTGCGCTTAATTAAGGTAAAAGGAAGCTCTTTTTACGGCTACATCAAGGATGAGTATACAACATTACCTGAATCATTTGATCGTCCGTTGTTTATTTATTTAGACATTAATTGGCACTATGAAGATACAGATGATGCAAAAGGTGATCGGCCTGATCAATATGTATGTGCAGAGCAAGTTGCACATATTGCCCAGACGTTGTTTCATCAAGAAGATTCTCCGTCGATCCAAAACTTAATTTATAAAATCGGATTGCGAGTGTTAAAAAGGTTCCCTCAATTAGCTGAAGTCTCATTTGTATCAAATAATCGTACGTGGGAAACGATTCTTGAAGAAGTCTCGTGTTCTACGGATGGAAAAGTGTTCACAGATCCACGTCCCCCGTACGGATTTCAAGGGTTCTCTGTGACAAAAGAAGACTTAGCTTTGGCAGAAGCGGAAGAGGAAAAATGAGTGGACGATTGACGACGCATGTACTAGATATAAGCACTGGTAAGCCTGCAAGTGGTGTGATCATTGAACTATTCGAATACAACAAGCTTACTAGAGAATATGAAAAGCTTACTCAAACTACAACGAATGAAGATGGCAGACTAGATGAACCGTTGCTTGAAGGAGAAAGCATGAAAAAAGGTATTTTTCAATTAATGTTTCATGTTGAAGAGTATTTTAACCAGGATGGTAATAAACAGGAACCTCCTTCTTTTTTAGATGTTGTTCCTATTCGTTTTCGGATCGCGAGTGAATATGATCACTATCATGTTCCGCTACTCATTGCTCCTGGTGGTTATAGTACCTATCGAGGGAGCTAATAGACTTTAAAAGGAGGAGATTCACTTGGTCACGTCAGGGCAAGCAATTGTTACATTTCGACAGGTTCATAAAATTTATAACAACGGAACCGTTGCCTTGAGTAACTTCAATTTAACGATAAAAGAAGGAGAGTTTATCAGCTTTCTAGGGCCTTCAGGCTGTGGGAAGTCGACAGCATTAAGGATGATCGCAGGGCTTGGGGAACCGACAAAAGGAGAATTAAAGGTCTATCAGAAATCGCCAAAAGAGATGATAAGTGAAACAAATGATATTGCATTTGTTTTTCAAGATTCAAATCTTCTTCCTTGGCGTTCGGTTTTAGATAATGTCATGCTCCCGCTGGAATTAAGAGGAATTAGTAAACGCAAACGGAAAGAAGAAGCCATGCGAGTTTTAGAGATGGTGGGCTTGAAAGACTATTTAAAAGCGTATCCTCGTGAGTTATCAGGCGGGATGAAAATGCGTGTCTCAATTGCACGTGCATTAGCAGCAAAACCGAAACTATTATTAATGGATGAACCTTTTGCAGCACTTGATGAAATGACAAGGCAAGGCTTGCAATTAGAGCTATTAGACATTTGGAAAAAAGAGAAAACGACGATTTTGTTTGTCACACATAATGTGTTTGAAGCCGTCTTTTTATCTTCCAAAATAGCGGTTATGTCAGCTAGACCAGGAAGACTATCGTCTGTTATTGATGTGAATCTCCCTTATCCAAGAGAGACGAGTAGTCGTACGAGCAGAGAGTTTGGTAGTATGGTCGAGTTTACCTCTGAAGAACTTGAAAAAAGTTCCGAGCGAAAGGAGTTGGTGTAGGTGGCGATGCCTTCCGCTGATGTATCAAAAAAAGTAGCTATAAAAGCGATTGCTCGTTCGAAATCACGTCAAACGAGATGGAGTCACTTTCAACATGTATACTTAGGTCCGTTGATTGCATTCATCCTTTTTCTTTCAGTATGGCAACTACTTCCTTTGTTACTTGGAATGCCTCATTACATTTTTCCGAAACCGACTGATGTGTGGAATGCGACCATAAACAGTTGGAATATTCTTTGGGAAGCAGTAAGGATAACAGTGCTAGAATCAGTGATCGGATTCTTTTTAAGTGCGATCATTGGTATCTCTGTCTCAGTTCTTCTAGCTAGTTCTAAAATATTGGAGCGGAGTATTTATCCATATGCAATCATTTTACAAACGATACCTGTTGTCGCGATTGCGCCGATTGTTGTGATTTGGTTTGGGTCAGGTTTTAATTCGATTATTGTGATTTCCTTTTTAATCGGATTCTTCCCTGTGATTTCAAATACGTTAATGGGTCTTAATTCTGTCGATAAAAACATGGATGAATTGTTCACCTTATACAACGCGTCAAAATGGCAAAAAATGTGGAAGTTACGCATTCCAGCGGCGTTGCCTTATATGATGGCGGGATTAAAAGTGTCTTGTACATTATCAATTGTTGGTGCGATTGTTGGAGAATATGTCGCTGGTGTTGGTGGAGGAAAAGGTGGTCTTGGTTATGCGATTACAGTAGCAGCGATTCAAGTAAACACATCCTTTTTATTTGCATGCGGGATTGCAGCCGCGATTTTAGGAATCGGATTTTATTTGCTAGTTAGCTTACTTGCCAAATATCTACTCGGATCGTGGCATGAGTCGGCAATGAAAGTAGATAAATAATCACGTTGAAAAAGAGAGGGGTCTATCAATGATAAAAAGTCTTAATATTCAGTTTTTTAAAATAACCAAGTTAACTGCTTTATTTTTTGCTCTCATCATGCTACTAGTACTTGCGGCATGCGGTGGACAAGAACCCGTTGATGGAACAGAAGAAAGTAATGCTGAGTCGACTAGTGAAACGGAGGGAGACGAGGATGTAACAACGGAACCAATAGAAGCTGTAAAACTAGTACTTAATTGGTTTCCAAAAAGTCAGCATGGTGGTGTTTATGCCGCAGATGAACAAGGAATTTTTGCTGAAAATAGCTTGGAAGTAGAAATAGAGCCAGGAGGACCTCAAGTATCAGCAATTCAAATTATAGCTTCAGGTAATGCGCAATTTGGTTTGGCTCATGCTGATCAAATTGTGATTGCTAGAAATCAAGGGATTGAGCTAGTTACATTAGCCGCTGCTATGCAAAATAGTCCAGCCGCATTGATGACGCATGAGGGTGTTGTCATTAATGATTTTGAAGATATGAACGGAAGAACAGCCTTTATTCAGCCAGGTATTCCGTATTGGGATTACTTAACTAGTAAGTATGATTTAAGTGATGTGAATGTTCAAGGTTATACAGGGCAGCACGTTAATTTTATTGATGATCCAGAATCTGTAAGTCAAGCTTTTGTAACGTCAGAGCCTTTCTTCTTGGAAAAAGAAGCATTCCTGTAATGAACAAATTTGAGGTTTGATCAAAAAAGAGCCCCTTGGTATGATACGAGGTGTCCGCAGCTGATCAGCACTAAGGACCCTTAAATTAGAACCAAGGAGGACTCAACCGGATTAACCCCCGTATTTTGGACAGTATCTCTCTTAATCTCACTTTATCTTAAAATTACATCCTTTTTCGTTTCCTTTTGTCCTTTTGAGATGATAGCCATTTCTTCCATTCCTTCAAGGATA
>NZ_SNUY01000003.1:52223-136396 GCF_004376175.1 Halalkalibacterium halodurans | reverse complement strand
CTCAATCTCACCAAATAAACTGTCTATTTTTAGAGGCCGTTTATCTTTATAATGGAAGCGTTGCTTATCACGTTGTTGCATAATTTCTTCGTCATATTCCTCTAGTATGCAGGTCATCACACTTGAGAAGGTTTCCTGTAACTTCCTCCAAACTAGCTGTTCAAGTTCTTTTAAAGTTGGGTATTCTGTGTTATTCTTTTGCATAGGGTTTCTCCTTTGAATCGGGTTTTTGTCGACTATGATTCTACCAAGGAGAGACCCTTTTTTCATGCATTTTGCTTAAACCCTACCGCGCTTTCGCTTGGTGGCCTCCTCATCCAAGTAACGGAAATTTCCATTACTTGGATGAGGAGGTTTTTTCTTCTCCCACAATCATTTTACTCATACTCATTAGAAAAAAACCAAATACGGTAAGTACAATGATGATTTCTTCTGTCATCGTTTCCCTCCCATCCTACACTACAATCCTGGAACAAGCCAGAGGAACATGTCCCATAAATATTCAGAAACTGGAACAAAATAGGCTTCTGCAAAATCGCCTAAATGGGTAGAGTCACTAATCGTATCAATGATCACAAAAGTAAACGTAATAAAAATCGAAATGATCGCTAATGCAAGTGTTGCCACTATTACGCAAACGTACGCAAAAAGAAGACGAAGTACCCACTTTAAAAGAGGAGACTTCGTCCTTAACCATTGCTTCATTTCCATGCCCCTCTCATCCTTTTGTTCTATCTTTATCCTATCAAAAGTATCGAGCCCGGGAACGGAACAAATTTAAACATCCTATGAACCATCTTACTGAATCTCAAGCAAATCGAGCAAATCATCGATTGGGACGCCAGACGGTGTCGAAATCACAGAAAGATCATACTTTCTTAGATCAATCCATTTGTCATCGAGTTTAATCGATCGTTCGACTTTTTCATTGTCTTTCTCGTGTTTCTCTATAACCTCTGATTCTTCATACTGGCTTTCTTGCAAATTAATCGCTTGAGAATCATCACGTCCAAACTGATACGTTAGGTTATCTTCCCGCTCAACGACTTCATCACTAAGCATCTCTTGCGGAGCACTTGATTCGCTATTTAACTTAATGACAGCAAGGGCCCATACCCCAATAAAAAGAACGAACGCAAATAAAATCATGCTCCACTGTTTAACCATACGAGCTTCCCTCCATTTTCCTCTCTATGTATATCTGCGTTATCTAGTAATAGAGTACCATATTTTATTTCCGCCCGCCTTAAGTTTATGTATATTTACTTAGAAAATCTCATTTTATTTTAGTAAAATAGGTTTATTTATTACAAATAAATCAAAAACCACCTCCTATGAACTACTACTTTTTATGAACCATATGAAACACTAAACCAATCCGTACCTAAAGAACTATATTGTAAAATCCAGTTAATACGAGTGTTTTTTATATAGGATTGATTGTTTCTAAAAATACTCGCGTGCCGCGGGCGAGGCTTCCGCTAATCGGGGAAAATTTCCCCGATTAGCGGAAGCTCTGGCTTTTCCCGCAGGCGTCCCGTGCTTTTGACACGCTACTTGGAAACGTCCGTATAGTTATGCGCATACACAAAAAGGATCCTTCTGATAATGTGAAAGTCACCACACTAAAATGTTATGTCAGAAATGAATTAGGGTTTTCGTTTATGCTGTAACTTACGTAAGTACAAGGACATAAACGGCGATCACACATAAATGATCCCATGAATCAACCAAAGAAAAAAGCCGCTCATAATGAGCAGCTTTTGATTTGTAATTACATTATACTCATGCTTGCCAATAGGGAGGCATGTTTTTCCCCCAAAAAACCGTTCCTAATTCGCGATGAGATTGGAATTGATCCTCATAGGAATGATAGTGAAAATTAAACCAATACCCTTGCTTTGGTGGCTGGTCTCTCCGCACGTGGAGTCGTAATAGGTCGTTCCCTGTTTTTTGATGATAGAGATGAACAATCTTCTCACCTTGCCCACTAGCAGGATCATCGGACACCTTTAAATCGTTCAGATCATCTACTGGCATGCCTGCAACCGCATCCACAATAGCATGTTTAAACTCAGGTAAGATTTTTTCTTCGTACATGGAACCAATTTTTCTTGCGATAACTGGACCAAATTTCTTTAAACTTTGCTCATACGCTTCTTCAATAATACCGTCGGCAAATAATCTAGCGGTTGTTTCATCTGCCAGATGCACATAATGATTTGGTGTTTTCAGAACCGAATCATATAATCCATACGAATCCGCATCTACGCGGTAAATGATCGGCTTTCCATTGTCCGTGTTTTCTGACTTTTCAGGTAGTGAACTATTTTCCGTCCCTCTTACAACATCTGTTGGGGAAGCGAAGCCAAGTGTAATGAGCGCCGTGGAGACAAGTACTCCTCTTTTCATCCATTTGACCATGACAACCTACGCCCTTTCATGAAAAACGTTTAGAAAAACTTGACTTGCCACCACTGGCGGAAGCGACCGTTTTTCTTACCCTTTAAATATCTAAAAAATGGAGCGTCCATCGAAGTATGAACGCTCCGTTTCTATTATTTTCTCATGAAAGCTATGAAAATACTATTACAATTCCATAACAGAATTGTGTGTCATTACGGTAAATTCGAGGCTCCCATCAAATATTTATCACATTCTCGTGCCGCTTCACGACCTTCGTGGATCGCCCAAACAACAAGGCTCTGTCCACGGCGATTATCACCGGCAGCAAAAACACCTTCTAAGCTCGTCTCATATTTACCATACTCAGCTTTAATGTTCGAACGTGTATCAGTTTCCAACTCTAGTTCACGAACAAGCTGTTCTTCTGGCCCCGTAAATCCTACAGCTAGAAACACAAGGTCAGCTGGCCAAACTTTCTCGGTGCCTGGAATTTCAACACGGGTTTTGCTTCCATCAGGATGCACGGTTGTTTCCACAGAAATCGTATGAATTTCCTTCACATGACCTTCAGCATCACCGACAAATTTTGTCGTCATGACTTGATAAGCTCTCGGGTCCTTTCCATAAACAGCCGCCGCTTCTTTATGGCCGTCCTCTACCGTATGGACGATTGGGAACAAAGGCCATGGGTTATTGTCAGGCCGTTCGTTTGATTTTTCACGATTAATATCAAATTGCGTAATCGATTTTGCCCCATGACGGACAGAGGTTGTAATACAATCAGCCCCCGTATCTCCACCACCGATCACAACGACATGCTTCCCTTTTGCGGAAATATAGTTACCATCTTGATGGTTCGAGTTTAATAGGCTTTTCGTATTTGCTGTTAAGAAGTCCATGGCGAAGTGAATACCTTTGAGCTCTCTGCCCTTAACATTTACATCACGTGGCTTTGTCGCACCTGTACATAAAACGACCGCGTCAAAGTCGTCTTTTAACTGCTTTGCTGAAACATCTTTTCCAATTTCAACATTGGTGCGGAATTCAATCCCTTCTTCTTTTAAAAGGTTGATTCGACGTTCCACTACGTGATACGGAAGCTTTACATCAGGAATTCCATACGTCAACAGCCCGCCGATGCGATCTTCTCGTTCAAAAACCGTTACCCAATGACCGGCTTTGTTCAATTGAGCCGCTGCTGCTAAGCCTGCAGGACCGCTACCGACGACAGCTACTTTTTTGCCTGTTCTCGATCTAGGAGGGTTAGGCACAATCCAACCTTCCTGGAATCCACGTTCTACAATATGGAATTCCATGCTCTTTATTGCAACAGCGTCGTCGCTGATCGCAACCGTACACGAGCCTTCACACGGAGCAGGACAAACTCGTCCTGTAAATTCTGGAAAGTTATTCGTTTTGTGTAGACGTTCTAACGCTTCCTTCCAGTGACCGCGATACACGAGGTCATTCCATTCTGGAATCAAGTTATAGACGGGGCAACCAATCTCCCCAGAACCATCCATTGACGTCCCTGTTTGACAAAATGGAACACCACAATCCATACATCGTGCCCCTTGTTGTCTCAATGCACTCTCCGGCATAAGAAGGGTAAACTCTTGCCAGTTTTTTGAGCGTTCAAAGGGGTCTTTCTTTGGAGGTGTTTCCCGCTTATATTCCATAAATCCTGTTGGTTTCCCCATAGCACTCACTCCAAACTACGAACGATTTTTCTCGATCTCTTCATGCATATTAGACGGGCGGTGATCAAGGTCACCGCTCCGTCGATTAAACAAGTTATTTACCGCCAACTCTGCTTTTATCGTTTTTATTCTCATCAAACGCAACCATGACCGCTTCGGTATCAGATAACCCTTCCCGCTTCACTCGCTCAATCGCCTCGAGCATGCGTTTGTAATCTTTAGGGATGACTTTAATAAATCGTTTCCTTGCTTGATTCCAGTCTGCAAGAATCGATTTAGCTAGGTCACTATCGGTGTAAGCCAAGTGACGTTCAAGCATGGACTTAATGAAGACCACATCTCCTTCATCTGATAACGATTCAAGGAGAATCATTTCTTTGTTGCATTTTTTCTCAAACGTCCCATCATAGTCGTAAATATAGCCGACACCACCAGACATACCAGCACCAAAGTTTTTACCAACTTTTCCTAAGTTGATGACACGACCACCTGTCATGTACTCAAGCCCATGATCACCCATTCCCTCAATGACCACATTGACACCTGAGTTACGAACACAGAATCGTTCGCCTGCTTGACCACGGATAAACGCTTCTCCACTCGTGGCTCCGTAGAACGACGTATTCCCGATAATCACGTTCTCTTCCGCTTTAAAGGTCGAGCCGGCAGGTGGACGGACGATGATTTTTCCGCCAGACAATCCTTTTGCTGTATAGTCGTTCGCATCCCCTTCAAGGTGAAGCGTCATCCCACGCGGAATGAAGGCGCCGAAGCTTTGCCCTGCTGAGCCTTTAAACGTAAGCTCAATCGTATCTTCCGGCAGACCAGCAGCACCATAACGCTTGCTAATCTCGCTACCTACAATTGTACCAGCGACACGATCGATGTTTTTAATC
This sequence comes from Halalkalibacterium halodurans, assembly GCF_004376175.1. Classification (GTDB taxonomy): domain Bacteria; phylum Bacillota; class Bacilli; order Bacillales; family Bacillaceae_D; genus Halalkalibacterium; species Halalkalibacterium halodurans. Next base: position 131,394 of record NZ_SNUY01000003.1, on the reverse strand, counting down.
GACACAGCTGCCTGCACTTTTTCTTTGCGCTCTAACGCTGGTCGGCAAATGTCTAAAAGCTTTGTCATATCGAGTGATTGCTCAAGCTGATGATCCTGCTCGATCGTCTTGTAGTTTTTCTCCTGCTGTCCTGGCTTTGGCTGATAGAGCAAGCTTGAGAGATCGACATGGACGGCTTTCCAGTTATCAATGTTGCGATTCTGTTCAAGAACATCGGTTCGGCCTATCATCTCATCAACTGTGCGGAACCCAAGTTCTGCCATGATTTCGCGGATCTCTTGTGCAACAAATGTCATGTAGTTAACCACATGCTCAGGCTTACCCATATATTTTTTACGCAGTTCTGGGTTTTGCGTAGCAATTCCTACCGGGCACGTATCCAAATGACAAACGCGCATAATAATGCAGCCTAGTACTACGAGTGGAGCTGTAGAGAATGCATATTCCTCTGCACCAAGCAGCGCCGCAATCACGACATCACGACCTGTCATAAGCTTCCCATCCGTCTCAATGGAAATGCGGTCACGCAAATTGTTTAGTACGAGTGTTTGATGGGTTTCTGCAAGCCCAATTTCCCACGGCAGTCCTGCGTGTTTAATACTGGTTCGAGCAGCAGCTCCCGTTCCACCATCATAGCCGCTAATGACTACGTGATCTGCACGACCTTTTGCTACACCTGCCGCGATCGTCCCGACGCCTGTACCAGCTACGAGTTTCACACTGATCCGTGCTTGCGGGTTCGCATTTTTCAAATCGTGGATGAGCTCTGCCAAATCTTCAATCGAATAAATGTCATGGTGAGGAGGTGGTGAAATAAGCCCTACGCCAGGTGTAGATCCACGTACTTCCGCTACCCACGGATAGACTTTATTTCCGGGCAGTTGTCCACCTTCTCCAGGCTTCGCTCCTTGGGCCACTTTAATTTGAATTTCATCTGCATTGACTAAATAATGACTCGTCACACCGAAACGGCCAGAAGCTACTTGCTTAATGGCACTGCGACGAAGATCACCATTCGCGTCTGGAGTGAAGCGATCTGGGTCCTCTCCCCCTTCACCGGTGTTACTTTTTCCACCAAGTCGGTTCATTGCAATTGCCAATGTCTCATGTGCTTCTTTTGAGATCGAACCGAACGACATCGCCCCTGTCTTAAAGCGTTTCACAATTTCCTCAACAGGCTCTACTTCTTCTAATGAAATAGGTTTCCGGTCAGTAGTGAATTTCAACAGACCGCGTAACGTCGTTTGCTCCTTTTCTTGCTCGTTGATAGCCGACGCATATTTTTTATAAAGGTCATAATCGTTTTTACGACATGCGTGCTGAAGCATGTGAATCGTATGTGGATTATACTGGTGCGGATCTCCGTTACGTCGCCATTGTAAATCGTCACCAGGATCTAGCGCTTTATCGACACCTTCTTGCTCAGAGAAAGCTCGTTCATGACGAAGGCGCACTTCTTCAGCAATCTCTTTTAATGTCACACCACCGATCCGTGTCGTTGTCCATGTAAAATATTGATTAATGACCGATTCGTCCACTCCGACCGCTTCAAATATTTGCGCACCGCGGTAACTTTGAATGGTTGAAATACCCATTTTAGAGAGTACCTTCATAATCCCTTTCACCGCTGCTTTTACATAATTCTCAACCGCTTCCACATATGAGATATTATCTAACAAACCATCGCGCAATAAGGCGTCGATTGAGTCAAATACGAGGTATGGGTTGATGGCCTCTGCCCCGTAACCAAGCAAAACACAATGATGATGAACTTCTCTCGGTTCTCCAGATTCAAGAAGAATGCTTACTTTCGTGCGCGTTCCTTTGCGAATTAAATGATGATGCAAACCGCTAACAGCAAGCAAAGATGGGATAGCAGCATTCGTTTCATTCATTTTGCGATCGCTTAAAATAAGCAATGTTTTTCCGGCTTCAATCGCTTGATCTGCTTCAGCAAACAAGTTTTCCAATGCTTCCTCAAGTCCTCGGGCACCTGACTTCGCATCGAATAAGATCGACAAGGTCGTTGACATAAACCCGTCCATCTTGTTGTGCTTTAACTTCGCCAATTCTTCATTGTTTAAGATTGGTGATGGTAAATAAATGTGCCGACAACTTAACGGTTCAGGGTTTAACAAGTTACGTTCAGCACCAATGGTTGTTCCTATTGCAGTGACCACTTTTTCACGAATCGCGTCAATTGGCGGGTTCGTTACTTGGGCAAACAATTGTTTAAAATAATTAAACAAAAGCTGTGGCCGTTTTGACAAAACAGCAAGCGGTGAATCGTACCCCATGGAACCGACTGGGTCTTCCCCTTCTTTCACCATCGGTTGAATCATTTTTGTTAGTTCCTCGTACGTGTAACCAAAGGCTAATTGGCGCTCACGTAACTTGCCGAAATCTGTATCTTCCACATGGGACGTTTCTAACACATCTTCCAGCTGAACGAGGTTTTCCTTCACCCATTCCTCATAAGGGTGCTCACTCGCGATTTGATGTTTAATCTCATCATCTGGAATGATCCGCCCTTCCTCAAGGTCCACGAGCAACATATGACCAGGGTGCAAACGTTCTTTGTAAAGAACATTTTCTGGATCAATGTCGAGAACACCTACTTCTGATGACATGATAATATAATCATCTTTTGTCACGTAATACCGTGATGGACGAAGGCCGTTCCGATCAAGACAGGCACCGATTTGAGTTCCGTCGGTAAATACGATCGCTGTCGGACCGTCCCAAGGTTCCATCAATGTACTATGAAACTGGTAAAACGCCTTTTTCTCCTTGCTCATGTGCTCATCGTTTTGCCAAGGTTCTGGTATCATCATCATTGCTGCATGGGCCATTGCGCGTCCAGATAAACTTAAAAACTCAATCGTATTGTCAAACATGGACGAGTCACTGCCCTCTTGGTCGATGACTGGATGAATTTTATCAAGATCCGTCCCAAACACTTCAGATTCAAATCTGGCTTCGCGTGCGTGCATCCAGTTCACGTTCCCTTTTACGGTGTTAATTTCACCGTTGTGAATCATGTAACGATTCGGATGGGCACGCTCCCAACTTGGGAATGTGTTTGTGCTAAAGCGGGAATGGACGAGCGCTAAAGCTGTTTCAAAATCTGGATCCACTACATCTAAATAAAATTGATCCACCTGCTCTGTTGTCAGCATTCCTTTGTATACGATCGTCCGGCTCGAGAAGCTAGCAAAGTAGAAAGAGCCATCTTCTACCAATGAGCCGATTTCATTCTCTGCCCGCTTACGAATGACATAGAGCTTTCGTTCAAAATCAAGTCCTGCCTTTACATTTTCGCTTTTTTGAATAAACAATTGACGGATGTATGGCATGGCTGCTTTTGCCGCATTGCCAAGCATTGAGTCATCAGTCGGAACGGTTCGCCAACCAAGGAACGTTTGCCCCTCTTCATTGACAATCGCCTCGAGCTTCCGTTCAGTTTCACGACGCAACGATTCGTCCTGTGGCAAAAACAGCATCCCAACACCGTATTTCCCTTCCTCCGGTAATGAAATGCCTTCGCTTACAGTTACCTTTTGGAAGAAACGATGAGGAAGTTGCAACAGAATTCCTGCGCCGTCTCCTGTATTGACTTCATCACCCTGTCCTCCACGGTGCTCTAAGTTGCACAAGATGTGAAGCGCATCTTCAACGATTTTGTGTGATTTTTGTCCCTTCATATGAGCCAAAAAGCCAATACCGCAGTTATCATGCTCGAACTGTGGGTCGTATAGGCCTTGTTTCTTCGGGTATCCATAGTTTTGCATAGGCATCAACCTTTCTCCTAAAAGTAAAAACCTCATCACACTTCACAGCATGCTTTGAGCTAATATACAAGATAATATCATTTTTCTGACATTTCGGCAAATTAAAACTTTCAAATCCAGAAGATGAAAACGCTTTCTTCTTGGGTTTTCCTTAAAAAATTTTTTTAATGACCACTCTTCAAGGCAGAACCGGGGTGAATATTAATTTATTTTAATGTATTTTTATAACAACAGGAGATGACAAAGATTATTTTATTACCAAAATATCCCGCATATGGACAAATGTCTATATCCGAATAATATAGCGAACCACCATGATAAACCTTCACCATTTTACGAAAGGATTGTCGTCATCACCTTCAAATCATTCGTAGTCTTTCTTCATATTTAAATAACTTGAAGGTAATTGGATATGAAATTCTCGCTTTTCTAAAAAAGTGCCCTTTGGTCCGTAGTTCCATTCTCGAAAAAAGCTCTCTCCTTGATCAGTGCAAACGATCACAGTCGTTGCCCTTGTTCCATACGATTTCCCGTTAATAAAAATCGGCGACAGGATACGCTCCCATTCAATCCCGACTCCCGTATCTGGTAATTGCTCATCAGGAAATCGCTCTTCATCCTGCATGGTTACAAGCAACTTTTTCATGATTGTCTCCACGTCCTTTTCTCTTTCAAGCACAGACTGCAAGTGGGTCCGCACTTTCACGGCTTTCGGCCAGTTGCTGTTCATTTGTCCGTTGCTGAGCATATAATAGCCCGGCTTTAGTTTTTCTCCTTTTTCCATCCGGTTCGTATAATAATATAGGTCGTGATATGAACCAAAAACGAGGTTGTAGCCATCAAACTCATTGGCCGTTTGGATTAGGCGTTCCATAAATAACTGATCAGAAGTTCTACTAGTTAAATAGTCCCGGACAATAAAGCCTCTTGATTGAAAAAGGGCCCCGCTATGTTCGAAAGAATCTCGCACATTCGTTAGTGCTGCTAGTTTCCCCTTCTTTGTGAACCCTAGCCACGTCCCCCCTTTTTCAAGGTCGCGACCTCCAATCACATTTGAGTCCTCTTTCCACTCATGGGCAAATAAAGTAGGTCTATCATAGTATTCATCTCGATTGGCCGCAAAAACGAATGGAAATCGTTTGTTCGTTTGATAAGCAAACGTAAGTAAGCACATGGGCATGACCATCCTTGTTTTGATTGTCTACACTTACTTTACCGAATAGCCGTCAGAAGGCGCAATGAATTTCAGTCCCGAGATTGTTGTCATGTTTTGTCCCTTCCTGCATAATAAAGGGAGATCTATTGCATTAGAACACCTTTGCAACCAACATTTTATTTGCTACGTAAATATAGCAACACGCCATTTGGTGGTGGATGGAGGGATAAGTATGTCAGAACAAGAAAACATGGAACAACGAGTCAAACATGAGAGTGAAGAATGGCTGCAAAAATTTAAATCAACATCAAACCTTGACGAGCTCATCGAGTCTCTCGGTGGATTAGGTGAAGAGGCGCAGCGGGAAGCTGGGGAATCCCTTGAAGCGTTAAAGCGACCGGTTAAAGAGATGATGAATGACGAAAACAATCATCTTCCGCAAAAGTTGCACCAACTGAAGGAAGTGGTTTCTCAACTTGAACCCGATCACTTAAAACAGGGAGCCGTAAAAAAATTTGTGAATAAAATTCTTGGGCGTAGTCCTATGGAACAGTACGCTCAACGATATAAAACCGTGGAAGCACAGGTGGAAAATATCATTGAAGCCTTGTTAACCGGAAAGGATAAATTGCAGGAAGATACGCTAATGCTCACCCAGTTAAAAGGGGTAGCGCGTGAACGAATCAGCCACCTTGAAGAGCAGATTGAAATGGGAAAGCAGCTTAATGCGATGCTCGAGTCGGAAATGACATCGGAGGAATGGAAAAACAATCCGACAGCTTTAAAAAAAGGACAACAAAAGGTCATTTCTAGAATTAAAAACATGTCCCAGGCCATTATGGTCTTACAGCAATCCCTCGCGTCTGTCGATCTGATCGTTGAAAATAATGAAAAGCTCGAGGAAGCGATTTTTAATGCGATTACGATGACGAAAAATATCATTACCGTCACTGCTTCTATCCAGCTGGCATTGAGCAATCAAAAGAAAGTGATCAACGCTGTACAAAACGTGAACGAAGCAACAGAAAATATGCTGTTATCTAATGCTGAAATGTTGAAGAAAAATACGGAGGACACATTAAAAACGCTCGAAGAACCCGCCATCGCGATCGAGTCGTTTAGAAAGGCGTACCAAGATGTGTTTGCCGCCATCGAATTAACTGAACAATCCAATGAACGAATCGTTTCATCCGGTAAGAAATTCATTGCAGAGTTAGATACGTTAAATAAGGAAATGAAAACGAAGCTCATTGAAAGCAAATCAACGTCCTCATAAAGAAAATGACCCTATTTAGTTTGAGAGGAGGTGGGCGATTGAAAATGCTTCAGGAATGGCCCTTCTTCCATCTATTTGTACCGAACGCTCGGAAGCCAGTTGACTTGCACATTGTAAGCGATCAAGCCACACGGGAGTTAATCGCCGATACCGAACGAATATTAACAAAGCTTATTGAGCAGTCAAACGGAAAAAACATGAAACGTTCAGTACGCAGGAAGCATAAAGAGCGACGTATACATGTGAAGCTTAATCATAAGCACATTCGCGTTATGATGTTTGATACAAAATATTCAACAGCTGCCGTTAAAAAGAAAATTTATATTGACTGTTATCGGAAATATGTGAAGGCAAAAGATGGGATCGGAAAAACGAAAGAAGCTTCCATCTATTACATGAAAGATGGGCGCTCCCACGTCCGATCAATTCGGGAATCCCCTTTATTTAAAGGGATTTTCTACCATATCAATCGGCTGGATGAAGCTTTTTTAGGCGTTCAATCCTCCAAAGAAGCCTCGATTTCCGCTTTAACGATTGGCCATCAAGAACGGACGGCTACTAGCCAAAATGATTTACAGCTTTTACATCTAGAAACGGAAAGATTTATTCAGCAGCTTTCCCATTTTGCCCTTGATCCATTGCTTGAAAGTCGTTTAAAACGGATCGCCAGCCAAACGGAAAAGCTCGTACCCGATTTTCAATTGCTTGATTTTGAAAAGCGCCATACGGTTCGGCGTATGCTTCGTGAAGACATTCCGAACTTATTGACGACCTACTTATCGCTAACGACACAGCATCAGCTCAATCAAAAAGAGAATGTGTTTGTGACGTTATCGAAAATGGAACTCACGCTGATCAGCCTTAACGAAGAGCTAGAAAAAGCGCGGGTGGAACGAATGGAGCATCTCCTACGGTTGAACGAACTTCGCTATGATCAAAAATAACGGATGAAAAGAGTCAGACAACATGATGCAACGTCTGGCTCTTTTCCTTGGGTGATATGAACCATTGCGCTTCTCCCCTTTTCATTTTACACTATTTGTAAAGGTTTTCACTAATGAGTAAATGGGGGGTTATGATGGGGCAAATACAATCTGTAGCAAAAGATATAATGTTAATCGATGGCTTTGACCTCAATTTGCAAGGACGCACCGGAAGTTACTTATTGCTTAGAGAAGAATTAACGCTTGTTGAAACAGGACCGAGTCATTCGGTGCCTTACATATTAAAAGGACTTAAACAACTTATGATTGATCCAAAAGACATCCGTCACATCGTTCTTACTCATATTCATTTAGACCATGCAGGGGGCGTTGGACTGCTCCTTTCCCATTGTCCGAATGCACATGTATATGTTCATCCGAAAGGAGCTCGTCATTTGCTTGACCCCTCCCGTCTAATAACTGGAGCTAGACAAGTGTATGGATCACATTTTGATGCCCTATTTGATCCGGTGATCCCAGTTCCCGAAAGCAAATTGATTTCGGTTGAAGATGGCGATACGATGATTCAAGGACTTACCTTTTTGCATACGCGTGGACATGCCAATCATCATGTGAGTATTTACGATAAAAAGACAAATGGTATTTTTACAGGTGATACGTTGGGGGTACGCTATGAACCTTTAGCGCAAGATGGGTTGGAATTTATTCTCCCCTCTACATCACCGAACCAGTTCGATCCTAATGCCATGCTCGAATCACTAAAAAAAATTGAAGGTTACAAAGTAGAACGAATTTATTTTGGTCATTTTGGCGTGTCTCATCAGCCAGCAAAAGTCTACAAGCAGTTGGCAAACTGGCTTGATCTGTTTGTGACATTGGGGGAATCAGCCTATCTACATGGTGATCGCCCAGAAAAACTAGCCAATCGCCTGTTGGATAAAGTGACTGCTCACCTAAGGGAAAACGGCGTGACTGATGACCATAAAGTGTATAAGCATTTGCAAATGGATTTACCGGTTTGCGCGATGGGACTTCTTCATTATTTTAGTAGACTGTAGATTACTTGAAAGCTCGTGTCCGTCTTTTTATAATAGAACGTAACCCCTTTTAATTAAAATAAGCTTGTCGCAGTCCTATCCTTTTTCTTATACAATTAGCATAAAAAATAAGTCAATCGAATCGTTCAGCAAACCTTGAACCGAAAACATTGATTTTAAAAAAGTGAGGGTTTCTCATGAATCGAAAAGAAGCAAAAGCATTAATAGGGAAACCTGTTATTCTCGATAAAGGACAACAGGGTGTATATATTGGAGAGTTAAAACAAGTAATCGCAGAACCGGGCAGACCGTGGCGTGGGCAAGTAAAAATTCGTGAGGTCGTGCAATTTCCTCATATTGATTTAGGAAGCGCCCATACCCCTCTTCCGATCTATGAAAATGGTGAACTGGTCGAAGTAGCAGGTAGCAGACTGACAGCAGCTGAAGAGGAAGATCGCCTCCCGTTTGAAACGTCGCTCAAGCAAGCAGCTGCTAAGACGCTCGCCGCCCTTCGTTACTCTCAACAACAAGGGCAAAAACACATTGAAGCCATTGATCATTACTTGCAACAACAAGGAGTGACCAATTCCTCTTCTCAAGAAGAAGACCGTTTCATTTATTACACATGTTTAATTGAAAATGACCGACCATTTTTAGTTGATGGAGAAGGTCAACATCTTGAGCTGGAAGGTTGTCCGTTTGAATTCGAATGGAAAACAAAGGACGGATGGATTCCTGTTCAATATGCCGGAGATCAGACTTTTACTTCCAAGGGCGGTAGGCAATTTCGTTTACGTGAAAACAGCGCCATTCGCTTAGAAAAAATTCAACTCGATCCTTATTATATTTTGCGAAATGAACTTGAGAAACAAGCGCTACTTGCCTTTGAAAAAGGGCTCGCTGATCATGGGGTGACTCATCAGCAAATGGTGCATTGTCATAACTCATTGCTGTTTCAGTTGCTCCAATCGAATCATCAACCCGTTCAAGCCTTTTCTGGTGTAAACTTCCTTTCTTATTTAACCCCTAGCGGATTATTGGTCGTTCAACATCACTACGATCGAAAGCTAGTGAAAAACGGCAAAGACGAAGTATATGATCGCTTTGAGTTTACTACCGATCAAGGCACGCGATCCATCGTCACATACACGAATGAATTTTCGAAATGAAGTAAGTAAAACTCCTCTCACTTGTGGTGAGAGGAGTTTTACTTTAATCGGTGGCTCTTTCTGGAGTTCGGTCACTAAAGGAGACCGACGGCTGTTCGATTGAAAACCATGCCAGCAACCGGTTCCCATCCTTTCGATCCAAGTCACGGACACTGAACGTCTTACCGACAATGCTCGATTGAACAGATACAAGCGGACTGCATAAGCGCAGGCGCTGTTGAAAGACCGATGTTGCCACTTCGAACATTTGAATTTTTCGTTTAGGAACGATCACGTGGACTTGGCTTAATTGGCGATAACGAAAGACTAGTGTATCCTCTCGATAAAAGTACCCAGCCACTTTGTATTGCGAATATCCGAGCCATACCGCCAATAATATAAGGACGATACCAATCCAACCATAGTCGGTGAATGTAAACAAAAGGGCTGTCACAATGACAGGAAGGCTAACCGTTCGAATAAGGAATCGGAATAAGGCTCGTTTTGGAATCGGTATGATCGTCTGATCTTCCAGTTGATATTCCGGCAAACATTTGGCTAAAAGCCCATTCACTTCTGACTTGCGGACGAGGGGGAACAACACGGTCGACAGCTGCTCATCACTTGATCCGCCCCCCTTGCTCTCCACATAGACAGATGTGTAACCAAATGGCTGTCTGAACAGGTTCGACACGAGTCGTACGGCTGTTACACGCTTGGTTTGCAACGTAAGCTGACGGGTTTCGAGAAGCCCTCTAGTAATGATTAGCTCCCTTCCTTGTTTCGCTGCCTGCACTTGATGATTCCAATATTTGCTCATGGTTGCTAATATGGAAAGGACCCATGCGATTACGGTTAACGTAAAAGCAACGATGACCACTAACCAAACACTCGATGCCGTAAACCAGCCGAATGTTTGCTCATAAACAGTGTCTGGTATGAATTGTTGCAGTTGGCTATAAAGCGCCCCAATGGCCGACAACGTTAAGCCAATACCACTGGAAGTGATCGCTGCAATCCATAACCTTGTCTTTCCTAACGTAAACAAAGGAATCGTTGACGCAACTTTTTCCTTCTCATCTTCATCAGAATCGTCTAACCATTCTGTTTCTAAAAGCTGACGTTTTTCGAGTAGTTGCTCACGGAGAAATTGGGCCTCCCGCTTTGTAATGGCAAGTAGCTCCACTTCCGGCTCTGCCCCGCCGCCTGCCGTTTCAATTTTCACTTTTACGAGTCCAAATAACCGTTGAAATATTCCCGCCGTCACATCAATCGACTGAACGCGATGTTTTTGAATATACCGTTTTTTTCGGATCAGTATCCCCCGTTGAACATACAATTCATGTTCAGACAAACGGTAGCGAAACGTGATCCAGTCAAGGAACCCTGACAAAAAGGAGAAGATGAGTAATCCATAAAATATGTATTGAAATTGAAAGCCAGTTGCGCTCGTGCCTAAAAAGAAACTAACGACTAAAGGCACCAGCATTCCTCGTAAACTTATCATAAACGACACAAGCATCGATGCAGGGTGGAGACGTTTTAATTCATTCATCTTCAGCCACCGCCGCTAGCACTGCAATTCGGTCTCGCAACCGGTCTGCCACTTCAAGGGAAAGGGCAGGAATTCGGTGTACAGAGGAAGCGGTTGAAATGGTGACCGCTGCTAATTGATATTTTCGTAATAGTGGCCCTTGCTCCGTATCAACGTGTTGAACGCGCGTCATAGGAATCAGTGTGCGTCTCACAATAAGCACGCCATACTGTAAGTCAATTTCTTGCTCGAGTACGTCATATCGCCACTTGCGCCAAAGGACAATTGGGTAGATAAAAACGGATACGATGACGTAGAGGACAAACAGAGCCAGTAGTGGCCAAAGTGGCCAGAGCGGGAGCCCAGCAAAGAAATATCGGGCAATCATATAACCGACAGGGAGAAGTAACACCAAAATACTTTTTAAGCTCGCCTGGATTCTCCAGACAGGTAATGCTTTTTTGGAAATCGTTTGCTCAGGTGCTGGGCGCACAATCCTCCCTCCTTCGTTCGTTAATGTTTATTCATCTTCATCTTTGACGTAAATGAGCTCGACCCCTAATGATTGAAGAAGTGACAATACCTCTTTGTTTAAATGCTCATCGCGCAAGAGGCCTAGTGACTCAACAAGTTCCAGCTCCTCTAATTCACCTTTCTCAGCATCTTCTAAAAGCTCAATTACATCATCAAGCCCCTCTTTTTGGAGCCGATCTAGAATATGTTCTTTGTCCATGTGAATCCTCCCTTTCGTATCGTTTGTGAAAAACGACGCCCGTGTGTGGCGCCGCTTCGATGACTCGTTATTCGTTCTTTCCTTTTGCCATCTCTTCTGTCATCTGCTTCCAGACTGAGCCTTTTGCTTCTTCACCACCGACAATGCGCTCTAACGCCATTTTAACTTGCATCGCTACTTCGAATTCTGGGTCATCCTCCGCCAGCCGCAAAGCATCAATGGCTGTCTCATCTCCAACCTCATATAGAAACATGGCGGCTCTCCAGCGAACAAGCTTGTTTTTATCCTTCAACGCTTCAATCATCGCAGGAATCGCTGCAGGGTCACCAATATCAGACATACAGTCACCAGCCGTGCGTCTCACCGTAACAGAAGGGTCCTTCAATGCTTTTTCAAGTAAAGGAAGCACAACCGGTTTTTCAATCATTCCAAGGTAGACGGTCGCTAACCTGCGAATCGACGCTTTTTCATCCTGTAGCGCTTTTTCTAGGACTGGGAGATCTTCTTCAGTTGGATCCATTTTGTCGAGGGCTGCATAGCGATCGCGCCAGTCGTCTTGCTCCATGTCCGCTAATGTTACTTTGCGAAACCGCTCCTCGGTTTGCTCTTGCGTTTTATCGACCAGACCTTTCGCGATGTTCACTAAACGATCAAGCCGCTCTTGAGAGAAGGCAGCTGATACTTCCTCCGCTACATCCTTCGCCACATCAGCCAATTCCCCATAACGGACTCCTTGCTCTACCCATTTACGCTCGAGAACGACGTTATCATCTGGCTGTTGGGCGGCAAATGCTGCATTCGCAAACCGCTCCGGTAGGCCTTCTCTCACTTCTTCTTCCCCATTTGACAATTTTATTTGCATCGGGATGCCTTTAAATAGTTGTAAAAATACTTGGACTTCCCCGTAGCCTTCTTGAACTTCTGGCTTTTCTTTTTGTGGCCCGTCACCTGTTTCATCACCGAAAACGGCACGTACCTTTGGCAGGATCACTTTCCAGTCGACTTTTGCATTTCGCTCGATCGCTAAGAAGTCGGCCACGTGGTATACCCCTTTAACGCCTTCAATCTCAAATAGCTTTTGAATAAAAGGAGGGGCCTCCTCTTTATTTTTTAACGTGTAATTATTGCTTTTTCCTTGTGGTAACGTTTGATCAAGGGTTAATTTCATCGTATTTGGACTAGGTGTTGGTTCAATTGATTGAATGTTCATGTTCTCTCGGCTCCCTTCTTAATCCCATTACAAGAGCGTTGACAATCCTTGCATGATCTCCATAAATGCTGCTCTATCTGAATAGCGGTACTTTATGTTTAGCTCTTCATCTAGCAAAAATGTTGTCGGTACGCCCATACAGCGATACTGGTCATATACGGTCGTCCCTTCATCTAACAAAATCGTAAAATCATAACCATGCTCTTTTGCATAGGCTATCCCATCGCCTGATCTTCCCTCACGACCTGTGACGTTAATCGTCAGAAACGCCAATTTTGCCTTATCCATTTGTTTATAGAGCTCCCACTTTTGCTCTAAATCTCGCTGCGAATCTGGGCACCACGAAGCCCAAAACGTGAGCATAACCACTTGTCCTTTGACGTCCTCTAGACGAAGGATGTTTCCTGTCTGACCATCTTTTAAAGAAAACAGCGGTGCTTTCATAGCGGTCACACACCGATTATTCGCAATGTTCGTTGTACGCCATAGCCAGACGACGGATGAGAGCTTCTGGCTCCGCCCCTTCAATCTCTTCCCGTGGGATAAAATGGACAAGCTCTTTTCCTTTAAATAGGGCCATCGATGGTGAGGATGGTGGATTTGGCGCAAGGTATTCTCTCATTTTAGCGGTTGCTTCTTTCTCTTGACCCGCAAAAACGGTCACAAGATGATCTGGATGCTTATCGTGAGCAAGAGAAGTAACTGCCGCCGGACGGGCTAGCCCTGCCGCACAGCCACAGACGGAATTAATGACAACGAGGGTCGTGCCTTCAGCCGATTCCATATATTGCTCAACCTCTTCAGGTGTTAATAACTCCTTAAATCCGCGTTCGGTTAATTCTCTTCTCATCGGTTCAACCACTTGACGCATATAATCTTCATAATGCATAGACATGACGTTTTAATCCCCTTTCGTTTGGTCGAGTCGAAACGATTTATGTAATCGCTCCACAACCGTGTACGGTTTTAGTTTCGTATATAAATGTTCTAACGAGCGAAATGCGTACAATCTCTCCGCTTCACGCTCTTCTTGAAAAATAATCAAGCAAGGAATGCTCGTTACTTTGAGAGAGTGAGCTAGCGCTATCTCTTCATTAATATTTACTTCCCTAATCTCAAAATGAGGAAACGTTTCTTCCATCACTTTGATCATCCGCTTTGCCACTTTGCACGTCCCACATAACGGTGAGTGAAAGTATACCCCATGCGTGTTAGCAGCTGCAGGTGCCTTGCTTCCCACTAGCACGAAACCTCCTCATCTCGCCACATTCATGCTTCCCCTCATATTGTAACAAAAAGCTTATGAAGAACCTACCATTTTACACGGAAAGATGGCTAAAACGGAAAAGGAACGGGTTTTAAACCGCTCCCTGCTCATTTATCGCTTTAAGATCATTCGGTTTTCGAGCTGTCGAATTTGCCGCACCGCTCGTTCGAGTTCCTCTTTTTGCTCTGGTGTAGCTGATTTGACAATCCCTTCGAGCTCCTGATTTAACTGCTCTAAGCGAAGTTGGGCTTCATGGTAGGCGACATCGTCGTATGCGCCCACCCGCAAACCGTCTTCAAATTGCTCTTCGACTTCTGATAACGTTTGGTCCACTTTTTCCAACATGTTAAAAAAGTGTTCACGCACCGTCATAGTTAGACACTCCTTCGTACTTGGGAATGCCCTTACTATACCCTGTTATCTTGCCATTTATCCCTTTGCAACCGGCAGGTGAAACACGTAAAAATCATGGGCTACAACTGCATTCGCAAACGCATTTTGCGCTTTCTTTTGCAGTTCATCACTCATATCATGGTAACGGGAGCTAATGTGGGTAAGAATTAGATGATCCACATTCGCCTGCTTTGCTAATTGAATTGCGTCAGCCATCGTAGAATGTCCATACTCGTGGGCATGCCCCTTTTTATCGTCTAAAAAGGTCGCTTCATGAATAAGAACATTGACGTTCTTAGCAAACGGGATTAACTCTTTGACTGGCCGCGTATCGCCCGCAAGCACAAATGATCGCCCCCGTTTTGGTGGACCTAAAAAAGCGTTCGCTTCCAAGCGTTCACCAGTTGGCAGTTCAACGGTTTCCCCTTGTTGAATTTTCCGGTAAACCGGTCCAGGTGGCACACCTTTTGCTTTTAACCGATCGACGAGCAGTTCGCCGGGACGGTCATCTTCTGTCACTTTAAACGCATAGCAAGGCATGACATGATCGAGAAGAATTGTTTCGACCTTGAACCCTTCCTCATGAAACAACAGACCAGGCTCTGAAAACTCCTCAATGGTCAGTTCATACTTCACATGGGTATTTGATACTTGTAGAGCCGTTTCCACGAAGGATCGTATACCTTTAGGTCCATAGAGGAACAGCGGGTTCTCTCCCCCTTGAAACGAACGGGAGCCGAGCAAACCCGGCAAGCCAAAAATATGATCCCCGTGTAAATGGGTAATAAAGATTCGCTCAATTTTTCCTAATGCGATCGAGGAACGCAAAATTTGGTGCTGTGTCGCCTCACCACAATCAAATAACCACTGCTTGCCACGTTGCTGTAAAAACCGTACAGCACACGCGCTCACATTGCGCTCAATGGAAGGAACGCCTGACCCTGTTCCAAAAAAATGAAATTCCATCGCCTACATCCTTTATATGTATTTCAAACTTCTACTCCATGTACTGTTATTATACATGTAATAGCTCATCAATCAACTTTACCAATTGGGCGATTTCAGGCTTGCTGATTTGTCCATCTGCTCCAACCGATTCCCCTTGAAAATAAATGTCCTTCGTGATGAGTGATGAGAAAATAACGACTGGAACGTTGCCCATAACTTCATCTTGCTTTATTTTCTTCGTTAAATGAAGGCCGTCCATTTGTGGCATTTCCACATCTGTAATGACGAGATCAACATTGTCAAACAGCGTGCCTTCCTCTTTTTCATGGTTTAGATACGCAAATGCTTCTTCGCCATTTTCGAAAAAGGTAAGCTTTTCATAGCCTGCAGCCGTAAGAGTATCATGTAACAATTTCCGAAGCATGACAGAATCTTCAGCAATAACTAGTTTTTTAGTGCTGCGGTTTTTGTTCTCAAGCCCTTCTATTTGGCGAGGGTGGATTCCTGTTTCTGGATTGATGTCAACAACGATTTTTTCGAAGTCAAGTAAGAGGATAAGCTTGTCATCGACTTTAACGACCCCTGTTACGAGCCCCTCTAGTCCTTGAGAAAGATCGGTCGGCTTTTCAATATCGCTCCATGAAATCCGGTGGATGTTCGAGACTTTTTCAACGCGAAATGCGACCTTCATCCGGTTAAGCTCACCGACAATAAATTTATCTTCAGTCGCCTCTTCTGCTCGCAGTTCTCCTAGCACTTTATATAGGTCTACAAGGCTAAGCACTTCATCTCGGAGTCGGATAAGCCCTTCCACGTGGGGATGGCTATTCGGAACAGATGTTACAGGAATCGGTTGAATGATTTCCCGCACTTTCATGACATTCATGGCGAAGGTTTCTTTTCCTACTGTAAAGATGATGATTTCTAGTTCGTTCGTTCCTGTCTGTAATAAGTCTTGACTCATGTTCAATCTCCCCTTCACATACGTGTTCACTCTTTTTATCGTCCTTTTTCCGTCATTTTGAAGAAACGAATGATCGATAGCGATTGAAACCCTCATTTTTATTCAATCCTGCGTTATCTAAACACTAGGTAATAAACGGAATTTTTCTTTACTTACGAAAAAAACGCCTCGAATTATGACCGAAGCGTCTTTTCCCCTGTCAAATTAACAGGTTAAACAAACTCTCATTTTTATTAATTTCACGATATTCAAAGCCTTTTTTGTTGAGACGATCCATTAAACGATGATAGTCCTCATCACATTTCAGCTCAATCCCTATTAATACGGGGCCATTTGATTTATTGTTTTTCTTTGTATATTCAAACCGAGTGATGTCATCATCTGGACCGAGAACATCAAGAATGAATTCTTTCAATGCCCCAGCTCGTTGCGGAAATTGGATGATAAAGTAATGCTGTAATCCTTCATAGATCAATGAGCGTTCCCTCATTTCCTGCATCCGGCCAATATCGTTGTTTCCACCACTTAACACACAGACGACCGTCTTTCCTTTGATCTCGTCTTTAAAAAAGTCGAGTGCAGCAATCGGCATCGCCCCTGCAGGCTCCGCTACGATCGCATCTTGATTGTAGAGGTTAAGGATGGTTGTACATATTTTTCCCTCAGGTACTAGAACAATATCTTCCAGAATTTTTCGGCAAATTTCAAAAGGAATTTCTCCGACCTTTTTTACGGCTGCGCCGTCGACAAATTTGTCGATTTTTTCAAGCTCGATAACCTTCCCTTGCTTAAGTGATTCCTTCATGGCTGGCGCTCCGGCCGGTTCACATCCGATCACTTTCGTCCGCGGGCTAATGCTTTTAATGTATGTTCCAACACCACTAATAAGGCCGCCTCCACCAATCGAACAGAACAAGTAATCAATGTTGTCGTCAATATCGTTCATGATTTCCATCCCAACGGTTCCTTGACCTGCAACAATCTTTTCTTGATCGAATGGATGGATAAAGGTCATTTTATGCTTTATTCCGTACTCTTTCGCTTCGTTAAAAGAGTCATCGAACGTATCCCCTGTTAATATGACCTCCACATATTCCTTACCGAAGAATTTGACTTGGTCTACTTTTTGCCGTGGCGTCGTCGTCGGCATAAAAATTTTCCCCGGAATTTGCAACGTGTGACAGGAATACGCAACACCTTGTGCGTGATTTCCTGCACTGGCACAGACGACCCCGTTGTTTAATTCCTCTTTCGAAATGCTGGAAATTTGATGGAACGCGCCGCGGATTTTGAACGAGCGAACCACTTGCATGTCCTCCCGTTTTAAATAAACGTTGCACTCATAGCGCTCAGAGAGTACTTGGTTTTTTTGCAAAGGGGTATGGACAACGACATCTTTTAACGTCTGGTTAGCAATAATGATATCTTCAATTTGAATCTTTCCCATGTTCGGTTATCCTTTCCATCACTATACAGCCTTAATCTTTTTTTCGAGTTTCCTTACAATATCATCATCTTAACATACGGACTGTTATTTGCGAACCCTTGGAAGCGGATCGTCTGCTTTACTGATTTGAAAAAGCGTTTTCACAAGCTTGTAACTGAATGGAGTTGATTATTGCGAGTTAGAAAATTATAATAGAGACGATACGTACATAATGACCATTCCCGTTGCTAGCAGAAAATGAGCAACGGATCGTGGGGAGGTTAGTGATACATGGCAAAATGGTTAGCTTTGGTTCCTGCATTTGTTTTTACATTTTTGCTCGTACCGGTTTCGACTGTGCTTGCTGCAGGTGATGGCGGTCACGGAGAAGAAGAAGCAGCGGCTGCAGAACCGACAATTTTAACACCTGTCTTAATGGGGTTGTCCTTTGTGACAATCATTGTCATGATCTTTTACATGTTTAGAGATAATGGGTAATCGAACGGAAAGATCGGCGGACAACGTCGATCTTTTTTTACATTTACACGTATGAAACTTTCGTTTGTATAAGTGCCAGTATGGCTCGGAATCGCCGAATCTTCTTTAAATGTTCAGACACATAGCGGCAGCTAGTAAATGCCCAGCACTCTGCTCCTCGGTAATCGTTTCCTTGCCTAATATCCCCCCTTCATTCAACAACGAAGCTATGGTATAGTGTGTTTGCTGTAATCACGGAAAAGGAGAACAACATATGGCTTGGGACGTGTTAAATGTCATCGGGACGATCGCGTTTGCATTAAGCGGTGTCATCGTCGCAATGGAAGAAGATTTTGACCTAATGGGTGTCTACATCTTAGGATTTGTCACCGCTTTTGGCGGAGGTGCAATCCGCAACTTGTTGATCGGCGTCCCTGTCTCTGCTCTTTGGGAGCAAGGAACGTTATTTACGATCGCCTTCATTGTGATGACGATTGCCTTCTTCCTGCCGAACTTATGGATTAACCATTGGCTAAAGTTCGGACTGCTATTTGACGCCATCGGCCTTGCAGCGTTTGCGATTCAAGGTGCACTATTTGCGACGAGCATGGATCATCCATTAAGTGCCGTCATCGTCGCTGCTGCTCTCACGGGAGCTGGTGGGGGAATTGTTCGCGATATGCTTGCTCGCCGAAAGCCACTCGTTTTGTCAAAAGAAATTTACATTGGCTGGGCGATGCTCGCAGGTGCGGCGATCGGACTAAACATCGTTTCCGGACCAATCGGGATCGGCTTTCTTATAATATTAGTCGTTTTCTTACGAATGCTATCCGTTCACTACAATTGGTGCTTACCCCACCGCAAAATTGAGCACCGCACCTCTTAAATGCCAGAAGCGATTGCATCTCTCTTATCCTTATATTAAAGAAGTAAAAAAGAACACGCGACCGTTCACTTGTCACGTGTTCTTTCCCCTTCCTCACCCGTAGCAATTTCACTTTCATCGTGCGAAATCCAATCGCTCCAGCTACCGACGTATAAGCGTACACGTTTATACCCGAGCTCCTCAAGGGTTAATACATTCGGACAAGCTGTTACACCTGACCCGCAATAGACAATGACCTCATCCTCTTTCGGAAGATCAGCAAATCTCTCCGCCTGCTCCTTTGCGCTCTTTCGCTTCTTCCCGTTCAAGCCGTCCTGCCAAAAACGATTTTTAGCGTTCGGTATGTGGCCTTTCTTCTTATCAATCGGCTCCACCTTTCCAAGAAAGCGTGCAGGCTCTCTTGCATCAATTAGATGAACAGCTGGGTCGGACAGGTTCTGTTTTACGTACGTATAGGTCGCGAGGCGCTCCGGCTTCACTTTAACATCCATCGTTGTTTTTGCATACATAGGGATATTTCGATCCACGGGATAACCCACCGCTTGCCATTCGGAGAACGAGCCATCTAAAACATAGACATTCTCGTGGCCGAGATAGCGAAGCAGCCACCAAAAGCGTGAAGCGAATGGTCCTCCCTCATCATCGTAGGCAACCACTGTCGTCTCATGATCAATACCTGCCGCCTCTACTTTTTCTAAAAACGTATCCACCTCTGGGAGAGGGTGTCTCCCACCATGGTCTTGGACCGTGCCTGACAAATCGTGCACGAGGTCAAAATAAACCGCCCCTTGTATATGTCCGTCCTGATAACGGCGTAAACCATCTGCAGAATCCTGTAAGGAAAAGCGACAATCGACGACCTTTACCCCCTCAAGGTGCTCCGATAACCAGTCTAGTGATACAGTATACTGTTTCAATGTGCCTTCCCCTTTCTCGTGACACGAACTTGTTCTTCTAATTGTTCTAGTATGAAATCAATGGATTTAATCATTTCGACAAATCGTTTTTTTCCCGTCTTCGGAAAGAACGATTGAACCGAAATGATCTCCAGATTTTCAACTGTATTTTCCACCTGTAAAGGGTAGACGTAATCTGGTTCATATTGTTTCACGTAACGAAGAGCGAGGGGCTTCCATTCATCACTTTTTTCTTTTACTGAATCGGCAAATGGCTTTACTTGCCCATAAAAATCTGGCTCATACGATTCATCCCCTCGAACCGTATGGATATAGTGATGATAAGCTTCATTATTTTGTTTTCGAAGTTGGCTTGTTAGCTTTTCAAGTTGCTCCAAATCTTCCCTATTCATTCCTGCCACCCCCATCTCATATTGTAGCAAAGGTTGCGGGAACTAGGAAGAATCGAACGTTAAAAGCTAAAGAGTCGCATGAACGAACGTTTTCGCTTCGGGACGTCGCCAGCTGCCAATGGAAATTCTTCTTGCTGTTTTTCTAGCTGCTCTTCCACTTTTGCCATTCGTAATTCAAGTGATTGAAGCGTTTTAAACATTTCATCGATTTCCGCTCGGTGTTTTAAAATTTGATAGCTCACGACATCGTCCGCTTTCTGTGAGAGCTGCTTTTCTAGCTCCGCTATTTTTTCCATGAATTGTTTCGTCCGCTGTTCGTATTGTTCCGTGGCTACCATCGGTTGCGTCTCAGGCTTTTGAATGAGCTGCTCATTCTCTTCAATCACTACATCTCTCATCTTTTTTCCTGACTTAAGCTGGTTTTGAATGGCTTTCAACACGGTGAGATGTTCTTTTTCAAACAGCAAATGTCCGTGTTCATTTGTCTCACATTGGATTCCGAAAAACTTCACCCATCGTTGCACTGTCGTTGGATTAACCCCAAGCTGTTCAGAAACTTCTTTCGTCTTCCACTGTACTGCCATAAAAAAATCCCTCCTACAAACAATTCGTTGCTAAATTTATTCTTAATGAACAGGCAGATCCCTGTCTCGTTGACAAAACTAGTAATCATTCGGCAAAGAAAGTGGGAATCGACGAATGTACGTAAAGAAATTGAGGATTTTCCGCATCTTTGTTTGTTTTTGTCAGAAAGGCTCATACTAACACCAACCTTAGGACTGGAGGTGAAGGAGATGGCTCAGCGCCAAACAGGACAACGTCAGGATAAAGCACCGGATTCCCAACAGAACAAACAAGCTCCCGGATACGGTGATAAAAAATTGACAGGACCAAATCGACCAGCAGAGTAAAAACAAGCCCCTTTTTAAGCCAGCTGATAGGCTTAATGGGGGCTTGTTTCATAAGGGATTACATGCCTTAGTTTCTTTTTAACAGAATAAAGAAGAAACAGCTCGGTCTGTTTTTTCTTCACCCACGGCATATGGTCAATAGGTTTCGTGACCCCAATCGGCGCCATCCATTTATTGAGATCTTTCACTGTCGCATTCCATCTGCTTGAAGTGGCCGATTGATGGGAGATGATTGGATACGTGAGTCGTAGAAGTGGGCTCGTATTGCCTGAATTCCATGAACCGTAGCGTAAATAGTCACCGCGAGACCCTGTATGCTCCGTTGAAAAAGCAAAGGCCGCAACGCCTGAATAAACTTCAGGATGAAACAATAGTCCCGCCAACTTCTTCCCTAACCAGATTCGCGCATCAACCTTTTGAAATTGGCGAGTATAAAGACCGAATAACGACCCATCCTTCGTTGGCAATAAGACATGTCCGAAGTGTCCAAGCTCCTGTAAATAGAAGGGAAGACGACGAAAGACCGCTTTCTTAAGCGAAGGTTCTTCAATGACCGGTTTTTGTATCACATTTTGTTCGTTTATGATGAGCGCTGCACAGAGACGATCCATGTTTCCTTGTCGCCAAAAATGTCTCCACTCTTTCATCATGAAAGGTGACACTTGAAACTCTTTTAACCAATGAAAAAAAGGTTGCCCCCACCGTTTTGACCATTCATAAATCATTAATTGCGGATAAGCATCGCGGAAAATCGCCCAGTTGGCTCGTTCGTATGTAAGAAATAATTGCTTTCGGATCAACGGATTTAAAAGAAATTGAAACCATTTGCTTTCTAAATCCGTCATATGATAGCCAGCATTTCGCGACACCATACTAGCTAAAAACGCCCAGCGAATTTCAGGATACTTTTGAAAAAAGCGTTGATAAGCCATCGTCCGGCTCACATTATCAGCGTTCAAGTATTCCGTTTCTTCGCGAATGACACGGATGATCCAATCTTTGCAGCATGAATTCATCGGCTTCTCCTTTTTTCGCCATAAAGTTTCAAGATTATCGACAAGATTTGCCGATTAAATGTGATAGAATATATAAGATTGATGGTCTTAGTGTGTGCATATAGCCATCATTTCATGCATGAAGCTGTTTCAGAAAGGTTGGTGATCCTTTTGACGATTCGTTATCCGAACGGAAGACCGTTTCAGCCGGCTAAAGCTTCTTCGACTCATAAACGAAAAAAAATCGATTATAGCAATCGCGGCATGACGCTCGAATCCGACATTAACGAAACAAACAGCTACTATTTAACCCATGGCCGAGCGGTTATCCATAAAAAGCCGACGCCTGTTCAAATCGTCAACGTCGATTATCCAAAGCGAAGTGCGGCTGTCATCAAAGAAGCCTACTTTAAACAGCCGTCAACAACGGATTACAACGGTGTATACCGCGGAAAGTATCTTGATTTCGAAGCGAAAGAAACACGGAATAAAACATCCTTTCCGATTCAAAACTTTCATGAGCATCAAATGGAACATATGAAAAAAGTGCTCGCCCAAGATGGGATCTGCTTTGTTATCGTAAGATTTACAACGTTTGATGAAACCTATCTTCTCGACGCGTCCCATGTTATAAAGGCTTTTGAAACGAAAGAAACGAAGCGGAAATCCATTCCAAAGTCCTATATTGACAGTTACGGACATTTAATTAAAATAGGATATCATCCACGTGTTGATTATTTACATGTGGTTGATCAAGTGTACTTCTCATAAGTTTTTAGGAGAAAGGGAGAGTCAATCATGTCAAATGAAGCAAATACAAGACAAGGGCGGCGACAAGCGAAAAAGAAAAAGAACGATCGCCGCAAGCCGAAAAGAGGAATATTGAAAAAGCTGTTTATTGCGTTTATCCTTCTTTTTGGAGCGATCATGCTTGCAGGCGGTATTACCGTCTTTGCCATCATCGCACAATCGCCGGAAATTGATCCTGAAAAGCTTCAATTTCCACAAGGAGCGCAAATTTTTGATCAATCAGATGAGTTTGTTTCCCAATTAGACACATCTGAGCGCCGAATCCTAGTCAACTATCAAGACATTCCAGAGGAGCTTGAGGAAGCATTCATCTCCGTCGAGGACGTTCGATTCCGCGATCACTTCGGGATTGACCTTCGCCGTATTGGTGGAGCGATCGCTGCGAACATTACGAGCGGCTTTGGCGCTGAAGGGGCTAGTACGATCACCCAGCAGCTCGTCAAAAACGTTTTTTTAACGAACGAAAAATCACTTACACGTAAAATTCAGGAACAATATTTAGCGGTTAAGCTCGAACAACAATATTCGAAAAACCAAATTCTTGAGATGTATTTAAATCAAATCTATCTCGGACAAGGGGTATACGGGGTGGAGCAAGCGTCTCAATATTATTTCGGGAAATCGATCACAGACGACTCGTTCTCCCTTGCTGATGCAGCTTTGCTTGCAGCGATTCCGCGTCGGCCAAGCTTTTATGACCCGGTCGTCAACCCTGAAAACGCAGAAAGCCGTCGGAACCTTGTCATCTCGATGATGGAGGATCAAGGAAAAATTACAGCAGAGGAAGCTGAAGCGGCTCGTTCGATTCCGATTGCTGAACAGTTAAACGTTCAAGAGCGAGAATCTTATCCATTTGAAGCCTTTTATAACCAAGTGCATAAAGAAGTCGAGGAAATGGAAGGCATCAGCGTTAACGATTTGTACAATGCAGGTCTTAAAATCTACACTACGCTCGACACAGAAGCGCAGCAACACGTAGAAAAAGTCTTGCAAACCGATGAGTTTATTCAAACGTATCCGAACAAAGAAGACTTCCAAGCGGGTATTACCCTCGTGGACACACAAACAGGTGAAATTAAAGCGATCGGTAGCGGTCGTGAAAATACAAATGTGCAACGTGGATTTAACTACGCAACCGATATTAAACGTCAGCCAGGTTCTACAATTAAGCCGATTCTTGACTATGGGCCAGTGATTGAGTATTTACAATGGTCGACTGGTCGAATCATTAAAGACGAACCGCATCAGTACAGTAATGGAGTGGAATTTAAAAACTTTGATGGCGCGTATAAAGGAAACATGACGATGCGACAGGCGCTCGCTGAATCACGCAATGTTCCTGCGATTAAAGCATTGCAGGAAGTAGGCGTTGAGCGCGCAGCAGAATTTGCTGAAAGCATCGGCGTCGAAATCGATCAAAAGCCAATGCATGAATCCTATGGGTTAGGCGGGTTTAACACAGGCGTATCGACCCTTGATATGGCTGGTGCTTATGCGGCGTTTGGTAACGGAGGAAAATATATCGAACCACACACTGTTCGTAAAATTGAATTCCCTGACGGCCGCGTCATTGACACTACGCCAGAATCAACACAGGCGATGAGCGATTATACGGCCTATATGATCTCTGACATGTTGAAAACAGCTGTTGAATCAGGAACAGGTACAGTCGCAAGTATTCCAGGTCTTCCTCTCGCAGGTAAGACGGGGACAACGAACTTTGATCGAGAGATCCAGCAAAAATATGGCCTCCCTAGTGGAGCTGTTCCAGACCGTTGGTTTGCAGGCTATACGACACGGTATACAGCTGCTGTTTGGACTGGATTCACTGAGTTCGGTGAGGAAAACTATTTACTAAGTCAAGAGGAACAACGGATCGCCATGCAGATATTTAAAGCTGTCATGGAAGAAGTATCAAGTAAAGTAGAAACCCCTGACTTTGAAATGCCGAACTCCGTTGTCCGTATTGGCATTGAAAAAAGCACGGGATTATTACCGAGCAGTCATACGCCTCAAAGCGAAATTGTTTACGAGCTATTCGTCCGTGGAACGGAACCGACCCGGGTGTCTGAACAATTTGATCGTCTGTCAGGACCATCAAACCTGACAGCAAACTACAATGAAGCAACAGGACAAATTATCGGTAGCTGGGAATATGATGCGTCTAAGCTCGATGAGGTATCCTTCCGTTTAGAAATGGCCGTTGGCGATGGTGGCTTTAACACGATCGACACGACCAAAGATATGCAATTTATCGTTGATGACGTAACCCCAGGCACGACCTATCGTTTCCGTGTCACTGCCGTCTCTGATAGCGATTCTAATGTGACAAGCAACTCTGCCGAAGTCAAAGTAACCGTTCCAAGCGGAGAAGAAGAAGAGCCAGATGAGGAAGAAATGACAGAGCCTGACGAGGAAGAGCAACAGGACGGCAACGAAGAAGAGGACCCTGATCAAGGAAATGATCAAAACAACGGAAATGAAGGTAACAACAACGGGAACGGCAATGGCAATGGCAATGGAAATAACAACCGTCCAGGTAATGACGGACGACCGAATGACAATGATGACGACAATGACGATGATGAAACAGATCCACCTGCTACGAACCCTCCAAACGATGAACAACAGGACGGAGAAACGGAATAGCGCGAAAAAACGGCTCGCCAGGATGGCAGCCGTTTTTTTCAATGTCACAAATGCACACTCTCGTCTATTAACGTTTGCAGTTGATCTCGTTGTTCTGTAATCTCGCGCTTTATTTCACTGCTCATGAGTGAGTCGATTCTCGTTATTTCCCGATTCAGCCCATCATCCAGCTGTTTTTTCACGTCTTCACTTGCCTGATGAACCGCTTGAACGATCGCATTCGAATATTCCCATTCCGCTTCCTTTAATTGTTTTGTTGCAACTTCAAGCATGTCATCTACTAATGTTTCTTTTAATCGTTTCAACCCTCCCTCTTCAAAAAAGCTTCGAGCAGACGGATAAAACGCTTCATAACTGGTCACCTCAAGTAGTAGTTTGACATCAGAATCGACGATGACCTTCACTTCTTGTTCATAGGCATCAACGGTCAAATGGGGCAAGCTTCGTTTCCAATCATAGATGATTTGCTCCTGCCACTTGGTCATTCTTCCTTGTATGACCGTTTCCAAACGGACGGTTGTCGCTGCAAGCTCTTGCCGAACGTATTGCTCCCCTTCTCGCTTCCACGCTTGAATCGCCGATGTTAGCGCTGCTTTTTGCTGCTTACGGCTTGCTCCGGTAACGGTCGTAACATTGACAAACTGAGAAAACTCATCGGCTAACACATAGCGTAGTCGCTGCCGCAAATAAAGAAATAGTTCCGCTACTTCCTGCTCGCTTTCCCGTAACGATTGTGTTGGTACTAAAGTTAAAAGTTCATCACGGAGCATTTCCACTATTTGCTGAACCTCTTGTCTTCTCGTTTTTCGCTCCCCTTCTTCCTTTTGAAGGAAGGCAAGCGTGTCCCCTAGCTTGGCGCAAAAAAGAGCCGCTTCTTCAACAATTCGCTGAGCGCTGATCCTTTTTAATTGATTGATCATCTGCTGATAAAACATCGTTTCAAATTGATGAAACGACGACGCATCTTCATTGGATGTCTCACCTGTCGTTTTCGCGGCTAGTGCCTGCTTGCTCGAGACGTAAAATAGGCGTGGTGACTCCATATGATTGGCCTTCAACTGCTGTTTCACATGGGAAACGACACCTGCAAGCTCCTCGGCTGAAGCTGCCAAATCGGCTGCATTGATAACAAAATACAGCTTGTCGTCATGGAATGCCTCATTTATTTTCGCCATTTGCTGTAAAAAATATTGATCTGCTTTAGAAAACGAATGGTTGTAGTAGGTCAAATAAAAGATGGCATCCGACTCTTTTAGTTGGGTAAAGGCCACATTCGTATGACGGCCGTGAATCGAATTAACACCAGGTGTGTCAACGAGAACAACCCCTGCTCTCGTTAAGTCACAATCATAGTACAACGTCACTTCCTGAATGAGACACGCATGCGATTCTGTCCCAACCCAAAGTGCGAGTTCCTCCAGATCAATCACTTGCTCTGACCCGAGGGTCCACTCTTGATCCTTGAGAGATGCTTGCAAAGTCGATAAATAATTAACGTACGAACGTTGTTGGTTTGTCGCCACTTGCATCCGTTTTGGTTTCCAAGACTGGATGTTTTTCAAGCTGAGCTTTAAATCGAGTTGATCTGCAACGGCTTGAATTTCTTCGTCTAGATCTGCTCGATTTTTCATTTTAATGATAGCGGATCGATGAGCATATTGATCTGTCGGCCTGCAAACGGTTGTCACGGTAGCAGTCGTTGGATTCGGTGAAACCGGTAGCACCGCTTCCCCTAGTAACGCATTGGCGAAGCTAGATTTCCCCGCACTAAAAGCACCAAACAGAGAAACGACGTATTGCTGTTGATGGTAACGCTCCATTCGCTCCAGCAGCTTCTTCATCTCATGGTGCAACGGATGACCGTCTGTGTCGTACTTTTCGATCGCTTGGTACAATCGGTCTATCCATTCCTTCGTCTCATCTTCACGGAAGACAACATCCTGTCCTTTTATAGGCTCTTCAAGAGCATCAGCAATGACACTTTTATTCGGTAAGCGAATACCATAAAACGCCGTTGCCTCTTTCATTATGCTCTCGTTTGATTGATTCTTCACCACTGCTAATGCTTTTGCATATTGTCCTTGATCGTCATAGCGTTCCGCTTCCTCCATGAGATGCTGTTTTTGCTTTTGAAAAGAGCGCTCCGCTTCCTCGATTTTATCCACATAGCTTTTGACGTTTTGAAGGGTGGAAAGCTTTTCCTCTAGTTGCTCCAGTTGTTCGTGAACATGAGCCTTGATTCCTTCCTGCTGCTTCTGGAAAACGACAAGCGCTTTTGCTTTTAGCTGCTTACAGATTAAATCAGTGAGCTGACTTGTGAACGTAAAAACATATTCCCGGCTCGTCGTCCCGATTTTGACATGATCGATAAATAACGTTGGTGTTACTTTGAAGTGGACTTCGCTAATAGCACGTTCCACTTCCTCTTTATTCGTCAATCGTTCCCAGTCGATCTGTTCTTGAAACAGGCGATGTAGATGGAACTCTAATTGACTTTTTACTTTGTCCTGAAGATCTGCTACAGCTTTCTGCAAACGGCTCGCGCGCTCGGCTTCTGTTTTCTTTTTTGAGAACAGAAGCCCCACTTTATACGACGGTTGAACGCTCTCCAGCCAGTCCCTAGTCAAATCTGTCGTTGTAAACGGAAACAAAGTGACGTTTTGAAAAAGTTTTGACACCTCTTGTTCCCCTTTAGCCAACAACGTTTGTGGCAGTTGAAGAACTTTCTCTCGTTCCGCTTCCAGCTTGGTCTTTTCTGTTAAAACGGCAGGGTCATAGCCGTTTGCGCTCATCTCTTCATGAATCGCTTCGATCGTTTGTTCTAATTCATCACGAAGCCGGCGTTCTATCCCATAATAAAAACTTTGCCATAGTCTTTGTTTGGCGAACGGAATCAGGCTATCACTATAATACAGACGCTTCTTCACATCTTCCGCAAACGTCGAAAACTGATTCAATGGATGGTTAGCTACTTTCATGCTTGTATAATAAATGGTTTCAAACTCGATGCCCCATTTTTTGAACACGTCTTTTACCGATTGATCAAAAGTAGCAAAAGGAACTTCTTGCTCATCGTGTTTATCAATTTGATTAATGACGATCACAATTGGCTTTTTCTCATCCGATAATTGCTTGAGGAAATAGAGGTTCGTTTCCGATTGGACATGGTTGTAGTCCATGACATAAACGATCCCATCGGTTGTGTAAAGCTGTTCGGTCGTCACGGCCTGATGGGTTGGGTCTGTTGAATCAACTCCGGGCGTATCGAAAATACAGCTCGTCTCATTTAAAAAGGGGAGAGGTAGTGTGAGGGTTAAACTGGAGATCTCCTCTCCATTCATTCCCCACTCCCGCACTTGATCCCATGGGATTTCACCTGTAAAAGTTGATAATTCCCCATTGTTTTTTTCCACTTTCAACCCGAGAGGGCCTTGGGCGATTTTAATAATGTTGGCACTCGTTGGAATCGGACTTGTCGGCAATACCTCGGCACCAATTAGTCTGTTTAAAATGGTTGATTTTCCAGCGGAATAATGGCCACAAAAAGCTAAGTCATATCGATGACTTGCTTGTTTTTCTTCGATGAGCGCTCGGCGTTTTTGTTCGTCGCTCGTAAAGGTAAGCACATCTGATCGCGTTTGTTGACTCGTTGTCATCTGCATCTCTCTCCACCACCTTTTGATTTCCACACAAAGCTATCTCTTTTTTACCTTCGCTAGGGCTACCGATTTTGCATACATTTTTCGCAGTTCATCCATCATCGCTCGTAATTGAACAAAGGAATGATACTTGTTCGGAGCGGCTAATAAAAATGCGAGCCGCTCTTCAATGTTGACTGGCTTCACGGCTAACTCATTAGCATCTTCCTCAACGCCGATCAGCCGTTCTACGGGCTGTTCGTTCGTCCAAAATAACGCATCAATAAAGGCTGCAGTTGCTAAAAGCATCGGTCCTTTCGCCCGCTGAACATCTCGATCTTCATAACAGGCTTCAAGTATTGGTAGAAGCTTCTGCCACACAGAGAAAAGCAGTGGAACATACGTCTCACGCTCATTCCACGGTGCTAAAGCTCCCTCTAGATCAAAATAAAATGGCACTTGCTGAATGATCTTTTCAAAGGGAGCTTTCATTGGTTCAACGGTTGTCTCATCTGACCGAAAAAACGGCTCCCTTTGAAAAGGACGCGGAATCACAATGACACTCATGGTGCCCCCCTCCGTCTCATGCGTTTTTTCCCTTCCCGGCACATATCAAGCAATGGACAGATGTCGCATTGAGGGTTTTGCGCTTTACAATGATAACGTCCAAAAAAGATAAGACGATGATGAGAAATCGACCATTCATCCATCGGGATTTTTTTCATAAGGGTTTGTTCTACTTGTGTCACATTGTCTTTCCAGCGACAGATGCCTAATCGCTTCGACACTCGCTCTACATGGGTATCCACGGCAATGGCCGGCACGCCAAATGCTACGGAAGCGACGACATTAGCCGTCTTTCTCCCCACCCCTGCAAGCTTGACAAGCTCATCTCGATCTTGTGGAACTTCTCCGCCGTATTGCTCCAACAAGGATTGACAGAGCTTTTTTATATTTTTTGCTTTGTTCCGATATAAGCCGATCGAACGGATGTCCTGTTCTAACTCTTCAAGCGGAACGGCTATATAGTCTTCCGGTGTTTTATATTTTGCAAATAACCGAGGCGTTACTTTGTTGACGAGTGCGTCGGTACATTGGGCAGAAAGAACTACGGCGATGAGTAGCTCAAACGGATTGGAATGGGTCAGTTCACATTCTGCATCTGGATACATGTCCGCAATGACCGCTAGTGCCTCTTGCGTTTGTTTTTTAGTTAACATGATTCTTCCCTTTCTAGCGTTGTTCTACCTTTATTGATCTAACCAATTGTACGTTGGGATCACATTCGCTTTGGCCCGCGGGGCATCTTGCGGACGATTGTCTTGACGAGTACGAAATTTCTCCCCATATTTTTTCGCTTGGTCTAAAGTTGTTACCCCGTTTTTTTTCCACTCAAATAAAATCCGATCAATGTAACGAAAGTTGAGCTTTCCAGAAATGACAGCTTCTCGGAGTGCCGCTTTTATTAGCTCAGGAGTATGTTGATCCTGATCAATCCACATCGATAGCGTTTCCCCTTCGATGGGAGAAAGAGGACGACTGAATTCACGCTCAAATAAACGATAGAGGGTCATCTCTTCTTCCTGGCCGCGCTTCTCTTCTAATTGCTTTATTTCACGTGCCACTAACTCTGCAAGTTTTTCCCATAGAGGGGATAGTGAAAACTGTTCATAAATAACACCTTCTTCATCAGATCGCTTTTCAAGAGCCAAACAGCCTTTTTTAATGAGTCCGTTTAAACACTTGGAGCATTCGACACTAGCTAGTGACATTCTAGATGCTAGATCATCGGGTGTTGGGAAAGAGCTTCCTTCTTCAATAAACGTTTGAATATGTAAAAGAGCGACGAGTTCTTGCTCATCTAATGATAATTGGCGATAATGGTGCATGAGCAATTTCGGAATGGAAAGGGCTCCTGCTTCTAACCACTTTGTCAATATGGATGGATACATGTCGAAACACCTCTTGGCTATTATATCATGAGTTTTCCGTTTTTTGCGTAACCTATGTCCCAATCATGTTAGAAAACGTTCCTCACCGCCAAGGCTTAATGGAAATTGATTATCATTTATGGAAAAAGAAAAACCTGGGCAAAGGCTGCCCAGATTTACGGATACAAGCGGTTTAAAAGACGAGGGAACGGGATCGTTTCTCGTACGTGTCCAGCGCCGGAAATCCAGCCGACGGTTCGCTCAAGACCTAAACCGAAGCCAGAGTGCGGTACTGACCCGTATTTACGCAAATCTAAATACCACGCATAAGCATCGAGCGAAAGGTCATGCTCTTCAAGCCGCTTTTTCAACAAATCATAATCCGAGATTCTTTGTGAACCGCCGATGATTTCTCCATATCCTTCTGGAGCGATTAGATCGGCGCAAAGAACCACATCATCCCGGTTAGGATCAGGTTCCATATAAAACGGTTTTAGCGAGGTTGGGTAGTGGGTAATAAACACGGGCTTATCAAAATGTTCAGCAATCGCCGTCTCATGTGGCGCCCCAAAGTCATCGCCCCATTCAATATCATCAAACCCTTTTTCATGCAAGAACTTAATGGCATCGTCGTATGAAATCCGTGGAAACGGCGCTTGAATGCTTTCTAGAACAGAAGTATCCCGCCCAAGCGTTTTTAATTCAATTGCGCAATGTTTCAGCACAGACTGAACGATGTATGCAACATAATTTTCTTGAATTTCCAAACTTTCTTCAAACTCAACAAACGCCATTTCCGGCTCAATCATCCAAAACTCAATTAAGTGGCGGCGCGTCTTTGACTTTTCTGCTCGGAATGTTGGCCCAAACGAAAAAACCCGTCCAAATGCGAGTGCTGCAGCTTCCATATACAGCTGACCACTTTGCGATAAAAACGCATCTTCATCAAAATATTTTGTATGAAACAGTTCAGTCGTTCCTTCTGGAGCACTTCCCGTTAAAATGGGTGGATCAACTTTGACAAAGCCGTTCTCATGGAAAAATTCATAGGTCGCGCGAATGATTTCATTTCGAATTCGCAACACCGCATGCTGTTTTCGAGAACGAATCCATAAATGCCGATGATCCATCAAAAACTCCGTGCCGTGCTCTTTCGGTGTAATCGGGTAATCGGTCGCCTCGTGAATGATGTCAAAGGAAGTGACCGTTAGCTCATACCCAGATGGGGCACGCTCATCTTTACGGACAATCCCTGTTACATAAAGGGAACTTTCTTGAGTTAAATTTTTAGCTTTTTGAAACCATTCATCTCCAACTTCAGCTTTGACAACCACTCCTTGAATAAAACCTGTCCCATCTCGAAGCTGTAAAAACGCAATTTTACCGCTGGATCGCTTATTCGCAAGCCAAGCGCCTAGCGTCACCTCTTGATCAACATACTGTCCGATCTTTGCAATCGTAGTTTTCACGTCTTTCCCTCCATGGTTCATATGTATACCAACGTCCATTATATACTTCTGGAAAAATTGAAGTCAATGACTACCATTGTGTAGAAGTTGAAGACTTGTGTAATAAAGCTGACCTTCATTTTTTTGGAGCTCTTTGTTATACGGACGTGAAGTTCTTAGTCTGCCTTTCTTGTTGTCTTTAGTGCCTTGATGTAGACCTTAGCGTAGCTTAATCGGAGTAAAAAACGACCACACCCCATGAGTATGGTCGTTCTTCGTTATTTGCTGCGTTTCATTTCGACGAAGCGGGAAATTCGGTCGATCGCTGCTTCTAATAGCTCCAGTGACGTTGCATAGGATAAACGAACATTGTCAGGTGCACCGAACCCTGAGCCAGGTACGAGGGCGACTTTTTCTTCCTCTAACAAGACTTTCACAAAGTCGTCAACCGTTTCGTGACCAGTTAATGCTGCAGCTTCCTTTACATTCGGGAATAAATAAAATGCTCCCTTAGGTTTTACGCACGATACACCAGGAATCGCCACAAGCTTATCGTAAATCGTGTGGAGTCGCTCCTCGAACGCCACTCGCATCTTCTCGACAGATCCATCATCCTCAGTGTAAGCGGCAATCGCTCCATATTGAGCGCTGGTCGTTGGATTGGATGTACTGTGGCTCGCGAGATTGGTCATCGCTTGAATGAGCGCCTCCGGTCCTGCCGCGTACCCGATCCGCCAGCCTGTCATCGAGTGAGATTTGGAAACACCGTTAATTACGACTGTGTTTTCCTTAAATTGTGGGGAAATTTCCGCAACCGATGTATGTTTTGCTCCATCATATACAAGCTTTTCATAAATTTCATCTGAGACGATAAGGACATTATGCTTAAGGCACACTTCCCCTAACGCTGCTAACTCCTCTTGCGTATATAAAGAGCCTGTTGGATTACTCGGTGAATTAATAATAATCGCCTTCGTTCGGTCTGTAAGAACAGGCTCAAGCTGAGCTGGTGTTAACTTAAAGTCGTTCGATTCTTTCCCTTCCACGAACACAGGTTCCCCTCCAGCAAGCTTCACTTGCTCTGGATAGCTCACCCAGTAAGGAGATGGGATAATCACTTCATCGCCTTCATTTAACAACGCTTGGAACAGTGTATAGAGAACGTGCTTCGCCCCTGTACCGACGATAATCTCCTTCGCTGTATATGTAAGCCCTTGATCTTGCTTAAACTTTTCAATAATAGCTTCCTTTAACTTTGGTAAGCCTCCAGATGGGGTGTATTTCGTATGCCCTTCTTCCATGGATCGTACCGCAGCATCAATAATGTATTGAGGAGTATTAAAATCCGGCTCCCCTGCTCCTAATCCGATCACATCGTGCCCTTGCTCCTTTAACTCTTTTGCCTTTGCTGTAATCGCCAATGTTGATGACGGTGTCAAGGTAGAAACTCGCTTAGCTAACTCCATCTGTTACGTTCTCCTTCCCATGTCTTCATCTGTTTCTCTTACTATAGACCGGATAAACGGACAATTCAAGTGCTTTTCTTGTGAATCTTTCGCCTTTTCTGCGATTGGTTACGTAAAATTGCTACTTTTATTTCGTGCCGCTCCGGATTACGGCCTTAGGCTGTATCGTTTAATGAATGTGCCATCATAAAAAGACACATAATAATACGACAATCGGCCCTCTTCATCATAGTATGTGACCTCATAAACGGGGTGCTTGTTTTCAACTCCTAGGCGGATGGCCACCAACTCGCGAACAGCAAGCTCCTTCTCGATGATCGCACGAACGTCTTCCTCACTGATCCCTTCTGAAGCTTTCTTTGAGATCACCTGATCATCTGGACCGACCCAAACGATGCGTTCCTCGCCATCTTCATCCAATCCATGAATGACTTGATAAGCGTCAGAACCATGGTAATAAGATGCATCGTTTACGGTGGTTAAATAGCCTTCGCTCAACACAAGCTGAACCGCTTGTTCCTCGTCTTCACTAAACGGGCTTTTAATGACAGTGTACCCGTATGCTCCTGCTCCAATAATGGCGGAAAAGAGTACAATTCCGATTAAAATAAGCCATTTCCTCATTTAGATTGTCCCCTTTTTAACAGCGTTCACTACGTTTATGTACGATAGATCGAAAACACCATTTTTTCCTCATCTTTTTTATCCAGCGATAAACCAAACATTAAGTCATCTTCCTTTAACGTACGGTTTAACGCATCAACAATTTTATACAGATCCTTGCTTTTGTCTATTTTCACAGTTGAGATTAGCTCCACTTTGCTATTCATGGTGGATCCTCCCTTGTTAAAAGTTATCCTTGTACTCATTCATTACTAATCATAGCGATGTAGCAAACGGTCATACTAATTGTAAGCTAACCAATGACATACACGCAGCCCTACATTCCGTATGTTGTTCAATTCAGGGGGAACGAATGGTTATGCGAACAGTCGTATCAACTGCCAAATGGTTTCAGCATTACAAAAAATCTGTTGCGTTAAGCAAACGAAGCTCAGCTTTTTGTACACAAATGGTTGCTCCGTCTGTAAGGGAGACCCAATTCCCTAGCTGTTTTCAAGACGATGACTGCAACCAACTGCAAAAACAATAAAAAATTGCCAAGCCCACACCCACTAAAATAGACCGGAACTCATCTGGTCTATTTTAGTTTTTCGCAAATTCGCTGATAGTGAGCGTTCGCTTCAAATTGCAATTTCTCTTCATCAAATGTCTTTAATTCCTTGTTGAGCATTAGGGGAGCTCCTTCGACAAAAACATCTTGAACGTCGGACCCTTTCAGCGCATAAACGAGATGGGACATCACATGCTCGTGTGGCTGTAAATGAAGACATTGGGGATCAATCATTATAAAATCAGCCCGCTTTCCAGCTTCAATGGTACCTACTTGTGGCAAACGGAGGGCTTTTGCACCGTTTTTCGTAGCCATAGCAATCGCCGTTTCAGCAGGAACCGCGGTAGGATCAAGCACAGCCCCTTTTTGCAGGAGTGCTGCTATCCGCATTTCCTCCACCAAGTCTAAATGGTTGTTTGAAGCGACACTATCCGTTCCAAGACATATGTTAATTCCCCGCTCAAGCATTGATTGAACGTTGGCAATTCCCGAACCGAGCTTCAAATTACTCATCGGATTATGACTTACATGGACACAAGGATGCTGTTCAAGAATATCAAGCTCTTCCTCCCCTAAATGAACACAATGCGCCAGTAACCAATGGCGGTCCTTTAAAAATCCAAGCTGTTCAAAATGGACGAGGGGATGGACACCGTACGTTTTACGATGCTCTTCCACTTCCCGTTGAGTCTCCGCCATATGAGTATGGAGCGGAAGATCGATTCGATCCGCTTCATCTACAATCATCTCAATAAATGAAGGTGGGCATGTATACGGGGCATGGGGAGCCATCATCGTTGTAATTCGCCCGTTTCCATCTCCGTTCCAAGTGGTAGCAAAAGTTACGGCTTCTTTCAGTTTCTCCCGCTGCTCAGATTCCGAACAAAGGCCGATCATGGATCGCATCAGGACAGCTCTAGGCCCTTGTTCAACGACCGCTTCCGCCAAATCGTCCATATACAAATGATACATCTCTAAAAATGTCGTCGTCCCTGATTTAATCATTTCTGCCATGGCTAGCTGTCGCGCGTGATGTACGGCTTCACGATCCATTTTTCCTTCAAAGGGCCACATTTTTTCTGATAACCAGGACTGCAATGGAAGGTCGTCGCTATGCCCGCGTAATAACGACATGCCAAGATGTCCATGGGTATTAATCATGCCAGGCATGACCCACTTTCCTTTCCCGTCGATCACTTCAACACGATCGATTTCTTCAGGAGAAGGAGTTCCTTCAGCAACACTTACAATCACGCCATCAGCAAACTTAAAATAACCATGTCGGATAAACGGCGCTTCTTCTTGACCCGTCACGATTGAAACATTTTTTACGATCGTTCCCATAACTCCTCCTACATCCATTCTTTATGTGCCTCAATAAGCGATTCCAGCGTTCCTTTATATACAGGTACATCTGGAAGAGATTCGAGAAAGGCTCTACCGTAACGTGTTGTGGCAATTCGTTTATCGAGCACAAACACACTTCCCTTGTCCTGGTTCGTACGAATTAAACGGCCGAATCCTTGCTTAAATCGAATGATCGCCTGAGGCAAAGAAATATGACGAAATGGATTCTTTCCTTCCTCTTCAGCTTTATCCAACTTAGCTTTCAACAATGGTTGATCAGGTGGAGCAAATGGAAGGCGCACGATGACAAGGCAACGTAGTTCATTTCCTGGAAGATCAATCCCTTCCCAAAAGCTGCTTGTTCCGAATAAAATAGCTTTTTCATGGAGCTTAAATGCTTTCATTAACTTCGCTCTGCTACCGCTTGTAATTCCTTGGCCAATTAAGGCGAGGGAGTCATCCATGGATAGATCCTTCACATATTGGTATACCTGTTTTAACATTTCGTAAGATGTAAAGAGAACAAGGATTCGACCTGAAGAACAATCGGCGATCCGCCAAATTTTAATCGCCACCTCTTGTGCGTACTCTTCTTCTGAAACATCCTTAATTGCCGGAATATCGGTCGGAAGCAATAAACGCGCCTGCTCTTTATACGAAAACGGGGAAGGGATACTTTCCGTACGAACCCCAAAATCGTGGAGCCCGAGTCGCTCCATCTGATAATCAAACGACCCTTTGATGGATAAAGTGGCAGATGTGAGTACGACACTTTTTTTCGTTGCGAAAAATCGATCGGCAAGCGATTCACCAACCTCGATTGGACGAGAATATAAAAAAGTAGCATTCTTCGCCCCACGTGGTTCAATTTCAAGCCAATAAACAGCATTTGGATCTGATTCGAGAAGGAGCTCATAAAGGTTGTTTTCCTCTTCTTGAAGTCTGTCAATTACCCCTTTTGCATCGGTAAGTAAACCTTGATCAAAAAAAGAAAGTTGATCATACACATCATGAAAGCACGTTAATACAAGTTCGAGCTTTTTTATCCCTTCCTTCATCATAAGATGTACTCGCATCCCGCTCTCTAATATGGCCTCCCACAATGTCCCCTGTTCGCGAAAGCTTTCGTAGCGATAGCTTAATCGACCGACGTCCGATTTTGAACTTGACCGATTTTGTAGCACGTAACGGTGCAACATGCGGAAGAGCTCATCAAGTTCAAGCTGGCACTCCTGCAAAATCGTTTTTACTTTCTCCTCATCAACCGTCAGCTTCACGTCTTCTTTTGCTGCGAGTTGAAACATTCGGTCAAGTAAGCCTTCCTTATCTCCGTAACCGAGCCGTTGAATAAAATAATATAAGCTATAATAGTCGGTCTGTTTCCCAAGATGATCGCTTGCCACTTCTTCAAAATGATGGGCTTCGTCAATGACCGCTTGTTTGAATGACGGAAGAAGGCCGTTTTTTTGCACCATATCGGTACATAGTAACGCATGGTTTGTAATGATCAAATCTGCTTTTGCTGCTTGCATACGCGCTCGCTGATAAAAGCACCGTGAAAACCAAGGATCATATTTACCAAGGCTGGAAACACCATCGCTTTCAACGGTTGCCCAAAAGCTTCCTGGACCGGTGGGCAAGTTGAGTTCTTCCCGATCCCCTCGCTCCGTTTCTGTTAACCACACGAGAATCGCTGCCTTTGCAAGAATCGTATCGTAAGAATCTTGTTCACAGCCCCTCGCTAATGCTTGCTCAAATTTCCACAAGCTTAAATAATGGTTCCTCCCCTTTAACAAAGCTACATTTATCGGAAACGGGAGAATCTTTTGCAGGAGCGGGATGTCTCTCTCTAAAAGCTGTGATTGCAGAGGGATCGTTTGTGTGCTAATGACGACTGGCGCCTTCTCCATATGAGCAAAATAAGCAGCAGGAAGTAAATATGCCAGTGATTTGCCCGTTCCTGTCCCTGCTTCAATCAACACATGCTCATTATTCGAAAAGGCTTCATGAACAACTTCCATCATTTTCAGTTGCCCCTGACGCCATTCATATGTAAGAAAGGCTTTGGAAAGGGAACCTCCCTCTTGTGTAATCCTATCTTTAAACGACTGAAATGTATCTGTCGTTGTGATAATCTCTTCTTCTTGTGGTTTCATCTTGACAGGCTTACGAATGGCTAGCTGACGATAAATGTCAAAGGCTTCTTCTTCCCTGGCGTGGTCGTGCATTTTCTTTTCAATCAACTGTCGTAAAATCGGCCCCATATCGCTGATCCATGAGTCACTTAATAATTCTAATTGCTGTAATGTCATGAGTGGAAGCTGCCGCAGCTTCTGTAACAACAGTAATAACAAGTCGGCGGTTACCTTCGCATCACTATCCGCTCGATGGGGATTTTCGTGCTCCAAGCCTAATTGTTCCGTTAACGCTGAAAGCTTATAACTTTCCTCAGTTGGCAATAATATTCGAGACAGCTCGACGGTATCAATAATAGGGACAAGGAGCGGTCCGTACCCTTCGTGCTCCAATAATTTTTGCAGGAAGGATAAGTCAAAATGAACATTGTGGGCAACAAAAACCGCCCCTTCGAGCATAGACATAAGCTCCGGAATGCATTGATGAAATGTCGGGGCCCCCTTCACCATTTCGTCAGAGATCCCCGTTAATTCTTCTATAAAAGGAGGAATGGAGCGCTCAGGGTTCACGAGCGTGCAGAAACTCTCCACAGCCTCCTCGTCTTCGATGACGACAGCACCAATTTCAATGATTCGATCTCCTTGGGCAACCGATTGGCCTGTCGTTTCGATATCAATCACGACAAAGCGGTTATTCATTTTTCTCTCTAACCTCTTTCTATACTTGCTGCAAGCTGCCTTAAGTTCCCATCATTCCAACAATGGGCGAGGAACTCGATCGATAGGCGAACATCTTCTCTAATTTGGGGAACCGCTATGAGTTCCTTCAACATGTGAATCGCCTTTTCCCGTTCATCCTGAAGAGCAAGATTCCAAGCGATTCCGTGCTTCGCTAAATGGCGAAGCTGGCGAGATTGCAGCAATTGTTCAAAACAATGAACAGCAGCCTGATGAAAGCCGTACCATTCAAGCTTCGTGCCGATTGTCAGCAAAAATTTCTCAGGGGGACAAAGTTGAATGGCTTCAAGCCATTTTGCACACCCCTCTTCTACATAGCCACTTTCACAAAGGGCACAGCCTAAAAAATAAAGGGCATCCACATCTTCTTCCCCATCCTTAATCACTTCCACAAAGCAAGGAATGGCGAGTGCATATTGATGCTGAAGAAAATACGCCATGCCTAAATTATACATGACATCAGGATGAAATGTTAGCTTTGAAGCGTGCTCATATGAAGTAAGCGCTTCTTCCACTTCA
This sequence comes from Halalkalibacterium halodurans, assembly GCF_004376175.1. Classification (GTDB taxonomy): domain Bacteria; phylum Bacillota; class Bacilli; order Bacillales; family Bacillaceae_D; genus Halalkalibacterium; species Halalkalibacterium halodurans. The sequence continues at coordinate 91,134 of NZ_SNUY01000003.1, read as the reverse complement.
CCTTCCTGCATGTATAACGTACCGAGTGCCATATAAGTAAAATAACGGACGAGACGGTCAACAGATGTTGTTAACACATAGACACAATGTTCCTTACATCGCTCCCTCTGACCTCCATAGAGATTAGCGAAAATGGCATACAAGTGAAGGAGCGGGTGGTGCATGTGAGGTTGCATTTTCAATTCACGGTCAAATTGCATAGCGGCTTCCTGAAACATTTCTAGATCATAAAGGGCGGTTCCTTTTGAAACGTAAGGTGGATACTTTTCCAATACGGATGACTGCTGCTGTCGCTCACGAAGGGTCATGCATGCTTCGTGCATGTCGCTCCACTCCTCTAACACCCGCTCGGTCCACTCCTCTAACAAGGATAGTTCTTTTTCTTGTTCTTCGACGGTCATGACGTCCCATTTTTGTGTGACATCCTTAAAAACGGAACGCCACCCCTGACGAGATGACGAACCCATAGTCCTCTCCCCTTTTTTACTTTCAGTGTTTGACGTTCAGGGAGAGAGTATTCGGTTTATAATACGGTAGAAGCTGGCTCTGTACCAAGCATTTCAACGATTTGGTTTGATTCATTCAGAACTGCCACTTTTGGCTGGTGCTCCTTCACGTTCTCTTCAGCCACGAGAGCATAAGAAATGACAATAATTACATCACCTTCTTGTACGAGCCTTGCCGCTGCCCCATTTAAGCAAAATACACCGCTTCCCCGTGGTCCTTTTATGACATATGTCTCAAATCTAGCGCCATTGTTATTGTTCACAATTTGAACTTTTTCGTTTTCAACTATGTCCACAGCATCCATAATATCTTCATCGATCGTAATGCTGCCAACGTAGTTTAAGTTTGATTCTGTCACCCTGGCTCTGTGAAGCTTCGCTTTCATCATTGTACGAAACATGAATAATCCTCCCTTTACTCTCCATAAGGCACAATCAAGTTGTCGATCAACCGTGCATTTTCAAACTGGTACGCGACTGCTAAGATGACTGTTTCTTCAATGCGCTCAATCTTTTGTAACCGAGGATAGCTTAACACCTCAACATAGTCGATCCTGCCTGTTAAGCGCTCCTCTAAAGATTGGCGAATCCGCTCTCGAATCACAGCCGCATCCTTCTCCCCTGCATCTAGCGCTTCTCTCCCGGCAAGTAAGCTTTGATAAAGACCAGGTGCCTCTTTTCGTTCTTTTTCACTTAGGCGAACATTGCGTGAACTTTTCGCGAGACCGTCTACTTCCCGGACAGTTGCACAAGGGACGATTTGCACCCCTACATTTAAATCTTCCACCATATTTGTAATAACAGCTACTTGTTGCGCATCCTTCAATCCAAAGTAGGCCGCATCTGGTTCGACTAAATGAAACAATTTTAACACGACCGTGACGACACCATCAAAATGTCCGGGACGACTTGCTCCACATAAGACGTCCACCCCTTGTGTAACCTTTAAACGAACCGACGCAGGCCGCGGGTACATTTCGTCTGTAGACGGGTAAAATAAAATGTCCACACCTTCCGCTTCGGCTAGCTGTTCATCTCGAGCAAAATCCCGAGGGTACGTATCTAAATCCTCTCCTGCTCCAAATTGGAGTGGGTTGACGAATATGCTCATGACGACAGTATCATGTTCTTCTTTTGCTCGCTTGACAAGGGATAAATGCCCTTCATGTAAATAACCCATCGTTGGCACGAACCCAACGGATCTCTTTTGTTCTCGCTCTATTCGCAACTGCGCTTGTAAATCTGAGATCGTTGTACATACGATCATGTGAGTGCTCCTCCATACAGTTCCTGAATGACATTCTCTTTAAGAGAAAAGGCGTGATCTTTATCGGGAAATGTCCCTGCCTTAACCTCTTGAACATATTGCTTCATGGCCTCTTCAATCGGCTTTGTTATGTTTACATATTGCTTGACAAAGCTCGGCACGTGACCTGCTCCATACCCGATCACATCATGGTAGACGAGCACTTGTCCATCACAGCCTGCGCCTGCCCCGATTCCGATAACGGGGATCGTTAACTCTTCGCTAATTTGGGTAGCGACTTGCTCAGGCACACACTCTAGCACAAGGGCGAACGCTCCAGCCGCCTCAACTGCTTTTGCATCGGCCAATAGTTGCTTTGCGCTTTTCGCATCCTTTGCTTGAACTCGGTAGCCGCCTTCCACTGCTACGTTTTGCGGGGTTAGACCTAAATGGGCCACGATCGGAACACCTGCTAACGTTAGACGCTCAATCGTTTCAATGATGTCCCCATTTCCTTCAAGCTTAAGCGCATCAGCTCCAGCCTCCTGCATGAGTCGTTTTGCTCCTACCAACGTTTCATTAAATGAGCCATGATACGTTAAGTACGGCATATCCGTTACGATGAAGGTGTTTTTCGCTCCCCGCTTTACGGCCTTTGTATGGTGGATCATGTCATCCAATGTGACCGGAATCGTTGAATCGTAACCTAACACGACCATTCCGAGCGAATCACCTACAAGAATCATGTCAACATCTGCGTCCTCTACTAGCCTTGCCGATGGTGCATCATAAGCAGTCATCATCGCAATTTTTTCCTTTTGTTGTTTCATTTTTTTAAAGCTTGCTGTCGTCTTCATAACACCCTCCTCATGTTTTCAGAGGTCGATGAAAGAACGAAAAAACGTCCTCCTTCGCTAGGAAGGGGACGTTTTGCATGCATACGTAAATAAGCGTTCAGCTATGCAGAACTTTACTCTGTTCAATCATCCCTCTGTCCTAGTCCTTTTTGGATCAAGGCAGCTCATTTGTAATCATCCAATTTAAACAACGTTCGTCAGATGGTGCCGTTCCGAATTGGATACCGCCCATCTAGTAACAGTATAAAGACCAGATCCCCTATTGGTCAATTTCTATATCTGCAGAATAAATCGAATGAAGCTTTCCATCATCATCCTCTAGCAAAAGAACACCATCATCGGTAATCCCTTTTGCGACTCCAAATTTAACGTCGTTTAGCATTCTTGCACGAATTCGCTTACCGATGCTAATGGCATGAGCTTCCCATAAAGGTTTAATTCGGGAAAAGCCGTGTTGGAGATAAAGGTCGTAAAACAGCTCAATGTTTTTTAAAATAGCTGCGATGAGTGGAGCACGTTGAATCGGTTCCCCTTTTTTTATCGCAAGGGAAGTGGCGATTTTGCGGATTTCTTCTGCAAACGCTTCTTCCTGATGGTTTACGTTAATCCCAATCCCTTGAATGACCGAATGAACAGAGTCTTGATCCGCTTGCATCTCGGTTAAGATTCCGACGATTTTCTTTCCATCGATTAAAAGGTCATTCGGCCATTTAATGTCGGAATCTAACCCTGTCGTTTCCTTGATCGCCCTCACGATCGCCACGGCTGTTAGCAACGTTAATTGCGGTGCTTTTTGCGGCGGCAGTTGCGGGCGGAAAATGATGCTCATGGAAATGCTTGAACCTGGTGGTGAGTACCATCCTCTTCCCATTCGGCCTTTTCCTGACGTTTGCTCATTTGCGAGAACAATATGACCTTCCTTTGCTCCTTCTTGAGCGAGCTTAAGAGCGACCGTTTGCGTTGATGCTGTTGATTCAAGGTACGTAATCTCCCGCCCGAACCGTTCCGTTTCCAGCACAACTTGAATGTCGTGTGGCTTAATTTGATCTGGACGTTTGACAATACGGTATCCTTTCCGTTGAACGGCTTCCACTTCATAACCGCTTTTTCTTAACTCCTCAATGTGCTTCCATACAGCCGTACGTGAGCAACCAATCGCTTGGCTTATTTTTTCGCCTGAAACAAAGTCATCTCCAGCCGTAAGCAACATTTTTAACAACGTTTCTTTCACGACTCCACCCTCCGTTCTTCAAGCCATTGGATAATGGACTTCTTCTCATTTTCTATATGTTTAAGTAAAACCGCTTCCTCAATGTCTGCCAAAGTGTCTGCTAGCCATGGCCCTCCCTTTTTTTGAAAATGAGCCATTACATCTCGACCGGTCACAGCCAATTCTGTCCGTGTTTGGATCGGAAGTGATGACCACAATTGCCGCAACTCCTCTTCATGTACAGAGGCTTGTCCAAATAGTGCTCTAATTTGTTCAACAACGGTGGCAACAGACAAGGACGCTTGATAAAGCATGGTCTCGTTCCATGAATGGTTCTGGCGCTCGCCAACATAGTGGACGATCGTTCTGATCCGTTTTTTCTTCTCTTTTGCTAGCGGGAGCTTCATGCTGCGATTTTCTAACAGGTAAAGAATCGCCCAGAATCCGTCGGCAGGAAGGAGGCCTGGGCTTCTTGAGATCTCCTTCATTCTTAAAACCGTTTCCTTTGAAAGAGAAACACCTGGAATAAAAGGATAAAGCCCTGTCTCATGTAAAAGGCACCACCCGCTCGAACGGTGTGTTCCGATCATCAGTTGCGTTAACTCTTTCTCTACACGTTCAACCGCCACATCCGCCAGTAATGAACAAGATCCCTTGATCGCTTCAGCTGTTCCTTTCGCAACCGTAAACCCAAGCTCGCTGGCAAAACGGGGCGCACGAAGCATACGTAATGGATCTTCTTTAAAACGCGCCTCCGGATGGAAGGAACGGATTACCCCGTTCTCCAGATCCGTTTTCCCTCCTGTAGGGTCGATGATGTCGCCATTCATTGCTAAGGCCATCGCATTGATCGTAAAGTCACGCGAGCATAAATCATCTTCAATGCTTCCACCACGTAACGTCGAAACTTCAATCGCTACTTTTTGCAGGTGAACGGTAAGCGTTTGAAACTGACGGTTGATTTGAAAAGCATGTGGGTACAGGGTGCGAATTTCATCCGGTGACGCGCTTGTGACCACATCTACATCTTTCGGTTTTCTGCCGATGTGATAATCCCGAACAGCTCCACCTACGATATAGGCCTCAAACCCATGGTCCCTTAATTCAGATACGATGCTTAACCCTTTTTTGATCACGTCATCCATTGCTCCACCTGCTCTCCATCACACCGATTATTATTCGGATAAAAGCTGCTCGTATAAATCTTCATATTGCCGCACAATTTGCTCAGACGAAAAAACAGTCGCAGCCCTGTTGATGCTTGCCTCAGCAAACATCTCATGTCTTCGTTTATTCGTTAATAGCTCAATGGCTTTCTGAGCGACTCCTTGAATATCACCGATTTCACAAATATACCCTGTTTCTTCATCTACAATCACTTCCGGGATACCACCTATGTTGGCTCCGATCACGGGAACCCCGCAAGCCATTGCTTCCAACGCAACTAGTCCGAAGCTTTCTTTTTCACTTAAGAGCAGCATGACATCGCTAAGGGACATCAACTCAGGAATATGCTTCTGGTTACCGAGCATGAGCACGTCATCCTTTAAGTCTAACTCTTTAATTAAATGACAGGCTAATGTAGCGTCAGGTCCGTCTCCAATTAATAGCAATTTCGCTTTCACGTGCTCACGGATGATTCTGAAGCAGCGAATAATGTCGGGGACCCTTTTGACACGCCGGAAATTCGATACATGAACGACCACCTTTTCGTCTTCGCCAATTCCGTATGTTGCTTTTAATTCTGAAACATCCTTACGATAATACTCTCGTGGATCGACAAAATTATAAACGGTTTCGATCGGTTTCTCGGTATGTAGTAGCGTTTTGGTTTGCTTCACAAGATCATCAGATACCGCTGTCACCAAATCTGACTTTTCAATTCCAAATTTAATAATTTCCGCTAATGCAGGATCATACCCTAGTACGGTTATGTCCGTTCCATGTAATGTCGTGACAACCTTAAGCGAATCCCCGACCATTTGTTTTGCTAAAATGGCACAAATGGCGTGCGGTACAGCGTAATGAACATGGAGAAGATCCAGCTCTTGTCTCTTCGCCACTTCAGCCATTTTACTCGATAGTGTCAGGTCATAGGGCGGGTATTTAAACACTGAGTATTGGTTCACTTCTACTTCATGAAAATAAATATTTGGATTGACTGGCTCAAGGCGAAATGGAACGCTTGACGTGATGAAGTGGACTTCATGCCCTTTTTCCGCTAACAGCTTTCCAAGCTCTGTCGCCACAACACCTGACCCACCTACTGTAGGATAACAACTAATTCCAATTTTTCGTTTCATCGTCCTCTCCTATCTAAAAAATGATGGAACGACAAAAGGCTTGTCGAGCTTGAACCCTTCAGCATACATAGCACCAGCTTCCTTGCCATATAAGCGTTCACGTGCTTCTACTGCCTCTAGATAGCCGTTCGTTAGCGGCGTATCTACACTTGCTTTCGATTTTGTAAATTGACTTTTATATGCGTTAAGTGCCGCTTGCTTTACTTCATAACAGTGACTCACATCCACGAGCAAATCCGGCCGTTCGAAGCTATTGATCATATAATAGAACAAATCTTGTACGTGGTGAGCTCCACCTTCCGCCTTATAGTTGCGAATCCGGGCATTAAACACAGCTTCCTTTACGAGCTCAGCGCAATGCCCATGATCAGGATGGCGATCAACTGGATAAGGAACGAACACGAACGTCGGCTGATAGTGTCTAATGACGCTTACAATGTTTCGCACTTGTTGTTCGGACGGATTACGAAGTCCTCGATCCGGTAAATCGAGTTGAATTCGCTCATCAATGCCAAGAATTCTGCTCGCATCGGCTGCCTCCTTTTGCCGCTGTTCAACGGTCCCATTTGAAGAGAGCTCAGCCTTCGTCAAATTGCAGATCCCCACTCGATGTCCCTTTTGCCTATAGTGGTATAGGGTAGCGCCCATCCCGATTTCTACATCATCTGGGTGCGCGCCAAATGCAAGGATATCCAGTTTAGACACGTGGCTCCTCCTCATCATGGACAAGTTCACGCCATGTAAAATCACCCCGGGCTAGCCCTTTTATTAAGATCTCGGCCGTCCCTATATTCGTCGCAAGAGGGACTCGTTGTACGTCACATAGGCGAACAAGGGCGGTCACATCCGGTTCATGTGGCTGGGCAGTTAAAGGATCGCGTAAAAAGATAATAAGGTCAAATTTATTTTCTGCTACAAGGGCACCAATTTGCTGGTCGCCTCCTAACGGTCCTGATTTGAATCGTTTCACCGGTAATTGTGTGGCTTCCATGATTTTCATACCTGTCGTACCTGTAGCATACAGTTCGTGATCTTTTAATACGTCTTTATAGGCAATCGTAAATTGAACCATTTCATCTTTTTTCTTATCGTGGGCAATTAGGGCGATTCTCATATTCTTCACCTACTCGATAATATTTTCAAGGCCATAAACCAACGTATCAATTCCCATAACCGTCTCAATTGAAAGCTTCACGCCTGGCATAAACGACTCTCGGTTCATCGAATCGTGACGGATTTTTAACGTTTGACCAACCCCACCAAATAAAACTTCTTGGTGGGCAACCAAGCCAGGCAAACGAACACTGTGGATGGACATCCCTTCAAAGTCTGCACCGCGTGCTCCTTTAAGCTCTTCTGTTTCGTCAGGGTGCCCTTGCTGCTTCGCTTTGCGCACTTCACTAATCAGCTGAGCGGTTTTAAGGGCCGTTCCTGATGGCGCGTCTAGCTTACGATCGTGGTGCATTTCGATAATCTCAACATCTGGTAAATATTTTGCTGCCGTTTGGGCAAACTTCATCATTAAAATCGCTCCTATTGCAAAGTTAGGGGCGATGATCGCTCCGATTCCTTTTTCTTCTGCTTTTTTTCGCAAATTCGTTATGTCTTCATCGGTAAAGCCAGTCGTTCCGACAACTGGACGAACGCCGTGATCGAGCGCGATCTCCATATGACGCTTTCCGTGCGCAGGTGTTGTCAAATCGACAAGGACATCTATTGTTTGTGATGTTAAGCATCGCTCCAGCTCATTGTAGACGGGTGCGTCACTTGGTGGAAGCCCATCTAGCTGTCGAACTAACATCCCATCGTGTTTGGAGTCAACGACAGCGACGAGCTCCAACGTGTCCGCTTCATGAATCATTTTAACGGCCTCTCGCCCCATTTTTCCTCTCGGTCCAGCAACCGCTACTTTAATCATGTTCCTCATCTCCTTCAATTCTCGTCCAACGGTCTTTATCGCGTGTATGAAATTTATTCATTACTAACGTGAATGCTTCTTCTAAATCGATCTCTAATGAGTTGGCAAAACAAATGAGTACAAACAAAATGTCCCCCATCTCTTGCTCCATCGTTCGTTCTTCTTCGGAGTCTTTCTTCGGCTTCTCGCCATAGAAATGGTTCACTTCTCGGCTTAGTTCGCCGACCTCTTCGCTCAGCCTGGCAAGCATGGCAAGCGGACTAAAATATCCTTCTTTAAACTGGCTTATGTAAGCATCGACTTCTTGCTGCATCTGGCGCATCGTTTTCTGTGACACGTTTTTAATCACCTCACTGTTCATACACGTTCCATGTTAGCTTACTTGCCATCGTTTTGACAAACTTTTATTCCTTTGAGTAAATTTCATAATTTGAACCCTTAGTCTCGTAAGGCTTTTAAGACACGAAAAAAGGAGTACCTCCCCAAAAGTCGAATTAGTAAGTTACCACACAAAACTAACGACTGGAGGAAGACTCCCTTATGACTATTATACGACAAGGAAGCCTATTTGCCCTGCAAGATTTATATGAGTTAGAACCTACCCACCGTTTTGAAGCGGTATTTTCGACAATTGAGGTTGATCCGATTCTAGCTGTTGTATCGAAAAAAACCCTTTATGGTGCTCCTGTTCAGCTAAACTACGCAGCGATGATTTACTCACTTACAGCTAGAATTCTTGAACGAATTCCTACGATTAAAGATCTTATTAAACGTTTAAAGAATGACTACATGTTCCGTTTAGATTGTGGATTCCTTCTTTCTGATGCGATTCCATCTGAAGCATCTTATTCAAGAATGCTCACAAAATTAGAAGAATCAGATGTTTTAGAACGTGTTCAAGAAACGCAGATTCTTCAAGCCATCATTGAAGGATTTGTCATGGACGACACCATTGCCATCGATGCGACTCATATTGAAGCTCGTGATCAAGCGCCAGCGAAAGTAGAAAAAGCGAAACCAGAACCCAAAAAACGTGGGCGTAAATCAAAAGAAGAACAAGAGAAATGGGTTCAAGAACAGGCTGAACGCGAAGCAGCTCTGTCAGTTTTTGAGAAACCCATTGAATCTCAGCTTGATACGCCTTTAAATGAATTACGATCGTCCGTTCCAACTGATCCTAAATGGGGCATTAAGAAAAATAGTGAAGGAAAGAATGCTTATTGGTTTGGATATAAAGGACATTTAGCCGTTGGAACCAAAAGTCAGTACATTCTTCAATCTCTATTCTCATCTGGTAATCTAAATGATGGAAAAGCGGCAATCCCTTTATTAAAAGGCATTCATGAGCGTCTTTCTATCCTTCCGATCTCTTACAGTACACTGGATGCAGGTTACGATTATCCCGCTATTTATGAACAAATCTATCGGATCCGTGCCCAGTCCATTATTGCTTATAACAAGAAGAATGAATCAGAACCAGTAGGCTTTGATAAGTATTTTGCCCCTACCTGTGTTCGCGAACATTCATATCGGTATGATAGTTATGACCCAACTTACGAGACACTAAAGTATACACGTCCAAAAGAGTGTAAAGACTGTCCGCTAGCAGAAGATACGCTCTGTCAGAAAGTCTATAAAGTGAAAATCACGACGGATCTACGTCGCTATACAGCGCCAGCCCGTGGTTCAAAAGCTTGGAAAAATCTTTACAAGCAAAGAAGTGCAGTCGAACGCGTCATCGCTTATCTTAAAGAATTCTTCCAATTAAATAATGTTCGTTACCGTACAGGAAAACGAGCAAAAGTACATTTTGATTTGACACAATTAGTCTATAACGGTTCGAAACTCGCGTGTGATCGCATAGCTAAAGTACTCTCCGAAAAGGAGATGATTCAAGCAGCTTAAATCCATTTTTAAAATCAATAAAACGAAAATTGGATTCTTGTCTGATTCAAGAGATAGGCTTTATGAAATTGATTCCTTTTAAAAAAAAGATTTTAGAAATGGCGCACGTTGCGTTAAAATATGTAATTGCAGGCTATCATGTTGGAAGAAAGGAGCACGTTATGGCCTATCGATTAAAATGGAAAAACATCGTTTTCATTCTTTTAGGCTCCGCGATTTTTTCATTCGGTCTTGTTTATTTTAATATGGAAAACAATTTAGCAGAAGGGGGCTTTACTGGGATTACCCTCATTCTCTATTTCATGTTTCAAATCAACCCCGCTGTGACGAATCTCGTGCTAAACATTCCTATTTTGCTAATCGGATGGAAAATTCTCGGCCGAGTCACCCTCATTTACACGATCATTGGCACCGTGTCTGTGTCCGTCTTCCTTGAGATGTTTCAACGTTGGAAGTTCATGGACATTCCTTTACATGACGACATGACGCTGGCCGCCTTGTTCGCTGGTGTTTTCGTCGGAACAGGACTAGGGATTGTGTTTCGCTTTGGTGGGACAACGGGCGGTGTCGATATCATTGCAAAACTTGGATTTCGCTACCTCGGCTGGAGTATGGGTAAAACGATGTTTATGTTTGATGCCGTCGTCATCGCCTCCTCTCTCATCTATTTAAACTACCGAGAAGCGATGTATACATTGCTCGCTGTTTTTATTGCCGCAAAGGTGATTGATTTCATTCAGCAGACGGCGTATTCGGCGAAGGCTGCTTTTATTATTTCAGAGCATACGGAAGCGATTGCCGATACGATTTTAAAAGAGATGGAACGAGGAGCGACAACTTTAAAAGGGAAAGGGAGCTTTACCGGGACGGAGAAGGAAATTTTATATTGCGTCGTAGGACGAAACGAATTAATTAGATTGAAGTCGTTAGTAGAGCGAATCGATCCCCAGGCTTTCGTTACGGTGAACGACGTGCAAGATGTGATCGGGGAAGGCTTTACCCTAGATGAAAACAAAAAACCACTCGGCGTTTAAAATGACAAAAAAGCTTGAGTTCCATTCAGAACTCAAGCTTTTACCCGAACCATTAGTCGTCGTTCATCCCAATATACATGAGGATAAAACGAGCCAATTCTAACAGAGCCACTAACGCGCCCGCTACGTAAGTTAACGCTGCAGCGTTAAGCACTTTCCGTGTTTCCCGTTCTTCATCATTTCGGATGACGCCTGCCGAGACGATTTGGCTCATCGCCCGGTTGCTCGCGTCAAACTCGACTGGCAAGGTAACGAGCTGGAACAGCACCGCCGCTGCCATAAAGACGATCCCTAGGAGGAGCAAGCCGGACGCCTGCATAAGAATCCCAGCGATGATTAAGATGAACGAAAAATTCGAGCCGAAATTGGCAACTGGAACAAGGGCGTGACGGAAGCGAAGAAACGCGTAGTCATGGGCATCTTGAATGGCGTGGCCAACCTCGTGAGCTGCTACTGCCGCACCGGCCACCGAAGTGCCGTGGAAATTTTGTGATGAGAGACGTACCGTTTGATCACGTGGATCGTAATGGTCTGTTAACGTGCCACGCACTTCCTCCACGCGGACATCATAAAGCCCGTTGTCATCTAGAATTTTACGAGCAACTTGAGCTCCCGTCATTCCTGATGAAGCAGGGACCTTGGAATACTTTTTGTAGGCGCTTTTCACTTTCATTTGTGCCCAAAGCGGAATGATGATTAATAGCGCAAAGTAAATCAAAAAACCCATTTCGTCGCACCACCTCTATTTTCAACATTTCTTACTTCTAAGTATAGAAAAAGCGTGAAATGATGTCAAACTTTTTGCCTACGCAAAATGTGACTATTCTTTGACTTTCACTTTGCTCTTTTCCCCTTTGTATTTTCTCCAGCCAGCGTACGATAAAGAAGCGATAATCATGCCCCCGATTGTAAACATTACCCAAAGCAGAGACGGATCAGCACTATCCTCTTTCACTTGAGCAAATAGAGCGGTGAACGTTTCTTCCATAAGGTTCAGATGGTTTTCGACTTCATCTGCCGATCGTTCCATCCGAAAATTCTCCATGTAGCTCACCTGTGATTCAACTTGCTGTAAATGGGCCGGTTCCAATGTAATCGTCAAAGAGGGCCGGATCATTTGATAATGGTTTAAAAATTCATTTAAACGGTGCTGGAAGCCTTGATGATCCTCCGTCTGGATCGCTTCCTTCATTCGCGTTAACGCGTGCATGATCGATGTTTCAGAATGAAGCCATAAAGGATGGTGCTCACTCACGATTGCATCGACGACAAGACGAAATTCGGTGACATGCCTGATTCGTTCATCAAGTCCCATATTCGTTGCCGTCACTGCCTGATTCGCTCGCTCATATGAAGTCGTCACTGTACGAAGCGATGTCATGGATAGTTTACGATCCTCATAATCCGCTTTGACGAACTGAGTTTGAAAATAATCAAGCAGCTGTTTGGCTTCTTCCAGTTTTTCCTGCTTCACAAGTTGTAGCACTTGATCCGATGTGCGGTTCAACTCTTTCCATGTATCTTGTGAATCTGATTCTCCGTACATTAGGTGGACGGGAGAGAGAAATAAAACTAGGAAACATAGACCAGCTATTACTACACGCATACCATCGTCCCTCCTTCATCTACTCCCATCCTATGTAGGTGTGGACAAGAGTAGACCTAAAAAAGGACAAGAAGGCCTTGCTTCCTTAGAATTACTCTAGTGAACGTTTCGCTGCCTTTCCCCGCACCGACAAGAAATAGACAGATAAAATACTAAACAAGCTTAACCCGACGGTAAACATAGCAATTTCAGGAATCACATAGTCGTTTAACCGTCTCGATACCCAAGGATGCATAAGGTGGGCGTAATCAATATAATCGTTCAAGAGCGTCCAGCTAGAGACGACAAGAAGATGCCACAAACGGATGCGGTAGTAAGACATATACAAATATGCTTGGATCGCCATGCCGCCGTGGGAGAAGATGAGCATGTAATGTTGCCAGTTGAGCGTATCGCCGGCGGCAGCACCCGCGAGAATCATAGCCACAGCCCAAATCCCATATTTTATTAAAGTAACAGCAGCAAATGCTTCAAAAAGGGACCAATTTTTCCTCTGTAAAAAAGCTATTAACACAAAGACGAAAAATAAGCTAGCCGTCGGACTATCGGGAACGAAAATCAAAAAATGCGCTGGTGTTTGCGCAAGCTGATCTGCGTACCATATGTAACCGTAAATCGTGCCGAGAAAGTTGATGACCAACAGTGCCCAAAGTATGTCTTTTCGGACCAAAAATGAGAACAAATGGTGCTTGATCCACATGGAAGATGCTTCCCCCTTTATCAATAACAACGGTAACAACATGTGAAAAAGAAAAAAGCTGACGAGACAGTCAGCTTTTCATCCCATTAATCTTCTGGGTCAAATCCATCGTTGGCGATATACTCTGCAAGAATCTGGAGTTCTTCGTCTGTTCCTTCGAACATTCCTCCAGGCATGTCACCTTGACCGTTAATAATGACCTCTTTAATTTCGTCGACGGTCATTTCACTTTCGATTAAGTTAGGACCTGAAGCTCCACCTTCAAGCTGGTTTCCGTGACAGCCGATACATGACTGTTGATTTGAGTAAATCTCATATCCTTGCGCTTCTGTATCGATTTCCTGTTCAACAATTTCCCCTTGCTTTGCAGCTGCTTCCCAGTCATGCTGGTCAACCGATTCCCATGTTAAATAGGCAATGAGCACAAACGCGAGGAGCATTAATCCTGAAGCAATCGGACGACGGAGCGGGCGGCGCTCCTTACCAGTGTCTAGCCACGGTGCTAGCAGAAGGGCACCAAACGCAAGACCAGGCATAACAACCGTTCCGATAACATTATAATCTCCAGATGCGAATGGGTATTTCAAGAGCTGGTATAAGAATAAGAAATACCAGTCAGGAAGTGGAATATATCCTGAGTCAGTCGGATCAGCCATACGCTCTAATGGCGCAGGATGAGCAACTGTTAAAAGCAAGTATCCGGTTAAGAAAACGGCACCGACCATCCATTCTTTTAGGAGGAAGTTCGGGTAGAACGCCTCGGTCTTACCTGGGTATTCAGAATAATCTTTAGGCACGTTAGCCATCCGGTGTTCTTTCGTCGTTAACCGGGAATCTCCTACAAATTTTAAGCCTTTACCTTTTTTCACCACATTCCCTCCTTTATAACGTAATGATAAAAATCGTTGGGGTGGCTTACAACGGTCCAGAAATACCTTGCTTTCGAATTAAATAAAAGTGAACACCAATTAGACCAAGTAAGGCTGCTGGTAGGAAGAAGACGTGAATCGCAAAGAAACGAGCGAGCGTCGACGCACCAATAATTTCTCCACCGGCCAGTAGCGTTTTCGCAAAGTCACCAATAATCGGAACACTTTCAGCAATTTGCAAGCCTACAACTGTGGCAAAATAAGCTTTCATATCCCAAGGTAGCAAGTATCCCGTAAATCCTAAGCCGAGCATCACGAAGAAAATAAGAACCCCGATGACCCAGTTAAGCTCACGAGGCTTCTTGTAGGATCCCGTGAAAAATACACGTAACGTATGTAAAAACATCATCACGATCACAAGACTTGCGCCCCAGTGGTGCATCCCACGAACGATGACACCAAAAGCCACTTCGTTTTGTAAGTATGCAACCGATTGATACGCATTGATAATATCTGGCACGTAGTACATCGTTAAAAACATTCCAGATAAAATTTGAATAACGGTTACAAAAAAGGTTAAGCCACCGAAACAGTAGACAAAGGCTGAGAAATGGTGGGCAGGATTGACGTGTTCTGGTACCTCATGGTCCGCAATATCACGCCAAATCGGTGTTAAATCAAACCGCTCATCAATCCAGTCGTATAATCTCTGTAACATCTATGAACCCCCCTCCTATCTGTTTTGAATTAATGATCCGAGGTACACTTTACCATCTTCAACCGATACTTCATAACGGTCAAGTGGTCGTTGAGGCGGCAAGTTTGGAACGTTTGTACCGTCCTTCTCGAAACGTCCGAAATGACAAGGGCAGAAGAACTGATCCGGATGATCTTCATTCGTACCAAAAGCAACGGTACACCCTAAGTGCGTACATGTGGATGAAAGGGCTACCACTTCTTCGCCATGTCTAAACAGGTAGACCGTATGATTTGCTTCTGATTCATACCATGCATCTTGCTGTGCATACTGCAAATTGAAAGATTGTGGTTCTTCTGTCAAATCATCCAAATCACAGATGTAATGAAGCTCCGTTTCTGCGCCAGCCTTTAGCGCTGGATCAAGGGCAAACCGTACCATCGGCAAAGACGCCGCAGCAGCCATAAATCCACCGACACCCATTAAAGAATACGTAAGAAACTGACGGCGAGAAACTTTGTGCTCTCTTTCGCTCACTTGATATCCCCCCCTACCTATACTAATTCAGTCCAAACGGACAAGTAAGACACATTCATACTAGGACATACTCAATATTACAAAAACGTGAACCGACTGTCAATTGCGTGAAGGTATGAAACGAATTCTCTCTTCGCACTGTTACCGATTTTGCCACTTCTTTGTCATAATCGGGATCAGCTGGTTCAATTGGTCTTGGATGATTTTATGCTTCACTTGCCCGTCCAGATGGGCTAAAGGAATCGATGGCACCCAAACGAGTTCTACGTTCTCCTCACAGGTTTTTTCGTATCCTTTCCAATTACTATCTGACGTAATTAAAAAAATATGCTTCATTCCAAGAGTATTCAGATCATCTAACCATACTTGCAATCGCTCAACTGCTTGTTCTTGCTCCTCAGAGACATGATACGTGAAGGAAGGAAACTGGACGATCCTTCCTTTAAACTGTTTCTCTACTTCATTCGAAAGGGTGTAGGCAAACTCAAATTGCTCCAATCTACTCTTTTTATCCTCAGCAAACGAAACAGGTAGTAAAGAAAGGACGGCCGTATCAATGTACTCTTGTTCTTGCAAATAAACGTCCACATCATTCGTATTCCACTTCATCCGTTCAAACTCCTATCTAACGTAATTTGCTTGGTTTCGTGTAGTTTGTCAATATAACCATATCATAGCCACTATTTCAGGGAAACGATCTTCACTATATTTTCAAAAACAAAAAAGAAAAGGCATCTCCAATTATCCTTTCTTTATCAACAGAAAAACTCTGATCAAAGGGGAGAACCTTTAATCAGAGTGTTGTCTTAAATGTTGCAATTGTTGACTGAACGTAAGGAACGTCTCTTTATCCCGCGCATCCAACGCTTCATCGATTCGGCGAAGCAGCTCCTTTTCTTCAAAGGACTGAACGGACCTTTCTAAAAAGGCCTCTGCCAGTTTTTTCTGCTTTGCGATTAAATCCTCGTTTTCAGGCACGTACGGGTTATCTTCTAAAACGGCGATGTAGTTCGGGTTATGTTTTGCACCGGAAAAATGAAGCTGGATGTAGATCGCCTCCTCGGGATTCATGCGAATGTCATGAAACGCCTTTTCTGCATCCATTGTGACCTGTTGATACTTATGAAAACAAAAAGGGACTGTATGCACATCATTTGTGGACATAATAAGCGCTTTTGGACAACGTTCTGCTTCTTCTACAAAATGAACGTTCTCCATCAGATCATCATCGCTCATTAAATAATTAAGCAGCCACGAACATTCTCGCTTTTTCAACGTAAACTCCTTTAAAAACCACCGCAAAAAATCCTTTTTTTCAACAACAGGAATAATGCCGTCCATGCGCCATACCCCTCCTAATGCCATTTGCACGTTCAGGCGTTTCCTTTGATATCATCCTACCATAATTCATTCGGCTTCGGCGACGAAAATACCTCTAACTTTTTTTAATTTTCCCCTTGAAGCTCCAATTCATAAATCCGTTCCTTTACATGCAGACGATGGGGGTCTACTGTTAAAGCGGCTCGGTATTGTTCTAACGCTTTCACGCGATCGCCATACTCGAGCAAGAAATCCCCATATTCCTCTAAAAAGTCAGGATCTTCACTGAAGGCAACAGAGATTTCTTGATAAAGCTCATAAGCTTTTTTAAATTGGTCTCCTTCTTTTAAAGCAGCTGCCTCATACCATGTAAAGAGCGGATCCTCCTCCCCATACCCTTTCACATGCTCGATCAGCTCTACCAACGCCTCAAATCGCCCTTCATGTTTTAAGTATGCTGCCAGGGTCCGAACTGCTTCAACATTTGCTGGGTTTAAGGCAATCGTTTTTCGTAAAAATGCTTCGCCTTTGGACGGTTGCTGCATTTTAAAGCTTAACTTTCCTGCGTGCACGTAGAGCGTCTCGTTGTATTCATCCACGATCATCCCCTCTTTTAAAACATCCATTGCTTCCTCTAAACGATTTTCCCCTTCTAAAGCCTTCGCCAAATACGGGTATAGGGTCGTAAAATCTGGATCTAATGCTTTCAATGCTTGAAATTGCTCAATCGCGAGGACATAATCACCTAATAAATAAGCTGTGTACCCATATCCGAACAACCCATGAGGATCTAGTTTCTGTTTTAATCCCTCATCATAATGAGGCAGCGCTTCTTCAAACTGCCCGCTACCACTGTAGGCTTCCGCTAGCTTTAAACTTACATTCACTTGATCATTTGTTAAACCACCATGCTTAGCTCGTTTTAAATGGGGGATGCTTTTTATATAGTCTCCCCGTTCTAAGTAAAATTCCCCTAAGCCAAAAGAAATGATCGGTTCATCCGGCGCTACCTCGTATGCCTTTAGTAGCTTTTGTTCCGCCACCTCATCTAATGATTGGAGCTGATAAAGGTCAGCAAGCAATAATTGCGCTTGTAAAAAAGCGGGATCCTGCTCTTTAATCTCATTAAGCATCTCAATCGCTTCATCTTCTTTATTTAAATCAATGAGGATTTCGGCGGCAAATGTATACAAGCCCCCTTCATCTGGATAAAGCATTAAAAGCTCGTCAATGATCGCTTGCGCTTTGTCTAAGTGACCTAATTCATAATACGTTTCAGCAACTGTATATTTCATTTCATGGTTAGCGGTTTTCGCCGCTTCCTCTAAAGCAGTCAATCCTTCTGTCACTTGTCCACTCTCAATTTTTTCAATCGCTTGTTCAATCAATCTCATCCCATTCGCTCCTCTTTGGCCTTCATCACTTGTTTATTCATTATTAGAAAAACTTGTGTCTCGCCAATAACGGCGGAAACAGAAAGGAAAAGGCACCGTTCTCACGATGCCATGCCCTCATTCTTACATACCCCAATGACTCGCTTCCGAGACAGGAATAAACTGACCAGGTCGGGTGATGCGAATACGCCTTCCACCCCCCGGACGAATGGAAGTAACCTCATTGGCTTTTAACACAGACCCTCGTAACACAACGACATTTGGCTTGTCTCTATCATAATCAAGATCACACGTCTCAGCAAGCGTGGCGTTTGTCCTAGCCACATAATACAATAAGTAATCCGCATCACCACCGACCCGAAGTTCCCCCTTCTTTGGATACAGACCGACTAATTTTAACAAGGTTTTAGGCCATGCCTCTAGGCTGTTCGGTGGATGGGTTGTACCATAAATCCGATGAGCTTCACACAAGCTGACCCAAAGGTCCTCCGCCAGCTTCCGTTCACCTTCCAGCAATTCGTTCATATTCGGCAAAAGAACGATAGGGTAGGAATAAAGAACGTCCTGCAAGCGAGACCATGGGACGTCATACAAGTCGTCGATCGATTGAAGACTAAATCGTAGCACAGGAATTTTTTCTTTTTTACAAAATCTCAGGACGGAGGGACGGAGTAAATGTGCCGGTAGTGACAAGCCTATGACATAATCAATGAACGAATTGTTCATTCGATGGTACGCTTGTTTGATGACGAATGGCAATTGCCGTTCATAGTTCGCAGAAGCAAAGTAAACGACCGACGTACACCCTTTTTCGATCATGGAAGTTAACGTCTTCTTAAATGAGGAGATGGACAAATTCGTTTCTAATTCGTCGTTGTTCATGACACGGCCTGGAGCCATGCAAAACTGATCTCCGTTCATCCGTATGAACGTTAGCTTATCTAAGCGACCATTTACGTAGGCAATCTCATTCCCTTTAATGAGAAACGAGCGCCGTACCATCCGGTCTTCTTCTTCTTTTAAAATGCCTTGAATGACATATGTCACCATTACTCCCCTCCCGATTCGTTGCTTATAGACAAGCTATGAATCGAGCCGTGGAAAAAGAACAAAAAAAGAGCTTAACCTAAAAGCGGAAGCGCTTTCAAATTAAGCTTTAGCAAATAAATTGCTAATAAGGAGTATAGTATGGATAGGAGTGGAGAGAAACCATACGCTGACTTTATTATAACTTATTGGTGGTAGAAGTCAATAAGTTCATTCAAAAAATTAAAATAAATTTGTCTAGTAGTGAATTTGAAGGAAAACCTAGGTTTGCAAAGAAAAAAGGTGGCCACGCATCAAATACGTATACCACCTAATGTCTTATTCCGATTTTAATCGATCTAGGTGATCAAAAAAGGACGGGTAAGAAACCGCAATCGCTTCTGTCCCCTCAACTGTTACCGGCTTCTCCGCAAGCAAAGCGGCGATCGCCATGGCCATGCCGATGCGATGATCGCCATGGCTCGAGACAGTCACTCCTCCTTTTAATGGCGTTGGCCCCTCGATGATCATTCCATCGTCGGTCGCATGGATCGATGCCCCGAGCTTTGTAAGTTCACTAACGACCGTATCAATTCGGTTTGTTTCTTTTACTTTTAACTCCTCCGCATCTTTAATGACCGTTCGCCCAGACGCTTGGGTGGCCAAGACAGCAATGATTGGAATCTCGTCAATTAACCGCGGAATGATATCACCCCCGATTTCAACTCCTTGTAGCACTGACGTTTCAATCGTCAAATCCGCCACTGGCTCACCGCCTTGCACACGTTCATTCTCCATCGCCAACGTTGCTCCCATCTGTTTGAGCACTTCGAGAATGCCTGCTCGCGTCGGATTGATCCCTACATTCGTTAACGTGATACGACTGTGTGGTACCATCGCACCAGCTACGAGGAAAAAGGCGGCAGAAGAAATATCACCAGGTACAACGACATGCTGTCCGGTTAACGTTTGTCCTCCCTCAATTGACACGGTCAGCCCATCTTTTTCGATGTTGACTCCGAATGCTTCAAGCATTCGCTCCGTATGATCCCGGGTTTTCGCCGGCTCAGTTACACTCGTTTTCCCTTCCGCTCGCAAACCAGCTAAAAGGATCGCAGATTTCATTTGTGCGCTCGCAACGGGCGAGTGAAAATCAATCCCTTTTAGCTGTCCCCCGCGAATCGAGAGTGGCGTTAAGTTCCCATGGTCGCGCCCGTCAATTTGAGCGCCCATTGATTTTAATGGCTTTGTGACTCGTTTCATTGGCCGTTTGCCAATCGATTCATCGCCAATGATAACCGAATGAAACGGAAGAGTAGATAAAATACCGAGGATTAACCTTGTCGTCGTCCCTGAATTGCCCACATCTAAAATATCGCTTGCCTCCCGTAGACCATCCCAGCCTTTTCCCTTTACAGTGACTCGCTCTTCAGCTTGCTCGATCGATACCCCTAATTTTTGGAAGCAAGAAATCGTACTTAAGCAATCAGCCCCTGGTAGAAACCCTTCTACCGTTGTTGTCCCTTTGGCGAGTGCGCCAAACATGACCGCACGGTGGGAAATCGATTTATCTCCCGGAACCTTAATCGTACCTTTTAGCCCTTTCGCATGAGGGGTTACTGTTTTGTTTTCCATTGTCTCACATCCTTACATTAAATAAGTTTCATACATTTCTGCTTGCAACACGCGTTTGGCCTGTTCCCGATCTTCCTCAGAACGGAAGCTCAACCGAAGCACCCCCATAATGTCTTCCCTTGTTTCAAGAATCCGAATGTTGGTAATGCTTATTTTTTCATTCGCTAAAATTCTAGTCACATCACTGATCACACCTGGGTGATCAGGAACATCCACATACAAGTCGTAAAACGACGGGATGGCACCCTTTTTATGAATCGGGAGACCATCTCGAAAAACCTTCGCTTCGTGAAAATATTGAAGAATTTTCTCCTCGTCCTCCTCTTCGATCACCTGCTTAACAAATTCCATTTCCCGCTCCCAAGTTTCCAACAATTGCAAGAGCGAATCTTTGTTATGAAGTAGGATGTCCCGCCACATGATCGGACTACCAGAAGCGATTCTTGTAATATCACGAAAGCCACCTGCAGCAAGTCTTGAAACCATCGGGTCTTCGCTTTCGATTTTGGCTACTTGGTGAACCAAGCTGGCCGCAACAATATGAGGAAAATGACTGATGGCTCCTACGAGGCGATCATGCTGATCCGGTGTCATTTCAATGAACTTCGCTTTTGTCCCTTTTAACCAATTTTGCAATTGAATGATCGGTTTTACGGTAAGCTCCTTTGAAGGTGTTAATATGTAAAAAGCATTTTCGAACAGATGGGCACGCGCGGCCTCGACTCCGCTTTTATGGGAACCAGCCATCGGATGACCACCAATAAAAGTAATTCTCTTCTCCTCAAGGAACTGAGCTTCTTCCATGATTTCTTTTTTCGTACTTCCCACATCGGTGACAATGGCATCTGCTTTCAAAGGTAGCTTTGCCAATTGTTGCAAAATTCTAGTTGTACGAGCAACAGGTGTGGCGAGCACGATCAAATCGGCTTGGCTTGCTCCCTCTTCCATTGTTGATGCTTCTTCGTCAATGACCCCTAGAGAGAGGGCCATTTTCACTTGATGCTCATTGACATCAAATCCGATCATTTTGACATCGTGTTCTTTTCGAATCGCTAGGGCAATCGAACCACCGATCAACCCAAGCCCAATAATGAACACTGTACGTTGAGCCAATGTACGTTCTCTCCTTTCTCACCCAAAAAACAGAAAAAGGGAGATCTCCCCTTTTTGGAAAAAGATCTCGCCTAACTGCCGCGAAGAAGGGGGACTGTTTCTTTCCTACCCTTACGACAGGTGTTGCGTTGTCAATTCCTCTGCTAAAACATCAGCTAGTGCTGCGAGACAGCCGTCGTTTTGTTCTTTTGAGCCAATCGTTATACGAATCCAGGCTGGATAACCTAACGCCCGTCCAGAACGAATAATGTATCCTTTTTTCAACATCGCATTAAACACGTCATCACTGGAACGATTAACATGAATAAGCAAAAAGTTGGTCTGCGAAGGGAAATAATCAAGTCCCATACGTGAGCACCATTCGGTTAGCTGCACCATCCCTTCGTTGTTTTTTTCCACCGACGATTGAACGAAAGCTTCGTCTTCTAAAGCGGCGACAGCTGCCACTTGCGAAAACGTGCTGTTGTTAAAAGGTGGGCGAACAGGTTCAATTTTTTCAATGAGTGCTTGATTGGCTACGCCATATCCGATACGTAAAGCGGCTAGACCGAACACTTTGGAAAATGTGCGCAACACGACTAGGTTTTTGTACGTACGAATCATCGGAACTGTGTCAGGATAATCATCTGCGGTCACATATTCCACATACGCCTCATCAGAAACGACGAGCACATCCTCAGGAACTTTGGCTAAAAACGACTGAAACGCCTCAGCGCTAACGTACGTACCGGTCGGATTGTTCGGGTTGCATACCCAGACAATCCGCGTGTTTTCATCGATCACCTCAAGCATCCCATCCAAATCATGGACACCATCTTTTAGTGGAACTTCGCGAAGCTCTGCTCCTTCAATGACGGCGTTTAACTTATATTGAGAAAAGGTCGGTTCTGCCATAACAGTATTGGTTTGTTCATTCAAAAACGCACGACATAAAATTTGAATGACTTCATCGGAGCCATTTCCGAAAATAAGCTCTTCCGGTGCTACCCCTACATAATGAGCAACTTTATCCCGCAATGTTCGCGCATAGCCATCAGGATAAATCGCCGTATGATGTAACGCTTCCTGAATCGCTTCCGCTACTTTCGGCGATGCACCAAACGGGTTTTCATTTGAAGCGAGCTTGACGACAGTCTCTAATCCGAGCTCTCGCTTCACATCTTCCATCGGCTTTCCAGGCTTATATGGAGGCAAACCGATAATTTGCGGCTTGATTTTCAACTTTAGCACCTCACCTTGTAAAAGGATCTTCCTCTCTATGTTACGATGAAATGAGCTCAGAAACAAACCTTTTTATTTTAAACAGTCCATCTTCCCGTTTTTCTGGATCGTTAAGTTCGTCTTCTAGCTCACCAACTAGCTTAACGATCGCGCTCCCCACGACGACACCGTCGGCATTTTCCGCCAATGCTTCGACTTGCTCGCGTCTTGAGATACCAAAGCCAACGACAACCGGAACGGAGGCGTGCATCTTTACCGTTTGTAAAAACTCGTGAACGCGAGGATCAAGCTCATCCCGGAGTCCGGTCACTCCTAACGAGGAGACGCAATAGACGAAACCTTGTGCTCGCGCGGCGATTTTTTCAATCCGTTTGTTCGATGTTGGCGCCACGAGGGAAATGAGGGACAGGTTATGCTCTTGACACGCTGCTTGCAAGGCCTCCCCTTCTTCAAATGGCATATCCGGAACGAGAATACCGTCCACTTGATAGTCAGCCGCCCGTTTCACAAATTGTTCTTCACCGTATTGAAGCAGTGGGTTCACGTACGTGAAGACAATCACAGGAATGGTTAACCCTTGCGCTCTCATTTTCGGAACGAGGGAAAGAGCTTTTTCTAATGTCATTTCATGTTTTAATGCCCGCTTTGAGGCAGCCTGAATGACTGGACCATCCGCCAATGGATCCGAATATGGGATGCCAAGTTCCAATATGTCAGCTCCTGCTTCCTCAAGTGTGAGAGCTAACTCAATCGTCACTTCTGGATTAGGGTCACCGGCTGTAATAAATGGAATGAATACATTCTTTTTGCCGTTGACTGCCCCCTCTAACCTACTCATGCCCCTCACCTCGAAAATGTTTCATTAATGTATGCACGTCCTTATCTCCGCGCCCTGAAAGACAAACGAGAATGGATTCCTCTTGTGAAAGCTGTTTGGCCCGCTCAAATGCTTTCGCTAGAGCATGTGCCGACTCAACAGCAGGAATGATCCCCTCATGGACTGACAATTGCTTTAACGCGTCGAGCGCCTCTTTATCGGTCACTGCGTCATACTTGACTCTACCAGTACTGGCTAAATAGGCATGCTCAGGTCCGACCCCTGGATAGTCAAGCCCAGCCGAAATCGAATACGGCTCGGTAATTTGCCCAGCGTCATCCTGAAGCAAGTAGGTCATCGATCCGTGAATGACACCTACTCGTCCTTTCGTAATCGTCGCCGCATGTTGAGAAGTCTCGACTCCTTTGCCCGCCGCTTCCACGCCGATAAGCTTCACGTCATCCTCTAAAAATGGGTAAAACGTTCCTATCGCATTACTGCCACCACCAACACATGCGATCACCTCTGTCGGCAACGTGCCAGTTATTTCCTGGAACTGAACCCTAGCTTCATCGCCAATAATCCGTTGAAAGTCACGAACCATCTGTGGATATGGGTGGGGGCCGACAACGGAACCGATTAAATAGAAGGTGTCATCTGCATGGGTCACCCAATAGCGAATCGCTTCATTGGTTGCATCTTTAAGCGTTTTGCTGCCGGACGTAGCAGGAACGACCTCCGCTCCTAGTAGCTCCATGCGAAAAACATTCAGCGCTTGCCGTTCCATGTCCTCTTCCCCCATGAACACTTTGCACTCTAAACCGAAGCGAGCGGCAATCGTTGCCGTTGCGACTCCGTGCTGACCTGCGCCTGTTTCGGCGACAATTTTTTTCTTGCCCATTCGCTTGGCCAAAAGCGCTTGCCCCATCGCATTATTGAGCTTGTGAGCCCCCGTGTGGAGAAGATCCTCTCGCTTCAAATAAATCTTTGCGCCGCCAAGCGTTTCGGACATATTTTTTGCATACGTAAGCGCCGTTGGCCTACCTGCATATTCCCGCAGGTGTTCTTTGTAGTTGTGAATAAACGCTTCATCGTTCATCGCATCGTTTAACGCTAATTCCAATTCTTCAACCGCGCTCATTAATGTTTCTGGCACGTATTTACCACCAAACGTGCCGAACCGTCCGCGCTCATCTGGATATGTGACTGTCATCGCCTAACACCTTCTTTTCAATTTGACAAATTTTCGCCGAACTCTTTTGTCCATTTTCCTCGATTCCACTTGAAATATCAATCCCACATGGTCCATAAGGAAGAAGCAGCTCCACATTATGTGGATTGATTCCCCCTGCAATAAATACAGGAACCTGCTGTCTCTTGCCTTCTTGTAAATAGAGAGGGACTACGTGCCAGTCAAATGACTGACCCGTTCCCCCCCACTGACCTTCGACCTTTGCATCAACAACGAAAGCTTCGACAACCCCTTCTAGAGCTCTCATCATCTGCAGCCCTTGACCTGAATGGTGGATCGCCTTCCACACAGGGAGGTCGATTCGCTCCTTTAACGTCATGATGTAGTCTCGGTTTTCCGTACCGTGACATTGAATCACATCAAATGGGCCTTGCTTCACTACATTTACGATTTGATCAATCGGCTCATTGACAAATAGGGCGACTAGCTTTTTCCCGTTTACATTGACCTGATCAAGCCAACGTGTCACCTCATTTACCGTCACTTGCCGCTTGCTTTTAGCAAACACAAACCCTAAATAATCGGCTTTTGAAGTGGCAGCTGCTTGAACATCTTCCAGCGACCGGTTTCCGCAATATTTAAGCATCGGTTGCAACTGGTTCGCCTCCAAACAAATGCTGAATCCCTTCTTCTGGTGAAGAAGCCCGCATGAGCGATTCACCTACTAGTACACCTGTGGCTCCCGCTCGCTTGACCCGTTGCAAATCGTCATACGTATGAAGCCCACTTTCACTTAAAAACATCGTTCCATGAGGGATAACTTGGGCCATTTTTTCCGTTTGGGCCACATCGGTTTCAAACGTTTTTAAATTACGATTATTGACGCCGATCAGTGTTGGTGTAAAGGCGGAGAATAGCTCAGCGATTTCCTCCTCGCTATGGACTTCCACTAAGCATTCTAGCCCAAGCTCATGGGCTTCATCATACAGTTCTTTTAACCGTGTCGTAGGAATGGTGCCGACAATCAATAGAATCGCATCGGCTCCGATTCGAACCGACTCTAAAATCTGCGCCCGATCGATAATAAAATCTTTACGCAACACAGGAATGTTTACCGCTTGCTTCACCTTTGTCAAATAGTCACGATGCCCTTGGAAATACGTTTCATCTGTTAACACGGAAATCGCGTCCGCACCAGCAGCCTCGTAGCTCTTGCCGATCTCAACAGGATGAAAATCGGCACGAATGAGCCCTTTTGATGGGGAGGCTTTTTTTACCTCTGCAAGTAAACCGAGCGATCGATTCGGTTTGCGCAAAGCATCATATAATGATACCTTCTTCACTTCAACCTGTTCTGGTAATGCTAAACGCTCGATCTCCTCTCGTTTCGTTTGCAAAATAGTATCAAGCATGTTGCTCCGCCTCCTGATCTGTTTGTCGTAAGTTCCGCACATGATCGGCTACATGTCCGGAAGCAACCCCTTCCTTCGCGAGCGCAACTCCCGCTTTTATTGAATCGACGCGGTCGGCTGCATATAACGCCGCACCTGCATTCAATAATACGATCTGTTGAGCTGATTTGTTTGCTTTTCCAATTAAGACCTGATCAATGAGCGTGGCGCTTTCTTGAACGGTACTTACTTGGATCTGAGCCAAATCACCACGTTCCAGCCCTACGTCTTCCGGTATTAACTCATATCGGTCGATCGCATCTCCTTTCACCTCAAATACAGTAGACGGCCCTGTGATCGATAATTCATCCAAACCGCCGTGACCTGCTACTAGAAGGGAGTGCTTCGTTCCTAAGCGACGTAACGTTTCCGCCATTTTCTCTGCAAAGTTTCGGTCATAAACACCGATCAACTGGTGCTCTGCACGAGCCGGGTTCGTAAGCGGTCCGAGCAAATTAAAGATCGTACGAAACCCAATTTCTTTCCTTGGTGCGACCGCATGTTTCATCGCCTCATGGTAAAGTGGAGCAAACATGAAGCACATGTTATGCTTTTGTAATGAAGCCGTCGCCTCTTCTGGACTGCTTTGGATCGGGATTTGCAACGCTTCAAGAACATCAGCGCTTCCGCTTTTGGATGAAACAGCACGATTTCCATGCTTTGCGACTGGTACACCTAATGCGGAGACAAGAAGAGCCGTAGCGGTGGAAATATTAAATGTCCCTACGTCATCTCCTCCTGTTCCGCACGTATCGACCACTTGTGAAAACGAGTGTTCAATTTGGATGGAATGGCGTCGCATCGCTCTCGCAAAGCCCGTCATCTCCGCAACGGTCTCCCCACGAAAGCGTAATACGGTTAATAAACTAGCGATTTGACTTGCCGTCGCCTCCCCTTTCATGATCGCATCCATCACTTGTTCGGCTTTCCGTTCAGCTAACGTATGTCCCTCCATACATTCTCGTAACGTTTCCTTAAACACGCGGGGTCGCCTCCTTTTTCGCAAACATGGCTTCAGCCATTTCTACCGCCTTTAGCAACGCCTTTGCTTTGTTTCTCGTCTCTTCGTACTCATTTTCGGGTACTGAATCGGCGACAATTCCAGCACCTGCTTGGATATAAGCACGGCCGTCTTTGACGATCATCGTGCGAATGGCAATGCAAGAATCGATGTTTCCGTCAAACCCTAAGTACGCGATCGCTCCTGCATAAATCCCTCGCTTTGTAGGCTCCAATTCATTTAAAATTTCCATTGCCCGAATTTTTGGTGCACCAGAAACAGTTCCTGCTGGAAACCCATAGCGAAGCGCATCTAGCGGATGGAGCGTTTGCTTCAACTCTCCTGTCACCTTTGAAATGATGTGCATCACGTGTGAAAATTTACCGATTTCTAGCAAGGTTGGCGTCTTGACCGTCCCGTATTCTGCAATCCGACCAATGTCGTTACGTGCAAGGTCAACAAGCATATAATGCTCGGCGCGCTCTTTTTCGTCAGCTAGCAGTTCCTTGGCTAATGCCTCATCCTCCTCCCGTGTTGCCCCTCTTTTTCTCGTTCCAGCAATCGGGTGGATTTCCACATGTCCATCTTGGACTTGAACGAGCCGCTCAGGAGAACTGCCGACAACCTCTACGTCATGAAACTTAATGTAAAACAAATAAGGAGATGGGTTAATCATTCTCAGGACGCGATAGACGTCAAGGGCACGGACCGATAGTTCACGTTCAAAGCGCTGTGATAAAACCGCTTGAAAAATATCACCTGCGCGAATATATTCCTTAATTCGTTCTACGTCGCGTAGAAATACTTCTTTTTCATAGTTAGAGGATACCTCTTGAAACGAGACTTCATCTTGGACCGGTGCAGGACGTAACAGCCGATCGCCGTCCCGCCGTTTATGAATCGTTTCAACCACTGTTTCGATGGTATTGACCGCACATTTATACCGTGTATCAAGGGATCCTCCATCCTCAGTACTTAAGTAGATGACCGCTAGCTTTTTTTCTGTATGATCATAGACAATCAGCGTCTCACAAAAAAGAAAATGATAGAGAGGCGCCTCACTCTCTCTTGCATTTGCCAACGTTTTCTCAATTGTTTCAATCGCATCATACGCCATATAGCCAACAGCCCCGCCGTAAAACGGTAGTTCCCGCTCCAATGGCTGTACATCCAAAACGTCAATCGTCTGTTGTAGACACGATTTAAAGTCTTCCGTCTCCACGAGAATCGAGCCGCTTCGGCTGATTGATTGATAGACACCATTTTGTTCTATTAACTCCACAAACGGGTTCAGACCAATAAATGAAAATCTTGCCCATGGGGATTCGTCGTCCTTACTTTCTAAAATAAACGCCACTTCGTCTCCAAGTTGCTGGACAATATGAATCGGGGTAACAGCATCGGCAAAGCATTCACCGATTACGGGAATTGTGCGAAACTGCTGGTTGGCTGCTTTAACAGCCGAAAAAGGGGTTACGTTCATCGATCTCTCACTCCTTTTTGTAGGAATGAAGGAACGAGGAATCATTCGAAATGAGGGTTTTAAAAAGTGATCTAAAAAAGGCTAACTCTAACAAAGGTGATGGAAAGGACGACTTTCCAACTCCTTTTTTTGTTCGAGCTAGCCTTGGTTCCACTTATCGGCTTTCCTCAGCTCGACTCTCCTCAACTCTTCATTCTCATCTCAACTAAACTGGTAAACTAAGCTTTACTACTTGCTATTAAGTCTACCGTGATTAGGAATCTTTTGTCAACTGCAAATCTGGTCGTAGCTTAACCGCCTCATTTAAATATACGTGATGAATCTCACTCTGTGCCTTCGTTGTATTGAGTGTGATCATGACACGGATACATTTTTCAAGCCCATTCGGTACAGGAATCTCTTGAGCACACATGACCGGAACATGCGTCCAACCAGCAAGACGACGTAGCGCCTTCGCTGGAAAGGTTGCCGTTAAGTCTTCTGTCACCGTTAGAATGACTTGCGCCACGTTCTCTGGATCGATCTCATTTTCTTCGCAGATGGTACGCATTAACCCTTCGGTTGCATCCAAGATTTCCTTCTCTTGATTTGCTTTGACCGTCGTTGCTCCTCTTACCCCACGCACGATCATGTTGTCTCCTCCTCTATTTCAACATTCAATAGCTCTCGGATGAGCTGTTCATCTACCTCTTTGATGACAGCATGACCCACTTCCTCAAGCAAGACAAAACGGATCACTCCACGCTCTACCTTTTTGTCCTTTTTCATCGTTCCGATGAGGGCACCTGTATCAAGCCCTTTTGGAATCCTCGTTTCATAGCCAAGAGATTTGAGCCATTTTTCTAGGTCTTGGATCGGTAGCGATTGATGGTACACTTTTTCACTCAGTTTCATGGCGAAGATAATCCCGATAACAACCGCTTCGCCGTGAGTGACTTTTCCGTAGCCGAGCTCCGCTTCAATCGCATGTCCGAGTGTATGCCCGAGGTTTAATAAGGCTCGTTCCCCTTTTTCTTTTTCATCTGCTGCCACGATATTGGCCTTTACTTGAATCGAGCGGAGCAGAAGCTCCTCAGCTATTTCTCCTTGAATCCGAGAAAAATCGTTAATATACTTCTGTAACCATGCATAAAACGCGGCATCCTTTATTAATCCGTGCTTCACCACTTCTGCAAAACCAGAACGCCACTCTCGCTCCGGTAAGGTGGCAAACACCTGTGGATCGTAAAGAACCGCCTCCGGTTGATGAAACGCACCAATCATGTTTTTACCAAGAGGATGATTAATAGCCACCTTCCCTCCTACACTGCTATCATGGGCAAGAAGCGTCGTTGGCACTTGAACGTAAGCAATTCCGCGCATGTAGGTCGCCGCAACAAAACCAGCTAAATCACCAATTACCCCTCCGCCAAGGGCGATAATCATTGACTTTCGATCAAGTCCATACTCTAGGGCAGCGGTTTGCAACGCATAATAGTTATCAAAAGATTTCGTCTCTTCTCCGTTCGGCAAGACGACGGCATGCAAAGGGGCAAGATTATGCAGGCTTGATTTCACGGTATCCAAATAAAGGTCTGCCACTTGATCATCGGTCACTATGAGAATCGCCGAAGGTCGCAGGGGAGCTATGTATGAGCCTATCTGCGATAGCACCCCCGACTTTACCGTAACATCATATACTTTTGACGATGTATGGACAGTCAAAACCGGCATTAAAACAACCTCGCCTTTTCATTGAATTCTCGAATGTTTTTTTCAATCTCTTCTACTTGATCCGCACCAAACCTTTCGAGAAGGGCATTGGCCACTTCCCAAGCGACGACCGCTTCCGCTACAACGGCAGCTGCTGGCACCGCGCAACTATCTGAACGTTCGATGCTTGCAGCAAAAGGTTCCTTCGTCGCAATGTCAACACTTTGAAGAGGCTTGTAAAGGGTTGGGATCGGCTTCATCACCCCGCGAACAACGATCGGCATCCCGTTCGTCATTCCTCCCTCAAACCCGCCGAGGTTGTTCGATTTCCGGTAGTAGCCTCTCTTTTCATCCCATGCAATTTCATCATGAACCTCACTACCTGGCTTTGAGGCCGCCTCGAAGCCGATTCCAAACTCGACACCTTTAAAAGCATTGATGCTCATCACCGCTGCGGCAATTTTCGCATCGAGCTTTCGATCATAATGAACATGGCTTCCAAGTCCAATTGGTACACCTTCGACGATCACTTCTACGACACCGCCGATCGAGTCACCATTTTCTTTCGCTTGGTCGATCGCCGCTATCATTTCTTGCTCAGCCTCTTTGTCAAGACAACGCACAGGTGAAGCTTCCGCAAGCTCTTTTAGGTTCGACAATTGATCGTACGAAGTTTTTTCCGCCTTGACTCCGCCAATTTCTAACACATGGCTTCCCACTTCAATTCCAAATGTGCGCAAGATTTTTTTCGCAACGGCTCCTGCTGCTACTCGAACAGTTGTTTCCCGAGCGGAGGACCGTTCAAGGACATTTCGCATATCACGATGACCATATTTAATAGCGCCATTTAAGTCAGCGTGTCCTGGACGAGGACGAGTGATTTTTCGCTTGATCTCTTTCTCCTCGTCGCCAGTAAGAGGTTCTGCGCCCATGATTTTCGTCCAGTGCTTCCAATCTTTATTTTCTACAACAAGGGCAATCGGTGCACCCGTCGTTTTACCGTGACGGATACCACCTACGATTTGCACCTGATCTTTTTCAATTTGCATTCGTCTCCCACGGCCGTGACCACCTTGTCGACGAGCTAAATCGACATTAATGTCATCGGCTACCAGCTCTAGTTGGGCTGGCACACCTTCAATAATAGTCGTTAATTGGGGACCGTGTGATTCCCCTGCTGTCAAATACCTCATCTCGACTCTCTCCTCCTACCCGATCTTCTCTTTATTGCTTTTGTGCGTTAAATTATAACATACTTTATCATTTGTGTCTTTCGTTCACGATGTTTTTTTAAACATCGGTCTTGCTTATCATCTGTCATTTTAGCAAAAGGCATTTACAAATTCAGCATAAATGACAATTTTCTTCTGAACGATCGAACGTGGTTAAGTTGAATCAATGAACAACCCAAGCTTCAGAGTTAAAGGAACAAAACACAGCAGGGACTCACCTGCTGTGTCACACTTTACGATAAAAAAATGTCTCATTCGTCTCAAGTCCATATTTAGATGCTTCAAAAATCTGCTCGGTACTACCGACAAACAGGACTCCGCCTGGACGAAGAGCTTCGCTGAATTTGTGATAAAGCTCACGCTTCGCTTCTTCTGTAAAGTAGATTAACACATTGCGACAGACAATTAAATCACAGTCCCGTTCAAATCGGTCTGCAAGCAAATTGTGTTGTTTAAAAGTGACGGCTTGTTTAAGCTCATTGCTCACGTAGTAACCCGCGCGATCTTTTGTAAAGAAGCGCTCTTTCAACTCTACAGGAATTTCTTTTAGCGAACGCTCCGTATAATAGCCTACTTTCGCTTGTTGTAAAATGGCTCGATCAATATCCGTCGCTAGAATCGATACATCCTTGAGAGGTAAATGCTTCTGTAAAATCATTGCTAGCGTATACGGTTCTTCACCAGTTGAACACGCAGCGCTCCAAACTTTTAGCCGTTTTTTTTCCTTTAAAAGCTGAGGAATGATCGTCTCATCAAGAACATCCCACCGTTTTCTGTTGCGAAAAAATTCGGATACATTGATCGTCATTCGTTCCAAAAATTCGTTCTGCAGCGTATCATCATTCGTCATCGCTGTGAAGTAACTACGAAAATCTTGGTAATTACGCTTCTCTCGGAGAGCGATTAACCGCCGCTTCATTTGCGTTTCTTTATAAAGATTTAAATCAATCCCTGTCCGCTCTTTTACTTGTTCAATGAACCAATTATAATCGTCTGCCATAAGCTCCTTGTTTCGACTCCCTTTTTTTCAGTGGTTGTTTTTTCTTTTATTATACATTCAAATCTCGGTCTTGGGTGAGCTGATTTTCGAAAAGCGCAAACCACCCGCTAAAATCACGGTGAGCTTGCGAATCATTTGTACAGAAACGGAAGGAAACACAGAAAGGCTGTCTCTGATCATGAGACAGCCTTGTTATAAACAAAATAATTAAACATGTTATACCCAGCGATTGACGACCTTGTCATATTCATTAAGCTCTGAAGAATCAAAGAAAATATCAATTTCACGTTTAGCACTTTCTGGTGAGTCTGAGCCGTGAATGACATTCATCGCTACTTGGACCCCAAAATCTCCACGAATCGTTCCTGGCTCGGCATCGGCAGGGTTCGTTGCACCCATCATTTTCCGTACGGTTGCAATCACGTTTTCCCCTTCCCAAACCATTGCAAAAACCGGACCGGACGTAATAAAATCGACCAATTCCCCGAAGAATGGACGCTCTTTATGCTCGGCATAATGTGTTTCAGCTTGCTCTTTTGTAACCGTCATCAATTTCGCGCCGATTAATGTAAACCCTTTCTTTTCAAAGCGAGAAACAATCTCTCCAATCAAATTGCGCTGAACTCCATCAGGTTTGATCATTAAATATGTACGTTCCATGTTCTTCCCTCACCTTTTCTTTTATGTATGGTCATTCCTCCATGATTGTAGCAAAAATCAGGAAATTCCGCAATTAGATTTAAGAAAGCGTGAAAAACGTCTTGATCGTTGAATATCAAGACGTCACTTTTCGATTCCGTTAAAATTTTCGTCTGCCAATATAATTGGCGATTTCTTGTAAAAATTGTTTCGGCTCATCATCGGGTAGATGATCAAGCATTCGCATGGCTTTTTTCAAATAAAGATCGCTGATCGATAGAGCGTAATCGATGCCTCCAGATGAAACAATCGCGGCAATGACCTCTTCCATATGAACCGAGTTGTTGCCTCGATCAGCCAACACCTGTTCAATCAATCGTTTGGCGTGCATATCGTGGTGGAGAGCGTACAAAGCGGGTAGGGTCACATTTCCTTGCAGTAAATCACTTCCTGCCGGCTTCCCTAGCTGCTCTTCCGTACCGACGAAGTCAAGAACATCATCAGTAATTTGAAAGGACATCCCTACGTAATAACCGAAGTAATATAGCTTTTTCACAATCGCTGGATCTGCCTTCGCAGCTAGCGCTCCTAATTGACAGCTTACTGCTATTAACAGAGCGGTTTTTCTTTTAATTCTTCGGAAATAAATGCGCAAATGTTGATTCGGGTTGTATTGGTCACGGATTTGCTCAACTTCACCGAGGCACATCTCGTTGATAGCATTTGAAATGATTTGATGAATGTTTGGATCATCGAAATAGGTTGCCGTTTGTACGGCTTTCGCAAACATGTAATCACCAGTATACATGGCAATCCGATTGTCCCACTGAGACTTGATCGTTTTTTTTCCTCGCCTTAAGTCAGCGTCATCGATCACGTCATCATGAACGAGAGAAGCCATATGAATAAGTTCTAAAGGAACGGCAATATGCTTTAATACGTTGACATCATATGTGCCAAACTTACCTGCCAGCAGCACAAACACTGGACGAATCCGCTTGCCACCAGCCTTTAACAAATGGACAGAGGCCTTCCGTAGAATATCATGTCTAGCCTGAACCGCCTCTTCTAGTTCGCGCTCGATCGTAAAAATATCTTCCTGAAAATGTGCATATATGTCTGCTAGTTTCATAAACGGCCACCTTACATCAAGCTGGAGTGGTGTGTGCGTACGTCACCCCAGATTTTTATTGATTCGATCGGCTTAGGTAAAAAACCTTCTTCGTATGCTTTCTCGTAAAAGAGAAGCAGACCTTTTTGCTGCTGCGTATGAAAATCATATACAAGATTCGAAAAATAGTGGTTCCAAAAAGCCGTCGTTCCACCCATTCCTTTTTGGATGTGTCTAATCATTGAAGCATACTGCTCCTTGCGATTTTTCTCTTTACTTAAAACAAACGCAGTGTAAAGTTCTTCTAGAATCGCTCGCTGCCGAGCAATTGCATCTTTGCGAACGGCAAACACGGCAAAGGTCATTGAAGTACCTGTATATTCTTTCCACAATTCGCCAAGATCATAACGGTATGTCTCAACCTCTTCCCGCCAAGAGGTGACGATCGCTTCATCACCAATAAGAAGACAGCCATCATGGTCTTGCATCATCTCATCAAAGGAAGGGTCCATTTCGTCATATGTCACGTTGACCTCGACATATTGTTTGAGCAAAATTTTTAGTAAGTGAACGGAAGTGGCAGAAGTTGTTGTTAATGCAATACGACTTCCTTCTAACTCCTCTATTGGACGTTTCGTATAGAGGAAAATGGAACCGACAGGCCCGTTTGCCGAGACCGATAAATTTGGCATCAACACGAACTCATCTACATTTTCCGCATAGGCAAATGAAGAGATAGGACCCACTTGAATTCGACCAGCTTTCATTTCACGGTTTAAAGTCGCTGGCGTTTGAATGAGAAAATGGCAATCCTTTTCAAGTAATTTATTTCGATCTACATAGTAAAAAAAGGGGAAAGCATTCGTATACTTTATTTCACCGACTGTGATTGTCACGTTCTTCACCCCATCTCGTAAACAGCTCGTGTTCAATCCCGAGCTGGTCAAGTGCTTTACCGACAACGAAATCAATCAGGTCATCCATTGTTTTTGGTAGCTGATAAAACCCTGGCATGGCAGGTAAAATTGTTACCCCCATTTTCGATAGCTTCAGCATATTTTCCAAATGAATTTGATTTAACGGCGTTTCCCTTGGAACGATGACGAGGCGGCGTTTCTCTTTCAACATGACGTCGGCTGTTCGCTCTAATAAGTTCCCTGACGCTCCTTGCGCAATGCCGGAAAGGGTTCCCATCGAGCACGGAATTATAATCATCCCCGTATTTTGATAGGAACCGCTTGCGATCGGCGCAGTATAATCATCCAACTGGTGGAAGCTTACTTCACCATCGCCAGCCGCAAACAGCTCATCAATCACCATTTTTCGATCGTCTGTTTGGATGAGCAGTTCTTCTCGAAAAACTTGCCAGCCGGCTTCTGTGATCACTAAGTGGACCTTATATCCCTTTTTTTTCATCTCTTGTACGAGACGTATTCCATATTGCGCTCCGCTTGCTCCTGTTATCCCGACGGTATAAATGCCTTTATACACTGTCATATAAACATATCTCCTAACGTAAAAACAAATAAGACCATGCTTAAGATTCCGTTCATCGTAAAAAAGGCCACATCTACTTTTGATAGATCATCTGC
The DNA here is from genome assembly GCF_004376175.1 of Halalkalibacterium halodurans. Classification (GTDB taxonomy): domain Bacteria; phylum Bacillota; class Bacilli; order Bacillales; family Bacillaceae_D; genus Halalkalibacterium; species Halalkalibacterium halodurans. The sequence goes on along the minus strand of NZ_SNUY01000003.1, from coordinate 54,828 downwards.
TTTTACAAGCGAGTGCTCATACACCATAATCCCACCAGCAATCAACACACCGATAAAGTAGAGCCATCCGAGCTCTGTTATGAAAAACAGTGTTAAAAATGCGGAAAAGCTTATGATATGAAATCCTTTTGCCATTAGCAAAGCTCGCTTAATTCCAAATCGACTCGGAATGCTGTTTAATCCGTGCTCACGATCATACTCGGCATCCTGAGTAGCGTAAATAACATCGAATCCAGCGGTCCAAAGAGCGACGGCGATAAAAAGGAATAATGCATCCCATGACAATGTACCTGTTGCCCCAACCCAACCGCCGAGTGGGGCAATCCCGATCGTCATGCCAAGAATTAAATGACATGCCCACGTAAATCGCTTCGTGTACGAGTAGATTACAAGAAAAAAGACAGCGACCGGCAATAGATAAACAGCCAGTATGTTTAGCTGGAATGCCGCAACAAACAAAAGAACAAATGAAACGATAATAAAGATACTTACTTCCACACGGGAGACGAGACCTGCCGGAATGGCTCGTCCAGCGGTTCGCGGATTCCCTTTATCGATTTTCCAATCGATCACCCGATTTAAGGACATTGCCGCACTTCTAGCACCTACCATTGCTAACGTGATCCAAATCCAGGTTGTAAGGGAAGGCCAATGCCCTAGGACAACATGTGAGCCTAAGATCATCCCAAAATAAGCAAACGGCAATGCGAAAACCGTGTGCTCGAACTTGATCATTTCTAGTATAATCTTTATTTTATTTAACACGTTACGTTCCTCGATTCTTCGTCAAAGCTTTCCTTCACACCAAGATGCATCGCTGCAGCACCACCTGAATAAGGTTTTACCTGCACGTCCGTAAGGCCAACTTCTTTAAACATCTGGGCTAATCGGTCACGACCTGGGAAAGACAAAGTTGACTCTTGTAACCACGAATATTCGTCATAGCTTTTAGCGAACATTTTTCCAAAGAGCGGCATGACGTGCCGGAAATAAAAAAAGTATAATTGCTTAAATACGGGAATGGTTGGCTGAGAGGTTTCCAAGCAGACTACCTTGCCCCCGGGCTTTGTCACGCGCGTCATTTCTCTTAACACTTGCATATAATCGGGAACGTTCCGCAACCCGAACCCGATCGTGACAAAGTCAAACGTATCATCAGCATACGGAAGCTCCATTACATTTCCATGGCGAAGAAAAACATGGTCTAGCCTTTCATCCGCAATTTTTTTCTTACCGATGCTCAGCATATTTTCGCTAAAATCTAATCCTTCCACATGGCCTGTAGGTCCAACCGCCTTCCCGAGGGCGATCGCCCAATCAGCGGTTCCACAACAAACGTCTAAGGCTGACTGCCCTTCTTGCACATTCATTCGTTTCATCGTGTCTTTGCGCCATGCTTTGTGTCGCTGAAAACTGATGACAGAATTCATTACATCATAACGCTTATATATTTTTTCGAATACTTGGTGCACTCGCTCTTCTTTCGTTTCTGTCATGTCCTACCCTTCTTCCGCTACTTTTTCATGAATGTAATCAGGTCCGAACAGATCGTTCAAGTGATCAACGAAAAATCGCTCAAACTTTGGAAGAAGAGCTTTTACATGCTCAAGGAGATGATCCTTCCCTTCTTCCACCTTTTCTTCCCAAAGCTCCAGTACTTGAAGCTGATCGTCCTTTTTCAACTCATCCACAGGTCGATTTGAACCGAACAGTTCGGTCACAATCGCTTTCATAAGCGGTGTCGCCTTCCCATTGATCCATGCTTCTCGCTCATGTACTAAACGTTTAAGATGGAAGAACACTGAAATTGCTTTTTTCCATGTCGTGAGTTGAAAGTGCTCTGCTAAGTTTTGCAATAAAAATGTATCAACCTTGTCAACATTGTTTTTTACTTCGTCAAAGTCAATGTTTTTCCCATCATAGAGCTTCATTTTATACTCATTGATTTCTTGAATTGAATGGCTAAAAACTTGAATGATCGGCAAGTGACGACTATCTGCTAACAAGTAATAGTAGAGACTACTATAGTAGTCACCAGCTAACACATTTAACTGACGATTTTTTTTGATTGGGTCGGTTTGAATGTTATGAAGGGAGACTGCTTCATGGATTTCGAGGGCCGCATCCACAAGCAGCGCGGACAGCGTAAATAGTTTTGTATCTTTTTTCGGCAATTTTTCCGCTAGCATCGTATATAAAAAGCGGAGCTTGTCCTCATCCACAATCGGTTTCGTTATGTACTTTTCAAGATAGGCATGGCCAATGAGCCCATAAAAGTTATCTTTTATCTCGTTCACTTTGTCATTCAGGTGATTCATCCGTACCATTTAAGCGTCCCCCATCTTCCATGCAAGGACCGGTCAGACCCTTGCATCCTTCCTTGATGTCAATTTTTTATGCTAAAAAAATAATTCTTCCAGTATTATAGCACATTTCCTCTGTCTCGATAAACCTCGATTCACCCTTTGATTGTGTCAACCTTTTGTGGGAGGAATATTTTCCATTCTCATGAGTGTAAGCGAATTCAGAATGTTAGGGTTCTCCTCTGTTAAGAATCTTAGGGCTTTTAAAAGCCTTTCAAGTCTTTCAGTGCTCGGTAAACTGG